>NZ_WVHO01000001.1 GCF_009834805.1 Saccharibacter sp. 17.LH.SD
GCCTGAAGTTCGGCCATCGCGGCCTTGTTCCCGCTGGTTGAGCGGATCATATCGTCAACTTCTGGCGTGCCATCCGTCGGGTCTATCGTGCCGTGGGCGATAGGCTGCCCATTCTCAGAGCCGCCTTTGATATTGACGGTAGCGAGAGGCGAGAGCAGGGCCATGACATCCGAGAGAGAGGTCACTTCCGCGGCTTGACCAACCGGAATTGAGGTTGCGCCTAAGCTGATCAGGCACGCTTTTTGTTGTAATAGGTTCGGCATTGCGCCACGGGTGACGCTTTCATTAATCGTGACAATTTGGGGCATTAGAGGGAGGTCCTTAAAGCTACGTGAGCGTGGGAAATGGTTTGGAGCTTGGGGTTCTTAACCGCGCTCTGAAGGGTGAGTTTCGCGCTTTGAATGGTCTGAAACGCCACAGAACGCGCCGCGTGCTGGCTATACATCACGTCAAAATCAATCGTTTTCAGCATGCCCAGCGTGTTAATAGGCGCGAGGGGCCGCTTATCGTCACGAAGAATGGGTGTATTCAGTACGCCCAACTTGTCCCAATTAAGCAAAGCCCAATGAGTGACGAAGTTGAGGACGTTGGAGGCTTCTTCATTCGTTAAACCCACCAACCGCAACCGGACGCGTTCACGGGTGAGGGTGTCGGTCGTGCCGTTAGGGCTGCGCGTCCCCATGCTCAAAGCGGTTGTGCTCTCGCTTTCATGATGAGCGCTGACATAAGGAGCATTTTGATTGTCTGGTACGCTGAAGCTCGGGAAGACAGGAACCCCACGCGGCCAAGCACACCATGCCAAAGGTGCAGGGCTTTCGGTTGCCATGGCTAAGAAGAACGGAAGTGAATTACTGACAATGGGAGAAATCCCCTCTAATTCCGCCTCTGTTTCGATGAATTGGCGGCAAAAAGTGGGCGGGATAGTGTCTCCGAGGTAATGTTGCAGTCCGGCCTGCTCATAACGCTGGGAGCGTGCCCCGATGGCGAATTTGATTCCCTGCCATGTTCCCACCCATACAGTATCAAGCTCCGTTGTCTCTTCATGGAATGGGTCGAGTTCTTTTTTCGTGGTGAAAACAATCCCGCTCTGATCGTAAGAAGCCCATTCATTCTGTGTGCTTTCTGTGCGGGCGTGGAGGCTGCCTTTGACGTCTTGTTGTGCGGAACAGGCTACCCAGAAGATAAACCCATCAAGAGGGAGCACGACGCGCTTATATTTCCGAAACGGAACGCTTTGGTCATAGGAAATATCTTTCAGGCCTGCTTCAAGCGCGTTCGCAAGAGGCGTATTAGAGCCAGCGAGTTCACTGAGTGACGGCATGCTAGTTCTCCTCGGCCCAAGCCATTAAAGCTCTCTCAAAAATCCCGGTATCGCGGAATGAGGGGCGGGGGTCGCCTTTGAGCCGTTTCCGTTCGCCGCGTGGGAGCTTGGCTTGTTCACGGCGGAACCGTTTAGCGTCCGACGGGGAGACATTGTTAAACCCACTTTTAAACCGATGATTCACACCATCAATAGCCGCTTGTGTGGGGACTTTTCCGGGGCCGAGGCCCATTCGTTCGATCGAACCGCTGTTGATTGCTTCTTGAAGTTTGGCCTGGAGTTGTTGGGCTACGACCCTATAAGGCGAGGCGGGAACAATTCCTGTCACAAGGGCCTCTGCAATGTTGGTCTCAAAGGCGGCCTCTAGGCGCTCTTGAATCCATTCGGCATTCGCGGCAACAAAGCGAGAGAAAAGGCCGTAACGTGCCTCTAAAATACGGGCGACATCAGCCGTTGTCTTCCCGCCGTCATAAGCTTGTTGACTCACGCCGAGATGGATTTTCGGCATAACAACTTCCCCGCGATGTTAAACCATCGCCCAAACAGTTCCGTATTGCTGAGCAAGGGACAGATAGAATTGCCCATAAGGGTTTTTGAGCGCTTGCAGATCCGCAATACTCAAATCTTTAAAAGCGTCGGGGATGAACCAGCTTTGAGAGGTTCCGTTGTCAGCACTTGAGGCGATAAGGCCCGGCGTGAAGCTGTTCATTCCCAGAGATCCGCGCAAAGTCTTCCAAAAAGACGGCGTGGCTGATTTTGGGTCGTCTTGGGCGAATTGAATGAGGTTGGACGCTGCCAGATTGTAAACTGCTGCGGCATAAACGCGTACCGAGACGCAACGGATCTCTGGAATGGCTAAATCTTTCGCCAAACCGAAAACGAAATCAATAATCGCCTCGGAAGGTTGCGCGGAGGGCGGGACTTGCATTTCAGCCCCGATAAAAGCCTTGAACCCGTCAAGGGTTGGCTCTTGGTTCTCCATAGGGATTAACCCCCAGCAGCTTCGTAGGTTTCTTGCGAGAAAGCGCTCAAATTTTTACCGCTATCGTCTTTCGCGGTAATCTTTACTTCCATGGACTTTGTAAGGTTTTCTTTTTTCCCGCGCTTGGCCTGGGCCATTGTTTGGCCTGCGATAGCTTCAGCAGAACGCTTCCGGTTTGCTTGGCCTTCTTTGGTCAGTTTCTCGTGATTGTCCTCAAGACCAGAAGCGAGTTCTTTAAAATTGACCGGCTTATCTTCACTGTAAACGAGGCCGCGATAATGAGGAGAGCGGTGTGCTTCCGAGGCGCGGCATAGGCCGAAAACTTGATGCTGCTTGATGATATCGCGTGCATCCTCGGGGTCAAGGTCACGAATAGCCACCTGCGCCCCTGCACGGATCGTCATGCGGCTGGGTTGATCAGCACGATCCCCGGGGCGGCGGAACGTGAAAATATACGTTTGGTGCGTGGGGTTTCCGATGAAGAGATGCATAAAAACTCCAAAAGGATCAAAAAGAAAAACCCTCCCGGATGGGGAGGGCCCTCACTTGCGTGATGATGGTAGATTTTACCTTTTCTCTTCTTTGTGCACAGCACGCGGAAAAGGAATGGTGTTTTGCCCAATGGCAATATCGCGGGCGTTAAGAAGGATTTCTTTCCCTTCAGCGAGAAGCCATTTATCGAGGCCCTCCTGATGAAAGAGGCGCGTCCCTTGTTCTCGCGTGCAGCGGATCATGCCGCCCATGCCGTTTCTTTGTAGGAAGCGGGCACATCGGTTGGAGCATTTTACGACCAGACCGCGCCGTCCGCATGAGGGTATTTTATGCTCATTGACGACGGCGGACATTGGACGATAGCCCGTCACAAAAATGCCCGTTGGGTCATAAGAGCCCACGACATGCTCTAAGTGACTTCGCAGAGAAGCGATTTCTTCCATCACAGGGGCAACGGCTTTATTCACCACGCTTTTTGCAATCCCGCCGACCTCACGCGCAGTAAGGGCGGAAGGTGCGGTGATTTGTTGCTTCTCCACCCAAATGAAATAGGAACGGATCAGACGCCCCATCTCATTTTTCTCAACCATCGCGATATGTTTCGCGGCGTCTAGGGTGAGGGTGTAGTCAGTGGAGGCCCCTCTATTCCCGCTCCCCAAAACGGGGGAGCGGGAAATCCGCTCGTAATCTACTCCTTCTTCTAATCCGAGAGAATTAATTCGTGCTTTTGTCCAGGTTGCGAAATCACGCTTTACTCCCAACCCTTCATGAAGAGCACGGGCATCAACGCCCAGCACAACTTGAGAGCCAATGACGACTTCTTTCGCTGTGCAGAGCGTCGCAACGTCGGAGAACTCAGCGGGGATGATAGTGCTCATGCTGCTTCTCCCATCGCGCGTTTAATAGCGACCATCTCACGGCCTATAGTGTCTGAGTGATACTCGGAATGGGCGGTCATCAGCCGGACGAAGTCAGCCGCTTTTATCCCTTCATTGTCGGGGTCAGGGATCATGTCTTTCAGAGTATCCAGCAATAAGATGATGTGTGTCGTAAACTCTTGCGATGACTGAATGACATTCTCTAACGCGACACGCTGCCAATCTTGAGGGGCGTTTTCCTCTTGTACTGGATGCGCATGTGCGCTATCGTTTTCCACAGCACTGAGCATGGAAGTGTCCTTTCCTTGTTTGGTGTTAGGGCTGAGCTGGAAGTTGCCTCTTCCTCTCGGCCTGATTTTTTAATATCATCGTATCTATGAAAAAGGCAAGCGAAGATATCAAGAAATCATCGAGAGGAAGGCCGCGCCGAAAAACCTCTCCAGTCATGGTTCGTGTTTCTGAAGAAGAGTTGGCTGATTTGGATGCGTGGATTGCTGCCAGTGGGCCGCCTTATGTAACGCGTCCCGAGGCGATCCGCCGCTTGATCCAAAAAGGCCTAGAAGCTGAGGAGAGCGCGACATAGTGCGCTCTTACCCTCTTTTGCGATGTTAGGAAGCCGTGCTTGCTGAAGATGAGGCAGGAGCACTTGACGCTGGCCCTGCGGCTGTAAACTCATTTGCCTCAGACACGCCCACAGAAAGGATGGTGGTTGCTTCGCCGCGCAATGCCCAGCCGCTCGTCGTGCGCATGAATGTTACGACGTCTGTTGCTTCTGCTCCGACGGGGCCGGTGATTTCGGCAGGAATAGCCCGGTCTGCAAACAAGCCATTGCAGTTCAAATTAGCTTGACCAAACTCATCGGCAAAAACGTTCGTATCAATTGCCCCTTGTGCGGCCATATTGGGCAGCTCTGGAATGGTAAAGAGCATGATGTCCGTCCCATTTGCCCCACGTCCACGGAGTTCGTCATCTGGGGCAAAGGTGACATCCACGTTCGCGGCGTTCATAACGCCACGGACAGCCTCCAAAATGGACGCAGAACCAGCCCCAGGGCGCTGATAGCCGGTAAGTTCTACAACCTTACTGACCAAGGTTCCCAAGACGCGCTGAGGGGTCAGGCAAGTGACTTTAACGGCTGCACCACCATCATTGTAGCGGCCTGTAACACCAAGCAAGTTACAGCGGTTCAAAATCCCTGTAATAACGCGGTTTAAAGCCTGGAAAAGCTGGTTAGGGTCATAGTCATCAACGGTTGCTTTACCGTTACTATCGGCTGGGAGATTTTCTCTTACCGTGCCGCTGCTGCTATTGATGAGACCTTCCCCATTTTGTGGGTTAAACCCAAAGAGCGCCGCATCGCGCAAAAGCTGGAAATGCCCCTGACGCATGGCCTTAGAATACGCATCGGTCAGCGACATATTCCAGTTGGCCGCTGCGTTTAAATCTTCACGCGAATAGACGACACGAATTTTCTGCTCATAAGTCGGTGTCGTGATGTAATCGAGGTTAAGGCTTACGGTTGGGAGCTCATTATACCCCGTTTGAGAGCCCTGCGCGATGGTGCGGAGATCGAGCACAGGAACATAAACGGCTTGGTCACGCTCAGTAAGGCGAACATCCAATTCCTGGCGTGGGAAGAGATACATAAAGCCCGATCGTAGGGCATAATTGATAAGAAAGCGTGGGTCTGTAAATGACGGGTTCACCGTCATTCTGGTAGGGGCGATGAGTGCCATTTCTTAATGATCCTTAGGGAGAATTAAAATTGGATGAGAACCAAAATGGAATCTTTAACGTCCTCGCTGCGCTGCCAGGTGGAGGTCCCCGCTGTCTGGTCAATCGAGACGAGTTTTCCGCCTGTTTGGAAGACGTCGAGAAGGCGTACGGGAATAGTGTTTGAGCCCGATCCAGCAACAAGGCGTTGCTTCGTGAAGTCCCACCCGTAAGAGCCCTGCGTCTGGCTCCCTACTTGGCTTAAGAGGGCGGGGTCAGCCTGCACGGGAAGGCGCATTTCAGAACCGAACCGCACAAACCCGATAGACATCCCTGGGGTTGAAATGGGCACCTGACTTGATGGTGTGATGACCATATGATTAGCATGGTCGAAGACCGCGAAGCCTGTCATGTCCTGGGGTGAGGTGGCGCGTTTAAGCGCGTTACCATAACGGCCATTATTAGGCGACTGACCGGCATTGACGGTTGCGCCCATGCCGGGGAATTGGCCGGTGCGTTCTGATACGGCAACGCCACCCCACATAGGCAGTGTCTCATTCGGGTCAACATAGCCAATAGAGAGACGATAACGGGTGGCCGGGTCAGCCCACGTAAGGCCCTGAATGGCGCCCGTGGTGGAGCTACTAAAAAGCCCGGACGCCTGAGTTGTGGCGTACGGGTTGATTGGGAACGTATTTACCATGAAAGAAATCCTTTAAGCCATGAATTCGCCGAAAGCGCTTTTGAAAGAGCCGCGATATTCGGTGCGTGTGTGGCCGGTTGGGCTGCGTTGCGTGACAGGGCGGACGGGGTCACTGTCTTTGTAACGAACGGGGCGCCTTGCGGCTTCCTGGGCGTCTTTGTGGATTTGACGGGACGCAAGCGCGAACACTTCCGGGGGAAGTTCGGAAAGGTCTGCATTCTTCCAATCGGTAGAATGCGGCTGAAGAAGCTTTGCACAACGGCGCTGATAGCCTGCGACGCTTTCGCCCGGAATGTAACGCGGCGTTTGAAGGCCCAGAGGTTGGGCGACTGCGTCCGTTTTAGATTCAGCCTCGCTGATCTCGTTATGCTCTTCGTCGCTAAGGGGGCGCGTCCGCCGCTGAAGCCGTTCGAGCTCTGCTCGTGCCTCTTCATCGCGCTTATTGAGTTCGTCGAGGCGATCCCTTACGGCGCGGTCTTTATCGCTTTCTAGGTCCACAAACTCCGCAGGGTTGCCGCCGCAATCGGTGACGCATTGAGCAATTGCCGCATCAGAGCAGCCATTCTCACGCATATGCGCGACCATCGTTGCGAGCATCTCATTTTTTTGAGCGTCGTTGCCGGGCTCATCTTTACGGTCAGCCGTAACAGTCGCAGGCGCGGCCATAGTGTCTTTCTTGTCCTTCTTATCGGTGCGCTCTTTGTCTTCTTTGCGGAGTTCTTCCTTCTCCATCGGTTTATTCTCTTCATCTTGAGAGGGGACGAGATTGAGCAGCGCTTGGGCTAACTCATCGCCGTTTTCTGGCATCTCTGAGGGCTCTTCTGTGGCTGGGCTCTGCTCAGGGGCGGGCTCCCCAGGAATAAAGCTTGAGGGCTGCGCTGGGTCTGTTGGGGCGGTATCGTGCTTCTCAATGTCGCGGCCAATGCGCACCAGCTCACGCGCGATTTCTTTTTCGTCAGGCTCCTGGCCGTCTTTGCGGTCGGCTTCTGCTTTCGCGCCTTCAAAAAGCCCTTTGAGCTTGTCGAGGTCTTCGAGGGCCTTATCATAAACGCGCTCGCCTTCTGCGTCGTCCTTACGGCTTGCATCGTGGCGTTTATCTTTAGCTTTTTGTCTGAGCGCATCGTATGCGGCTCTTGTTTTCTCGCGGCTTAGCTCAGCCATAGTATCGAGTTCCTTTATGCGTTTGTTGAGAGGGGTGTCTATGCCGGTTGGGGGGCCGTATTTGTCCCACACACCAGCAGGGACAATCGCGAGATGGTCGGGGTGGAAAGGGACATCTTCGAGGATAAGGGTTTGCCCATCGCCTAAGGGCGTTCCGATACTGTCTTTCCCTGTCAGAACGCCCGGCGAGGTGGACCACGGCTGCTTTGTAAGCTGCTCCGCCATCGCGCGATCTTGAATGCGGACGATGCCCCATAGTTCTTTGTCTTTGACATAAGGATAAACCACGGAGCCCACGACGCGGTCACGGTAGAAGTTATCTTCAATGACGGGGCCTTCGGGATGGTCAAAAACAACGGGCAGCCCCTGGAAAGCCTCCATTACGCCGGGCGTTAGCCAGACATCACGATCTCGGTAAGCGTATTCCTGTTTATCGCCACCACGATACGCCCAGCCCGTGCCACTAATCCGCATGGCAAAAAGTGTGACGTTATAAAATAGTTCCGGGCTGGTATATTTCCCCTCGGCGATCTTGCGGCAGATGTCGCCCATATTGGCCGTGAAACGGTCGAGAATATCAGCCGTAGAGCCAAAGAGCGGAGCCGGGAGATCATCGCCCTTAAACCACCCATAGGCGGTATGCTCGTCGTTCAGTTTGGGCGTAAAGGTCTCTTTGCATTTGATTGCAAAAGCCGTAAACGCGCCGTCCCCATCGCGCCGGGGGAGGCTTACACTCCACAGCAGCAAGCCATCAGGAGCGAAGCCAATTTCTTCGCGCGCTTCACGGTTGGCCGTTTCGCGTGGGGTCTCGTCTGGTTGGCTGTCTCCTCCTGTAATCCCCCATGTGCCGTCACGCCGTTTGAGCAGCAGAATACGGCCATCGGCGGTATAGACGTTACCGGCGGCTTGAATAGACATGAGGAACCTTCATAGGGTGGGGGAACTGTTAGCGCTTGCCTTTGCCGTTTTTGATGTCGTGCACAGCAGCAAGGCCCTTTTCTGTCAGCATTTCTTCAGGAAGATCAGTGAGGGAGTAAAGGTAAATTCCCTTACAGGAGCAGAAGGGCGCCGTTGCGAAGCCTTCTGTATCTTCGTAAAAATCGACGTCTTTCTTGATGTAGCCGTTCTGGTAGGCCCAGCTATCCTTGAGGACGAAAATCTTCCCATTCCGGGCCAAATGTTCCGGTCGATGATGATAATTCGGACGGCTCGCGTTAGCATCCCAGATAACGGCAATCGCTTTATTATCAGAGGCGACGAGATAGTTTAGATTGGCGCTAAACTTGGCGTTCTGGTCAATAACAGTCCGCCGCTCTTCAAAGGGCTGTTGATAAAGCGGTTTGCTGATCTGTGCCTTAATCTCTCGGACTTTCTCGGGGGTTGTCATGCCGGGGTTTTGTGCCGTCGCCCATCCTGAAAAGCGCTGCAATGTTTGCTCGACCGCGCGGTCTTTATTGAGGGTGATAAGCTCCGTAGCGGCGGCAATCCGTCGCGCCAATTCACGTTGTAGGGATGGGGAGAGCTGCTTGACTGTGTAAACGGAGATTTGGTGCTCTTTGGCGATGGATCCTTTGGTGACTTTTTGGGTGTAGCTCGCCTGTAAAACGCGCTTTACCCGTCGGGTGCTTTCTTCATCACTGCCGACCATACGCTTAGCGAGTTGTCTGAGCTTACGGAGCCATCTTTGATGTCTGGCTTTACTGTCATAGCCGTTTCTCCTCAAATCTTCGACCGCCTGCGTAAGCACGCTCTGAAAGGTCTCTCGTTTGCGGGACATAATGTAAACTCTTCACAAAAAAGCTTATATCTTTACGCGTTTTGCGTAATATTGTTCTTGCCGAGGTAATAGTACCCGGTTTTCAAAGGAGAATATCCATGACACCTACACGGCTGAGGCAATGCCTTGATACACTCCATTGGACGCAACGCGGCTTTGCGCGCATCGTTGGATGCAGTGAAGGGACGGTGAGACAGTGGGCGCGTGGGCGTCTCTCCGTTCCCTCATCCATTGCGGCGTGGCTGGAAAAGATAGCGGATTATGTCGAAAAAAACCCGCTCCCAAAGCCGTTTTCTGCGCAAGAAAGCGAGCCTTCATGACGGTTCGCTCAGGGCAAATCTTCCCCCTCTGGTTCGCTTTCCTTTAGGTCAAAAGAGCCAGGGGGAAGAGAGGCGATTCTCTGCGTGTCGATATTGAGCTCACCGCTGAATATCTCTTCTCCTGTGTTTTCGATATTTCTTTGGACGAACTCAACGAGTCCTCCAATATCCCTTGGAGAGCTTTGGACTAAGGGGGCGAGAACCCGCGCTGTCTCAAGTATGATACGATATTTCTTTTCTGTGACATCGAAACTTTCATCTGTGCTCTCAGAAGGCCATGTGGGGGTAAAGCTATTCCGCCATTCTCGGAAAATAGTTTCGTTGCTCTTGTTCCCATACTCTTTAGGATATTTCTCACGCATAGCCGCGATGAAATCAGGGCTCCAAGCCCGGCGCATGGCGACAGCATCACAAAAACCGTAGATCATTTTGAGCCAGCGGCGGACGCGGCTGACATATTGGGCGATCTGTTTGGCGTCCTCCGTTCCTTCTCCGAAGCCTTGTGCTAGTGTTTCCGCCTTGAGAATTTGGGCGGGCATCGTGGCGCCGGCGGCGATGTCCTCTAGGATATGCTGACGAACACCGCTCAGGGAGCTGTCAACATTCATGAGGTTAAGGGTGGCGACATCCTCATCATGGCCGATTGTAATGACGTTCTCATTGGCAGAAATGCGGAGTTTCTCGGCTTTCTCTGTCGAAAAAACCTGCATCGCGCGATTAGCGATAGACGTTGGTTGTTTTAGCTTGGCAATGAGAACGCCCGCTTTACGTGCGACCTGGTTATTCGCAATCTGGGACTCAAGATAAGACCGCATAGGATACACGCAGCGGCGAAAACTTGAGCGCCCAGAATAGCCATAAGCTGAGCTTTCATAATCAAGATATTCGGGCTCCTCATTCATCAAAATAAGGAAGCGCCCTTTTTTATAGGTTGTCCCATTGACCGTAACGGCGGCAGGGGCCTTCAAAAAGGAGGGGTCATTGGGGTCTTGCTGGAAAACAAGCGATCCTGCTGTGTTCAGAGGGTCTACAACGTTGAAATAAATATCCAGCTCATGCAGGCGGTTAAACGGGATGTCTTGATCAGGGGGGATACGTTTATTCGTTTTCGGGTCAACGGCTCCGAATACCATAACAGCCACACCATAAACACGCGCCTTTGTGCCCAGTTGAGCAATAATATCGTCACAACCAATAAACCCCCAATGGCGTTTAAACTCCTTTGCGGGCTCATCGTCTAAGGCGTCACCAACACGAATCTTACGTTCTTCCCCCATGGCCATATCCACAGGCATACGCGCAATTTTAGCGCCTAAGGGATGAGACGTATAAAGCAGCTTGCACAACTCATACGAAGGGGCGTGACCGGGCAGAAGCTGCGTATTAAACAGCTCACGCCATAGGGCATTGTCGCCAAAATCTGATGATGTGCCTGCCATTGGTTAAAGCCCTGTATTGTCGCCCAGCCCAATGACGACCCCGTAGCAAAAGCAATCGAGGAGATCGTCAGCGCGCCGGGCGGCGTCCTTATCGTTAAGGATGAAATTGAAAACCTGGGTAAGGAAGTGATTGCGGGATTGGCCGCGAAAGATGGTTGTCTTATCGAAGGCGTGGCGAGTGAGGGTTATCTGCTCACGATGCACGTAAGGGGAGGCATTCAGCGCCCGTTGATCTTTGCCCATGCTGGTAAGCTTTGATTCAATGGGCTGTACTGGATACCCGTTTCGTTGCAACTGTGGGATAACGACAGAGCCCGCCGCCTTGTCTTCAATGAACAGGCCAATAGAGCCGCTTCGTGCCTTTGTCAGGCGCGCGTAATGTTCAAGCTGGCCCACAACAACGGGAGCCCACTCTTCCAGCATGCTCCCTTCAATCTCGACAATATCCCAATCAAGAACCGTAAGAGGGCGGCTCTGATTATAGTTGTCGAGCGAGAAGTAAATGACCCCCGTTCCGTCGTTGCCTGCACCACCTTTAAGGGTCGTATCGATGACGGCATACACACAATCACAGAAAGAAGGCGTATCGCTGGGCGCGTTATCGATAAGCAGATGAGAGAGTTTAAAGAAGCTTGAGCCGTGCGCCCGGTAAGCCCCCTCCCAGATATGTTCATAGTTTTCTGGGTCGTGTTCATAACACCGTAAGCGTTCCTCATTGAGGGTCTCAGGAAGCCACGGATTGTCTGACCAATTGATCTGACTAATGAAAGCACGAGGGTTTTCAAGAAGGCTCTCTTTCAGCTTCTCAATAGGGGCGCCTTCTTCAAGCGGGTTCCAGGTAAACCAAACCTCAGAGCCTTTCTTTCGAATGGTCGGTAGAAGGAGGTCAATTGAATCCTGGCTTAAGGTTTGCGCTTCTTCGACCCATGCAATGTCTACACCTTCAGTTGATTTGATGCTCTGAATATTGCGGGCGAGCCCCTTAAAGAGAAACTCTGATCCATTATAAGCCCGAATACTGTTCTCTAGGATGGTGAACCAAGGAGACAGCCCTAATTCGCTAATCTGATCAGACAGAAGCTTATGAACAGAGTCTGCCATAGAGTTTTGATATTCGCGGCAGCACAAAACACGTAATGTTCGCGACATCGTGAGGAGAACGAGAACTTTTGCAATCGCCCATGACTTACCGCCCCCACGGCCTCCATGCCAAAGACGATAGCGATAAGGATGTGAGAAATTCCCAAACTTGGCGTGCAATTTGACGGTGATAGCTTCAGCCATGGCGGCAGGACTAAATCTCGTTTCTATTCGTCGTCAGAGACGCTCTGAATAATTAATTGAGGAGGTGAGAGCGGGGCACCTCCCGGGCCTGAAAGTTCCTGCACGGCGGTTGACTTCCCATAGCCGCGGTCAAGAAGTTCTTTAATTGCTGCAATGCGTGCCGTATCGTTTTTTGAGCGCTGGGCAATATCGAAAAGCATTTCTATTGCAGGCTTGCCGAATTGCTGAGCGATTGATTTTACTTCTGCCGTCGCTTTATTGAGGCTCCCTTTTTTCCGACCAGAACCCGCGGGTTTAGCCCGTGGCATGATAGGTTCTCCTTATCTATTATTATCTATTTCGATCTATTTTATTGAGAATAACGCCACAAACAGCGCAACGATGAAGCGGCGTCTCCATGAAGAGATGACCGCTTTTTAGGCAGCTATGCCTTGGGCGCCAGAATGTGAAGAAACAGAAGCGCATGAAACGGGTCATCGCGGATGCCATACCTTCCTGGAAACACACTAAAACACATTTAAGCTTGTATTATGTGTATTAAGTGTGTATATTTCATTCATGAACAGCAGAGACGTGATCAAGAAACTAAAAGAAGATGGTTGGTACCACGTCAAAACGACTGGTGATCACTGGCACTTCAAGCACCCAACGAAACCGGGCAAGGTCACGGTTACGCATCCAAAGCGAGATGTAAGCCGCTTGGTCATGAAATCTGTAGAGAAGCAAGCAGGGATTAAATTAAAATGACTCAGTATCTCGCTGTTATTAGCAAGGACCCTGACAGTGACTATGGGGTTCATTTTCCAGACTTCCCGGGCTGCGTGACGGCAGGGGAAACAATTGACGAAGCACGACGTATGGCTGAAGAAGCTCTGTCAGGCCATATTGCACTGATGCGGGAAGATGGTGACGTCATCCCCGCGCCATCGTCATATGAAGACATTATGAAAGACCCAGATAATCATGGTCTTTTTGTTTGTGAGATTTCGCCAGAAGACTATGACCCTATGGTGCGCGTTAACGTGACATTACCGCGATCGGTTTTAGAAGCTATTGGGAAAGGGCGTAATCGTTCGGCATTTCTTGCTCAAGCTGCCCGCGAGAGATTGGGGTTAGCAGAACGGTAGGATACAACTAATTTCTAGAGTAGCTATCCTCATATTCTTGCATCTCCATCTCTTTCGAGACGGCTTTATCGATCCTCTCCATAAGAGGGACGGGCACGGCTTGGCCCAATCGCCAGACCTGCCGCGGTTCGGTTATGAACGGGACACAACGCACGAAATCACGAGGATCAAGCCCGAGCAGCCCGGCGTCATAGAGGGATAGATGGACATCAGCGCGGTGTCGGGTATCTGGGCCTTTTTTAATCGGCACCATCACCACACGTCCTTGATGCCGCTTAATGATGACGTAAAGACCGCGTGGGCTAGATACAATTCTCCCGCGCCCTATCCTGCGGCCAGGAAGGAGAGAGAAAGAGAGCATGATTTTCTACCAAAAAACGGCTAATTTCTCAGTTTTTTCTTGCTTTTTTGTAGGTATGTTTCTATAAATAGAAACAAGGGGAGCCCATAAGGGGCACCCGACGGACTAGAAAGGGTCGAAAATGAGTAACAAGAAAGAAAACTTACTGTTTATCATGGCGCTTATCGGCGCTGTAGGAACGGTTATTCAGACAGCTTTTGCTATCGCTGATCACATCAAAACATGGTTTAAGCATTGAGGGAGAGGGGAGAAACTCTCCCCTTTTGGGGAAGTGGCATGACTGAGAAACTAATAGACTATTTGAGCGATAAGCCTTCTCGTTTTGTGATCGCTATGGCGGCACTTTTTGTTGTGGCCTTCGTTGGCCGCCTATGGTGGAATTTCGCATGACAGAAGGGAAACGCTTAACAATTGATCAGCTAGCGCGCGCCGGTCAAGCCGCGTTTGGTGAGCGTTGGCAAACGGCGCTTGCGAATGTCTTAAATGTTAATTCTAGCCGGATTAGGGGAGTCCTAGCGGGGAAAAGACTTCCTCCGCCTGGTTGGACCCCTGAAATTATAGAGCTGTTACGGAGGCGCTCCCAAGAATGCCTAGATATGGAGCGCGCCCTGGAAAATGAGCTTAATTCTGGCAACGCGCCTGATAGGGATTAACTCAATTTCTCAGAGGTCTCTAAAGTGACACAGTGGCGTGACGAACCCCGTAAAAAGTACAAAAAACCGCCGTTTTATAGAGAATTTGAGTCGACTCATTATATAAGGGTACGATATAGAGGCACCTGTCCTTTTTCCCACCCCGGGATTTAGGACTTTTCACCGGTAGCGGGGCTGCAACCCTGCTACCATTTTCCAAACTCACAGCACGTTTCTGTGCTGCTCAAGGACAGGTGCTGTTTTGTCTGTATCGATACCAACCACACACCCATTCGGGTTTAGCGTTCGTATCATTATAGGTATACACCCTATGCCTGCGAGACAGAGCACAGAAGCGACGCTGTGTCAATAGTGAGACACAATTATGTCAACTCCAAGCGTTCCAGACCTTATAATGCAAGGGATAACACAACATCGCTGCTTATCTATTGTGTATAATGGCATCGGGAGGGTTATCGAACCCTATACCATAGGTATTTCTCGGGCGAGCAATCCCGTGGTTCGTGCGTGGCAGGTTAGTGGAGCAAGTATCAGTGGGCAGAATAGCGGTTGGAAGCTTTTAGAAATAAGCAAACTCGGTAACGTGTTTTTGATGAACACCACTTTCCAACCCAACCGCCCGGGATATAACCCTTACGATAAAGGTATGATATCCATTTATCAAAGAATCTAAAGCCTCCACAATCGCATGTGTCTGCTAGTTCGGCGGGTTCATTATGGACGGCACAGTCTGACCAATGATCCATATTTCCCTCAAATAGCAAAAGAGAGGTGGGTTTTCTCACCTCTCTATTTTCACGCACTACAGCCGATTTTATGGAAATCATGACACGTTTTTTCTAAACGTACAAGTGTCTTTTTCTCGTGCTTCTTTTTTCTTTTTTTCGATGTAGAAGTTCCCTAGTTGTTCTAGGAGTAGAGCGCATTGAGAGCGCGCATATTTGTGAGCGTCTGGCTGTTTTTTTTGTGGCCAGAGCGTCGTTCCCAAAGCCGAAAAGCTCAGTCCGTCAACGAGCAGCATTTTAAGCCGCATGTGAGAGCACAAGCCCAGCGCTTGGGTTACTTCGCTGAGCCGTTCGCCCGCCTTAGCGCGTGCAATCGCAAATGTGTGTTCATCGCCCTTGATGTAATCAGCGGGGAGGGGCTCGCCTAATTCGTCAGCGTATCTATGCACACTGAAGAGGTAGTCTTTGAGCCACCGCTCAGATGCCGTGACAGCCTCCCCGTCAATATCCCCGCTATCGTGTAGCGCTTGCACGGTCTTCGATTTAACGCGGCGTTTACGCTTGCCCGTCCCAACTGTTTCGTAATCGGGTTTTAATATGCGCTCTTTGGTCGGTGGGATCGTGCTGAAGATGTTATCCGTCATAAGGCCTCGTTGTGGGGAATGAGTGGCGGAATCCAGTCAATTTGGGGGCGGCCAACATGTCCACGCTCCCAAACAAACCATGCATAGGCCGTTTCGCTGGTCGCGCGATCGGAGAAAATCCAAACACGAGAAAGAGGTGTCTCTTTTATCCATTGACTATGTTTCCTTCCTTCAAGAAAGGACAGTTTTAGGAATAGACATACGCGATCCTTGGTATGTTTTAACGCAAGGTCAGCGAGTTCTTGCGCCTGATCATAAGTCGGCTGTGAAACAACAGACACCAGTTCATGACCTAACTGAGGTATGGTATCCCTAAAATCGTATCCGTCACTGATATCCAAAGACGATATTCCCGATCCTCGGAAGTGAGAAAATGCCTTAGCAATATCCCGCTGGCCGCAGCAGGGATCTAGAACCATTCCAACGAAAGGCCTTTCGACGGCTAAGAAACGTTCCGTCGTGGAGATAAGTTCGTTGTCTGCTTTCCTATCAGGCAGTTTTTCTGCGTTCATCAGAGCGGGCATGTTAATGTTATCCGTCATGTGGCCTCGTCGGTGTGGGAGAGTGGCGGAAGTCGTCTATTTTGTGAAAACCCGACATGTCCATGCTCCCAGACAAACCAGGCGTAAAAGATCGTTCCTCCGTGTCGTTGTTTCTGGCCGAGCAAGTGGCCCGGTGTGCAACTGATTCTGTCTGCGGGGAGATAGATGCGCGCCAGGGGTGTTTTATCCAGCCATTCTGCCCGTTTACGCCCTTCTAAGAAGGCGATTCTCAAGAACAAGCACACTCGGTCAGTCGTGTGTTTTAATGCTAGCTCTGCGAACTCTTGCGCCTGGTTATAAGGCGGATTTGAAATAACGGACGACCAGCCCAGGGCCAGCGTCTCCCTGAAGTCGTTTACGAGAAACTCAGGGTCGCGCGAGACGAGATCATAGCCAGCACAAGAAGCGCAGGAATCAGGGGAAAGATGCCGCTTGACGGAGCGCACGACATTCCCCTGACCACAACACGGGTCAACAATCCGGCCAAAGAACGGGCGTTCTGCCTGCAAGAGCCGATCCGTTGCGCTTTCGGGTTCAACATAGAAATCGCTTTCTACTCGTTCATAAGGTGAACGGGTTGCTTTTGTCGTCATAAGCTTCGTATCGCCTTTACGAACAGGGCAATGCCAGACAGAGCGAAGAATACCGCCAATCCACCACCTGTTAGCTCCCAAAAAGCTTCCATTATTTCTCTCCCTCTGAAGTCCCGTGTAGATCGTCGTTTGATTGCTTTTTGTCTTTTTTGGTATCGTCTACCGTTTCAATTCCCAGACCGAACTCAGAGAGGAGCGTCGCGTCTCTGAGTGGATGTTCTGTGGTGTTGTCTGCCCAACTGTCACGCATGGCGAGAACGATCCTTCTGTTCTGTCACGCCCAGCGTTTCGTAAGCCTCTGGGCTTTGCTGTCTCAAAAACGAGAGAGCGGCGCGTCGTGCTTCTGCTGGGTGTGTGCCACGCAAGGAAGCGAGCTCTTGAAAGCCGTCTTCAGCTTGGCGGTGGTAGTTTCTGAGGCACGATTGAGCAAAGACTGAAAGTCCGCCCCCGTGTGAGGAAATGGCTCTAGTCGCTCGTTGCTTTTCCCACTTTTTACGTTGCGCTGCGCGGAGTGGTTCTGAAAACTCAGCCAATGCGGCGCATAGTTCGGCGGCTGAGGGGAAAAATGTGAAGCGACGGCGACAGAAACGGATGGCGTCAGCGCTCCATGCTTCGTCTGGGATGTTTTCTGCTTCCACCATGACGGCTACCAGCTCGGCCCAGTATCTTCCCCGATATTCTTCGTTTTTCTCGCGGAATTCCTTGCTATGGGCGACGTAAGAAGCAAGCTTCGTGAGCCACTGCCCAACGCGGCGGTTCTTGGCTTGCTGGTAACTGAGCTTTTGGTCAGCATTGAATTCGACAACGGTACTCACGCGAAATACCCCCCGTGGTTTTGAGGATGGCAGAGCGATTTGTATTCGGGCGGCAGCTCGGGGAGCTCGTCGTCGAAATCGTCCCCAAAGCCCTCGAATGGATTGCTTGGGGCGTGGCTGCGTTTGGTGTTTCCGCTAGTCGTCACGAAACTCTGCGGCTTAGAGGCTTGAGGCGAGCGGCCCTTGATCGGGAACAAGCCCTGCCAGCCGTTTTGCGTTGATTGGTCCAGGACTTCCCCAGGATCGTTTCCAGCATCGCGCAGCTTGGCGAGTTCTTTGACGGACAGCTCAAGGGCTCGTTGTGTCGCCGGGCGCTTTTTCGCCCGACGCATCTCAACCCATCCCGCCCAGGCTTCAAGTGGGACCCAATCAGGCGGAGCGAATTTCTGAGCCGACTTTTTCGGCTTGGGGGATATAGGGGGAATATATTCTGGTTCAATGGTGGTTATATGGTGGTTAGGTGGGGGTGACACTGTGTCGTTTTGGGGTGACACAGTGTCGTCTAGGGGTGACACTGTGACGGGGTGACATGGTGACGGGGTTTCCGACACAGTGTCGCTATTTACTGTCCGTGTGTCGTTTTTGGTGTCAGAAACGCTTTCAGACGCGACCATTACATCAAAGCACAAACGGAAGCCGCTTTGCCCGTAACGTGGTTCTCTAACGATTAGCCCGTGGCGCACCAAAGCCTTACGAGCGCGCTGAATAGTGCGCTCTGACATTCCTGTGTCAGCGACAAGCGTTTTGAGCGAGGGGAAGGACACGTTGTCTCCTTCGCGTGCACAATCCGCCATAATAAAGAGAACGAATTTTTCGGATGTTGGGAGCTGCTGATGGCGCGCCCATTTCATAGCGGAGTAGCTCATCGTGGGCCTTCAATTTCGGTGATTGTCACGACGGTTTTCTGCTCACACAAGCGGCACTTAACGGCGTGATATTCAGTCGTGATGTGAGCTGGGGAATCATCAACGATGATACCGAGCCCATATTTGTTCCGGACGTGCCTGCGAGCCTGGATAACGGGCGTTGTGAGGCAATCAATAAGCTGCTTCGCGCCGCCGCCTTCCAGGTTGTCTTTGTCGGGCGTTCCTACGCTCCAGCGTTCAATGCGGATATGAGCATAAGGGAAGGGCTTAGAGGGGATATTCTGAGGCCCCCCAATGGCGGCAACGATGTTCGCCCGTAGAGATTTTTTTAATCTCGTGAGCGCGCGGTGATGCATCCGTAACGTCTTATTAAGAAGCGGATAGGGCGTGGGTAGCGTAAAGCTGATGGAGCGGGGCATTAAACATATCTCCCGCGCTTATCGCGTCGCCTGTAATCCTGTTTCTCTAGGGCTTCTATGTAAGCGTTTTTATGTGCGATAATCTCAAAGGCACGAACGACCTCGCCGTTAAGTTTCTGATTTTCCGCTAACAGCTTGGGATCAGGCGAAAATACCCGGCGTAAGAAGTTGATCATAGCCCGAGCGCCTTTCGATAAATATCAAGCAGCGTTTCTTGCTCTTCGACTTCTGCGGGTTCTTGCTTACGCAGGTTTAAGATTTGCTTGATGACTTTTACGTCAAAGCCTGCTGATTTTGCCTCGGTGAAAACATCGCGAATATCACTTCCCAACGCCTTACGTTCTTCTTCCAAACGCTCAACACGTTCAATGATGGAGAGCAGGCGATCCGCCGCAATGCCGCCGGTGTTTGTGTCATTAGTCATTGGCTTTGCTCTCTCCATCTTGAGAAGGAGACAATTCGCCAAGGGTATTCACGTTGAGAACTCGCGCTAGAGTATCCATGATTTCAATCTGTTTAGCTATTCCGAGTGTATCTTTCTGCTCTAAAGCCATGTGGAGAAGCCGACCTAGGAGATCTATAGAATTGTCAGTCATTGGTTACGTCCTTAAAACGGAATTTCATCGTCAAGAGGCTCATCGTTCCATTGGGATTCCTTGGAAGACTGGCGACTGCTGCTGCTTTGTTGAGAAGGAGAGCTTTCGTCGCGTTTGGGGGACGAAAGAAATTCGATTTCCCCAGAAAACCCGTTGATAGTTACTTCTATTGAGAAGCGTTTATTGCCGTTTTTATCTTGCCACTCACGATTGGTAAGCGGCCCTTCGGCACGGATTAGATCGCCTTTTCGGCAGTATTTTTCGCAAATTTCTGCGGTAAGTCCCCATGCGACGATTGGCGCCCAAAAGGTATTGGCTTTGTCGTTGCCGTCTTTGTCTTTCCAATTGCGGGAACAGGCGAGGCGTAGATGAGCTACCTTCACCCCGGTTTGTGTTGTGCGAACTTCCGGGTCTGCGCCCAGACGCCCTGTGCCGACCCAATAATTCTTATTACGAGCCATTAATTGCGCTCCTTTACTTGGAGCACTTCAAGACCGCGAATTTTAGTCTTGCGCATCTCAATCTTTGGATTGGAGCAAGCTTCAATTTCAGAGCAGACCGCGCCGGGCACAGGCTCCCAGCGGTTCGCTATTTTTGAATAACGCGCAATAGTTGCCCATTGCTTGGGGAAGGGGTTTTTCATTGGAATTCAGCCCTCTTGAAAGGAGGGAAATAACCCGTGGGGTTTTGTCCTGTCTGGAACCTTACACACCCACCATTAGCGCCGTGTTCTTTGCGACGTATATTTTTCATAATCCTGTAAATACGATGTTTTGAAATGCCCATTTTTTTGGCGATGTTTTTTTGGCTCAGCCCATCCATCAGAAAAGAACGCACCTGCGATATTTCCTTTTCAGTGATCGGAATGCGGGGAGAGGATAAAGAATTACTCATACCCGGCCTCCCCACTCACAATTTTTGCTAAACGGGCACGTCCACGCGATGTAATACGCAACTCATCAGAAAGGCGTGTTTCGCCTTCGTTAGTTGTGTAGGTACGCGTTACAAGCCGTGTGTAACCTTGCATTAATCCATAATGGGCAGGTTTAAGCTTTCGGCGCCCCTCGCTATCACGGCAGGCCCATCTTCGACTGATAAGAATATTGGCGACGGCTGTTTGCCCTATTTTTAGAAGGCGCCCACAATCACGAATTCCAATATCGTCCGCATGTTCTGCAACGACATCGTAAGCATTTGCCTTCGGAAGAAGCTGTGCATTTTGCTCAGATAGATCAGCGGCGAGGCGAAGTGCTTCGGGAAGCGTTTGTGGTATTTGGGGATGTGCTTGCGCTTCTAGCGCTATCCAACGATTGATGATGGCGTTTCGTAGTTTAACATTATAACCAGAAACCAGCGTTAAGGTGAGGTCTTTGGGAAGATTATAAAGAGGTTTTTCCCTGTTTGCCGCGTCTTTATAGATGCCCCCAAATTTGGGGGCATCTAATTCCAGCTCCAAAAACATCTTTTCGATGTCACGTATAACGTGATCATGCCGTTTGCCTGTCAGTTCTGCAATCTCACGGCTCGACATCGTGAGAGGTGTTTGGGTAGGGAGGCAGATCATGCCCGCTTCTCCTGTTGGGTTGATTGATCAGGAGTGGAATGGAAGAAGTCGTTTGCTGTGACTTTCCCGTTCGTGAATTCGTATATGCGGCGCAATACTCGAGCCGAGGGATGCCGATCACCAGAGTTATATCTGTAGATCGTTGCTATCCCTTGGACGCCGATACCATGCGCCACGTCTTGGTAAGTCAGGTTATGCACCTTCATATAATCAGCGAGTTTCATAATCGTATTTTGCCAAATAGGAAATATTAAGCAAGAATTTTTTGCCTGTTTGGCTAAAGATAATTTTTTCCAATTTGGATAAAATTAGCCATGACCCAAACACGTAACACGCAAAAGCCAGCTAAGAATTATCTTCGTGCCTATATCCAGGCTCTTGGCTTGACATACGAACAGGCAGGAGAGGTTGTAGGTCTTGCCGCCAGTGGTTTATCTCGGCCTGCCAATGGCGACAGGAAATTGCAGATGGAAATCGCGCTGCCTCTCTGGAAAAGCTTTGGGTTTCCAGAAGAGGATGTGGGGTTACTTTTTACGAAAAAGCCCACTCCTGAATATTTCGCCAAACATGGGATAGAGTGGAAAGGCCCCCCACCTGTTGGCAAGTCGCTAAGGCCTGTCCCAACATCAAAGATACGACAAATTGAGGTTATCGGGACGGTGCAAGCAGGCATGTTCACCGAAGCTTTTGAATGGGAGGCTTCAGAAAGATACTTGGTAATAACTCCTATTGATGATGGCTACCCGGCTTCTCTGCGGCGCTATGGCCTTGAGGTGCGCGGTGAGAGCATGAATAAGGTCTTCCCCTCTGGTTCGATGGTGTCCGTAATAGATTTTTATGAACTTGGGCGCCCGCCGGAGACTGGTGATTTCGTAACGGTGCACAGGCGCGACCCATACGGATCAGGCTTTGAGGTAACTATAAAAGCTCTGCAAGTCCGCGACGATGGATCGATATGTCTATGGCCTCAAAGTACAGACCCATCTTTCCAGCAGCCATTTGTCATCCCTGCACCTGACTTAGACTGTCCAGAATGTGCGGGTGCCCCTGATATCCAAGTAAAAGGGCTTGTTGTTGGTTTGATTAAGACGCGCTTGAAGGCAGTTTTTTGAGTTGGGGACAGTGGAATGAGTGAAGATAAATATGTTGTAAAAAGAGAGAGATATTTAAAAATACTGAATGTCTTAAATGAAAGACAAGGAAAGAGAGTATATGGACCCGAAATAACGGAATTATATGACATTGATGTATTGTGTACAAATCTTGAGTATTTACACGATATAGGATTAGTATATGCCAATATATTGCAAAGTGCAGATGGATATTGGAGTTTTGCGGATGCGCGTATTACCCCAAAGGGGATAGCTTACTTTGAAGAGGCTGGCGGTCTTTATAAAAAAGAGACGTCTGTGCGTATAGAAATAGAATCATCTGCTTTAAAAGAGATGTTAGAAGCTTATGTGCAGGCAACGACTAAGGATAAAACAGCCAAATCAAAGATGATGAATGCAATTAAAAGCGCTCCTGCTGAGGCCCTGAAAACTTTAGTAGGACGTATGTTTCAGGAAGGGCTTCAGGAAGTTCCTCATGTATGGCAGTTGATCGAATCAGTGCTCTCCCATTGATCGAGCCACAACTTGAGAATTCTATAAAACCACTACCGCTATAGAATCCGCCCATTTGTAAAAAGAGTCGTTTACTAAGATAGGGTATAGGCTCTTTAAACCGCCCCATAAAGAAGCTGCCATTTTTCGAAGTTTCCGTCCATAGGTGAGAAAGCTCGGCCCATGCTGTATTTTTCATTGTGACGCCCCTGGTTGAAGGTTTTACCCTTTTGTAGATGCTTTTGTATGAGAAGATATAATGCAATAAATTGCCATAAAGGCAAAATTAACGTTGCAATATTTTTCCAAATAGGCAAAATACCCTCATACACCACAACGCACCCGCACAAGGGTGCAGGGAGAGGGTAGATGCACAACCTATTGCAAGAGCAAAAAGAGCGCGAGCTGGGGCAGATGATCCTGGGCACGCACCCAGATAGTAATAAGCTAGATAAGCAGATTGATGTATTCAGAGTAATCCAGGATTACGGCCTGCGTCTGAAGGATATTCTTGACGCGTTGCCTCGTAACTTAGAGTGGTTGCAATCGTTCGGTGTATCAGACGCAACAACAGACCTCAGATTTGCGCTTGGTGATTTTGCAGGTACGATTGACGAAAAAGTCGCTCCTGCTTTGAAAGGTTTCACTGAACAAGAGGGCAGCAAAACGGGCCTTACTCTCACAAGGGCGAAGCCTGATAGCGATGATTTTCATAATGCCTATAAAGCAATAATGAAGACGCATGCTGACTTAATCTCTCTCGAGAAGAAGCTCTACGCGAAAAGTTACGCTTCTAAAGATGAGGTAGAAGCAGATGCTCTTTATCAGGCCGCTACTGATTGCGGGGCAGCCGTAGCCGCCACTGACCCCAAGGACGGCATGAGTAATTTCCACGCGCTGTTCGGTCCTGAAGAAGAACCAGAACAACACGACAAGGAAGACGCCATCCATCAGGCTAATGATGTCCGCCGTAAGATGGCATACGAAGACAGGGCGGCGGTGTGATGACGGCTATTTTACTGAATGAAAATGAGCAGAAACCCTATGTAGTTTCTGTCTCGGAATTATCTTTTAGCCTTGATCTCATGAACGACTATGTTTCGTTTGAATATACGCGAATGAAGAAGATTAATGAGTTTAAAGGGGAAAGATGGCCAGTTGATTTAGTCTTTCAACTTAAAGAGAAGATAAAATCTGCAATGTATATTTTGCAGAGATTAGAAAAACGTCTTCTTGTTGTGAGTGAAGAAGAGGAAAAACACTTATTAAAGTTGTTTGATATAAAGATCGACGAATTAAGGTACTCGTTAGTATCTGAGAAAGTATCAGAGAAGTATATCTCAATAATTGAGCCATTGCAGGGAATTATTGAAAGAGCGTCAGAACGCTCTTTAGCAGGTTCTTTGCAAGGAACAGACTGTCTTTACGTCACTTTAAATAAATAACCCCCAAATAAACGAAGGATTTTTCAGCATGTGCGAACACATGAACGGGGAAGCTGTATTCAAAATCAGCGAAAAGAGCCCCGTAGAAGAGCGTAAAGAGGCACGCGATAGCGGTATGCAGTGCCTCAAATCTGGCAACAAAGAAGGTGCCGTGCTGGCTTTTAGACGCGCCATGATTGCTAACATACACATCATGGGAACGCCTCGCAGTTTGGGAGGGCGGCCATGAGTGACATAGCAATAGCAGATAAAAAAATGCCTGCGGCCTCTAATGCAGAGCAGAATGGGCCTGCGTCACTTTTAGAGATCATTTCGCGGGCAGCGACAAACCCACAATGTGACATTGGGAAAATGCAGTCGTTGCTTGAGATGCAACAGAAAATTCAAGAGCGGCAAGATATCATGGAGTTTAATACCGCCATGAGTGACGCCTCTGGCGAGATCCCTCAGATACAGAAAAACGGGAAAGTAAGCTTAGGAGGGAAAGGGGGGTATAGCTTTGCTCGTTGGGAAGACATGGATAAGGCCATACGTCCCATATTGCGGAAGCATAACTTACGCCTTTCGTTTACAAGCCGGGCTTCTGAAGGTGGGGTAAAGACAATAATCGGCATCATAACGCATAAGAATGGACAGTATCAGACGGCTGAAATGGATTTGCCACCAGATGCGGGGCAAGGGCGCAATGCTATTCAAGCAGTTGGCTCTACCATTTCATATGCAAAGCGTTATTGCACTGAAATGCTGCTTAATATCGTTCGTACAGACGAAGACAAGGACGGCGTTTCTACGGTTCGTCCGCAGAACAAGGAAGTTATCACTCCGCAACAAAAGAATGCCATTGTTAACGCCCTGCAAAAATTAGAAACGGGGCCGGGGCAAATATTGTCTTATGTCGGAGTGGAAGCTTTAGATGATATCCCTGCAAACTACTTCAAAAGGGTGATGGATTACTTAGAGAAAAATATGTCTAAAAGAGGTATTAAGCCATGAAAATTTACAATGTAGAGCAAGGATCGGATGAATGGCTTTCCCTTCGTGCGGGCATCCCGACAGCATCTGAATTTAATAAGATCATCACACCTAAGACATGTAAGCCTTCTGCTTCAGTGCCTGCTTTTGCGGCAAAATTAGCGGTTGAAATTATACTAGGTATCTCTTTAGAGCGCGATTTAAGCCAGAATATGGACGTGCAGCGCGGTATTGAATTAGAGACAAACGCGGCAATGGCGTACGAATTCGAGACGGCAGAAACAGTGACTTCTGTTGGCTTTATCACGGACGATGAAGGAACTTACGGCGCAAGTCCTGACAGGTTTGTCGGAGAAGAGGGGCTTCTCGAAATTAAATGTCCGCGGCCTGAAAAACACGCTCTTTATATCATTAAAGGGTTTGGAGATGATTATTTTGCACAGGTGCAAGGTCAACTTCTCGTCACAGGGCGCCAATGGTGCGACCGTTATTCTTACTGCCCTGGGTTCCATCCTTATAGAGAGCGCATCACACGAGACGAAGCTTTTATTGAAGCACTCAAGAAAGAACTTGTGACGTTTCACGTCCTCAAAATGAACTACCTAGCTACATTGCAGAAGCAGGATAGGTGGGGAGAGGCAGCATGATCTACCATGACTTAAAACGCTGCCCATTCTGCGCGTCGGGCCATGTTGCTCTTGTCCTCACAAGCTCCCACACATACGACAAACGGTTAGCGGTTGAGTGTGTGAACTGTCATGCGAACGGTCCAATCTCAGATGAAGGGAAGAGTAACGAGGACGGAATTAAGGCTATATCTCGTTGGAACAAACGCCGCATTGAAACGAAAAATGAAAAAATCTTTGGGATAACCCTATGGTTTTTCATGATTTCGGTTTCGATGCTGGTGCTTAATTTAAAAGGATGGGTTGGGGTCTGGACCGTGTGGGTTTTCTTTTACGGAACCTTGTTAGTCCTGGCTATCAGGGAGTTAAAGCGGGGAAAGAGCCCATGAGTAACCTCCTAAAGCCATGTCCATTTTGTGGGTCAAACGACCTCGAAAATGAAGGTCTTCATATTTTTTGCAACTCCTGTGAGGCAATAGGTCCATATAAGGCCGGGGCGAACTGGGAGTTTTCCGCGCAAAACTGGAACAGAAGACATATTGAAGAAGACAACGAAACGCACGAGGGGGCAGAGTGATGAATAATCATATCGCCGCCTCGCAGGGCGGCGCTGAAATTATGACGCTGAACGATGTTCTGAAGAGGTTCCAAGGCCGTGTCGGTCGCACTCGCCTCATTCATCACATGAGAGATTTCCCTTCATTCGAGGGGAAGTCAACGCATGGGAGATGGGGGAAAAAATACATCTTTACGGAAGAACAATATCAAACATTAAAGCAGAGCCTATCATCATGCCCCTCAAGCTCATCAAACGCCCGGACTCAACGTTCTGGCATATCATCGGTACGGTCAACGGACGGCGCATACGCGAAAGCACGGGGACTTCTAGCAAAAAAAGAGCAGAAGAATATCGTGCAAAGAGAGAAAGCCAAGCCTGGCAGGAAAGCATCTATGGCGCAAAGTCGGTAGTTACATTCTCCCATGCTGTTCTTGCTTATTTGGAGGCTGAACCTAGAGGAGAAGGAACGAAGGCGTATCTCAGAAGGTTGCTGGATTTCTTTCATGATACGCGTCTAATAGATATTAACCAGGAAAAATTGGATGAGGCCTATAAAGTAATCTTAAAAAAAGGCATTCATTCATCACAAGCAACCAAAAAGCGGGCGGTCAATACGCCTGTATGTGCTGTGATGCGTTTTGCGGCGCATAGAGGATGGTGTGACCCACCTCTATTTGCGCCGGTAAAAGTGCAAACACAGCCGGTAAAGTTCTTATATCCAAAAGAAGCTATTCGTTTAATTGAGGAAGCGGCGGATCATTTAAAGCCTTTGTTTATTTTTTTGTTGGGCACAGGAGCTCGCGTATCCGAGGCTCTTGAGCTTGAATGGAAGGAGGTTGATTTATACGGTAAACAAGCGACAATCTGGCAGAAGCAGCAAAATAAACGGCGGCTTGATCTGCCTCCTATTGTTATTAAGACCTTGCAGCAACTACCACATCGAGAAGGGCGCGTTTTCCGTTCTACTTATCGTAGAACTAAGGCAGATGGCTATCATGATAATGGGCGCACAAGCGGAGGACAGTTTAAACGCGGATGGGCTGGCGCTTGTCGGCGGGCTGGTTTCTCAGGACAGTATAGAAAGTGGTCTCCCAAAGGAGAGCTTTCCCCGAGAGAACAGTTTGTGCCAGATATAACACCTCATATTATGAGGCATACATGGGCCACATGGAACTATTGCTTATATCGTGATCCTATTTTGCTCAGAGAAATGGGAGGATGGAAGACGCTGAAGATGGTTGAACATTACTCAAAGCTTATTCCGCCAGTTTATGCTGACGAAATTAGGAGCTTTTTAGGTGGGGATTTTCTGACACGAAATTGACACGGGAAAGGAAAGTAATTCTGTGAAATGTCAGAAGAACGCAGATTGTGGGCGGTCGTCCTCTACCTTGACATGGTAGGGGTCACAGGTTCAATCCCTGTTGCGCCCACCACCCCGACCGGATAAAATCCCCAGAAAATAGCTGTTTTTGCATAAATATTCTGCAAAATGAAATTCTTCTATTATCCATCTTATCCCGCTTTTTCACGCGAGTCTTTAGGACTTGCTGGCAAATTTCTGCACAGTCTCTTTGAGAAATTGACATTGGAGAGAGACAAATGACACCGGAGCGCTTCCGTGAGTGCCTCTTGCTCATGAGTTGGTCCCAGCGTGGTTTTGCTCGTATTGTTGATAGAGCAGAAGCGACGGTCAGACAGTGGGTGAGAGGGAAAGTCACCATCCCCTTCGATGTGGCAGAGTGGCTTGAGAAGGGAGTTCCTTTTATTGAGAACAATCCACCACCTATGCGCCTTCCTAAGTCTCAGTATGGAGCCCGAATGGCACGCATCAGTAAGGCGTTTCAGTGCCCTCTAAGGTCATGTAGCAGATCTGAAAGAGCTTCGTTCTTTTTTATAAAATCTAAAAGGAAATTCTCGTCTATAATTTGTTGTCTCCCATCTTTATACTTAGTTGAAAGAACCTGATTATCCCCTAATATATCGTAAGGTGCGGTTATTCCGAAACTGTGAATGATTCTATTTCTTATAGAGATTATTTCTACAAAGAGATTTGTTATATATTCTCTTGATTGGAAAGTTTCTTTTGCTTTTTTTACTATGGTAATAGTGTTTTTATCTATCAAAGAGTGCCAGTTGTTTATGCTTTTTTCATTTTTAAGTAGGAGTTCAATAATAAAGGAGTTGTTGGAATTAAAGACATAAATGGCTGTCCCCAATAACTCGCGATAACGCGCAGAAGGAAGGCTCATTCTAACATAAGGTTCATACATTGCTGAAAATTCTCCTATGATGCGTTCTTTTGATTTACGATATAACGATTTTACTTAAATAGCATAAGAAATATATCCAAATTATATAGAAAACATTTCTTATATGAAGTATGGGATTTCTTCATCATGGGGAAGTTGTATGTAGTTGTTCGGGTAGTTGGGGTGTTTGTTTATTATTACTTTTGTCGATTATCTGTTCTCATGCTTTCCCCCTTTTTAGGGCCCTATATATGGCCCTAAAAAGAAGAAGGCTTTTATCCAGCTATATTCAACAATTACGCTTCATGCGGGACGCCGTGACGGAGTAGTAACTCACGTAATTTTTTGACGATAGGGAAGACTTCGACATTATGATCTCCTCCCAGTTCTTCCCAAGCTTTCTGTTCCATTTCAACAATTTCCTTGTCCTCATGGAAGATGCGGTTGGTGAAAACGCCGAGTGCTGGCCAAATAATATCGATGAGGAAGGGTGTTTTGGGGCGTAATACAGATAAGAGGCCAAAGGTCTGGCAGCTTTTCCCCTCTGGGCTGTCTGGCACGTAGGCCGCAAAGAGCTCCATGATAAGGTCTCCATCTTTGTCGTGAATGTGGAGACTTTGATAGGGGTAGGTAGTGCGGATTGTAACGACTTCTTCGACTGGCTGTACCTTGTTAGGGTCGTATTTATGTTTACCGAAGATGAGACGCTCTGCGAGGGGTTGTTGGTTTCCTGTCCGAGCAAAGCTGTAACGTGCCTCAACAAAATTATCGCCATTATCCCCACCTAGATAACGGGCTTTGATTTGTCCCATTTGTCGACGGTGTAGGAACTGATGGTTCATATCCATCAGGTTTTCATGCATGAAGGTATAATGGCATCTTACAGATGGGTTAAAGCGCCGTGTTTTAAAGGCTGGGTTATAAACCTGCGCAAGGCGTGGGAACGCGGCGCTGTCGGCTTTTTCGGGTTCCCCAGGGAAGATAAAAATCATGCCACCCGTTTCACGGCATGGATAGCTTTTTACGCAGTTAGGTATTCTTTCTTTGTTGGCGTCTTTCCCGAGGTAAGGAATATCAACGCACTGGCCTGCACGTCCATAAGCCCAACCATGGTAGCAACATTTAATACTATCACCTTCAACGACCCCTTTGCTGAGTGGGACTTGTCGGTGTGCACAACGATCTTCTAGGGCGAAAACACGGCCTTTTTTAGGGCGAATGAGTGCAATAGGGTGCTTACCAAAATACCGACCAATTGTTTTGCCGCGTTTGAGGTCTTTCGACCAGGCAATCGGGTACCAAAAATCAGGAGAAATATCAGTTAATCTAAGGTCATTTGTTGTGTTCACGTCAGGGTACTCATGTTCGAATAAAAGACTGATTAGTAATAGCGCATAATTTTCATAAAGGGAGGGTTTTGAAAGTATCATATCAATAAAAATTTACTATTTATTATGGATGTTAGAGTGGTATTATTTATAGAACCAATTTAGTCTTATTTTTAATTTTGAGATATATTTTCGTTGCTAAAATATAAGGATTTTTCATTCAGGATATGCAAGAAAGTGGAGGATGAATGCTTTTTTTGATTTTTGATATATTGATGGTAGTCTTTAGGTTGAGACTGGCTATATGTTCAGTCGTATAGTGTATTGAGATGAAGAGATTAATTTATAGTAGAGCCGGTAAACATGTATATATACCCGTTGCACTGATTGTGACGTATCAAAGGGGAGGTAGAGTACATTTTGACGGAGAGAGTTTTTTATAAAGTCAAAAAAGAGAAAGGGAGTTTATATATTTCTACTTAACAAGCTTGTTCTAGTTTCTGTTAGATAGAAAATATCACTGTTGAAAGTTTTTATTTAGAAGAACAAGTTGCACTCTACGGAACATAGCAGAAACAATTTCTTTCCCCTATAGAGTGGGTGACGCGCCGTGGTGCCTCAGATGAGGCCTGCCTTCTATTGGTCCGCCAGAACATAGGAGAGATATGTTCTGGCTACATCGCTAACAGAAGGCAGTTAAATATTTTATGTTAGTTTAGGAGAGCGTGAGTTAGCAGCTCCGACGCGTTTACCCCATTCGGTAAGAGCTTCCGTGCAGTCGCTACGATCAAGCTGACACTCGATCAATGTTGGCCCACGAGTGTTCTTTTTCGCTTTTTCGATCGCAGCAGCAAGCTCAGCGCCTGTGGTTGCTTTCAAGCCAAGGCCGTGTCCGCCACCTTCACCGCCAACGCCACCGTTGAATTGTTCAATAAGGCCAGCGTAGTTCCAGTTCTGGATATAATTATAAGGCCCGTCATGGATTTTTATTTCAATAACGTAGCCATAATTATTAACGAGGAAGATAATTACAGGCAGCTCGTAACGAACCATCTGTGCGACTTCCTGAGCCGTCAGTTGGAATGATCCATCCCCAACCAGCAGGACATGGCGGCGGTCTGGTGCTGCAAGAGCGTTACCGAAGATGGAGGGCACACTCCAGCCAATATGGCCCCATTGCATCTCGCTCTCTACTTTGGCTCCTTTTGGAAGGTTCATGCGTACAGCGTTGAACCATGAATCTCCTGTTTCAGCGAAAAGGGTCGTCTTACTATCAACTAGGTGATTGATTTGACGTGCCATCTCATCGTTGGTCAGGCGTTCGGAAGGAGACGCTTTCGGTAGGGTAGCAGGCTCATACTGACCCGTGAGGGATGCAGGTTTTTTCGGGGCTTTTTTTATCAGAGCGTCAACGAAGTCTTTGAGGTGGAAGCCTTCGAATACATGGTCGTTGACCGCTACGTGATCTGGAGAAACCTCTAGGACATTCTTCCCACGGACGAGACTGTTCCAGCCAACGGATGAGTAATCATTCCAGACAGCCGCAAGCGTGATGACACCATCCGCTTCCTCAACGAGCTTTTGTGCCCCTGGACTGCTGACTTCACCCCAATAGACGCCACGGAAGCCCGGGTGAGTTTCTGGGAAGTAACTTTTGGATGCTCCCATGACTGTCACAGCACAGCCGAGCTTATCAGCCAGCTTGACCGCGTCCTCTAGGGCATCAGCGGAACGGAGCTTGGTGCCGATAAGGATGACAACTTTCTCGCGTTTTTCAAGGAAGCTTAGGCTCTCTTTAAGAGCAGTAGCAAGGCTTTCTTTGTCAGGGGCGGGGTAAGAGAGGAGAGAAGAAACGGGGCCAGGCCGTGCGCAAGGTTGATTCGCTATGTTACAAGCGATCTCCAAATAAGCGGGTTTCTTCTCGCGGAGAGCTGTACGAATAACATGGTCAATTTGAGCTGGTGCATTCTCAGCAGACACGATGCTTTCTGCGGCTACCGTGACGTGGCGTACCATCTCAAGTTGGTAGTTATAGCTTGTGGTTCCAATGGTATGGTGCAGAATGCGCCCAGAACCGTGATCATTCGAGTTTGGGGCTCCAGAAATCAGAATAACGGGAAGATTTTCGGCATAGGCACTGCCAATTCCGTTCATAGCGGAAATGGCACCAACGCTAAATGTTACAATAGCGGCGGCCGCACCATTCTCACGCGCATATCCTTCTGCAGCAAAACTGCAATTGAGCTCATTACAGTTGTAGATCTGCTTAGTGCCGCCGTGTTCCAGGAGCTGATCAAGAAGAACAAGGTTGTAGTCACCAGCGACCGCGAAGTGGTGCTTCAACCCAATCTGACTGAGGCGCTCAGATAGATAATGCCCGACGGTAAACATAACACGCTCCTAACTGAAAAAGCTCTTAACGATGGAGCCTTATCCTTCAGGAGCAACTTTTTTAATGTCGTGTAAAGATAATTTTTACATTAAATAAAGATAATCTTTCTACAAAAAAATCTCAAGGGTTCGTTGATCAACGAATTGATCTTGCAAAGAATATTATCTGGATTACAGAGGGTTGAATGGATAGTGTATGTTGGAAGAAAAGAAGAAAAGGTCATCGCGTAAAGTATGTATGTAGTGCTTCTATAGGGCATCTAGTTTAATTGGGGGGGGGGTAGTCGCAAGCTGACTTATAAAATAATTTTAGTAACATCATAGAAAATGAGTATATGCTTTATCAGATTGTGGTCAGTATATTTTTATAAAAAAAGAGACGAGTTCACGTCTCGGACGACATGATCTTTTCCCATATGCCTGTCAGGTTGTGTCGTGGGCGTTAGTGAAAGAACCTTTTTCAGGTTTTCGGATGTTAATTATGCCCTTTCAGTTTATTTCTCTTTATGAGAGATTGGTCCGAGTTGACAGGGTTATGGCTGCGTCGTCGGGAGAGCCGTTTTGGAATTGAGTAATTAGGCTGTTGAAAGATAGAAAACAGCCTAGATTCCAGTAAAAAAGGAAGAGATCCACGTGTCTTTGAGGTTATTAGAGAACCCATGGCTTGAACGGCTTACTTTCATGCCACTATCTGTATTCTTACCATTTTGGGCGGTGTTTTTTTCGTGGGTTTGTTTCGAGAGTTTTCCGATTCCTTTTTTGGAATTTTCTTACTTATTTTTAGCCGGTTTCTTGTTGTGGACGTTGTTTGAATATCTTGCGCACCGTTTCATATTCCATTTGGAGCTTTCATCGCAGTTAGGGAAGTATTTTGTTTTCGTTATTCATGGAAATCATCATGATCAGCCCACTGATAAGCTGAGAAATATGATGCCTTTGGTGGTAAGTGTACCTTTGGCATTAGCGTTTTGGTATGTGGGTGAGTGGTGGGGAGGCCGGGTAGGGACGTCGGTGTTCTGTGGTTTCCTTGCAGGGTACATCACGTATGATGTGATTCACTATTTGTGCCATCAAATACGATTTAAACGAGGAATTATGGCGCGTCTGCGTCGTCACCATAATTTGCATCATTTTGCGTCGGCTGAGACGAATTATGCGGTGAGCAATACATTTTGGGATTATGTTTTTAGTACCAAAATGAAGAGACCCTCACAGCGTTCGTAATCGTGGATTCTGCTTTGGGTAATACTGGACGAGAAGAGGGAACCGGTGTAGCCACCTGACGATGATTCGTTAGGTTGTGTTTTTATTATGATGAAATTCTTGTTTTGGCCATCTGATGATGAACATTGTGTGGAGTGGAGAGGTGCGATTCTGGCAATGACGCTGTGCAATGTCGTGGCGTTTGTTCACGAAATGGCGTGTTTAGAACAAGGGACTGGCAGAAAACTGGGTATCGTCGAATGCAAAAATATGTCATGAGCGCGTATCAGTGACGTCTTACAAAGATGTGTTGTGCTGCTCTTTCCCATTCGTGAGCTTACTATCAAGAAAGATCTGACAGTTTATGGCTTTAGGACAAGTGACCCGAACTTGCTTTCATATTGGTATATCGAGACGTCTTTTATGTGGTCTCGTAAGCGTGGGGATGGGAGTTTTGAGTGGGTGCAGCTCTCTTCCCGATAGCGCCCCGACAGAGCAGGCTGTCCTAAAGTCGGTGAAGAAGCCTGAGACAAATCCATTAGGATTTCGTATCTTGCCTGTAACGCCTCAATTGGCAGCCATTCTTTCATCTGAGGTACCGCCAATTATCTCAAGCTTGGATAAAGCATCGAACAGGCAAGTGAGAAATGACCGAATTGGGGTAGGGGATGTCCTGACGGTGACGGTCTTTGAGCTTGGGAATGGGCTTTTTGCTTCCTCACAAAGTACTTCTGGTTCTGAAGGTTTGCCAGTGGGGCCTGCTGCGAGTGTAACGAACCAAAATCTTCCACCTACAGAGGTTGAAGCAGATGGAACGATTTCGATCCCATATGTTGGGAGGCTTCGCGCGGCGGGGTTGACGCCCCAAGAACTTGCAGGGAAAATTAGGAGTAATCTTGCTGGTAAGTCGCAAGATCCACAAGTCATGGTAAGAATATCTAACGATATTTCAAACACAGTTATTGTATCGGGAGAAGTTCATCGGCCAGGGCGGGTTGTTCTGAGTACGGCACAAGAGCACTTATCGGATGTGATTGCTATCGCGGGGGGGGCTGTAAATCCCCCAGAAGATTCCCATGTTGAGCTTGTTCGAGGTAAGCAGGTCGGTGAGACAGATCTAGGGACGTTGGAAAATTTTCCAAGTGAAGATATTCGAGCACGCCCAGGTGATAGAATCCATGTGATTTATCAGCCGCGTAGTTATACTGTTTTTGGTGCAGCTGGGTTGCAGGCTGTTGAGACTCCCTTTAAATCCCCTCATGTTTCTCTAGCCGAAGCTGTGGCGCGGGCAGGGGGGCCTAACGATAACCGAGCTGATCCAAATGCTGTTTTCTTATTCCGTTTTGAAGATCCTGTGGCAGCAAAAGCACTGAAGCTGGATACGCCCGCGACCCCACATGGGATTCCCGTCGTGTATCAACTTGATATGATGAACCCGAGTAGTTATTTCCTAGCGCAACGTATTCCTATGAAGACGAAGGACGTGATCCTCATTGCGACGGCTAAGAGCAACAGATTCTACAAATTTGTTCAGCTTCTTTCAACTATCGTAAGCCCAGGCATTACGGCGGCGAATATGTCACGGTATTAGTCGGCTGATTTTGCGGAAAGATTTTTTCCATTTAATCGAATTAAATAGAAGGCGAGGGTGATGTCTGTGAAGCAGGAGGAAATAGTCTCTCTCTATCAGACAGTTGTGCCGGTTATACTGTCGGGAGGGTCTGGGAGCCGTCTCTGGCCAGTATCTCGGCAAAGCTTTCCCAAGCAATTTTGGCCATTATTAGGCGATAATACGTTGCTGCAGGAAACTGTTTTGCGGGGAAGTCACCTTGGTCTTTCTGCTCCTGTAATTGTTTGTAATGAAGAACATCGTTTTGTTGTTTCTGAACAATTACGCAGAGTGGGAGTGACGAATGCGCGTGTCGTGCTTGAACCTTTCAGCCGTAATTCGGCTCCTGCCATCGCGGCTGCTGCATTCATGGTAATGGAAGAAAATCCAGATGCTATCTTATGGATAGTGGCCGCAGATGCCGCTATTCAAGATGAAGATCTATTGAAAACCGCATTGATGAAAGCTGTGGAAGCGGCAAAAGCGGGCTATATCGCCACTTTCGGTATTTGTCCGACAAAACCGGAAACAGGTTATGGTTATATAAAGAGAGGAAAACTGTTAGATAGTATAAGTAACGTTTATAGTGTATCTCAATTTATTGAAAAACCTAATTACGATCGTGCGTTAGAGCTTTTTCAGAATCAGGATGTTTATTGGAATTCGGGCATGTTTGTTGCGCGAGCACGTACGATTTTGCGAGATATACAGGAATTTGAACCAGAGTTGTATATGACAGTCCGTGATTCCGTCGAGAAACGGACGATTGATTTAGATTTTGAGCGTCTTGCACGTGAGGATTTTGGGAAAGCTCCCAATATTTCCATCGATTATGCGGTGGCTGAGCGTACAAAACATGCTGCTGTTGTTCCTTCCCAATTCGGATGGTCAGATATTGGAAGTTGGGATAGTCTGTGGGAGTTGACCCCCAAAGATGATGAGGGGAATGTAGCCTTGGGGACTGTGTTTTTAGATGAAACACAGAATTGTTATGTTCGATCCGATAAAATAGTCGTAAGCGTTTGTGGTGTTAAGGATCTTGTTGTCGTTGTGACGGAGGATGCTGTGCTTGTTTCTCATAGGGACAATGCGCAGGATGTGAAGAAAGCTGTTGAAAGGTTGGCGCGAGAGGGATACCCAGAGGCACTGCATCACAATCGTGTCTATCGACCTTGGGGATTTTATGACAGTCTGATTCGTGGAGAGCGTTTTCATGTAAAACGTATTTGCGTAAATCCTGGCCATAAGCTTTCTTTGCAAAAGCATTTTCATCGCGCAGAACATTGGGTTGTCGTTGCAGGGACTGCGCTTGTAACGCGTGGTGAGGAAGAGTTTGTTTTGTGTGAAAATGAAAGTGTTTATCTTCCACTGGGTGAGATTCACCGTCTTGAAAATCCCGGAAAAATCCCTTTAACTTTAATTGAGGTGCAATCCGGCTCGTACTTGGACGAAGATGATATTATTAGAATAGAAGATTTTTATTCTAGAGCGTAATTTTAAAGATATATTACAGTGCGTCACTCTTGGAGTGAATATTTGAGACAGAGAACAGGTTTAGATAGTTAGTGTTTAGGTTTCGAGGTTAACTTTTTTTTGTGAGGAAAGATAAAATTAATGAGTGAAAAAAATATATTCCTTACAAAACGCGTAAACCTAATACATCAGGTTATGATCGTTGATGGTGGAGAGCTCCCAGAGAAGATACCTGAAGCTTTTGAGCTTAATTTATTAGAGATAAAGAAGCTACATCCAAATATTCCCTATAAAATGTGGAGTGGTCGAGATGTTAGAGAGTTAATAAAAAATGATTTTGATCAATCAGTGCTTGATAGTTATGATACGTTAACGCCTTACGCGTATAAATGTGATTTAGCCAGGCTCTGTATACTCTATGTTGAGGGCGGTTTATATATTGACCTTGGCGTCAGGCTTTTCCGAGAATTTAAGGTGCCATCTAAAATAGAGTTTTGTGCGTTTCGAGATCTTTATCAAGAGACAGGGAGTTTTATGATACAAAACGGCCTTGTTTATGCACAAAAAGGTCGTCCAGAGTTGCTTAATGCAATTAATTGGATTGTACAAAATTGTAGGGACCATTATTATGGTTTAAATTCGCTTTATCCGACCGGTCCGGTGCAACTTGGTCGATCTGTCGCGTTAGTTGCGGCATCACTCGGATCTGAAGGGGCAGGAGCTCAGTGGATCGGTGACTGCCGTTCTGTAACACCGAGCCAAGACAACAAAAATATGATTTATGTTGACCCATTTGGCAATCTAGTGGCCTTGAGGGCCAAAGTTCGTGCTGGCGAATTGTCTCATATGGGGCTTATGGGGGGAAATAATTATAATGAGAGTTGGCAGCGCCGTCAGGCATATGGTGAGAGATGGCCTGCATGGAAACATGATGACCAGCAGATTCAATTAACTGGAGGAGGAAGGCGTACTCCTGATGGAATAACCGTTGTTGAAAAGAAAAAGGGACGATTTACGTATGGCCCATATATTGGGTTATCTCCAGGATCTTACGAGATTAGAGTGACCTTCAAAGAAGGTACGAAATTTCACAATATGCGTGTAGGTATTTGCAGCAGAGCTGATAGCGATAATCTTTTTAAAGGGAATTTTGATAATGTACATGGAAAATTAAATAAGATAAGGGCTTTTTTCTCAATCGATCATTTTTATTCAGGAGTAGAAATTAGATTGTACAATATGGGGTGGCTTGAGGGATTTATTGAGAAAATTGAGATTGTTCCCGCTGACGATATTGGGGATGATAAATTGCGATGCGTATATAACATATTTAAAATGAGAGGGCAGAATATCATTTCAAGGATGAGGTTAAATAAGAGAGAGTAATTTTTTGAATGAATACGTTTTTTTATTTTAACTTGTTGGTAATGTGGATATGATCGGTAATAAAGACATTCATGATGTTATGTATATACATCAGATATTTATTTGTAATGAGAATTATCCACGTGATAATCTGAAATTCCCAGATCCTATTGAGGATAATATATGTGAGATACGTCGAATTTATCCGAGCGCTACGTATATATTGTGGAATGACGAGACGATACTGAAGTTTCTTCAAGATAATTTTGATAATGATGTATCTGTTGCGTATAAGAATATCACGGCATTTGCATACAAAGCTGACTTAGCGCGATATTGTATTTTATATATTATGGGCGGTATTTACGTTGATCTAGGTATTAAAATAATAAATTCTTGGGATATTCCTAAAGAAAAAGGTTTTGCGGCTTTTAAAGAACTTGGATTTACAAATGAAAGTTGGACCACTATGCAAAATGGTTTGATTTGGTCTTTGCCAAAGAGAAGGGAGTTAGAGATTTGCATCCAGTATATTATAGAAAACTATAAAAATAAATTTTATGGCAAGACACCGCTTTGTATAACAGGACCCATTATGTACGGGCGCGCTATCACAGCTGCTATGGTAGAGAAGGGGCAATCAGATGAGGTAGATGATCAATGGGTCGGGGAGTATCGTTGGACAACGCCAGAATATGCGATGAAAAATGATGCTTATGTTTCTCCTGATCATAGGCTTATTGCTTTTAGAATAAAATTGATCGCGGGTGATCTTTCTCATCTCGGTTTAAAAGGAACTAATAATTATAAGGAAATATGGGAATCTCGTCAGGTTTATGGTGAAAAGTCTCATAAGATTGGTAGCAGGAAAAAGATAAGCTTTCATGGTTTATGGAAGAAGATATTTAGTTGATTATTTTTGCGTTTTCTAAAATAACGTAGTTGTAGAAGTAATGTCGTCAATCGTTGGGATCAGGGGAGAAGCTATGTTCAGTCATATCGTTATTGGAACGAATGATCTTCAGAAGTCGAAGGACTTCTATAAGGCCATTTTTGCCGTTATTGGTGCAGAAGAAGTTCCTACGCTTCTTGATGAAGGATTTGGCTATGCTAAAGACGGCCAGCTATTCCTCGTAACACGCCCGATTGATGGCAAGGCGGCGACTTCTGCCAATGGTGGAACCATCGGGCTTACCATGGAGTCACCTGAAATGGTGAAGGCCTGGCATGAGGCAGGTGTTCAAAATGGTGGAAAGACGATTGAAGATCCACCAGGGGTTAGAGAGAAAAAAGGGGTGAAGCTGTTTCTCGCTTATTTGAGAGATCCAGATGGCAATAAGCTCTGCGGCTTATTCAAGTTTTAGTGGCTGTCGCGTCTCTAGAATATATTTGGGTATCGCTGGCGGTGGGGATGGGATTCGAACCTACGATACGGTATGAACCCGTATAACGGTTTAGCAAACCCGCCGCCTTCGGCCTCTTTATCATAGTGACAGAAGTCACCTTTGATCAGCGATAATAAAGAGCTTGGAGAAGAGAGACTTTAGTAATCTCGGTTCTAACCTCTTGTTTCTCAATGAGAAAAAAACCGTTTTATTGTGAGATAATTCTATCTTGATATTTTGGTTTTTTTATCATTAAAACATTTTTTATAAATAGAATGGACTGCGCGTAGTGCGCCGACATTCGCGTGCTTCCCGTAATGGACGGGGACATATCTAGGTGGAAGGATTAAGTGCTATGCATGGTCGTTTTTCTGCGGAAGGTCATAGCTTACACGGCGCCACTCTGATGGCAAATGGTGCTGGCGAGGGAGCTGCGCAGTCTATGGGGTTTCCACCACCTCCAGCGGGGTTAGGAGGGCGCCCATTTCCTAACGTGTTGCGCCCGTTAGCAACAGGGCCACGTAAATTTGGCTATGCGATCGTTGGTCTTGGCAAATATGCGATCAATCAGATTTTGCCAGCTTTTGCTGAGTGTCAGCACGCGCGTCTCGTGGCGCTCGTGAGTGGCGACCAGGAAAAAGCCCGCAGACTTGGAAGCCAATATGGACTTGAAGAGTCCAACCTGTATTCGTACGAGAATTTTGACCAGATTGCGAAAAATCCAGACGTTGATGCAGTCTACATCATTCTGCCGAATGCACTCCATGCAGATTTTGCGGTTCGTGCTTTTAAGGCTGGCAAGCACGTTATGTGTGAGAAGCCCATGGCAACCAGCGTTGAAGATTGTCAACGTATGATTGATGCGGCCAAGCACGCGAAGAAAGAGCTGATGGTTGGGTATCGTTGCCATTTTGATCCCATCACCAATAAGACGATTTCTCTTGCGCGGAGCGGGGCTATTGGGAAGCCTCAGATTGTGACAACCGATAATAACGATCTAGGCGCTGATACGACGGACCCCACCACGCATTGGCGTTTAACCCGTGCGCTCTCGGGTGGCGGCTCGCTGATGGATTTGGGCATCTATGGCGTTAATGGTGCGCGCTATTTGATGGATGAAGATCCTGTTGAAGTTCGGGCGATGATTGTTCCGAATCCAAGCCCAAGATTTAGTCAGGTTGAGGATACTATTACTTGGATGATGCGTTATCGTTCCGGTGGTGTGGCTCATGGAAGTTCGTCTTTTACCACCCATGCCGTGACGCGTTTCTGCTTGCAGGGAGAAAAAGGCTCTTTGTTGCTTGATCCTGCAACGAGCTATTGGAGCAACCGGGTTAATCTTATCAAGACGGGTGATATCCATACATGGTCGACCCCCATGTTCACCATTGAGGCTCTTAATCAGTTTTCGGCCCAATTAGACCATCTGCCCATTTCTCTTGAAAAAGGGACGCGTGTGGCCGCAACGGGTGAGGAAGGGATGCAAGATGTGCGTCTCATCCAAGCCATTTATGAGTCTGCTCATACAGGACGTCCTGTTGCGACAGACTGGTCAGATTGGCGTAAAACCATCTGAGATGGTGCTCTAGAGCGATATAAACGGAGCGCCTGGTCTTTGAGATCAGGCGTTTTTGTTAGGGGGCTGTGGCATCTAGCCATCCTTGCAATGTGTAAGCAGCCGCCATTTTATCAACAACTTCACCGCGTCGCTTGCGCGTCATATCTGCATCTTGGATGAGAAAGCGATTGACCGCGTTGGATGACAGGCGTTCGTCCCACATAGAGGCAGGAATGTTCAATCTCTCAGAAAGGGCGAGGGCCCAATCGGAGGCGGCTCGTGCTGCAGGGCCAAAACTTCCATCAAGGGAGAGGGGAAGCCCGACAAGGAACGCACCGACAGCGTGTTTTTGGCAGAGCGCGTGAATCTCTTTAGCGGTAGTGGCCAATTTCCCGCGTTTAAGAACGATCAAAGGAGAGGCCAACATGAGGGATGAATCCGAGATGGCAATGCCGATTTGACGGCTTCCAGGGTCAATTCCCATGATAGATTGAGACGATTTGAGTTGAGCTCTGAGCTCATGTGGATTGAATAGCGGCATATCTAAGCGTTATGATCATGTTTATGGCTGCAAGGCTACCCTGACCTTTCACATTTATTCAGGAATGTACATGTCGCTTGATGCGAAAAAAGTCGCGCGGATCGCCCGACTAGCTCGAATTGGTCTTTCAGACGCTGAGGTTGAAACCTATCGGCGCGAGATGGATGGTATTATTGGTTGGGTTGATCAGCTCAATGAGGTGGATGTCACTGATGTGCCACCAATGATTGGTAGCGAGCTGGCAAGTGCTCGTTTGCGTAAAGATGAGGTGACGGACGGAAACCGCCAAGAGGCTGTGCTGTCTAATGCGCCAGAGCGCGAAGGGCCTTTCTATACTGTGCCGAAGGTGGTGGAATAATGGCGTTTAATTATACTCTAGCCTCGGCGCGTGATGCGTTGAAAAAGCGTGAAATTTCGGCAGTTGAGTTGGTTGATGCTCATCTCAGCGCGATTGAACGTCTTGATGACCGTTTGAATAGTTTTATCACACGGACGCCGGATCAAGCACGCCAGGCGGCAAAACAAGCAGATGAGCAGCTGGCGAAAGGCGAAGGAGGGGCTCTGTGTGGCATTCCTCTAGGGATTAAAGACCTTTTTGCGACAGAAAATGTTCGTACAACCGCAGCCAGCCGTATCTTGGATAATTTTATTCCACCTTATGAGAGCACGGTAACGGCGAATTTGAAGCAAGCAGGGGCTATTTCTTTAGGGAAATTGAACCTTGATGAATTCGCCATGGGCTCCACGAATCTGACATCGGCTTTTGGTGGTGTAGAGAACCCTTGGAAGCGTAAAGGTTCTGATGCGCGTTTGGTCCCAGGTGGGTCTTCTGGCGGATCTGCTGCGGCTGTAGCAGCAGGGCTTGTGCTGGGGGCAACAGGAACCGACACAGGTGGGTCTATCCGTCAACCGGCGTCTTTTTGTGGGATCACAGGGGTAAAGCCAACTTATGGTCGGTGCTCACGGTTTGGCACCATTGCTTTTGCAAGTTCTTTAGACCAAGCAGGGCCAATGGCACAGACGGTGCGTGATTGTGCGATCATGCTGGAAGCCATGGCAGGGTTTGACCCCAAAGATTCGACGAGCGTTAACAAAGACGTTCCACATTATGAGGCGGCTTTAGATCGTGGGGTTAAAGGGTTGAAGGTTGGTATTCCTAAAGAATACCGCATTGACAATTTGCCTTCTGAAATTGCGGCATTGTGGGATAATGGTATCGTCTGGCTAAAAGATGCCGGCGCTGAGATTGTGGATGTGTCTCTTCCGCACACGAAATATGGATTGCCGACCTATTATATCGCGGCATTGGCAGAAGCCTCGTCCAACTTAGCCCGTTATGACGGGGTGCGTTATGGTGAGCGTGTGTCTGGTAAGTCACTTGACGAACTCTATGAGGCAACACGCTCAGCTGGCTTTGGAGATGAAGTGAAGCGTCGTATTTTGCTGGGGACGCATGTTTTGTCATCCGGTTATTATGATGCTTACTATTTGCGTGCGCAGAAAGTCCGTACGTTGCTGCGGCGTGACTTCCTCCAAGCCTATGAAAAGGTTGATGTGTTGTTGACCCCTACAGCGCCATCAGGGGCTTTTGCATGGGATGAGAAGCCAACAGATCCTGTGCAGGTTTATCTGAATGACGTCTTTACCGTGCCTGCCAGCCTTGCTGGGGTGCCGGCAATGTCTGTCCCTGCTGGGTTGGACAGCCAGGGAGTTCCCTTAGGCCTTCAGCTCATTGGTCGTCATTTTGATGAAGAAACGCTGTTAGCCGCAGGGTTTGTTCTCGAACAAGCGGCATCCTTCACCCATCGTCCCACCCTTCATGCAGGAGTGTCGGCATGAGCAACTATCGCATTACCGGCAACACAGGTGAGTGGGAAATTGTCGTTGGGATGGAAGTCCACGCCCAGGTTGTGAGTCAATCGAAGCTCTTCTCTGGTGCTTCTGCTTCCTATGGTGGTGAGCCCAACAGCCATGTCAGCCTCGTGGATGCAGGCTTTCCAGGTATGCTGCCTGTTTTGAACGAGGAGTGCGTTGCTCAAGCGGTGAGAACCGGGCTTGGGCTGCGTGCAAAGATTAATAAATTTAGCCGCTTTGACCGTAAGAATTACTTCTATGCGGATTTGCCAACGGGGTATCAGATTAGCCAATTTGAGCACCCCATCATTGGCGAAGGAAAGGTTGAGATTGAGCTTCCTGATGGGGAAGTCCGTGTGATTGGTGTCACGCGTCTGCATCTTGAGCAGGACGCTGGAAAGTCTATCCATGACCAAGACCCAACACGGTCATTTATTGACTTGAACCGTGCGGGTGTGGCGCTGATGGAGATTGTTAGCGAGCCCGATATTCGTTCTCCCGAAGAAGCTGGCGCTTACTTGCGTAAATTACGCCAAATTCTCCGTTATCTGGGCACCTGTGACGGGAATATGGAAGAAGGCTCCATGCGGGCGGATGTGAACGTTTCTGTTCGGCGTCCGGGTGAAGAGGGCTATCGCACACGCTGTGAAATTAAGAACCTTAATTCCGTGCGCTATGTGATGCAGGCGATTGAGATTGAGGCCGAACGTCAGATTGATATCTGGGAAGAGGGTGGCACGATCGATCAGGAAACGCGTTTATTTGACCATGTAAAAGGTGAAACACGTTCCTTGCGCACAAAGGAAGATGCGCATGATTATCGCTACTTCCCTGATCCTGATTTGCTGCCACTTGAGCTTGAGCAAAGCTGGATTGATGAGCTGAAGGCTCATCTGCCAGAGCTGCCAGAAGATAAGCGGGCACGTCTTGAAAAAGAATATGGCGTGTCACGTTATGAGTCAGCCGTTCTGACCGCTGAGCAGTCTGTGGCGGATTTCTATGAAGAGGTTGCGAAGGGCCAGGACGCGCGTTTGGCGACAAACTGGATCCTTGGGGATTTCTTCGCAGCGCTGAATCGCACAGGGCGTTCTATTGAAAATAGCCCTGTGAGTGCGCAGGGGCTGCGTGAACTTCTCGGGCTGATTAGTGATTCGACCATTAATGGGAAGATCGCTAAGGAAGTTCTGGAAGATATGGTGGAAACGGGAGAGTCCGCTCAAGCCATTGTGGACCGTAAGGGCCTGAAGCAGGTGACCGATACGGGAGCAATTGAGAAGAGTATTCAGGAAATTTTGGACGCGAATGCGGATAAGGTTGCTGAATATAAAAGCGGGAAAGAGAAGCTCTTCGGCTTCTTCGTTGGGCAGACCATGAAGGCTATGAAGGGGAAAGCAAACCCTGCACTGGTCAACGAACTGTTGAAGAAGATGCTCTCCGCATAAAAAGCTGAAAAAAAGTGTTTCTGGGGGTTTACCCGCGCGGCATTTCCCCCTAGAAACACTCCTGCAAACGCCGTGTTAAACCGCGTAAAAAGCGGAGGGGTGGCCGAGAGGCTGAAGGCGGCGGTTTGCTAAACCGTTATACGGGTCATACCGTATCGTGGGTTCGAATCCCATCCCCTCCGCCAGCGATACCCAAATATATCCCAGAAAAAAGCCAAAAATTCGAAGATTTTAGCGGGTGAGGTCTTTGGATACTTTTCCTAACAGGAAAGCCGGAATATCCCGAGTGGCAAAATCAGTCGATATTTTCTAGGGCCTTCCATGAATTTGCAAGAAACAGTAAATTGGAAGCTGTCAGATGTAAGGCGTAGGCAGCCATGTGCAAAGCTGGCTCAGGGGTATCAGGAGCTGCTCCATGACCTCCGTTTTCATTTCTTAAGTCTGGGACACCTGTTTTGAGCATCGATATGTAAGTGTCAAAGCTTCTGTTGGCTCCGGCAGGGAATAAGCCTTTTTCTCTCAGAATTTTTATTAGATCAGAAGCTCGGGCACCAGATTGGTAGGCCCATCCTTTATTATCACAAATAGCTTTCATCATTGATTCAAAAGAACGACCGCAGGCTATAACACAGTCTTTTACATGTTGTTTTCTATAATGATCATGCGCAAGACGATAATCTTCATCTGATTTTTTAAATAATGGGTCTGATAGGAATTGTAATGTTGGTATAATAATCTCTTTATGGATTAATTGATTGTCGATCCGAATAATTTTTCCTCCATCATATTGATAGCCAAAACCCGCTTCTAGAAACCTTGTGTTAAGTTCTTCTATCGCTGAGGATATTGTTGTTGATGGTCGCCAACTGCCTACTCGGATTATTTTTTCAGCTAAAATGAAAATTAATTCACAGAAATCAAGGAATTGAGGTGTGGTAAGGTTTGGGGAGTTAAGAGCATGTTCAATTTCTCTCTTGGGGCTGATTTGCTTAAAGGGTAAGGCCCATTCTCTGAATAAAAGACGCCCAAAATTAGTCCATATGGTGTTGGAACTGATTTCCCTACCCCGAGGCCTGACTGAACTTCCATTTCCGAATAGGTCTTCGGCGATGTACATAACTTGTATTTTGAGTGTTTTCGGTACAGTATCATAATTATAAATATCATTATGTTTATCAATATTGTTTCGCCTTGAATAAATATCTGGCACCGACATAGAGTCCATCCTCTGGAAGATTTTCACATTTCGTTATTATAGTTGACCAAGACGGCCTGGCCTACTGCTTTGTCTGTGCCTTGGGGGTAGTTTTCCCTTTCGTAACCGGATCAAGCAGAGTGCGCATGGAGGGGGAGGTTTGGCGTATATGCTCGAAATGATCTTGCCCCATTTGATTGATCAGCAAGCGGCCGAGGACGTCGCCTTTGATATATTCGACAGTCAGTAAACTCATAAGGGGGCTGTCTGTTGTTAAGGCTTCGACTGAATTGTCTGTATGAAATTCGGCGATGACGGTTTTCGTTTGATCAGCGACAATAGCAGAGAGGCGTCGCCCGTTTAGCCTTTTGAGTGCACTCTCTCCACACAGAGTTAGATCATAGCATACAGGGCCATCAAGCGTATGTTTGCCATAAATGGCGACATGCACCTGGATGCCGCGGCGACTGGCGCGTTCTAGGGAAGGGGCGACATGCTCAAGCTCTGCATCCCATAAGGCCGCGTGAATTTCTGATGTGGCATTGTCGATAGTATCACAGAATGCAGAAATGACACTTTCCGTTGTACGGAGGGACCAAATTAGACCGTTGGGGCGCGATGTTGGGAGTTCGGAAAGTCCCGTTTCAGCTGTAGCAAGGTCAGTTTCAAATCGTTGTCGAAGGGCACTCATAAGCTTTGTATGAGGGGAAGCGGTGTACTGCACCGGTTCTGACCGTGTTTTTAACACAGCTCCTTTTGCTTCCAAACGTTGGAGTGTTTCGTAAATTTTGGAAGGGGGGATGCCTGAGGCTTTGCTGACCTCATGACCATTCATTGGCGAGGTCTCCACAAGAGCGCAATAAGCCCTTGCCTCATACTGAGAAAAGCCGAGGCGCATGAGTGCGCCCAATGTTTGCTCTGATGACTGCTTAAATTCCATGAGAAATAAATAGCACATTTTTATAATCGATAATACACTACTAAGGTAGTTAAACGAATCGAAAGGAGAACTATATGACGCGCAAAAACATTTCTTCTGGTTCATCCTGGGAAGAGAAAATTGGTTATTCGCGTGCAGTTGTAACAAATGGCTTCATGTTTATATCACCGACTGCCGCGACGGGATCAGATGGGAAGATTGTTGGGAAGGGAGATGTTTTTGCTCAAACCCAATTTATTCTAGCAAAAATTGGAGAAGTTCTTTCTGAATCAGGATCTCGTTATGAAGACGTTATTAAAGTAACCTTATATTTAACGGATATCTCGCGTTGGCACGAAGCAGCGCAAGCACATGCAGACATATTCTTAACTATTCGCCCTGTTCTTGGGATGTTGCATGTCATGCCGTTTGTTGACCAGGATATCTTGGTCGAAATTGACGTTACTGCCTGTTTATCATCACATGATGCGCTGGGTAGATAAAATATGGGACAAACTATTCAACGTAGGAATATGCCCAGTAGTCAGCAACATGTGCGGACCTTGGTTCTAGCAGTGAGTGCTGGTGTGGCTATGTCTAATGGGTTTTCATTACAACCGCTTTTGCCTGATATCTCAAAAAGTTTCTCAGTAGGAACGTTTTCTTTGGGATTTGTGGCTGCGGCTCCGCAACTGGGATATACTCTCGGCTTGCTTTTTCTTACACCCTTAGGAGATCGGTATAATCGTAAAAAAATGGCGTATTATCAGTTTATTGGGCTGGCACTATGTCTTTTTATTTCTGCGATAACCCCATCTCTTTGGGTGTTTCTTGGTGCTTCACTTGTGATGGGTATTATGATGACGATTGTTATCCATCTCAATTCCTTTGCTGCCAATATTGCTTCTCCGGAACATCGTAGTCAGGCAGTTGGAATAGTAGCCACGGGGGTTGCTCTTGGCATTCTTGGCGGACGCGTCGTAGGGGGAATGCTGGGTCAGCATCTCGGATGGCGTGTGATGTTGGCTATGAGTGGGGTGCTCGTGCTTTTTTGCGCGGTTGCCATTCATTTTTTACTTCCTGATGAGCCTTCCAAACCTGTTACGCCCTATAGGGATATTTTACGGTCTTTGATTCCTTTATTTCGAAGAAGTCATCTGCTGAAAGAGGCCTCTTTTGCTGGAGGGGGTTGGTTTGCGGCGTTTAGTGCTTTTTGGGCATGTTTAGCGGCTCATCTTGCGCAGTCCCCTTTTTATTTTGGTCCACAGCAGGCTGGTTTGTTTGGTTTGGTAGGGATTGCCGGTGCGTTATCATCGCGTTCTGCGGGGCGTTGGGCGGACCGTATCGGGGCGAGAAAAGTGATTATAACGGGTGTGTTGACAGCCTTCTGTGCCTTTGTGCTGATGTGGTATTTTAATAGTGCGTTATGGGCGCTTATTCTTGGTGTTTTGTTGGTGGATGTTGGTCTTTTCTCTTCCCAGGTGGCTAATCAAGCTCGCGTGCTCTCGCTAGATCCTAATGCGCGTAGTCGCCTCTATAGTCTCTATATGTTTTTATATTATGGAGCCGGAGCTATCGGTGCGGCGGTCTCTTTTACACTTTTAGAGTATTTCGGATGGAGTGCCGTGTGCGCATTTTGCTTAGGGTTAACATTTATCAGTGCGCTAACAGTTGGTATTGGTGCTAGGAGCGTAACGCGTGATGGTTGTTAGGGCGAAGAACGACGGTTATGTGGCGAGTGGCATTATACAAACAGCTTTTTAATATAACAGAATTTCCCTGCGACTAACGTGGAAAACGACGTGTTCCTTCAGTTTGGAAGCCAATTTTTTTATAGGTAAGGATGGCAAGTCTATTCTACGAATAGACGTTTCATTCAGGCGCTTTATTTTGGGAAAGGAAAGTTGTGGGCTACCTCATTGGACAACATCACGTTTATTAGAGAACCATTGAGATACAATGTGAAAATGTTCATAGGAAAAGGGCATAATATCAGAACGTTTTTCTTTATGATGTATCACGCAGTTCACATAACCTTTCTCTTAGAAAAGAGGACGTTATGTCGATGACATCATTAATGGCCATAAGGTGAGTGCTAGTAAGAGACCCATTGTGATATTAAACCATTTGAGGCGGACAGGATCGTCGAGAAAGTGGCGAAGCATCGTTCCGCAGCTTGCCCATAGGGCTACGCTCGGTAAGTTTATTGCAGCAAAAATGATGCTTACAATAACGACGGAGCTAAAGGGGTGTATGGTATTTGTGTACATGGCGATTGCGGTTAGAGCCATGACCCAGACTTTTGGATTGATCCATTGAAAAGCAGACGCGCCTAAAAAAGTCATGGGGCGTTGGCTGATATCTTTGCTTTTGCCTATGGAACGGGTCATGGCAATGCGCCAAGAGAGGTATAGAAGATAGACCCCGCTCATTAGTTTTAGTACTATATGCAAGGTTGGGAAGGTTGATAATAGTGCTCCTACGCCGAACCCAACAGAGAGTAACATCACGAAAAAGCCGAAAGAAATACCTAATATATGTGGTGTTGACCTGATAAAGCCGAAATTGGCGCCAGATGTAAGCAGCATAAGGTTGTTGGGGCCAGGGGTAACAGACGTTATGAATGAGTAAAAAACGAGTGAGGTTATCAGGCTTGGTATCATCAAATCTTCCCCTTTTTATTTTGATATGGTTTCTTTTTGAAAGAAAAATTTCTTCATTATCTCTATATTCCTAATCCGAAATGATCTCAATGGCTGTGCTGTAAATATGGTAAAGCGAACTTGCTGGTATATCAGAACTTGCTGGCGTGCGGTCTTCATGAAGGCGATCAATCCATCCGCCTTTAAGGGAGGGAGGAGCGAAGAAGGTGAAGAAATTTTTGGATACGCTCAGTAAAAGCTGAACATCATACATTCCGACAAGTTTACGGAGGAATTCCGTTTGAGGCCATAGGCGGAGTGAGCGCTCTTGTGGGAGGCCAGAGCTGAGGATGGAATCATAAACAAAGGCATCATCACTTACCCCATAGCGTAGGCCCGCTGCGTAAAGATTTTTTGCTGCTTCGAATATTTGGTCGTAGCGAAGGTTTGTGCTGAGAGGGAGTGACAAAGAACGAGAGGTTTTTGCCCGTCTATAAGCCATAAGGAGCCAAGACCATTCGAAAAGATGACCGGGCTCAACATGGTTAAGGTTTTCTGCGTGTGTTGGGACCCAATCCGGTGTGAAAAACTCCAATAACATTCCTGAATCAGACCGGTAAAAAGTCTTCAAAGAGAATGTAACGAGCTCTTCAGCTTCGTTTAAAAAGAACAAATCATCTGTGGCGAAAAAGAGTGCCAAGAAGGCCTCTAGAAGATGCATATGTGGGTTTTGGCGGCGTAGAGGTTGGGAGGGGGCAGTATCAAGGAAGCCCCCATTCTCTGTTGTAAAAATTGATTTTATATCCGCAATGGTTTCTTTTGCTCGCTTAATAAGGGCAGGGTCTTTTGTGAGTTGATATGCCTTGGCGTGTGCGTAAAGAATAAAAGCGTGTGCGTAGAGATCTCGCAGGGGGTTAATGGTTGATCCATCAGGGGAGACCGCAAAGGCCCATCCTGGTTTGCCGTCCGGCCGATAATAGCGGTGTGTCACATTATCTAAACAAGCAAGAGCCTTTTGTCCCCCATGGTACAGGCCATGATGTTCTGCGTGGCAATAGGTCGCAATCTGACGTGCCTGCACCATAAGGCGTAATTCTGGCAATGGGATCGCGCTATGGTCAAAGGAGAGGCGCTCATGGAAGAGCGAAATGCGCTCATTAAAGCCGCGTGTTATCCAAAGGGGGAGGGCTTGTTCTGTCAGCCAGTGATGCCATCTTTTTCTGAGATGTTTTTTATAGAAGGGTGCATCGGCATAATATGTCATGACATGCGCTTTACAATATGCGTGGTTGATTGTCCCTCAATGATCGTTATCAAAGCGACCTTTCCACCATACTCCTTGACCACATCACCACCGACCACGTCTTCTTCTTTATAATCAGCGCCCTTAACAAGAGTATGGGGTTTAATTTTTTTGATAAGCTCTAATGGTGTGTCTTCCTCGAAAATAAGGACCATGTCGACATGACGGAGCGCGCTCATAATTTTTGCGCGGGCATGTTCATTTTGCAGGGGTCTTTGAGCCCCCTTTAAACGTTTGACAGATTGATCACTATTGAGGGCAACGATGAGTTTATCGCCCTGCTTAGCAGCGCCTTCAATGAGGGAAATATGACCAGGATGAAGGAGGTCAAAACATCCATTGGTGAAAACAATCGTGGCGCCATGACGTTTCCATTCATTAATGATCGTTAAGGCACGATCTATGGGCATGAGGAGGTCTTTATCCTCAATTTCCTCTTTTAACTCCTGATTAAGTTCATCACGCGAGACAACAGAGGTTCCGAGTTTACGCACAGCGATGGAAGCTGCTGTGGTTGCAATGGTTGTGGCCATTTCCAATGTTTGGCCCGCTGAGAGAATACTTGCGATCGTTGCAATAACAGTATCACCTGCACCAGAAACATCAAATACTTCTGATTTACGTGCGGCTCTATGCAGGATCCGTCCATTGCGACACCAGAGTGACATCCCCGCTTCTGAGCGTGTGAGTAAGACATCCCCGCCAAATTGCTCGCTTGCTTTTTGCGAAGCGCGTTCAACCTCTTGGTCAGTCTCTAGGGGCATATTTTGGGTAGCGAGTGCCATTTCTTTGAGGTTTGGCGTTATTAAAGACGCGCCACGATAGGCTGAGAAATCAGGACGTTTAGGGTCTACAATGACAGGAACAGAATGTGCCTGTGCGGCTTGCATAATGGCGTTGATGACGGCGTCAGAAAGAGCGCCTTTAGCGTAGTCGGAGCAGACAACAATATCCGTGTGTTCAATGGCGCGGCAGGTAGCTTCTATGAGGCGATAATAGGTTTCTTGTGAGGGAGGGGTGGTTTGTTCATGGTCAATGCGGACAATTTGCTGCCGTCCACTGACGATACGTGTTTTTGTGATGGTATCCCAGTTTTCAGAGGTAATTAAAGAAGAGGTGTCAATCTGCGGCCATGGATGAAGGGTCTCTTGTAGTATACGTGCTTCTTTATCAGGACCGACAATTCCGATTAACGTTACGTGGCACCCTAATGCCGCGGCATTGGCGGCGACATTAGCGGCCCCCCCTGGGCGGGAAGTTTGACTAGAGCGCAGCAAAACAGGAACAGGTGCTTCGGGCGAGACCCGGTGTACCTCGCCCATAATGTAATGGTCTAAGATAATATCCCCAATAACGGTGATATGGCCGAATTTAAAATTGTCTATCATAAGGCGCATGATCTTCCTGGAAGGGAGGAGATATCTGAAACTCTCCTATACTGACATAGGTTGGTCATGGTTTCAAAATTTGGGCCATGTGGCTGGCCTGTCATCTGTAACTAAACCTTATGGAAGAGTTTACGTGCTTTGATGATGACTGCTGATTCTGAGGGGAAGAGAAATGGCCGATGTCACGTGGACGAATAAGACAACCTATAGTGCGGTGACGCAATATACTAATACGTCTCAGTCTATGGGGAGTATTCTCGCAACAAGTGCTGACTACAGTTAATTCAACTCACTAAACTCTAGTACAGGGTTAAAATATATTATTGTTCCGAAAGGAACGGTGCTTTCTCCTAATAATCAAACGATTGTTGCTACGCTTGTCTTTGATACGAGTTTAAATTTAACAACAGAGGCGGGTGTTCCTGTCTCGAGTGTTCAAGTAAACCTGAAATATCAGGGGGATCCAACATATACACCATCCAGTGATAGCGATGATGATAGTAGTGGTAATAGCAGTATTTCGAAAATAGCCTTGATTTTTTCTTACGGTAATATTGTTCCAGATTCGGCATATTTAGACGGTAGTGATAAACCAACAAATTTGGACCCGACGACGGCATCTTCATTGCTTACAAAATTGACTACAGATGCAACCGTTACATCTCTACTGGGCGGGAATTCAGCTGGAACGATTGCTCTTCTCCCGACATTTGAGATCAATAAAACCGCTACGACGTCAGGATTGCTGACCGATGTCCCATCGGCAACGGTATGTTTTCTAGTCGGAGCAGAAATTAAGACACTGTCAGGCCTAAAAAAAATTGAAGATATTGCTCCTGGGGAAGTTATCGTAACATACCGACAAGGGAAAGAAATTCCGCAAAAAACTACATCCATCTGCAAGAAACGCGTTATTGTTTCTTCCTTTGAGGATTACCCCGTCCGTATTAAGGCGCATGCTCTTGCTGATAATGTTCCCTATAATGATCTTCTTCTTACGGAAGAGCATTGTATATTTTTAGATGGGGATCTTATCCCTGTGCGGATGCTTTTAAATCAGCATTCTATTGTGAGGGAAAACTCTGTTCGTGACTATGATATTTATCATGTTGAATGCGGAAATCATGAAATTATCTGCGCTAATGGGGTCTATGCCGAAACATATCTCGATACGGCTCATCAGTTAGGGCATGACGGGAATCTTATTACGATTGGTCGTAAAACATGGGCGCGTGATGCGGTTGCCCCGTTGGGAGCACGTCGAGATATTGCCGAGCCTATATGGCGAAAAATTGCGCAACGTTCTGGACTGACGCAAACTCTTCCTGCAGCGGTGGATGATCCAGATCTCCATATCGTCACAGATACCGGTATGGATGTTCGGCCTTATCGTGTAAGAGAGCATTATTACTTATTTATGCTGCCAGAGAATATTAAACATATTCATCTCGTATCCCGGACATTCCGTCCGTCTGATGTGATTGGGCCTTTTATTGATGATCGGCGCAATCTCGGTGTTTTGGTGGATGATGTCCGCTTATTTTATGACGATGAGTGTGTCACCTTAGAGACACCGTTCCAGGATTCATCCTTGTTGGGATGGGACGTCATGGAAGCATCGCATTGCCGCTGGACCAGTGGATCAGCACTTCTCCCGATTGGAAGGACATCGGTTCCCTGTGTTCTCAGTCTACATGTTCAACAGGCTGGGCCTTACCTTGCCGAGGGGGATATGTTTGCAGATCAATCGGATGTGCAGCCTATGATGGCGGCCTAAATGGGGTGAGTGGGGATGTGTGTATCTGTCATGTGGTCTCGTAATGAGGGCTTTATAGCCCTCCCATGAGGGAGCTATTTCATGGTTAAGTCTTGCTGCAGAGAAATGAGATGTCCTTTTTTAGGCCCCCTGCAGCAAGCGCGAGAGTTCTGATGTGTTAGAATGGAATGTTACTCTGTCGTCCCGCGTAGTGTGTTGAGGGGAATCTTGAGATAACTTACCCCATTATCTTCAGGTTCAGGAAGTCGACCGCCCTGAATATTTACTTGAAGCGCGTGAAGGATAAGTTTGGGCATAGGAAGCGTTTTGTCCCGGGCTTGACGGAGTTTCACATACGCTGCCTTTGTCATATCCTTTAGGTGCGGGTTGGTGCGTAATTGTTCCCCAACTGTGCTTTCCCAACGGGGATGTCGCCCGTGAGGTTGATAATCGTGCCCAGTGAAAAGGCGGGTTTCTTTTGGGAGGGCTAAAATCTCCTTGATAGAGCGCCATAAAGTTTTGGCGTCACCGCCAGGGAAATCAGCTCGGGCTGTGCCAGAATCTGGCATAAAGATGGTGTCATGAACAAAGACAGCATCATCGACCAAGTAACTCACAGAGGCCAAAGTATGGCCAGGTGAGAAGAGAACACGCCCTTTGAGGGAACCTATGGTGAAATGATCGCCTTCTTTGAAGAGATGGTTCCATTGAGAGCCGTCTGTTTTGAGGTTTGGGAGATTATAAAGTTTTTTCCACAGCTTTTGAACATCACGTACATGGACGCCAATTGCTGTCGGTGCTCCTGTTTTTTCGTGCAGATAATGAGCCGCTGAGAAGTGGTCAGCGTGGGGATGTGTGTCAAGGATCCACTCAAGGTGAAGTTTGTTGTCGTGGATATAGCGGAGTAATTTATCGGCATTCTCGGTGCTGGTTGTTCCAGATTTTTCGTCATAATCCCAAACGGGGTCAATAATGGCGCAATGTTTCGTCTTCGGGTCAATGAGAATATACTGCACGCTCCAGGTGCTTTTATCAAAAAAACCTTCCACATGGAGTTTGCGTTCTTGCTCTTTTTCGAGCCATTTTACGGCTTCGGTTAGGTCGAAGCCATAATTGCGTCCAAAGGGTAAGATATCATCCGCGTGCATGTGGCCATCGAGTATTTGGCCCAGCACATAGAGCGTCATGACGCGCTTACCCGAAGCGCAATGAGCAAAAACTGGCCCGTTCTTTTCGTGTAATACTGCCTGAAAAGCCCGTATATCGGCGCGTGTGAGGGTATTAATGGTGACTGGGATATAGTGATAGCGTAAGCCCATTTCCGCTACAGTATGGGCGGCTTGTTCATGAGAAGGGTACGATGTGTTTTCGCCATCAGGGCGGAGATTAACAACCTGGTTAAATCCTTCTTCTTTTAATGAAGCGAGGGTTTTGAGGTCAGGTTGGTCCGCGACAATCAGATGATCGTTGATGCGTACATATCTCATGCGTATAGCCCTTTATGTGTCGTCACCACGTTAGGGTAGGAACTTTCTACTCAGAATCAAGGACACCCCCGCTATGATAAAAGCGAGGGTGTTCTTTAGCTATAAAAAGAGAGGAAGCGGGTTATGATTCTGATTTCTGTTGCGCTTCCATTTCCTGCGTATAACGGCGTGCCTCGGGTGAAATAGTCAGAGACATCGTCATAAAGGCGGAGAGCAAGTAAACGATGGCGAATGTCCAGATCACATAGACCATTCCCTGACCAAAGATCGCGCTACAGGCGGAGACGAGCGCTGGACCAACCCAGGTGGAGGCGCCAGCCCCAAGGCCAAGAATGGAAAGAGCGGCGGCTTTTTCCTTCGGGCAAATTTGCGGCATAAGGCCGGAAAGTGGCACGAAGGCCGCAATCGCTGCCCCGTAGAGCACACCAACAAGAGCCGCAGCCAAGAAACTTCCAGGGAAGTAAAGAGGCACGTAATAGAAAAGCGGGATAGAGATAAACCCACCAATACCGCCAAAGACCGCTACAACAAAGCGAGCCCCGAGACGGTCTGCCAGCATCCCCGAGAGAAGGTTGACGATAATGTTGCTCAAGAAGATGAGCGATAAGAGGTTGAGCCACTGCCCAAGTGAAAAGCCGAGATGGTCCACAAAGAAGGACGGCATGATGGCCAGAAAAGCATATTCAGAGGATGTATCAATCGTGCGGACAATACCTGCAATCAACGTCTTTGGTTCACGCCAGACGATGCTGAAAGAATCAAAGAAGGCGCTCTTTACTGACACATGCTCTGGAAGGAGGCGTTTTGTTCCTGTTGGTTCATGGGTGAAGAGCAACGCAATCAACCCGCCAATAATGACCAACCCCAAAGAGCACCAAAAGGTATTAAGCTCACCAATTTGGGGGATGGCGTAGCGTGCAAACTGAGACCCAAGCGTTGGCAGACCGGCAGAGAAGGAGAACCAGAACCACCCGGCGGCAGAGCCAAGCATTGAGCTGGGTGTGGCTGCGGCAATCCAAACAAGGAAACCATAGGCAAAGAGGGGGTAGGCAAAGCCGCGCAATGTGTAAAAAAGCAAGGTCATTGCTGCATTATTGGGCCCTAATCCAAAAATAAGAAAACAGGCCTCAAGCACGGACCATAGGATCAACCCCCACCACATGACCTTTTTAGGGCCAAAAAGATCAGAGAGCGGCCCAGACAGCCAAGCGGCGATCATCACAGTGATGCCGTAGAAGAGGAAAAGATAGTTGACGAAATCTTGTGAATGGCCGTGATGTGTCTCGAATGTGTCGAGATATCCAGCCTCGACACCATCACCCACCATGAATAAAAGTTGACCGACAAACGCCCAGAAGAGAGCTTTGGGAATACCAATCTTCTCGGCGAAACTGCGTTTCTCAGGTGCTGTTTCGAGCATAAATGTTGTCTCTCCCTTTGTGCATCGGCGTGTCACGAACCTGTTTCCAGCCTCATTGCTGAAAGCGCGTATGGGACACAGCATTTCTAGGCCCTACGAGAGTGCTCGGCCCTACTTCATAGATTATCGTGGAGACTCATTCTCATTGATGGTGTGAAACCAATAACGATCAGACGTTAAAAATGAGAATCTCCAGTTATAGTGTCTGGGAAGGTAGCATAAATCATTATTTAAAGCAAACAATATGCTTTCCCCTTGGTTAAGGGGTAAAGCAGCATTCAAAAAATAATGGTTTTATCTGTAATAAATTTATTGAGTTAAGCGTTTTATTTTAAAGTAAATGCTACATAAATTTCTCAATTCTATCGAGTATCGTTTTACATCTTTTTTGATAGTTTTCTAGACTAAAGATATCGGCCACATGCTCGCGTGCATTCTTCCCTAAATGTTGTAGGGAGAGTGGATTTTGAAAAATATATTCCAATGTTTTGCAGACACTTTCGGGAATGCCGTCATCTCTTTGGAGGACAAAGCCTGTTTTATCATTCTGGACGCTATAGGTCATTTCACCAACAGGCGTTGCCATCAGGGGAAGCCCCATTCCCATCGCTTCATGCGCTGCGAGGCACATTCCTTCATAACGGGAAGGTTGGGTATAGAGATGAAGATGGCGGAGAAAATGTGGGACATCGGAAACAAAACCGAGCAATGAGACACGTTGCTCTAGGTGATAGTCTTTAATGAGTTGCTCTAGTTCCTGTTGTTGTGGGCCATCTCCTGCAATGGAAAGATGAACGCGGTCCGCCTTATCTGGATTGCGTTCACAGAAGAGGGCGAGCCCTTTGAGGAGGCGAGGGTAGTTTTTAACCTCATGAAGCCGTCCTGTGCTGCCTATCTGAAGGGTTGTCTGCCCATCCCAGTAAGAGGCTACGGTCTCCTTGGCCTGACAGATATAAAGCGGCCAGGGGATGATATCGCTCTCGCGGATATGCATGCGCTCATGCAAGAACTTCCCGACGTAAAAGGAATCCGGAACCCATAATTTGGTAATTTTCTTCCCAACGCTCGTTGAAAAGCGAAGATTGGCGCTGTTTTTCCAACTTACGACGGGAATACCCAGTATCTTTCCGGCAAGCTGCCCGACGATGGTTGCACGGCTGAGTGAGGTCCAAATGACATCAGGGCGTGATTGGCGGAGGATATTGATGAAGGTGAGGACAGTCTGTAGGAAGCTTGGACGTTTTTGGAAGAGAATTCTGTAAGGAATGCCCGCTTTTTCTAAATGAGGGGCTGCGCCCATATCGCGTGGTTCACAGGCTGTTACGTCAACCGAATGCCCGAATTGCTCAATAGTTTTAACGACTTGTGGAATGGCGAATTCAGCCCCTCCGGTCTCTAAGCTTGTAACGATATAATGGATTTTCATCCGGAATCCTGTGTGTTGCGGCAAAAATGGGCGGGCAGGGCCTGTCATACAAGAGGGATGATCTGCCCGCAATGATGAGGGAATACGTGGCTGTGCCGCTGTGATGACGTATTAAAATGACGCAGAAAAGAAATTTATACACGATTTTGTTTGCGAACTACTCGCAATTTCACTAACGTCCAAAAGACGAAATTACACCAGGGACGTTGGGGATGCTTTCATGATCGTCTGCTCATGTAATGCTCTATCGGATAAAGATGTCGATGCTGCGATTCAAAGTGGTGTATGTCGGACGGCAGAAGTCTATGCGGTGAAGAAATGTCGCGTGCAATGTGGTCAATGTGTACCAGGGATCGTGTGCCGTCTTAAGGAGGCTCTAAAGAGACAAAGAGAATGCGTGGTAGAAAGCGCAGAGCCGGCCCCTTGTGTCTCATCATGTGATGCGGCATTGGCTTCCCTTGAGTTGGAAGCACGGGCTCTTGAAAGTGAGCAAGGGCGTGAGCGGGTGGTTTCTGCACTGGCTCATGGGCAGCCAGGCTTTTAGCAGACATAAAAAATGCCCGACAATGCGGGCATTTTTTATGGGCAACAAAGAGTTCGATTATTCTTTGCTGTCTGCTGATGTTGAGTTCAGCGTGATGTAACGCTCCAAGCCAACCTGCTTGATGAGATCAAGCTGGGTGTCGATGAAGTCTTCATGCTCTTCTTCATCAGAGAGAATGCGGAAGAGAAGGTCACGTGATACGAAGTCACGAACGCTCTCGCAATAGGCGATGCCTTCACGAAGGTTCTCAAGCGCAAGAGCCTCTGCTTTAAGGTCGCACTCCAGGATTTCCTGAACATTCTGGCCGATCTGAAGTGGGTTCAGCTTCTGAAGGTTAGGAAGCCCACCTAAGAAGAGGATGCGCTCAATCAGCCAATCGGCATGGCGCATTTCTTCGATGGATTCCTCATATTCTTTCTTACCGAGCTTTGTAACGCCCCAGTGGTTCAGCGTGCGGGAATGAAGGAAATATTGGTTAATCGCTGTCAGCTCATTGGCCAACTGGATGTTTAAAAACTCGATAACCTTGGGGTCTTTTACTGCCATGATAGCCTCGTCATGTTGAATGTGACGACTCAGAATGTTAAGTCGCCATCTCTCTATGGTTAGGCTTTTAACATGAAGATATTTCAAAAATCTAGTATTTTTTAATTGCAAATAAGTATCAACAAAAATAAAAACAGTAAATATGTAAAAATTACAAATACAAAAAATATTCACACATAAAATTTCTTTATTTTTTACTGTAAAATAATAAAATATAGTAAAAATTTAATGATAATATTGTCTTTTTAATTTTTTATCATAATATGAAAATCGCATAATTAGGGGGCATGATGGTTTTTAAAAGAGTGCCATATAGGTTTACGTTTTTCTTATTGTTATGTGGCTGTACAGGGGCTTCACATACAGTTAATGACGTGAAATGGAGGCCGTCATTACCACCGCCGCCAACAGAAATGTCTAAGGAGGGGCAGCGTGATGTCTCGTTATTCTATGCCACGCGCATCTTTCGAGGCACACCACGTTGGAAACTTGCCCTTCATGACGCCCAGAAGGGATCTGACGCGTTAGCGGATGATTTTTCATGCGCGGCTGGATTTAAGATTAACACAGCATCAACGCAGTCCGTTGTGGCATTGATTCACTATGTTAAGCACGGCGTGCGCAAAGGGGTCTCTTATGAGAAGCATTTATGGAAAAGAGAGCGCCCTTATGTAAATCATCCGGGGCCTATCTGCCTTCCAGAGACGGAACGTGCCTTATTAGGATGGTCTTATCCATCAGGTCATGCGGCAGCTGGTTATGCCACAGCGCTCACGCTTGCCTCACTTTTACCAGAGCGACGAGAAGCCTTACTGAAACGCGGCCATCTTTTTGGGGAAAGCCGCGTCATTTGTGGGGTTCATTGGAATTCAGACATTTTGGCAGGGGAGGAGGTGGCGCGCGCTTATATAAAGCATGAGCAAACAGACCCTCACTTTCAGGCATTATTAAAGGCAGCAAAAGTGGATTTAGCTACCCATCGTCGGGAGTTAGTACCGCCCGACTCGGCAGAATGTGTGAGGGAGACAAAGATCAGGTAATAGGGAAGCAGGATAAGCTTATGTCGGCGTTGGGTCGTGAGGTGGAGCGTCAACTTGAGGGGATGATGGAACAATTTTGCCTGCTTTGGCGGCATCAAAAATGATTGTTCCATTATCTTCAATATTCATAATATTTTCGAACCGGTAACTTTCTTTGATATTTTTTATTTTGTATGTTTTGCGTGCAAAAATATTTTGCCGCGTAACATCATCAATTCCGTTAATATAGAGAAAGATACGGAAACTCTCTTTTTGAAAATCGTCACTACTCATCTGATAAAATGGACTTTCTTCATTAATTGCATGACATAATTCATGGTAATATTGCAGAATAGGAATAAAGTTTTCTTTGAGAGTTATTTGTTCAAAAATAGGTTTTGCACTTTTGTCTTCACATTGGACGATCCGTAAAAGGGTCATTTCTGAATTTAACGAGATAACAGAGTTTTTGCGTTCATTAATAATTTGGACGGATAGATATTTTATCCCGCCTTCCTCATAAACGACGATATCATCACTGATATTAACACGTGCTGGGATACGCGTGAAACGAGCAAAAATAAGACCTGTGACGACAGCGTTGACCAAAATACCTGTAAAGAGTTCGATTGAAACAATGGTATGAGAGATGGCTTGGGTTGGTGCCATAAAGCCAAAGCCAACTGTGGATAGGGTTTCGATACTAAAGAAAAATAAGGTAAGAAGGCTGGGGTTTTTGATGGACGATATTTCTGCCCATTCAGGGTAAAGAAGGGTCGCGAAAAAAAGGCAGATAACGCAATAAACCAGAAAGGATAAAAATGAAAATTTCCACCAAGATATTTGAATAAAATAATGATAAAGGTCATTCTTAATATTGTTTTTTATATTAATACTGACGATATCATCGTGGTTTAGATAGATTTTCTTTTTTCTGACTTTTAGTATCGAGCTCTTATCATATAGTTTTTTGAGAAAATTGTGTGATTTTGTATGATTACTGTGGTCATCTGGAATATCGTTTTTAGGTGGTTTTTCCATTATAATCCTCGTGGTCTGAGCATGATACCTCATTACAGAGTGCCATCATATATTGAAGTTTAGGAGAGGAAAGTTGGAAAGAATATAAAAAACATATTTAGAACAAGTATATTTTCTGATGAACATATCTAATATAATCATATTTAACGATGAGAAAATCTTGACCTTACTATGCAAATAAGGAGAAGGTTGTTCTTATATCGTTACAACATGGCATTCTTGCGTGGATTTTTCTATGAAAGCATACATTTACGTCTTATTAATATTTTTATGTGCCGGTTCTGCATTTTGTTACAATAAATGGAATGACGTTGATAGATATATGACACTTTATGCATCGGATATTAAGAATAGTCTAAAAAATCTCGAAGCAAAAATTGAAAAAAATAAAAGTAACGATACCGATTTATTTGAAATAAATTCTGGATTTCATCAGAGTGTAACGTTTAATCCCTGTGTATCAAAAGTCACAAATGATGAAATAAAAATGATAAAAAATGTACCTTATTTCGTAAGCACAAATATATTTAATAAAAAATTAGATTCTAATAATGCAAAAATTATTCCACATGTATTACTTGCTCAATTGATAAAAATTGAATATTATAAGATATTGGAAAATGTTTTTAATGTTGAAAGTCCACCAAGATCATGTAAGTTTATAATTGATTATATTGAACTTGATGATTACGGAAATCCAAAGGAGAAAAATACTTATTCATTTGTGATGACATATGAAAAATTTAAAAGGATTAATAAAAATTATACAACAGATTTCAAATTGGAAAATATAGCTTACTCTTTTGATGTAAATACTGATTTTGGAGGGAGTCTTTTATTGGAAAGTATAGCAGCTATTGGTTTGCTTCGTTAAATATTATTATTGTAATGGTTTTATAACTATATTGGTACGTTATGCTGTAGCGTGATTTTTTATGTTCTACAGCATAATGAAACTGCATTATGTGAATAAAAATCTTTTAGGTCTTGTTAGGACTTGAATAACAAACAACCTTCGACGGACCATCTCTGCGATTTTCTGTCGGCATTAAAATGGTGCGAAATGGTGTTTTCTACCTTCTGAGTTTAGTCCCTGGTGGATTGCCGCCCAGTTGTTCATTCGATGGTCGAAGCTTGGTGTCTGGCAGCGTCTCTTTGAACGGGTTAGCAGCAAGGATCAAGCATTGGGTGCGGTTTTTCTTGATGGAACTGTCATACGTGCCCACCATAAGGCGGCTGGGGCGGCTAAAAAAGGGGGTACAAAGACGGCCACAGAGATCGTGAAGCTCGTGGTCGATCACGTGGGGGGGGGGCATCAAGGTCTGTGTAGCCGCTGGCGGACGTGGCCAGGCTCTGTCTTTCACGCTGTCACCCGGACAGGCTACGAATGGTCATGTGCCTATGCTCTACGTTCTCATCTGTCCGCTCCGCCTAATTTATGTGGTCTGCGACCGTGGCTATGCCTCACATAAATTCCGTGACTCTCTTTGGACCCACGGGTCTCGTCCCGTTTCTCGCCACGCCAGAACGATCCTAAAGTTACTTGCCCCAAATGGGCTTCCAGACACCGGCATCTTGTTGAAAATTTATGGGCACGGATTAAAGAGTGGTGGGAATGATTTTTGGAGGTTGGTCGCAAAAGGAGTGGCTTTCCAGCGGGTTGATGCTCTGTGATTGTTCGTGCGTGCAGGTTGCCCATAGTGATGGAAATATGAGCGTAAGAGCATATGCATATAAAGCCTTATTGAGCCGTTTGCCGTGATTTACCTACCGGATTTGCCCATGGTAGGCTTGCGATCTGTTGTCGTGGCCTCAAGTTCCTGCCGTGGTTTACCTACCGATTTGCCCATGGTAGGCTTAGCTATGATATAACTTATTGATATTGCTGTTATTTCTTTCATTTTCTGGATTAAAAATCACAGCAATATCATTTGTTTTTCCCCGGTTTTTTCCGTTTTTTTAGCAAATCCAAGCATAATCTCCATTCGTCCATATTGTTTGTCTGTGATATGAAGAGCGCGGACACTCCCTTCCCGTGGGAGGGCTGTGCGGACGCGCCGGAGATGCTTCTCTATGCTGTCTTTCCCCCGCCCGATACGGGCGTAAACGGAGTATTGCACCATAATAAACCCGTCATGGCGGAGGAAGTTGCGAAAGCGCGTTGCCTGACGCCGCTGTGTTTTTGTGCGTACGGGGAGGTCAAAGAAAATCATGAGCCACAAAAATCGGGCCTCCTCGGCTTTCATGGCGTGCTTCTGTCTGCCAGTTGGGGGGATTTCAGCCCTTCGGCTTTACCTTGTGAAAGGGCCTTCACGAGGCTTGTTGTCATAGCCTCACTAGCCGCAAGGACGGTCATACATTCTGTGCCAATTAAAAACCTCTTCCGTGAGGATGTTGGCCATCAAACGGCGCTCTTCAAGAGTAATAGGCGCCGTGTTTGGTTCTGGGTCGTAACGGTAAATCATGCGATCAACAGCCGGGCGGAAAGGTTCTATAAGGTCATCGACAAGATTAAAGGCATTAGTACGGGATGAATGGTGCACGCCAAGGGCTGGGACAAGGCCTGAGGCAACACAGCTCCGGGCAATGGCAGACCGAAGAATAGCATAGCCGTAATTAAGAAGTCCGTTTCGTTTATCGTCAGGGTCTGCCCGTGTGAATTTTGAAAAAAGACGTGACCAATAAAAGCGGGCAGCTTGGGCTTCAATATTTTCTGGGTCTCCTGACATCACGCGACGGGTCATTTGGCGAAGTATTATAGCGTCAGGAGGGTTACATTCTGCCAGAACGGTGGCTTGGTTTTTAATTTTTGCCATAACGAGCTGTTGCCAGAGGCGTTTGCGCAGAGGTTGGGAGGCATCGATCTGGGTGGAAAGAATTTCGGCTTGCGCATGATGTTGATGAAAAGGGAGGAGAAGCCCAGCAGGATGATGTTTTTCATCTGGGATGATGAGGGTAATCCCCCTGGTTACGCAGGCGGAAAGGAGTGCGCCGGAAAGATTGATTTGTGGTGTGTCAAACACCAAGCAAGCGAGATCTTCAAGGGGAATGATGGTTGGCGTAGTGTCTGAGCCTTGAAAGATTGCGAGTTGATGGTCCTTCAGACGGAGTTTGGAGGGGCGGGAGAGGTGCACACTGCGCCATGCCATGTTCGTGCCTCCTGTTGAATGGGAGAGAGCTCTCCAAAGCGGTTGATGCTGTATTTTTGGATGGATGTAAGCGTTTTTGCGCCTATACTTCGGGTCACTGAGGTTGGGTTTTCGGTGCGAGATAGCGCGAAGGACGCACTATATCGATCAAGCCCGGAGAAATATCCTTCAACAATTGTGCCATCGCGTTTGATCACCCGGACATAACTGCGGCGATAAAGGCTAAAGCAGAAATGATGGTCCGGCCCCATCTGTGGCCATTTTTCTTCTGGTTTGTTTTGAGCTGAAGCTCTATCGGGTGGATGAGGCCAACGGGTAGGGTTCATGATTTGATGAGGGTAAATTGGCACAAGATACCATTCTACCTTGCCTGTTTTCCCATATTTTTTGAACACATCCACACGTGTCATATCGCCCCGGTTGGCCGTTCCTTCTCGGACGAGCACAGCAGGCTTATCGGTAGAAGCAACCCGCACTTTACGGATCTCAGGGCCTAATTTCCCCTCAGCGGTTGGGGCACGGGGTGGTTTATCGGCAGGGCGACCTGCCTCAACCCAGGTGCGTAGAACAGAAATAAGCCCGGCATTACGCTCGGGGTCTTTAATATGAGTGAGGTCAGTTTCTTTCAACTTATCAATAGCGCGGCGTTCATAAATAACGGGTTTTGTGCCTTCTTGTCGCACTTGGTAAATCGTGGCCGCATGTCCTTCCCCTCTGGCGCGGCGGCGTTCTGGCCGCACAACGGTGATGGTTTTGAAGGCGGCTTCAAGATCGTGCCGGAAATTATCCCATGGAGGGGCAACGTCTCGCATGGGGCGTGCAAGCCCTTTTTGCTCACATTCTTGAAAAGAACGTGTCAGTTTCTGGATTTCACGTTCATTCACCGCGGCCACCACAACGGCATCAAGTGCATGGTGGCGGTCATCTCTGATACGTTTACCGTCAATTTTCTTGAGGGATTCAACGCCCCATGCATGACGAAGCGCTGCAGTGAGGCCACCAGGGCGTGTAAAAACACGCCGTATGCCCCCTTTCTCTGCACGTTGGCCAGGCGGGTAGAGAAGGCGGGCAGCCTCTGCCATAAGGCGTGTTGCATAGCGTGTATCATTAAGGTTGCGGCTACGAAAACGTTCTTCGATTTCGGCACTGCTTTTGAGAAGAAAATTGCGTTTTTTTAACCCGCGTGTTTCTTTGCGCCCTTCAACAGATGCTTTAAAACGCTCCCAGTCCTCTGGGCCTTTCTTTTGGTGGATCCATTCATACGGGGTTTGATTTTTCTTTTCCTGATTTGCCTTGGCGGTGCAGAGCCCCTTATTGAGGTAGCTATCATCGCCAAAACGAGACCAAGGAAGGATATGGTCGACCTGAACACTATTATCACTGGCGATCAGTGTCTCGGGTGCTATAGGTTGGTCAGTATAGCAGCATCGACCGCCTTGCTCTTTCCAGAGACGGAAGCGCAAGAGTGTCTCGGATGAAATAACGTCCTGGCCAAGTAGCTCACAAGCTTCTGCACGCTCACGCGCGCGTTGTGCCGTGTTTTTCTGGATGCCTTTTTCAATGTCTCGTCTTTTTTCCGCGCTATTGCTGACATCGCGCGCCAGTTCAATATAAATAGCGTCGGGCAATCCCCAGCGATTTCGCATAGCCCAGAGTTGTTTCATACCTTCACTTAGGGCTTTGCGAGCAATAGGGCTGCCAATGCTCTCGCGTACATCGTCTAATAATGCGTTAAATTTTTCTTTCGTATCAATCGTATCGTAATGGCTCAATTGTGAGGCTGCGTGATTATATCCAGCTTTTTGGCAGGCTTTGTCATATGTTAAGCCTTCTTCCAGAAAGGGAATGAGACGCCGTGCGGCTTTGTCAGAAAGGGAGGCCGCGCCTTTAAATTTTGCAAATTTACCTTCATCAACGGCTTGTATAATGAGGGTAAGCACCTCGAGCGGAAGGCCAATGGTTTTGAGCTTTTCATGGATTGTATCGGTCAGTTCATGAAAGCTGATCACCCAAGCGGCTTCATCAAGAGGCTCTGGGTGGGGGAGCATACACTGCCAGAGTGTCTCGCCCAAAATTGACCGAAATGTCGCTGTTCCAGGAAAAGATTCTCCTGTTCTGGCGGCGATATCGTGGTTTTCTTGCTCTGGTGGGATGGTGGTAAAACGCTGGTCATCACGTAAGCCGATCAGGGTGCGGACTTTTTTCACCGTGAGCTTACGGGTTTTCCCGGCTTGCTCATAGGAGAGGCGGAGTTCCTCAGGCGTGAGAGGGCGCTCTATAGGGCCGTCTGTCACACGCAAATTGACGAGACGACAAAGGAGACGAAAGCGCTCGAAAGAGGGGGCGAAGCGGGCGGCACGTTTTTCACCCTTTTCAAAAGGACACTCCCCAACACGGGCGGCGCTATCTTGCAAAGGTTTTTGCCGAAAAGCGATTGCAATGAAAGAATGTTCCAGCTCCTTCGTTGTGGCAGTGTTTCCGAGGCGGCGTTGGGCGGAAAAGAGCGTGCGTGTTTCTGCCAGCACATCATCCCGGCTCATGGTACGGTCAAAAAGACCATCCCGATTTCGGCGCCTGTTCCCATAGAGGGGATCACGGGCGAATATCTCGCCAACCGTGCGATATTGTGCCAATCGTTCTTTTGTCTTTTCGACAGCGCCAAGCATCTTGCCTTCTTCGGCAGAGGAGTTGGTCGCAGCGCGTTTTGCTGAGGATTTAAAACCGCGTCTTTTGGCGATATGGCCAAGCGCAATTGCAAATTCGTGTGGGGAAAGGGGGCGGTCAAGCCCTTTGGCGCGCATTTCCCACGGGTCTAGGCCGGGTTGATGGAGAGCATCAGGCTTAGAGGAGGAGAGCAGCCCATAGGTTTCAAAGAGATGGCGGATATCGGTCATACGTTTGCGACGCCGGCGAATAACGCGACGAAGAAGGCGGTGAGCCCGCCGAATTTGATTGGTTGGGGTGCGCTCTTTGTTCGTCTCTGGAACATCAAAACACCAGCTGCCTAGAGCCTCAATGGCGTTATCAGTATCCGTGTTGCGCAGGACCGCCCAGCCACAAGAACCGATGCCAAGATCAATGCCAAATAAAAAAGACTCTGTGACTGCCGTCATGATTTTTCTGCCCCAGTATTGACAGGAGAAAGTATGCTCCATACTCTCCATAAAAGGCAAATCGGTAGGGAAACCACGGTAACATGGTTTTCCATGTGAAGGATTACCTCTCGTCAGGAGACTGGCGAGAGGGATTCCTCTCTTTTTAGAATATGGCGTGTTCTTTTAACGTGTAATAAGAACATCCTGGTGGCATGACGCCGTAGAAACTAATGTCATAGTCGCTCATCATGGTGTCTTCATAAAATATATCGTTATATTGTCATAACGTTTTTCGTGCATGTCATTCCGAAATGAGGAATGCTGTTCTCCTGCGCATTTATTATCTTATGGCGCTATTAACGTGAATAATGGGGGAGTGTCGGTCCAGTTGAGAGAAAAAACGGACAGAATTGGCGTGAAAGAGACGGTACGGCGATGGTTTTTATCCCGAAAAAAGGCAAAAAACATCATGATAACAAGAAGTTATTCCGGATCTATATCTTACCTTAGGCAAATCGGTAGGTAAACCACGGCACAGTTGTTGTTCTCGGTATGCAGGATGAGATCTTACCTTAGGCAAATCGGTAGGTAAACCACGGCGTTGGCATGACAGTTCACACACTCAACCGCATCTTACCTTAGGCAAATAAGTAATGCTTGATTAATATGATCCTGCTTTTTGGTATTTCTTGTGCCGTATGCGGTGCCACGCTGCTATTGATGCAGCGCCTATAGCCTTCGCGTGGCCCTTCTTGAGGCCGTGGCGGGTTGCCTGTAAGGTGCATTGAGTCATTTTTGAATCCCGTGAAGCGTCTGTACGGGGAGAAGAGGTTTATCGTCTTCTAAACAAAAATTTTACTATTGGGGCAATGAAGATGCTGCTTACAGGCGTTATCTTCCATGATCAGCTATGAGGTGATGACCAGTGAGAGAGGGCATGATGGCCGTCACGCCTCATATGGGATGATATCTTGATATACCTTGCGGGGATCATCGTCTGACGCGGAAAATGTTGATATGCTGTGCTCTAAACATGGACCAATCGTCAGAATTTTATAGGGAAGCACTACTCGGCATAGATGGCGGAGAGAGTGGGATTCGAACCCACGGTACGCTATTAACGTACACACGCTTTCCAAGCGTGCGCCTTAAGCCGCTCGGCCATCTCTCCGCTGAGCGTGCGGGGAACATATCATTCTCCCGTGGAAAGACAACCCCCTGCATGTGCATTTTTGACAAAATTCTTCAAAAGTTCTGGGGATTTATGTCCAGGGTGGGATTCCACACCAGAGGAGACATCAACCGCTGTCGCCTTGCTGGTGGCTATCGCTTGTTGAACATTATGGGCGTTAAGCCCTCCGGCTAATAGCCAAGGGAGAGGGGCGTTCCATCCTTGTGTTAAGGACCAATCAAAGCGTTTCCCAAGCCCGCCAGGGCGCGTGTCATGCTCATCAGCCGGGGCCTCAATAATGAAACGGTCTAGCGTGCTCGCCTGCGTGGGGAGGTCAGACGCTGTTTTGATCCCACGTGCGAGCCAAACGGGAAGGCCCGTTTGTTGTTTAATCTGCTGAGCTATGTCTGGCGTGGTGTAGAGTTGCAAGACATCAAGCGGAACATGCGCGAGAACATCGTTGATCATCTCAAGGGTCGGTTTAACAAATAACCCGACACGTGATGGCCCGCCTTGTTGGGCTGTAGGGATGGTTTGGTGCAAGAGGGCCGCCTGCTCAGCCGAGATGGAGCGCGGAGAGGGGGGGTAAAACACAAACCCCACCCATGTCACCTCTAGCTCGGCACAAAGTTGCACATCTTGAGGCCGCGTTAACCCACAGATTTTGATCTCTGTCATGAAGCCTTGAGCTCAGCTTGAATGGTCTGTGCTGCCTGTGCGGGGTCCGCGGCCCGTGTGATGGGGCGACCAACCACAATCCAGTCCGCTCCGGCCTCAGCAGCTTGGCGCGGGGTCATGACGCGCTTCTGGTCATGGGCTTCACTACCCTCGGGGCGTATGCCGGGCACAATCAGTTCTGGCACCTCACCGAGCGCATCACGCAAGGCTGTAATTTCATGAGCGGAGCAGACAAGCCCATCCGCTCCGGCCTGCATGGCCAACCGGCCGAGCTTCACCACTTGTTGCAACGGCGTGGCATTCACCCCAATCTCGGAGAGGGTTTGGGTGTTCATGCTGGTTAAGACGGTCACAGCAATGAGTTTAGGCCGTTCTGGGTCCCCCGGGAATGCTTCATCCAGCACCTCTCTGGAACGACGGATCATCTCCGCCCCGCCACAGGCATGAATGGTGGTGAGGCGGGGTTTGAGCGGTGTGAGGGCTTTTAGGCCGGATGCTACTGTATTGGGGATGTCATGCAATTTGAGGTCGAGGAAAAGATCCTGCTGTGCCCCAATCGCTTTCACAGCCTCTAGGCCGCATGCGTAGGTGAATTCGAGGCCGAGTTTAACAGCATCAACACATCCACGAAGATCATTCGCCCAACGCTGTGCGGTTGCGTGGTCTGATGTGTCTAGAGCGGCAATGAGGCGTGTAGAACGGCGATTGGCCATGGGTTATTTCTCAGCCATAGGTTGAACGGTCTCTGTTTGAGCAGGTGCTGCTGGCTTTGACGGTGCGGCAGAGGCTTGCGCTTGGTCGAGGCGTTGATGAAGCTCAACAATTTGCTTCTCTAGAGAACGCACTTGATTTTCCGCACGGCGCGCACGGCGGCGTTGACGTAATTCGCCCATCCAGCCAAGCAAAAAGCCGATAACCAACCCAGCAAGAGGGACAGCAAAAATAAAAATCCCGTCTGGCTTAATTTCCCATTGCCACGGACCTAACCAAATGGTCATAGGATCAGTGTTACTGAGGGCGACTGTGGCCAGGAACAAAACAACAAGGACAATAATGAGTAGTCTGAGCATGGGGTATTCTTATCCTGCTTGAAGGAACGCGACAAGAAACATGTGTATGAACACTTGACGCTTATGCCTGTTTCTTTCGACAATGCGTCCCGTTAATCACAATTGTCGAGAACAGATACGTTTGCGTATCAGATAATTAGGACAGAGTCAGGATCATGACAAAAAAATCTGGCGAGAATGCCGTGCGTGCAGCACTTGAGCTACAGCTCGGGGCTCAATATCTTTGTCATGCAGAGATAGATGTGCCGGAATCTCCACAAGTTTTTCTCACTCTTCAGGCCCCGCCACATCTTAATCTTGTCGTGAATCTGAGCTTGCGTAAAGCATCCAATGATGAATCTCTCTATGAGCTACGCCTGGTGCTTGAGGGAACAGGCCTGCCACGCAAGGCTGAAGAGAATGAGGACTTGCCAACCGTTTATCGTGCTAATGTTGTCTATGCCGGTATTTTTGGGCTGACAGGTGAGGCGTCTTCAGAAGAGAAAGAGGCTTATTTGGTGCAAAACGCGTCAGGGTATTTAATGCCAGCCGCGCGTGCGGTTTTGCTCAACCTCATCAGAGAGAGTGGTTTCTCAACCGTCAATCCACAACCTGTTGATTTCCGTGAGTTTTGGCACAGCTACAAAAAAAGCAACTAATTGACAGGGATGATATAACGTGCCGGAAGAAAATATTGGCGGTATACTAGTGCCTCGGTTCCGTCATGATGAGCTAGAGAAGCCATTATGGAGCTTATTCGATGCGAGTTGGTATCGCCGTCGGTATCGGCACGTTATGTCTGAGGAAGAACAGAAAGCGGATGACTATCGCTTAGAAGAGTTGTGGGAAAAGGAGGGTGTTCATCGTGAACGTTCTCCTAACCGTTATTTTGATGAAGCATGGTATTTGCGGCGTAACGATACTGTTATGCGTAGTGTGAAACTAAGCGGTATTTTTGAGAGTGGCTTCCAACATTATATGGATGTTGGGTACCGGCACAGTGCGCCGCATTGGTTGTTTGATTCTATAGAATATTTTCGAAGCAATACGGACATCAGTTACCGCAAAGTCCTGAAAATGGGGTTTGCTAACGGCTATGATTATTTTTTGCGTATAGGCGATAAAGCACGTCAAAGCCCTAATATGTTTTTCCAACAAGATCTCTTTATGGATGAATGTCTTAAAGAAGATGTGGGGTTTGATCTCGAACGCGGTGGGTTTGAGCAGTATCTTTCGTTAGAAAACCCTCAATTAGGGCTCGTCAGAACGACATGGTATTTTGACCCAAAATGGTATGTAAAACGTTATCCTGATGTCAAAGAACAGATTGATAATGGCCAATATATCAATCCGCTACACCATTATTTATCATGTGAAAATGCGCAGGATTTTGACCCTAATCCATTTTTTAGTGAGGCCTATTATCTTAATCGCTATCCAGATGTACGAGACGCTATCGCTCAAGGAGTTTTTCGTAACGGATATGCACATTTCTTAGCATCAGGCGTGCATGAAAAGCGTCAGCCCTGTGAGGCCCTAGACCTCGCAGCTTTTGCGCAAACACGTGATTCATATCAAATGACCCCGACGTTACAGCGGGATAATGCGTTTGTTTTATGGATTAAAAAAGAGGAAGGGCGTCTTCATTTATTGCCTGAAGCGCCTGAAAAAGAGTCTTATCAGCGTGTCGCTGTCAGCCGTGTGGCGTCTGCTTTACCAGCAATATTTCGCTCTCCATTACGTTTTCCCGTCGTTACAGCCCCGGAGCTGAGTATTATTATCCTCTCAGATGGGGATTATTTTTCAGTCATTGCATCGCTCTTGGCGCTTCATGAGCAGGGCTACACAGCGTGTGAGATCATTGTCGTTAGTAGTGGTTCTGCGGAAGAGCATCGCAGAATTAAGCAATGTACAGAAGGGGTGACACTTTTATATCCAGATCAATGGCAACCACGCGAGAAGCTGCTCGCTTATGGTGTTCAACACGTAACATCAGAGACTATCGTTATCATGCAGGCAGGAATGCAGCCTTTATTAGGCGCCATCCAGGCAGTTCAGCATGCGATGGCGGATGCGTCGATCCACGGTGGGACGGGGCAGATTATTGGTGTCGATGGCTATGTTGTCGAAGCGGGGTGTCGTCTTTGGCGTGATGGCCACATTACGCCATGTGGCCACGGTAAAAGCGCTTATGATGTGGATATTGGTCATGAGCGGGATGTTGAAGCCGTGCAGCAAGGATTTATCTTCGCGCGCCGAGACAGTTTACGCCACATTTTACCCGTTATAGAGCGTTGTGGTCTCGCCAGTGGTTTTGCGCCTCTAGCACTTGCACTTCGGGCTCAAGGGCATAAGTTGCGTTATATCCCGGATATCTTGATCAGAGATTTAGGAACAGCCCCGGTATCGCCTGATGCTCTTTCCCAGCAGCCGGTACGTTTGAAGCGTTTTTTTTCACGTCTGTTGTCACAACACGCCCTTCCTGGAAGTGGAGAATGGCAAGCCCCGCGTGCGCGTCCGGTTATGGTCATGGTGTTCTCTCACGTGCCGCATAAAGAGGAAGGAGAGGCGGCAAAACGCATTTTCTATCAGATTGACGCCTTACAGCAGCAGGGATGGGATATCATTGTCGTGGGGCTACGTCCTACGAAAGAAGATCGCTTGTCCATTCCAGTGGATTACCCGCCAGATATCGAATGTGTGGTTGGTACTGTGGATATGGCGGAGTTTTTCCAGTCCAGGCGGGGGAAATTTCAGGCACTATGGATAGGAGGCACTTCTGTTCTTTCAGAGCTTGCCCCGATTTTACAGGCTGAAGCGGCTTCTTTACCTGCGCGTGGGATCATTCTCGATCTTGTTTCTCCCGAAGGAGGGAGCTTGCGGGCAATGGAGAATCATCTGCGCCGTCTTGTGGGCAACCAGGATGATCGAGCGCGTTTGCGGCAAGAAGCGGCAGAAGAACTCTCCGCCGCATGGATATGTCAATGCATTATTGCCGGGGATGAGGCTGAGGTTCAGTTACTGAATGAGCTAGGCTATGATGCTGTTAAACTCCTGCCTCCTGTAGCGGTGAAGCCCGCTTGGGAAGGGGATAGAGAGTTTTCAGAACGTCATGGCCTTTTCTTCCCATTGCCCATTTATCGTTCTGGGGATGCTGTACATGATGGATTTGATTGGTTCTGCTTGCAGGTTGTGCCGCATCTGAATGACTTTTTGCCAGCAGATGTCCCTGTTTGGGTTGGGACGTATCATAACCCAGCGATTAATTTGAGCTTTTATGAGCGGTTTGTGGTGCTTGAAGGGTTATCGTCTCCCAAGCAATCACGTGAAGCGCTGATGCAACAATGTCGGGTGATGGTGGCGCCAACACGAGCTTTCGCGACGCAGCCGTTGGAGGTTGTAGAAGGGGCGGCGTATGGGCTTCCTTCGGTTGTCAGTGCTCCGTTGATGGAATCCCTTCATTGGACGGACCGTGAAGAATGCTTCAATGGTGGATTTAATGATGCACGTCGTTTTGCGCAGGCTATTGCTGAACTGTATCAGAACGAAGAGTTTTGGAAACATGTGCAGACCAAAGCACGCGAGCGTGTTGAAAAAGAGAATACGCTTGCGCGGTTCAGAGAGGTTTTTGCAGACATACTTTCTCTGGCATCGGGAGCAGCACCGATGTCCTTTGATCAGAGCCTAGGGCATGAGCAGCCGTTAGAAAGGCGTTTTGCGCCTGCTCCGTTGCAGTGTCGTCCGATTGGTGGGCGTGCGCATGAGGAAAAAAAGAGTGGGCTGGTTTCCTCTGAAGAGGAGGAAGAGTCAGAAAAGCAAGAATTACCAACCCGTCTTGGGGTTCAATTGAGCCAATAGGCGAGGCTGAAAAGGATAGAATTATAGTATGGTTGATTATGCATCGGTAGAAGCGGTTTTATCTCATGTCGATAAGACGCTGGACAAAGCTCAGGAACGGCTTTTCACTTTGTTGCGTATTCCCAGTATCTCGACACAAAGCCAGCACGCGGCGGATTGCCGTCGGGCTGCAGAATGGCTGCGGGATGACCTAAAATCTTGTGCTATGATAGCGGAGGTGCGGGATGTGCGCTGGGCTAAGCCTGGGAATCCGATGGTGGTTGCCCATAGTACGAACCATCGTGATGGGAAGCCCCATGTGCTGTTCTACGGGCATTATGATGTGCAACCGACCGACCCCGAGCATGAATGGAAGACAGCCCCATTTGATCCTCAAATGGCTGAGGATGCGTCAGGGCGCAAAGTGATCATCGCGCGTGGGGCGAGTGATGATAAAGGCCAGGTCATGACATTTCTTGAGGCGTGCCGTGCCTGGAAAGAGGTGCATGGGGAATTGCCCGTCAAAGTTAGTGTATTGCTTGAAGGGGAAGAAGAGTCTGGAGGCGAAAATCTTCTGCCGTTTCTAAAAGAAAATGCAGAAGAACTTAAAGCCGACGTCGCGTTGATTTGCGATACAACGATGGCGGATCGACGGACACCGGCGATTACAACATCACTACGCGGGACGGTTGCAGAAGAGGTGATCCTTTCTGCTGCAACGCATGACCTTCATTCTGGAATGTATGGAAACGCTGCAGCTAATCCTATTGCTCTTTTATGCCAAGCCCTTGCAACTCTGCGAGATCGTGATGGAAGGGTAACGTTGCCAGGTTTTTATGAGGGCGTAACAGTTCCTGATGATGCTACGCGTGCGCAATGGCGGCGTTTGTTCCCAAGTGATGAAATTTTTCTCGAAGGGACGGGGCTTTCAATCGCAGCGGGAGAAAAAGGCTTTAGTGCGGTTGAGCAAACCTGGTGCCGGCCAAGCTGTGAAATAAATGGTATTTCAGGCGGTTATGAGGATGAAGGGTTTAAAACTGTCTTACCAGCAACAGCACGGGCGAAGGTTTCCTTCCGTCTTGTGCCGGGACAAAATCCTGACCGTATTCAGGAAGCATTTCGCCAGCATATTCGCCAAGCGTTACCCAAGGATGTAAAAGCGGAGTTTATTTCGCATGGGCGTTCAGAAGGTTTTGCGGTTGCGAAAAGCAGCCAGTTCTTGCCTGCAACGCTGAAGGCCTTAAGTGAAGAATGGAGTAACGAAGCGGTGACGGTTGGCTCAGGTGGGTCTATCCCTGTTGCCGGAGAGGTCAGAGAAGCATTGAGCATGGATGCCTTGATGGTCGGGTTTGCTCAGGCAGATGACCGTATCCACTCGCCTAATGAGCGTTATGGGCTTGATTCCTTTCATAAAGGCATACGTTCTTGGGTGCGTATCTTAGCCGCTTTATCGGAAAAATAAGGGATGAAAGGGGAGCGTATGAGCCGTCCATTGGCGTTGACAATGGGAGATCCTGCGGGGATTGGTCCGGAATTAACGGTTAAGGCGTGGAAGCGCTTGCGACATCAAGGCACACCGTTTTTCTGGATTGGGGATGCTTCCCTTGTGGAAGGTGCGCTTCCTCTTCAGAAAATCTCTTCAGTGGAAGAGGTGCCGGCTCTTTTCCCCTCCGTTTTGCCCATCATGCATGTGCCTTGTGCAGAGCCTGTTACTCCAGGGCAGCCAGATAGCCGCAATGCTGGAGCTGTGATCAAAAGCATTGAACGCGCCGTTTCTTTAACACAAAGAGGCGAGGCGGGTGGGGTTGTGACAAACCCGATTGCGAAGCATGTGCTTGCGGCCGCAGGCTTTCCACATCCAGGCCACACAGAGTTTTTGGCTGAGCTGTGTGGTGTAACAGGGCAAGAAGTGATGATGCTGGCTTGCCCTGAATTAAAGGTGGTGTTGACCAGCATTCATGTTTCGTTAAGGCGGGCGATCGACCAACTGTCAGAAGAACGCATTATTGAGGTGACAACGCTGGCGCATCGCGCTTTGCAGCGTGATTTCGGCAGTAAAAAGCCGCGCCTTGCGATTGCAGGGTTAAACCCTCATGCGGGGGAAAATGGGATGATGGGGGAAGAAGAGCGCACCATCATCAAACCTGCCGTTGCTAAATTACAGGATGCAGGCTTTCACGTTACGGGCCCTATGCCGCCTGATACGATGTTTAGTGCGGCAGCACGCCCTCACTATGATGCCGCGATTTGTTTATATCATGATCAAGGGTTGATCCCGCTCAAGACGTTAGACATGGCAGGTGGGGTAAACGTGACTTTAGGGTTGCCTATCATCCGCACATCGCCTGATCATGGAACGGCCTTTGATATTGCGTGTGGAGTCTCGCAAGAGGGACGTGCAGACGCGTCTAGTTTAGTCGCCGCTCTTGCTATGGCTGAAGAAATGAGCCGACAGCGCACCGAATGGGATAGGAAAGGGGAACGTTATGATCCGCCTAGGGCTTAATGTTGATCATGTAGCGACGTTGAGGAATGCACGGGGTGAGTCGTATCCTGATCCAGTGGCCGCGGCACGTCTCGCTTTAGAGCATGGTGCTGACGGGATTACAGCGCATTTGCGTGAGGACCGCCGCCATATTCGTGATGAGGACGTCGAGCGGCTGCGCGCTCTTCCCGCGCCATTGAATTTTGAAATGGCCGTGACCGATGAAATGGTCGAGATTGCCTGTCGTTTAAAGCCTCATGCTTGTTGTCTCGTGCCAGAACGCCGGCAGGAAGTGACAACAGAAGGAGGGTTGGATGTTGTTGGGCAAGAAGCCTCTCTTGCGCCACGGATCGCGCGTTTAAAGGAGGCAGGTATCCGCGTTTCTCTTTTTATTGATCCAGAAGAGGCCTCAATTGAGGCGGCTCATCGGTTAGGCGCTCCGGTGGTGGAGCTGCATACAGGGGCCTATGCCTCTGGTAGAAAAGGGGAGCTTGAGCGCTTACAGCGGGCTGCTCAGTGCGTCAACAAACATGGCATTGAGCTGCATGCAGGACATGGCTTAACCTATGAGAATGTCGCGCCTGTAACGGCTCTTCCTAACTTGGCGGAGCTCAATATCGGTCATTTCCTCATTGCAGAGGCTGTTTTTGTCGGATTAGGCGCTAGCGTCCGCCGTATGAAAGAGCTGCTGTCGACCTAGGATGGTTCGTCATGTGGGATTTTCCCCTCTTTAGATGATGAGGGGATGGCTCTTATTTTTTATTGGCAGGTGGTGGTTCCGTTTTTTGAATAACGGGTTTGTTGATATCTGTAAATTGAGGGATGTACTGCCCGGATTCAGTCGAGTAAGTGGCATCGGCACTTTGTGGTGGTGTCTTGGCTGAATGGAAGGCCGAAATTGGCCCGAATGGGAATATCCCTGGAGCTCTATGCATCGTTGATTCACGTTGCCGTGCGCATCCACGCGTGATGAGTGAGCAAATACCATCAACGCCAATATATTCGTCATTATCGCCAGAATAATGAATTTCGGCGATACGGTCATGATTAATCCGCAAGAACATATGGCAGTTTGAGCCAGGGCCACCAACAAATGATTGATACATTTTGACAACACTTCCCACAGGGAAGAATCCATTATCCTGCATGGCCGGCACGCTGCGCGTTACGTCATACTGCCAGATGGAGGTCGAATCATTGAGCTTTTGAGTCTTGTTCGGCATACCTGCGCATGCTTGGAGGTCATAGGTTGTCATACCGACCATCTCGAACTGAGCACGGTGCGCCTCGCGAGCGTCCCAATAACCGCATCCCCCTAGAGCAACAGGTGTTGCGAGTACAAGGGTTCTAAGCAGAGTAAGGGGCTTCATTCTCTCTCCACATGGCAGGGGATTAGTGGCGGCGTAGCGGCAAAGTAAAAACGCTAAATATTTTAAGTGAGTAATTTCGCTCCTCTATCACGCTTATGTCTCTTTGTGGAGAGATGACTTTCAGTTTTGTGCTCAATAAGCTATCAAGGGCGGGTCTGATTGACTGTGAAATGTTAAGGAGAGTGACTATATGGCTGATATTTCTGCAGCTGAAATTCCCCGTTTGCAACAAACGCTTCAACGTCTTTTAGGGTCCCCTAAACTGACGGTAGTTCCGCCAGCGCGCAAAGGTATGAGTGTTGAGATTGCTGTTGCAGGCGAAGTTATCGGAACGGTTTACCGTGATGAAGATGAAGGTGAAGTGTCCTATGCGGTCAATTTAACCGTTTTAGAAGAAGATCTTCCTCCAAAATGAGTGTTCTCTAATAATGCATTTTTCTGATGAAGAACTTGAGCGTTATTCGCGCCATATTTTACTTCCTCAGATTGGTGCTTTGGGGCAGGATCAGTTACGGCAAGCACGCATTCTGGTTATCGGTGCTGGCGGATTGGGAACTTCTTTACTCCAGCAACTTGCCTGTTCTGGGATAGGGCATATTGGCCTTATCGATCCCGACAGGGTGTCGCTTAGTAACCTTCAGCGGCAAGTTCTTTACCATACGGATGATGTGGGGCGTCTTAAAGTTGACGTCGCGCGGGAACGCCTGCAGCAGCTTAATTCTCATTGTGAGGTTTTGATCTGGCCTGTTCCTGTTCATGAAACGCTTCTGGGCGATATTCTCCCGCATTATGATATTGTGTGTGATGGTACGGATAATGCAGCCACGCGTATGTGCGTGTCGGATTCTTGTGTCGCTTTGAAGAAAACGCTTATTTCAGGGTCGGTGCAGGGGGTTTCAGGACAATTGGCTGTGTTTCGCCCTCATCACGGAGGCCCGTGCTATCGGTGCCTCTTTCCTGAGGCTTTGGAAACACCCTCACTCGGCTGTGCTCAGGCGGGAGTTTTAGGCCCTGCAGTTTCTGTTATGGCGGGATTCATGGCCATAAAGGTCGTGAAAGAATGTCTGCACTTAGTGGATGATCTCTCAGAAACACGTTTGATGCTGTGGGATGCGCTGACAATGGGGCAACGTTTTTATCCCGTTGCGCGGGACGCTGCGTGTCCTATGCATTCATCGTCATGATGGCGTCATCACCTCTGTTTCTGACATTAGCAGATGCTTCATGGCAGCGAGCTCATTATGGTTTTGTGCTGGCGACGAGTGCTTTGTCGTTAGGGCGGCCGACCCTTCTTTTTGCGGGAGGATATTCCGTGCATGTGTTTTCTCATACGATGCAAGGGCTCGAAGGTGCCTTAGCGACTGAAGAGCTTTTACGCAAAAATGTACCTTCGCTTCACGATTTGCGAGAAGCCTTCTTTGCCCTGGATGGGCGAGCGATTGCTTGTGAAACAGGGATGAAAATGGCTGGCCTAACGCCACAAGAGCTTGTGGAGGGGGTAAGAAGCGGTGGGATGATCCGTTTTCTTACAGAAGTAGAGGATCATCCCATTCTCGCTTTATGAGTTTTAGAGCGGGGCGCAGGCCTTTTTCAGCCAATTTTGCACGTCAGGCTCGAGATGAGGCAGAAGCCGTTTTTCGACTTCTGTGTGATAATGGTTGAGCCAGGTGCGTTCATCATCCGTCAAAAGAGACGGTGTAATGAGGCGACGATCAATAGGTGTGTAGCTGAGGACTTCAAATTCTAAGAAAGGGCCGCGCGGGCTTTGCAAGGCACTTTCTTTGATCAGAAGAAGATTTTCAATCCGAATACCGTAATGGCCGGGTGCATAATAACCTGGTTCGTTCGAGACGATCATACCGGCTTGAAGGCCGGTGGGGCGCACGCCAGATGAGATGGATTGAGGTCCTTCATGCACGGAAAGATAGCTTCCAATACCGTGACCCGTCCCGTGGTCAAAGTCCAACCCTGCGTTCCATAATGAGGCACGAGCAAGGGTATCGAGCCGATAACCGGGGAGACCTTGGGGGAAACGCTGCAAAGAGAGGGTAATATTCCCTTTCAAAACGCGTGTAAAAGCCTCTTTTAACGCAGCAGGTGGTTCCGCCGGGCCAACCCATAGAGTGCGTGTTAGATCTGTCGTGCCAAAGGGATATTGTGCACCACTATCAACAAGATAAACGCTATTTTCGTCTAAAACACGATCTTGGCCGACTTGGGCGCGATAATGAGGGTAAGCGCCATTAGGGCCTGCGGCTGAAATGGTTTCAAAGCTGGGGCCACGATAGTCGGCGGATTGTGCCCGATAAGATTCAAGCTTTGCGGCAAGGTCTGTTTCATGCTTGCCAATGCCATTGGCCTCTATCCAAAAAAGAAAGCGTGCTAAGGCAAGGCTATCAAGCTCATGAGCGCGGCGGCTGCCTGCTTGCTCTGCAGTATTTTTAATGGCTTTTGGCAGGCTGCAAAGATCTGTTCCACTAATGACAGTTGCTTGGGCCTTTTCAAGTATCATACGGAACCATACAGGCGTCGAAGATGGGTCTAGTCGGATGGTTATGCCTTTAAAATTATGGAGATGTGACTCCAACTGTGCTGGCGGAACGAGCCTAATACCATCCTCTAATGGTGCCGTAAGACGGGTTTTATCAACGAAGAAATCAACCGTGCCATCAGCGTATAAAATGCCATAGCCATGCGCGATGGGCGTCATCGCGATGTCATGGCTTCGTATATTCAGCAGCCAGGCGAGGGAAGTGCAATCGGCGATGATCATCGCCTCTTCATGGTTGTCGCGTAATTGTTGTGCGAGCCGTGTGCGCTTCTCAAGGCTGGTTTCGCCAGCATAGGAAAGGGGATGAGGGGAAATAGGTTCTGCAGGGGATGCTGGGCGGTCTGTCCAGGCCGGGTCTACAGGGTTTTCAGTGACAGGAACGAGAGTAACGCCATTGGCTTTCCATGAAGTGAGCTCATAGTCGCTGATGAGATGTGGATCATACCCAACACGGAGCCCTTGAGCATGTTTCTTCAGCCAGTCACGGGGAGGAGAATGGAGAATATGCTGGCGTTCCCAGATGTCGTGAGAAACTTGTTCTTCCAGCTGTACGGTGTAGCGACCATCCGAGAAGACACATCCTGTGTCACGTAATAAAATGGCCAACCCTGCACTGCCCGTAAAACCGCTAATCCATGCGAGGCGCTCAGCATTAGGGGCAACATATTCCCCCAAATATTGATCCCCCCGTGTGACGATTATCCCATCGATGGAAAGGTCAGAAAACAATGCCCGAACACGTGCAGGGCGCTCTTGAAGAGGAATGGTTGAAAGAGAAGTCATTGTAAAACCATGTCGTTAAAATGCGGATTGTCAGGCTGAAAACGGTTTACGGAGAACAAGCGTACTCCAAGCTCCTTCTTTGAGCTGACGCTCTAGCACCAGTCCTTGGCGTTGATGAGCGACTAAGACCATGCGGGCTTGGCTGTTCAAAAGCCCAGCCAGAATAGCCGTTCCGCCAGGAGCAAGAGCTGTGGCTAAGGAAGAAGCCATACGGCAAAGGGGGCGGGCCAAAATATTGGCAAAGACGAGGTCATAAGGGGCATGACGACGCACGGCTTCTGTGTGCCATCCATTCCCAAAGCGGCAATCCAGAAGCGGGCCTATTTTGTTAAGCTTGGCGTTCGAGGCGGCAACACGTACAGACCACGGCTCAATATCGACTGCCAGAACGGGGCGGTGTAGCAGTCGTGCAGCCGCCATGGCGAGAATACCCGAGCCACACCCCATATCAAGAATACGGCGTGGGCGGCGATGGGCCATCAATTCCAGTGCTCTGAGACAGCCACGTGTTGACCCATGCTCGCCTGATCCAAAGGCAATGCCAGCATCCAGCGTGATATTGAGGCGGTTAGAGTGAGGTTTCTCTTTTAAATGAGTGCCGCGAATACAGAAGCGCCGTCCGACATTTTGGGGTGGAAAGGCCTCTTGTGTGCGGGCCAACCATCCTTCAGCTTCTGTTTTGCGGCGTGTCAATTCAGCCTCGACGCCTGTAATGGCGCGGGCAACCGTTAAAGCGGATTCCAGAACGTCATCATGACGGCCACATTCTTTGACGCCTTCAAGACGCCAATATTTTTGTTCGTCATCTTCCTCAAACATACCGACTGTTTCACAAGCGGTCATAAAGGCTTGTTCGAAGAGGGGGACAAAAGCCTCCTCGACAATGATTGTCAGCGTTTCGAGGGACCGGGCATGACGAGAGCCAATATGGCTTGGGGCGATGGAGCTTTGGGTGGCTTTCACGAAACAACCTCCACAAAATTGGCCATAATGGTTTTCATGCCGGCTTCCTCAAAATTAACAGTAAGACGTTCGCCGTCCGCTTTTAGAACAACACCTTCTCCAAAGCGACTATGCTTTACCGTTGCTCCAAGAGGGACAATTATCTGTTTTTTCACAGATAATGGACGAGAGAAAGAGGTGGTTGATGCGGGGGATGATTGGGAACGACGCCAAAAGCTTTTGCCGAAGGCAGCGTTCTGTTTTCTGGTGGGCTCACTGACATGAACATGTTCGTCAGGGAGTTCATCAATAAAACGGCTTGGGATGGAATCTTGCCAATTAGCGTAGATGCGCCGGCTTGTTGCATGGAGAATGAAGGCACGTTCACGCGCACGGGTGAGGCCGACATACGCAAGTCGGCGTTCCTCCTCAAGGGCCGCTTGCCCGCCTTCATCAAGAGAGCGCTGTGAGGGGAAAAGACCTTCTTCCCACCCTGGGAGAAAAACCGTTTTAAATTCGAGCCCCTTAGCGGCATGTAAGGTCATAAGGCTCACGCGATTAGTGTCATTTTGCAGCTGGTCAGAATCCATCACCAAGGCAATATGTTCTAAGAACTCTTCAAGAGTAGCAAATTCACCAATAGCGCGGAGCATTTCGCGAAGGTTATCAAGACGACCTGCTGCTTCGACGGATCGTTGATCTTCACGCCACATGGTCAAATAACCGCTTTCTTCGAGAAGTTGTTCAACGGCAACGACGTGCCCTTGCTTAGCAAGCGTTTCACGAGCGCGGTCAAAGCATGCCATAAATTCTGAAAGGGTTGCGGCCGCTTTTCCTTTGATCATCCCTTGAGCGAGTTGTTCTTGCAAAGTAGCTTGGAGAGGGAGTTGGCGATCGCGGGCATTTTGCCGTAATTTCGAGAGCGCGATATTCCCCACGCCGCGTTTGGGCACGTTAATGATACGCTCAAAGGCGAGATCATCCGCCGGGTGGGCAAGGGCACGCATATAGGCGGTGCCATCGCGGATTTCAGCACGTTCATAGAAGCGCATCCCGCCGATCACCTGATAGGGGATACCAGAGCGCATGAGGGATTCTTCGAAGGGGCGTGTCTGGAAACCGGCGCGGATGAGGATCGCCATGTCACCATATGACTGATTTTTTCCATGAAGAGAGCGAATGGTTTCGGCCACAACGCGCGCTTCATCATCGGAATCTGGGGTATTGATGACGCTAATGCGTTCCCCTTCCTCACCTTCGAGCCCTGGGCGTAGAGTTTTCCCCATACGGCCTTCATTATGGGCGATCACTCCCGAAGCGGCGCTGAGGATGCGGGGTGTAGAACGGTAATTTCTTTCCAAGCGAATAACTTTTGCGCCTGGGAAATCTTTCTCAAAGCGTAGAATATTCGCAATTTCTGCGCCTCGCCATGAGTAAATTGACTGGTCATCATCGCCGACACATGCAATGTTGGCAGGCTGTTGTGTGTCGCGTTTTGCGAGAAGGCGCAGCCACAAATATTGGATTGTATTCGTATCCTGATACTCATCGACGAGGATATAGCGAAAACGCCGATGATATTGGGTAAGCACTTCAGGATAACGGCGGAAGATTGTGACCATATGGAGCATAAGGTCACCAAAATCGCAGGCACTGAGTTCTTTGAGGCGTGTCTGATAAAGGGCGTAGAAATGACGTGCACGCCCGTTCATAAAATCGACATCATGTGCGGCTGTAATATCTTCAGGAAGAAGAGCACGATCTTTCCACAGCTGGATGTGGTGAAGCAACTGAGGTGGGGGGGCACTTTTAAGGTCAATCTTCTCAGCAACCATAATTTGCTTGAGAAGACGCAGTTGGTCATCAGCATCCAGAATGGTGAATTGGCGGTCCAACCCAAGGCGGGGAGCATGCTGGCGGAGCATGCGTGCGCAGAGGGAGTGGAACGTGCCGAGCCACAATCCTTCAACAGGTTTTTCTAAAATGGCGCTGACACGCTCGCGCATTTCTCGCGCGGCTTTATTCGTAAAGGTTACGGCGAGTATCTGCTCGGGCCAAGCAAGGCCTTCTAACAAAATATGGGCAAAGCGCGTGGTGAGAACGCGTGTTTTGCCTGTGCCGGCACCAGCGAGGATCAAGAGAGGGCCTTCTGTCGTTTCAACAGCAAGGCGCTGCTCCTCATTGAGGCCAGCGAGATGGTCGTGAGCAGGGGTAGACGGGCGAGGGGAAAGAAGATCATCAGACACCCCTCTGGTATAATGCGCTCTGTTTCTTATGGCTAGGAGAAGATCTGGTGAGTTCGTCGCCAAAGTCACATTTTTCAGGACACCGTCAACGGATGCGCCAGCGTGTTATGGAGCATGGTGCTGAAACTTTGGCGGATTATGAGCTTTTGGAGATGCTTCTATTTTACGCTATTCCGCGGCGTGATACGAAGCCGCTTGCGAAGGATTTGCTCAAGACATTTGGGTCCTTAACGGCTTTATTGCAGGCCCCGCGTGAGGCGTTAAAAGAAGTAGGGTTGAGTGATCAAACGGTGGATGTGCTGCGCCTCCCTTTTTTAGCGGCTTATTCGTTTCTTTTGGAAACGCCACAGAATGTCTCCATCCGTTTGAAAGATATGGACGCGTTAAAGACGTATGTAGAACGTTACTCTATGACGCCGCCTCATCATGAGATCCATATTCTCTATCTTGATGGACGCAATCATCTTTTGAAAGATGAGTGTTTATCGGGCCATCCTCTTTCATCGCCGGATCGGCACCAGCATATTGCATCTCGGGCGTTAGAATATCATGCAACGGCTTTGCTGGTGGTTCATGTCGCGCCAGATTATTCGGCTGTGGTTCTTGCACAAGGTGCGCGTAGCCTCTCTTTGGCTTTGATGCCACTTTCCATTGTTTTGCATGATACCATACTCTGTGGGCATGGATGGATGTCTAGTTTGAAGCAGGAAGGGTTATTGTGATCAATTTAGATAACCATCCATCTCAAAAAAGGTGGACCCCCTGGCTTGATGAAAAAGAGGCTCTCGAGCGTGAGCCACTATTTTCTTTTCTTGTCTCTGTGTCGGTGCGTGGGGAAGAGGACCGCCAGTATGTGAGAGAGTATCTGATAGATCATTTTGGCTCATTGGCAGAGCTTTTGAGTTTATCTCAGAGTGATAGGCATTCTTTCCCGTATAAAGAGCCATCTTTCTTAGTTCTTATCCAGATTTTGAAGGAACTGGCTTTACGGTACAATCGCGAGTGCTTGCCCGGGATAGATCTCTTGGAAAATGAGCAAGATCTTCTCGACTATTTGGTGGTGCAAATGGCACGAGAGCCAGTTGAACAATTTCGTGTTTTATTTTTGGATCAGAAGAACCAACTGATTTTGGACGAACTACAGGCTAAAGGGACGGTGAACCATACGCCAGTTTATCCACGAGAAATTGTTAAACGGTGTTTGGAGCTCAAGGCGGCGTCGATCATTATGGTGCATAATCATCCCAGCGGGCATGAAAATCCCTCTGAGGATGATATTGTCATGACACAACATGTCCAGCTTGCGCTGAATTTGTTCAGGATCCGTGTCGCGGACCATTACATCATCACGCGCTCAGCCCAAGTGAGTTTTCGTCGGCTTGGGCTGTTGTCCTAAAAGCGGTTTAGGTGGCGCTGTGATGCGATCAGGTGGGGCGGAAGTTGGCCAAGGCTTGCTCGCCGGGCAGTCCTCCGCGAGGGAAGAGGCGGTTGACATGCCCCATTTTACGCCCTGGGCGTGCCTCGGCCTTTCCATAAAGATGAATGGCACAATTTTCTTCGGCAAAAAGTTCAGGCAGAAGGGCGATGTCGTCTGGGCCAATCAGATTATGCATAAAAGCGTCTGAATGACGGCGAGGTTCCGGCAGAGGAAGTCCTGCTACAGCGCGAATATGCATCTCAAATTGATCAATAACGCACGCATCCATCGTCCAATGGCCAGAATTATGAGGTCGAGGAGCGATTTCGTTGATTAAGAGATCACCATGATGATCTTGGAAAAATTCTACCCCTAAAATACCGATAAGCCCGATCTTCTTTGCCAAATGGATTGCCATCTGTTGGGCTTTTTCTGCGAGCCCAGGCATAATAGGCGCAGGCACCATTGAAACTCTTAGAATGCCATCACGATGTCTGTTTTCACTGGGATCAAACGCCCGGACAGCCCCTTGTGGGGTGCGGGCGACCATGACGCTTAATTCACGGGCAAAATCAATCTGACGTTCCACAATAAGAGGGTAGGGAAGGTCTTGAGCGCGTTGGCTTAGCTGCTGGAAAGCCTCTTCATGAGGGATTCGAAACTGTCCCTTTCCATCATAACCAAAACGCGTTGTTTTTAGAATAAGAGGGAAACCGAACGACTGTAATGTAGGAAAGTCATCGGCAGAGTGCAGTGTTGTCCAAGGAGCAACCGCTAATCCCATACGCTCGAGTGCTGTTTTTTCAGCAACTCTGTCTTGGCTGATTTCTAAAATGGATCCTGCGGGGTATACGGGGCAAAACTCGGCCAGTTTTTTTAGACCGTCAGCGCTAATATTTTCAAATTCAAAGGTAATGACATCACAATCACGCGCAAAGGCTTCGAGAATGTGAGGGTCATCATACGCACCGACGGTAACGGAAGCCGCGGTATCCGCTGCTGGAGCTGGAGAGGCAGCGCTGAGAATATGGACACGGTACCCCAACTGTGCAGCCGCCACGGCGGACATGCGCCCGAGCTGCCCACCGCCAATGATTCCTATGGTTGAGCCAGGAGCAAGGGTCTGCGTCATGATACGGGGGTTTCTCCAACCTGTCGTGTTTGCTCAGCACGGAATGAGGCGAGGCGTGTGGCGAGTTCTTTATTTGAGAGCGCAAGAACAGACGCTGCAAGGAGGGCTGCATTGACCGCTCCAGCCCGTCCAATCGCTAAGGTTCCTACAGGCACACCTGCGGGCATCTGGACGATGGAGAGCAAGCTGTCTTGTCCCTTTAGGGTGCGGCTTTCAACAGGGACGCCAAAGACAGGTAGCGTTGTCCATGCGGCACACATTCCCGGGAGATGGGCAGCACCGCCTGCTCCAGCGATAATAACATGTAAGCCACGTTCTTGAGCTGTTTTCGCATAGGTCGCGAGCCGATCAGGCGTGCGATGTGCTGAAACGATGCAGGCTTCATATGCAATGCCCAGCTTGTCCAGCTGTTCACAGCTATGGCGCATCGTTTCCCAGTCAGACTGGCTACCCATAATCACGCCGACAGTGGGAGCAGGTGATGATGTCATAATGAGGGCATCCTCTTAACTTAACGCTCGAAAAAAGTGTCCTGAGATGGATTAAAAGAAGCCTCAGCTGGGGTTTCTTCAGGGATTGAATGGCCTTCCCGGACAAGGCGCTCATTAGCGGCTTGGACAGCGGCGTTCAGATCCGTTTGCGTGCAGAGGCCCAAAATGACAGGGTCACGGGGTTTAATATTGCTGCTATTCCAGTGCTGGCGATCACGAATTTTCGCAATAGTGTCCTTCGTTGTTCCCAAAAGACGGACGATTTGCGTATCCGACAATTGAGGGAATTGGCGGAGGACAAAAGCAATAGCGTCTGGACGGTCATGACGCTTCGCAACTGGTGTGTAACGAGCTCCCTTAGCGCGGCGTGTAACGGGGTTGGACGTAGGAATGAGCTTTAATCGTGCGTTAGGGTCAGCCTCGCAGCGTTTTATTTCATTCTCAGTCAGCTGATTGTTCTTAACGGGGTCATAACCATTAATCCCAGCGCTTACCTCACCATCGGCAATGGCCTGAATTTCAAGCGGATGCATACCGCAAAATTCAGCGATTTGGGTAAAGGTAAGGGCGGTTTTGTCGATCAGCCAGACAGCAGTAGCCTTGGGCATCAAAGGCAGGGTCATGACGGCTCATTCCTTCATAGCGGTACGAACGGGGCCGGCAGAGCGCAGGCACCAAGGGCTACTCTGAAAGAACGACCTCCCTGTCACAAATGGCCAGGGTGGCACCTGCATAATGCACGGCGGTTGTTGGGCAAGATGCGCTAGACTGAGGAGGTGGTCAAGAGACTAAACCAATGTGAACGAATTCATTTCCAGAATTACATCCAGTGATGACGTGTGAATGTAAGAATGACAGACACACGCACGCTCACGCCTTCCCCATATTCTTATCCAACCGGTTGGGGCACGACATTTCTTGAAGAAGCGCTATTGGGTCCGATGTGAATGGGGATAGGGCGCGGGGCCGCTGAGGTTGGAGATAAGCATTGCATAGAAATATGGAGTAACCCATTTTCTAAGCGAGCACTATGGATTTCAATATGGTCTGCCAGCATAAAGCGGCGTTCAAAGGCACGCGTCGCAATGCCGCGATGCAACCATTTGCGCGGTTGGTCATTGTTGCGAACACGTCCGCGAACAATAAGTGTCATTCCATCTTGCGTTAAGCTGACATCATCAGGGCTAAAGCCCGCGAGTGCCATGGTCAGCGCGTATTCTGTATCGCTCGTCTTCTCAATATTATAAGGGGGATAGCTTGCTGTCCCTTGAGCGCTGGCATTACTTCCGGCCAGGCGAGCGACGCGATCAAATCCTATTGCGCTACGGAAAAGGGGGGTAAAATCGTACTCCATGTGATGATCCTCCTTAAGATACGGCAGGATGACAGCACGCCTCCCCAATTGGCGAAAACGAGCTGCTAGTGCGGCACAGCCACAACCCATCAAGGCGTTGTGGTGCCCACACCCATCAAATGGGAAGCCCTCTTACTGCTTTCAAGAGCGATAAGAGGGCCCATTCGTTAAATGGTCATAATCAATGAAGAGGTATATTACTTCTTGATGTTACCAATTCCAGAAAAGCGCTTGTTAAATTTAGCGACCTGGCCCCCAGTATCGAGAATACGTTGTACACCAGTCCAAGCGGGATGTGTTTTTGGGTCAATATCAAGCCGGATGGTTGAGCCTGGCTCACCATAGCAGGACTTCGTCTTATATTCAGAGCCGTCGGCCATGATGACAGTGATCTCGTGATAATCTGGATGGATGCCGGGTTTCATAACGTTTTTCCTGAACCTTTGTAGAAGAAGCTCCGATACCGACCGGAGCAGGCCGTTGCCCTATAACGAATTTTTTGGCGCTATAAAAGGATAAATACGCGGTTATTTTGCATTATCTCTGGGGTGAGGGCAGACAGAGTGTCTAGGTATTAATGATTTTTCCATACTTTATTACTTATAAAGGAAGGATCTTGTGTTTAAATCGAGTGCCGAACAGAGTTTTTTGTTGGCATATAGGAATGTCCTCTGATAAAGGCGTGTCTCGTTTATCACGATTTATTTTCTGAAACGGCGTAGCGATTAGGCACACTTCGTAGCGTGCAGTAGTCACTAGATTGTATTTTAGTGTATTATGAGCTGGTATGAATTGTGTCTTACTGAGCGCGTCTTTCCATCATAGTGCAGGGTAATACTCATAATGAAAGCTCTCAAAACCCCAGAATGGGTTGCTGATTTTCGCAAGTTTATCTCGCGAGGAAATGTCGTCGGTCTTGCGATCGCTGTTGTCGTTGGGGCTGCCTTTAGTGCCATCGTCAATAGCGCGGTTAAGGACATCATCACCCCCATCATCGGGTTGCTCACCGGTGGGGTTGATTTCTCCAATATCTTCATCACGCTGAAAGGTCCTGTTAAGGCGACGTTGGAGGAAGCTCAAAAGGCGGGGTCTGTTACGATTAATGTTGGCGTGTTCCTTAACGCTGTCATTCAGTTTTTGATCATTTCGCTCTTCATCTTTTGGGTCCTGCGTATTGCGTCGAAGTTGTATCGTAGTGAGAAGAAAGCAGAAGAAGCAGCACCTCCACCACCTCCGAGTCGTGAAGAAGTTCTTTTGTCTGAAATCCGTGACATTCTTGCGGCACGGTCATCAAAATGATGGCGTGGTTCAAAAGAGGCGGGGCTCTCTTATTAGCTGTCATGGCTATTGGTTGTACAACAGCAGGCAGCACGCCGTCATATTCTGTCGAGATTTCCCCTAATGCACGCGTCTATACCTATCTCATTCTCAATGGGATGGCCCGAGGGGCGGCAATGTTGGGAAAACTTCCTGAACGAAAGGGAGTGGCATTGATGGGGGTTGATGAGAAAGCCCGCGTTCTTTTGGCAAAAGGCTTAAAGTCACCCGGAATGCGCAACGATGCTCAGACGGATCGTGCTTTAGAAGATCTTTTAGCGGCTATCCCGCAATAAATAGACACGAATGAAAAAAGCCCTGCATCGATCATAGATGCAGGGCTTTTTTTAGTTGGCGCGACGTAATCTTTTCTTTCCCATCAGCAAAAGCAATGGGGCGGCGATAAAGATTGACGACGATGTGCCAACTACAATTCCGAACAACATAACCGTTGCAAAGCCTGTAAGAGTACTTCCACCAAAGAGGGCGAGGGGAAGGGCGGCCAGGAAAACAGTCATGGATGTGCCAAGAGTTCGGTTGAGTGTCTCATTGATGGAAAGATCGAGAAGCTCTTGGAGTGGCATGGTGCGGTATTTCTTCAGATTCTCTCTGACACGATCATATACCACTACTTTATCATTCGTAGAGTAGCCCAGGATCGTTAGCAGAGCGGCGACCATCACAAGATCGAACTCAAAGCGCGTGATAACAAGGAAGCCAATGGTCTTGGTTAAATCCAGAACCAATGTGATCACCGCACTAAGGGCAAATTCACGTTCAAAACGGAACCAGATATAAACGAGGATCATCCCCAAGCTGCACACGAGTGCAAGGATACCATCACGAAAGAGCTCTGATGAGACAGAGCCTCCAACGGCATCAGCGCGTTGAATTTGTGTGCCAGGTTCTGACGCTGTGATGGCTTGTTTGACATGATCAACAAGCTGTTGGGTTTGATGTTCAGCATTCGGACCATGTGGGAGGTTAATCGCGATGCGGATATCATTGGGAGACCCGAAAGATTGAACAGAGGCTGTGTCAATCTGTGCCTTCTCGAGGAGGGCTCGCATATGGGCGGGGTCCTCAGGTGAAGGAGAGTGGGTCTCTACAATGATACCACCGCGAAAGTCCAACCCGAGATTAAGTCCGGGCGTGAAAAATAATAAGACTGACGCGATGGAGAGAACAGCAGAGACGATGAGACCAGCATAGCGACCGCGCATAAAGCGGATCTGCCGGTCATCACGTACAAAACGAAGTAAAGGACGAGAGAGCATAGCGTTCAGACCGGAAGTTCTTTAGGGCGGGTATGGGCATACCAACGCACAATCAACAGACGTGAGAAGATCAGGGTCGTAAAGAGCGTTGTGACGATACCGATGGTAATCGTCAGGGCAAAGTTCCTGACAGCCCCTGTACCAAACACAAAGAGCATCACATGGGCCAGGAAGGCGGTTGCGTTACTGTCAATAATCGTCCCTGTGGCACGTTCAAAGCCGCTCTGGAGAGCTTGGAGGGGTTTGCGTCCACGTTTTACTTCTTCACGGATACGCTCATTAATGAGGATGTTCGCATCAACGGCCATTCCTAGAGTGAGCAAAATACCAGCCATTCCTGGCAGGGTCAGTGTTGCCCCAAAGAGGGAAAGTATAGCGAGAATGAGAACAAGGTTCGCAAACAGAGCAATATCAGCATACCAGCCGAAGCGGGCATAGAAGAGGAACATGAAGACTACGACCAGCACGAAACCGACAGCCAAGCTGATCATTCCTGCGCGAATAGAGGCAGCCCCAAGACTTGGGCCGATGCTGCGCTGCTCAATAACAGCAAGGGGCGCTGGAAGGGCACCTGCACGGAGTAGCAAAGCCAGGTCAGATGCAGAGCGAGCGGTGAAATTCCCCGTAATTTCACCAGAACCAGCGGTAATGGGAGAATTAATAACCGGTGCGGTGAGGATGCGATTATCTAGAACAATCGCGAACAGCTTACCGACATTGGCTGTGGTAATGCGGGCGAAATCCTCAGCGCCTTTGCTGTCAAACTTCAAGCTAACAGCCCAACGCCCTTCAGAACGTGTCGCGGCGGCGTCAGAAAGATTTGCCCCATCCACTTCGACCTGATCCTGAACGGCTAGGCTTGTTTTTCCATCCTGCATGGGAAGTAAGGTTGTGCCGGGGGTCTGCTGCGTTGGGTTTGGCCCGACAAGATGGAAGGTCATCCGTGCTGTGGTGCCGAGCAGATTTTTAATACGCTCTGGATCACTAATGCCAGGAAGCTCAAGAATGATGCGGTCATCACCTTCACGGGCGATCGTCGGGTCAAGTGCGCCTGTGCTATCAATACGGCGGCGGACGATCTCAATAGAGCGTGAGACGGCCTCGCGCGCGCGCGCCTTCATGGCGTCATGCTGAAGGGTTAGGATAAGACGGCCATCTTGTTCTGTAACAGTAAGCTCGCCCGGGGTGGCAGAGGCAATGTTGTCGAGAACGTGGCGGTCAGCGAGGTGCTCACTTTCAGCACGAGGCTGGAAGCTGAGAGAGGCGTTGTCATCATCACGCGTCATGTCCAAAAAGCCCAAATGGGCGTTTAACAGATCACGGCGTGTTTCTGCTTCCAGCGCTTGAAGACGATCATGTTGAAGTGATTTCGTATCAAGCTGGAGAAGAAGATAAGACCCACCCCGTAGATCCAACCCGAGATGCACCTGGTGCCAAGGGAGAGAGGGAGAAGGCGACTTGATGAAATTGGGCAGACAGAGCAGAGCACTGATCAGCAAGATGCCCACAACACCCAGCATTCTGAGGCGGCTGTAATACATCATAGGGGGCTGAGTAACCTCAAAGCAGCATGGAGTAAGAAGAGGTTAGACCAAACGATCTTCACGAATAGGAGTGGGAACATGCCTCTTCCTGCGCGCAGATGCAACCACTACGAAATGATTATGTGATTGGTCAGAGGTGTTGGCGTAGGTTTGCTCTTCTGAAAAGGGGTGATAAGCTCATTCTTATGAAGGATCATATGCATCTTAATGTAGGCGTTGTGGGGGTAGGGCATTTTGGCCGCTTACATGCCCTCAAAGCAGCCAAGCATGCTGAAGAGCGGCTTGTGGGCGTGTATGATCCTGATTTTAAGAGAGCTGAGCAGGTGGCGCGTGAGACAGGGTGCCGTCCCTATGAGCATTATGAAGCCCTGCTCCCTGATGTGGATGCAGTGATCATCGCTGCTCCTGCTGAAGCTCATTATGCTCTAGGGTGTCAGGCCTTAAAGGCTGGGCGGCATGTTCTCGTTGAGAAGCCGATTGCCTCAACGATCTCAGAAGGGCGAGAAATGGCTCTTTTGGCAGAAGAACACCAAGCCGTGCTGCAAGTAGGGCATTTGCTGCGTTATTCTGCTGAGCATAAGGCGATTACGGAAAGGATCCAATCGCCGCTGTATATTGAGGCCACACGGATAGCGCCCTTTAAACCACGTGGTACAGATGTTTCCGTTGTATTGGACCTCATGATTCATGATTTGGATTTGGTTCTGTCCATCGTTGATAGTCCCATCCACAGTATTGATGCGTTAGGTGCTGCGGTATCAAGCGAGCATGAGGATATCGCCAATGCCAGAGTGCGGTTTGAAAATGGATGTGTGGCGGCTATTACAGCCAGCCGCATCTCATTGAAAACCGAGCGCCGTATGCGTGTTTTCTCCCAGGATGGGTATTTGTCAGCGAATTTTATGAAGTGTGAGCTGACTTATATTAATAAGAAACGTGGTTTCCCATTGCCTGGGACAGGAGGATACCGCCGGGAAGCGGTAACATGGTCTGAGATTGATCATTTATCGGCAGAGCATACGGCTTTCGTCGCTTCATGTTTAAGAAAAGAAGCCGTGCTGGTGGATGCACGGGCGGGATTGCGTGCGTTGGAAGCAGCATTGAATGTGACGGAGAGTATCCGCGCGTCTCAGCGTTTGATGGAGCAATCGGGTTTGATCCGATAATCAGGTCGTTTTTTATTGCGCCATGCGGCTATAAGCCGTGGCGCAAAGAGATTGATTAATAACCCCAGAAATACCAGGGAAGACGCGATAATTTTCCACCCCTCGATGGGTTCGTGGAGGAAGATGACGGAGGAGGCGAGACCAAAGATAGGGACGAGTAATGTAAAAGGGACGACCTGAGCAGCGTTGTAATGTTTTAGCAAATTATTCCATAGGGCATATCCTAGAAGGGTTGTGGGATAGACGAGATAGGCCAATGCGAAGAGTGAATAGCGGTCAAGGTGAACCACTGTATTGGTGATGCTGGCCCAACCATCAACAAAGAAGCACAGAATAAAGAGGGGAACGGAGGCAATAGCGCTTCCCCATACGACAAGCCCGAAAACATCGACATTGTGAAAGCGTTTGGTAACAATGTTCCCACAAGCCCAGGAGAAAGCGGCAAGAAGAACAAAGAATAGCCCACGCAAGGTAATATCGCCCCCTACATGAAGGGCAAGAAAACCAATCCCTGATAATGAGACGAGTGCACCGATGAGGCGAGAAAAAGTGGGTTTTTCGTGGAGGAAAAATACGGCCAGCCCCAAGGTGATAAAAACCTGGACTTGTAGGATAACGGAGGCGAGTCCTGCTGAGACCCCCAAATACATTCCTGTGAATAGGAAAATAAACTGACCTACAAAATTAAAAAGCCCATACGCAGCAAGGCCTAAAAAAGGAACGGCTGGGCGTTTGACAAAAAGGATGGCAGGGAACCCAGCAAGAAAGAATCTTAAAAAACAGAGGAGTAGGGGTGAAATGCCATGAAGACCAATTTTGATAACAACAAAATTAACCCCCCAGATCAAAACAACAAGAAGAGCCGCTAGGATATGTTTTGGGGGTAGGTTTTTCATGTTTATTCCTTTTTAGGAATATCATTCTTAGGGATTTTATAAGGGCTGTAAAGTTTTGAAATCGTATCAATGTATGTAAAAACATTTATGCAGAGGGTGAGCTAAATACTCTATGTTTGGCGATGTTCTGAAAGGTAAGGATTGCATTTTGTCTATTGTTCGATATATATAGAACAATGCCTTTTAGAAAGAAGGAATGAGATTCATGTCTCTGCTCCACACTCTACAGAAACGCTACACCGCAAAAGCGTATGATGCGTCGCGCCGTATTCCTGATGAGACCATTCATCAGCTCTTAGAGGCGCTGCGTCTAAGCCCGTCTTCCATTAATGCCCAGCCCTGGCATTTTATTGTGGCAGATGACGATGCGGGGAGACAACGCATCGCGAAGGCAACGCCCGATCCAGGACCTTTTGCGTATAATAAAAAGAAAATCACTGAGGCATCTCACGTTGTGCTTCTTTGCGCTCGTACTCACTTATCTGATGCCTATGTGGATGCGCTTTTAGCAAAGGAAAAAGAAGACGGTCGTTTCAATGATGACAACGCCTTTAATGTGCGTAAGGAAACAGTGAAGCATTATGTCGGGCAACATGTTCAGGCGGGTGATGTAGCAGAATGGAACCAACGCCAGCTTTATATTGCCCAAGGCTTCCTGCTGCTGTCAGCTGGGCTTTTAAATGTTGATGCCACTCCGATCGAGGGATTCGATGCCGCTATTGCTGCAAAAGAATTTGATCTGGAAAAACAGGGACTAACCCCTATGGTCATCGTCTCGCTTGGTTATCATGCTGAGGGAGATTCCAACGCAACACGGCCAAAATCACGCTTAAGTGCGGATGTTGTTTTTTCCAAAGCGTAAGAACACGGGAACAACTCGATCCTTGAAGGAGGGGAGAGTTGTTCTTTGTGGGATTAGAGAAGATACTAGTTGTTAAAACATCGTATTATCATTTTGAGAGTGAGCGGGGACATCTTGGATAACATCCCAATGCTCGACGATTTGACCGTTTTTGACACGGAAAATATCGACAATGGCTTGCCCTAAATCGGTTGGTTTGTCTTTTGAGTGGACGTGCAAATAAACAAGGTCATCTTCTGTAGCACTGCGGATAATATCTGTATGGGCTTGCGGATTTTTTTGGAAGAAATCCGTAAAAAAGGCGATGAAATGTTTTTTCCCATTAGGGACATCGGGGTTGTGTTGCTTGTAGGTGTCAGCGACGATGCTTGCTGCTTTGAGGTCATGCTTATTAAAGAAACGGTCATAGAATGAGAGGACCAACCTTCTATTGTGTTCTTCTTGTGTCAGATCACGTTTTAGTGTGTGTTGAGGCGGTAGAGTATCATGGCCCCACGCGCTAGGCATGATGAGCACAGAGCCAGCTAAAAGGGATAAGCTTGCAATAATACCGCGATAATGTGTCATGGTTATTTTTGTCCTCTCAGGTTGGGGAAAGTAAAATTTTCTGAAAAAATTTCCTATCCTCTATTAAGGGAGTTATGCCATCTTGATGTGTTGAAAAAACGGTCTGGGAAAATTCTCATAACGGTTTTTCAACTTGTATAGTAGGTCAAGTAATAGACAGACTATGTCTGCTTAGGCACACTAGAATATCAGCCTGGCGGAACTGTTAGCGATAAAAGGGATTTCAGAAATGAATACGTACTGGCGCCATTTAAAATGTCGAGGGTTGTGGGGGATCTTGGGAGTATTCTTGCTTTCCCTTAGTGGGATGCCGGCGGCTCAAGCGAAGCTCATCTCTCATGATGGTGTGAGCCTTTCGGCTGATGGGAGCCCTAATGGTTCATTGCAACAAGATGTTACTATTTCCCAGACGAAACCCGCATCTCTTCATGATCTCATTGTATCAGATGATGACGATGATGATGGCAACATAGGTAGGGGCCTGTCAGACCAGGATGCCAAAGCCACAATGGGGTTGATCGTCCTGATGATTGTTGGTGGATTTTTGGGGATTCCTATTTATTTTCTGCCAACCATCATCGCTGTTATTCGTAAGCATGAATATAAAGGCGTGATTACTATTGTTAATATTTTTTGCGGGTGGACGGGGCTTGTTTGGCTTGGCCTTTTAGCGTGGTCTGTGTGGCCGCGTCAGGAACCGTTGAATGGAGGAAATTATGGAGGGAATAGACCCCCACCGTTTCCGTCTGGACGTGGCACTGACTCCTCTATGTCTGTTTGTAGTGATGCATCGCTTGAACCATTTGAAAAGCTCGAGAAACTTGTGCGTATGAAACAGGATGGTCTGTTGAGTGAAGCTGAGTTTGAGGCGGCTAAGGCGCGTATTCTTCGTTCAATTTAACTCAGTTCATTAAATGATATGAGACGACCTATGGAGTTCGGTTATGGCGACGAAGAAGCTTTATATGCTGCAGCCTTTTCCTGTGGGACGTATCATAGAGTTCGATTTAAAGACACGCACTTCTAAAATCATCATTGATCATATGATAGGTCATCCTGATGGGATTTATATCGATCTCGATAATAGAGATCTTTATTGGTCCAATATGGGTGTTGTGATGAATGAAGGGTCTCAGGAGTTTTTTCAAAGTGATGGGAGTATCGAAGTCAGCTCACTAACGGGCGAAAATCGTAGAGAAATTGTTGGAGGCGGGTTATTTGTAACGGGGAAGCAGCTTGTTGCGGATCCCGCTTCGAAGCATCTTTATTGGTGTGATCGGGAAGGGATGAGGGTTTTCCGTTCAGATTATGATGGTGGCAATGTTACAGTCTTGGTGCAGAGAGGCTTATTTCCTCTAGAAAGCCACGATTATACGCGCCATTGCGTGGGGATAGCCCTTGATACCAAAAGGGGCTTTTTATACTGGACACAAAAAGGCCCGCCAAAAGGCGGTAAGGGATGCATTATGCGGGCAAACCTTGCGATGCCTCAGGGAAAGACCGCTAAAACCCGCGATGATATTGTCGTGTTAAAAGACCACCTTCCGGAGCCCATTGATTTGGAATTAGACCCTTCGGGGGATCGTCTTTATTGGACAGATCGTGGGGATGATGCTCATGGGGGGAATAGCTTAAACTCTGCAATGATCTCAGAGGATGGTCTTCACGATCATAAAATATTGGCAAGAGGGCTCAAAGAAGCGATTGCCTTATCCATCGATCATGATGAGGGAAGAGTTTATTTATCTGACATTAACGGAAATTTGTACCAACATGATCTTGCTCGTGAAGGGTCATTGGAAAAACTTGCGAAATTTGATTCCCTAACAGGTATTTTCTTCGTTACAATGTAATGCTGTGAGACTGTCAGTGAGATGAAGGTATTGCTCTTAGCTTAAGGGTAATACCTTCAAATGTTAGGCTTCGAGTTCTTCTCTTTTGGCTTCTAGTTCGAGCCAGCGTTCTTCACTTTTGGCAATTTTTTTATCGACCTCTTCGAGGATAGCGGTGATTTTTTCGAAGCGCTTCGGATCTCGAGCATATAATCCCGGGTCGCTGAGTGCTTTGCGGCAGACGTCAGCATCTTTTTCTAATTTTTCCATAAGCTCAGGGAGTTTGTTAAGCTCCTGACGTTCTGCATAGCTTAGCTTTTCTTTCGGCTTTTCAACCGATGGAGATGGGGCAGAATTTTTCTCAGAAGGGGCATCTGCATTGCGGCTTACGGCACGGCGCTCTTGGGGCGCTTTGCCGCGTCGCTGGGCAAGCATATCTGAATAGCCCCCAGCATAGTCAATCCATTGCCCATTATCTTCAGAAACAAGAATAGAGCTGGTGAGGCGATCAAGAAAATCACGATCATGGCTGACGAGGATAACTGTCCCCGTATAATCAGCGAGCATGTCCTGGAGCAGATCAAGTGTTTCGAGATCAAGATCGTTTGTGGGTTCGTCCAAGACGAGAAGGTTCGAAGGGCGCGCCAAAGCGCGGGCGAGAGCTAAGCGCCCGCGTTCTCCACCTGAAAGATGGCTCACAGGGGTTTTGGCTTGTTCAGGGCGGAAGAGGAAGTCTTTCATATACCCGATAACATGCCGGCGTTCATGCCCTACTTGAACCATCTCTCCGTGACCATCTGTCAGAACATCGACCACAGTGCGGTCGCCTTCGAGTGCTGTGCGTTGCTGGTCAAGTGTTACCATTTTGAGGGAAGGGCTCAGACGGACCTCGCCTTTTTGCGGCGTAAGCTGTCCTGTTAGAAGGCGCAATAAGGTGGTTTTTCCAGCCCCATTGGCACCGCAAATGCCAAGCCGGTCCCCTTTGGTAATTTTAAGGGTCAAGTCTTCAATCAGGCGACGGTCCGGGAAGGACCAAGAGAGGTCTTCCGCTGCAATAACAATTTTACTCGTGTTTTCTGCTTCACTGGCCGCCATTTTTAAGGTGCCGCGTTGACGTGAGGCAATATCACGTCGTTCGGTCCGGAGGGCAGCAAGCTCTGCGACACGGCGTACATTACGCTTACGGCGTGCTGTCACGCCATAGCGCATCCAATCTTCTTCACGTGCAATTTGGCGGCTGAGCTTGTGGGCTTCGCGTTCAGCAAGCTCAAGCTGCTCATCACGCCATGTTTCGAAATGAGAAAAATTGGCGTCTAAACGCTGTGTTTTTCCTTGTTCAAGCCAGATAACGGCACGGCAGAGCGTTTCTAAAAAGCGACGATCATGGCTGATGATGATCATAGCTGCCTGAGAGGCTTGGAGTTCACGTTCGAGCCATGAAATACAAGGGAGATCGAGATGGTTTGTGGGCTCATCTAACAGGATTAAGTCAGGCTCGGCAGCGAGTGCCTGAGCGAGGGCACAGCGACGTGCTTCACCGCCCGACAGGCTTTTGCAGGATTCATCGCCTGTGAGACCGAGCTCTGCCAGCATGGAACGTGCTCGGTAATGGACGGTTTCATCAAGGACGGAGGCGACATAGTCAAATGTCGTGTCCCATTGTGAGAGATCGGGCTCTTGAGGAAGGTAATGGACTTTTATGCCAGGCTGAACAAAACGGATGCCACTATCGGGCTGTAAGGCCCCAGCTGCAATGCGAAGAAGTGTTGATTTCCCGCTTCCATTGCGCCCGACCAAACAGAGCCGTTCGCCTGGGAGAAGAGAAAGGTCAGCCCCATCAAGAAGTGGGCGTCCACCCAGAGTATAGGTAATCGTTTGAAGGTTTAAAATTGGTGCAGCCATGGTCAGCATGTGGCGCAAATGTGTAGGGAAATGCAAGAGTAAATACGTAACTTATCGGCCTATGGGTCATAGTTCGGACATGAGCGAGCTGTAAAAACTGGTTTATATTTTACATTGTTCTGTTGCCGTGTCGTGAGTATGAGGACATTAAAGGCACCAATAGCGGAAAAGTTCTGTTTACTCGCTGAGATACACCCTTATTATGAGATGTTATGAAGGCTGACAAAAAGATCATAAAAAGCTGGGTCCGACAGCAGAATCGTACCAGTCGATCCATAACGATGAGCATTGCTCTTCTGGGTTTTGTAAATGTTATGATGGGTGTGGTTCAAGCGTGGAGTTTGGCCCATATTTTTGCTCAGCTTCTTATGCAGCATGTCTCTGACGTTCAGATGCTTCTAGTCATCTTCATTATATGCTGCGTTGTGCGTGTTCTTTTGAGTTATCTACAAGAATTGATGGCTCTTTCTGCAGGGCAGAGTGCACGCCGGCGGTTAAGACATCATATCTTAGAACGTATCATGGTGGCCGGCCCTGTGCTTCTACGGCAGAATCATAGTGCGAAACTAGCGACACTCTTGGTCGATCGCGTAGAGATGTTGGATGGTTATTTTGCGCGTTGGTTGCCAGCCTCCATGTTATGGGTTGTCGCACAATGGAGTATTGTGGCGATTGTTGCGTGGCAAAATTGGCATGCAGGTCTTGTTTTAGGACTATGCTGCTTAGCACTTCCTTTCTTGCAGGCGATTTTTGGGATTGCGACTGCTGTGGCTTCTCGGCGCCAGTTTCTGGCGATGAGCCGCCTCCAAACACGGTTTTTAGATCGTATTCGCGGGATTGCGACTATTGTTCTTTCTGGTAATGCAGAAAGGGATGCGCAAGATTTGCGCACAGCGGCAGAAGAGTTCCGGCATCGGACTATGAAAGTGTTGCGGGTTGCTTTCATGGCTTCGGCGACGACAGATATCGTGATGATCGTTGCTTTGGTATGGATTGTGGTTAGCCAAAGTCATGCTTTAATGCATGACCATTCAGTGGATCATGCCTCAGCGGCATTATTCGCGGTTTTTATGGTGCCTGAGGCTTTTGCAACATTCCGCGCTCTTTCGGCGTCTTACCAAGATAAATCTCACGTGAATGAGACGGCGGAAGCAGTGCACACTTTACCTCAGCCTTCCTCTTCGCATGGACATGATCCTGCGGAGAAGGAAGAGGGTGCTCATGCGGTGCTTTATGATGGGCGTGGTATTTCCCTGGTTGTCAAAGATGTCAGTTATCGTTGGTCAGAGGACAGGCCACCAACATTATTGGATATTAATTTCGCTCTAGAGCCAGGTCAGACGGCTCTGTTAGAGGGCGTGTCCGGAGCAGGGAAATCAACCCTTATTGAGTTGCTGTTAGGTTTTATCCAGCCGCAGAAAGGGCAGATTTTTCTGGGTGGCGTCGCCATGAATACAATGAGTGCTGAGGCCATCACACGCCATATAAGCTGGATTGGTCAGCGCCCGGTATTATTTGCAGGGACATTGCGTGAGAATATCCTTTTCGCGCATCCTAACGCACGTGAAGAGGAGATTCAGCACGCTTTGGAAGCATCGCGTGTGTCTCAATATCTTGCTGATCTTCCAGATGGTTTGAATACGGTTATTGGGGAAGGTGGATTTGGCCTTTCGGGGGGACAGGCGCAGAGAATTGCTATAGCCCGTGCTTTTTTAAAGAATAGTCCTCTTCTTGTTATGGACGAGCCTACAGCGCATCTGGACCCGGAGACGGAGCAGGATATTTTGGAGGCTTTGAAGCTTCTTTTGCAGGGGCGTACGGCACTTATTGCGACGCATTCTTCCCAATTTAAAACGTTAGAAACGACGTATCATATGACTCTTGATGCTGGACATATTGTGTCGCAGGAGCCGAAACAATGAAAGCATTAGTGAAGCTAAGCCTTGTTTGGCGTTCACGCTTTGGATATCTGCTTTTTGGTTTACTTTTGGCAGAGCTTTCCGTGTGTTCACTCTTTCTATTGATGGGTCAAACGGGGGGACGTCTCAGCAGCGCGATTATTGGTGTCGCGTTAGGATTTGGTCTTTTACGTATCGCGGGTGTGGCCCGCATTGTTCTGCGTTATTTAGAGCGATTAGTCGCGCATGATGCGACCTTTAAAGCCTTAACCGATCTGCGGGTTTGGTTTTATCGTCGCCTCTCAGAGGGAGCTGCTGCGGGGCTAGGTTTTCGCCGGTCAGGGGACCTTCTATCGCGTCTTGTATCAGATATTCAAAGTTTAGATAATCTCTACCTCCGTATCCTCATCCCTTTGGCGGCTGCTTTTATTAGTTTGCCGATATTGGTGATTATTTGCCTTCATGCTGGCGTGGGCGGGGCCTTAACGCTGACAATCGCTCTGCTTTTTGCGTTGATTGCGTTCTTGCTGCCTTATCTAACGGCTAGAAGCACATATCGTTTGGGGCCGGATTTGCAGCAGGCACAAGCAAGATTACAAATTAAAGCGCTGGATATGGCAACAGGCTTGAGAGAAATGCGTATTTTTGGCGCTGAAGAGCGTATGTGCCAGGCGTTAGAGGATGATCAAGAAACGTTATATCTCTTGCAAAAACAGCAAGGACGCCGGATGGCAGCGCTGCATGCGAGTGCACTTTTATTGTCACGGCTTGGTGGCATCGCTGTTTTATGTGCTTGTGTTGGTATTTTTTATCATAAGCCAGACATCATTGCTGGTGTAACGATCTTTTTCGTCGTCACATCTGCTTTGGATATGATTAATGACCTCCCACGGGCAGGATTGCTCGCGGGGCAGGCATGTCATGCTGCAGAACGTGTGGCGTCTGTTGTGACGGAGCGTCCCTTGCCAGGAGGGTATATTAATACACTTCCGGAATATTTTGATATTCAATGTCATCAACTCTCATTTGGATGGCCCGGTAAGGGGCTTATCCTAGAGGATGCGTCTTTTTTCCTAAAATCGGGAGAGAAGGCTATTCTTCTTGGTCCGTCTGGTTCGGGTAAATCAAGCTTGGCGGCGTTGCTCTTACGGGTTGTGTCGCCGCGAAGTGGATATATTACCCTCGATGGGATCAATATAGAGGACGTGCGTGATGAGACGCTGCGGAACAAAGTTGCGTGGTTGTCTCAAAATAGTCATCTGTTTGATGATACTATTCGCCATAATCTGTTGCTCGGGCGAGAAGGTATTGCTGATGATGCGCTATGGGACGCATTAGAGAAGGCTCAGATTGCTGATTTTGTAAGGTCTCTTCCAGATGGTTTAGATCATTGGATTGGTGAAAATGGCTCTCATCTTTCCGGTGGGCAAGGACGGCGTATTGCTTTAGCGCGCGTGCTGCTGTCATCAGCGCCTGTGTTGATCTTGGATGAACCGGCCGCTGGTTTGGATTTAGAAACGGAGAAGGCTTTCCTTGAAACGATTAATAGAATTGACCGCCGCCGGTCTGTTTTGTTGATTACACATCGCTTAACAGGTGTTGAGCGTCCGGATCATATATGGCGTCTTGAAAAAAAGAAGATTGTCGCTCAACCGATTTAGCTTAAGGTTTTTGAGAAAAATTGATCTGTTAAATTATTGAGAACAGGTTAAAAAGGCAGAGATCTATGAAAGAAAGGGTGCCCTTTATGTTTAAGTTATCGCTGGCGTTGCGCCGTTATGCTCCGGCCTTATTAGGGAGTGCTGTTCTCGCCAGCACTTTGGGAGGATGTGTATCTCATACGCCACGTGATAACTATGTCGTCTTCTTTGATAGGGATTCTGTTAGCTTGAATAGCACAGCTGAAGCTATCGTGAAGGAGGCTGTGCAGGATGCACGGGCTCAACATGTTAAACATATTTACGTTGCAGCATCTGCAGGGCATGAGGGAGACCCAGCGGTCTTGAAGCAGCTTGCTGATGCGCGTGCAGTTGCTGTGGTTGAGACGCTTGAAAAAGATGGCGTTGATGTCAAAACAATTCGTAAATCATCCTACACACTTGGTCAGTTTGATGATGCGCGTGTCGCGTTACGGCGTGTTATCATCCGGATCGAGAAACCATAATAACACTTAAAATCAGAATAGAAGAAACGTTCTAACTGATCTTTTTAAGGAAGAGAGTTTCTTGAGGATGGAGGAGTGGTTTCATCCTCAAGAAAGGAGTTGCGCATTTTAGTGGCAAGTTCTTTCTGCCACGAGGCGAGAATACACGTGAATAGCAGTGTATTATTATACGTATTCAAGCTTTAAGGGAAATCGATCTATTAAAGCAGTACGAAGTTGGGTAATAATGACGGAAATGCATGGAAGAGGGGCGTTTTGTATGTCTAAATTATCTATGATATTGCGTCGTTATTCTCCGGTTTTAATGGGAAGTATTATTCTTTCGAGTGCATTAGGGGGGTGTGCAGCTCGTCATGTGCCGCCGCCGCATACAGATTATACAATTCTTTTTGATCGTGATTCCACGCAGATCAATAGTGTTGCTGAACAAATGATCAGCACGGCCACGCAGGAAGCGAAGAACAAGAATGCCACGCAAATTACGGTCTCGAGTTCTGCTGGATATGGGAATGACCCTGACGTGTTGAAAAATCTGGCAAGCAGACGGGCAGATAGTGTTGTAGAAGCCTTGAAGAGGGATGGTGTAGATTCCACAAAAATTCTTAAGAAAACCTATCCGCTTGATGGTAAGGAAACGTCTTTCTTAACATTTCGGCGTGTTTTGCTTCAGGTGTGGGAGCAGCCTTCTAAATAATTTTCTATGGATGGTGCCATATCTTCAGAATTCGTAGGAGGGGCAGACCCTCTTGATGTATTGCGAAAAATCTTTGGATTTAATCAATTTCGCGGTCTTCAAGAGGACGCTGTTTCAGCGGTTATGCAGGGGCAAGATGCTCTTGTTCTGATGCCGACAGGTGGTGGGAAAAGCTTGTGTTATCAGGTGCCGGCGTTGTGCCGCCCAGGTATGGGGCTTGTGGTTTCCCCCCTTATCGCTTTGATGGATGACCAAGTTGCGGGGCTTCAACAGCTAGGAGTTCGTGCTGCGGCCCTTCATTCTGAGTTGGAGCCAATAACACGGGAAACATTGTGGGGACAGCTGCGAAGCGGCCAAATAGATCTGCTTTATATTTCGCCTGAGCGTCTTTTAACGCCATCGCTGCTTGATTTTTTAAAACGACGTACTCTTTCTCTTATTGCGATTGATGAAGCACATTGTGTGTCGGCTTGGGGGCATGAATTTCGCCCAGAATACCGAGAACTTGCCACGCTGAGGGACTATTTTCCGTCTGTGCCACGCATTGCTCTCACAGCAACTGCAGATACACGGACGCGAGACGATATTTTAGCGGCTTTGCACATGCCGCAAGCCCATGTTTTTATCGCAAGTTTTCATCGCTCTAATTTGTTTTTGCAGGCACAGCCTAAAATTGCAGAAACGCGTCAACTTGTGGATGCTTTGACGCGGCATGCAGGCCAAGGTGCGGCTATTGTTTATTGTGGAAGCCGCCGCCGGACAGAACGCGTAGCGATGATGTTGCGAGAAAAAAATTTTACGGCGCTCGCTTACCATGCGGGTCTATCGCCAACAGAAAAACGCGCAACATTGCTTCGTTTCCGCTCAGGTGAACCTCTCGTTATCGTGGCAACAATTGCTTTTGGGATGGGGATTGACCGTCCCGATGTACGCACTGTTATCCATCTTGATATGCCTGCGTCTCCAGAAGCCTATTACCAACAAATAGGGCGGGCAGGGCGCGATGGAGAAACATCCCATACAGTGATGCTTTATGGTGGTGAAGCGATTGCAAAGGCGCGTTATTGGCTTGAACAATCTCAAGCGCCAGCTATGGAAAAGCGTACAATGCAAGGGCGGCTTGAGAGTATGATCGCCATAACAGAAACAACAGGCTGTCGTACGCAGGCTATTTTATCATGTTTTGGTGAAGAGTTTCCGTCTCCATGTGGGCATTGTGACAATTGCGTGCATCCGCCGGCAACATTTGATGGGAAAGAAGCAGCTCAAAAGGTGCTTTCCACAGTCTATAAAACAGGAGAGCGTTTTGGGGCTGTGGTGTTGACCTCTGTGCTAAGAGGGCGTGTGACTGAAACGGTAGAACGGCATGCGTTGAATCATCTCTCCGTGTTCGGTATTGGGCGTGATCGTAGCGAGAATTGGTGGCGTATGGTCATTCGCCAACTTATTGCGCGCGGTGTTATTCTTTTAACGGGCGAGCATGGCGGGTTGGGGCTTAATCGCGAGACGGTGCGTCCGCTGCTGAGGGGAGATGTCCCTGTTCCACTCATGGAAGATGCGTCTTTAAAAACGCAATCAGCCCTCAATAGAGCAGGGGAGCATGAAGAGCTTCTTCTCTCAGAAGAGGAAAAGGATCGGTTCATTTCTCTTAAAGAATGGCGTTTGATGGAAGCGCGTGAGCAGGAAATTCCACCTTACGTCATTTTTCACGACGCTGTTTTGCGGGATATTGCTCGTTATATCCCCAGCACGATGGATGGGTTGGCAGAAGTGAAAGGCGTAGGCCGGAGTAAATTGGAGCGTTATGGAGAGGCTGTTTTAGCTGTCCTTAAGAGGCTCCAATAAATTATCTATACTCTTACTAAGGTTTAAAACCTACTGTAACGAGCTGTTATGAGCCGTAATATCCTGGGCTTTAAATGTTGCCGTTACCGTGCCACCATCCATAAAGTGGAATATGAAGGGAACATTATCTCCTGGAGCAGGCATCTTGGTTATGCCACGGCACAGGAGGTGATAGCCATCCTCTGGGAAAACGAGCGTTGATTGATGGGGGATCGCGAAATGTTGAAAAATATCGTTACCCGCTCCTGATATTTGTACGAGATCCTGTCCATTATGGTTGGAAGAAACCGCTTGGCACACCGGCGATGTAACGCCTTGGAGGAGGACATCCGTCGCGCTGTTATTCCGAATCGTGAAATAGCCGGCTGCACTATTTTGTGGACGCATATAGGGACGCAAAACGCCCCCTGTGATCGTAATGTCGTGTTTGACAATGTCAGCTATGGAAGAAGATGTGGAAGATGACGCATCTTGCGCTGATGCCCCTAGGGAATAGAGGGGGCTTAGAAGCGTGAGGGAACAAAAAACACCTGCCAAAACAGCAAGGGAGCGGATCGGACGAATCACAACACCTCCATAGATGCGAAAATAAGTTTCATCTCAGTGTGAAATAAAACTTTTGGACAGAGAGCTTTCTGTTTCTCCTTAGCCACATTTTCGATAGACTTCCCTGGCCGCCGGGTCAAGCTGCGGCTTATAGACGGGATGTTTTCAGGATCGACCATGCATTGCCCTTTTTGTGGACACCAAGAGACTCAAGTGAAGGATAGCCGCCCAAGTGAAGATGGTACGGCTATTCGTCGTCGTCGCGCATGCAATGGGTGTACACAGCGTTTTACAACGATTGAACGTGTGCAACTTCGTGAGTTAACCGTTATTAAGGCCGACGGGCGGCGTATTCCCTTTGACCGCGATAAATTGGCGCGCTCTATACGGATCGCCTTGCGCAAGCGTCCCATTGATGAAGTAAGGCAAGAGCGCTTATTAAATGGCCTTGTCAGGCAGCTTGAGGCGTCAGGAGAGCAAGAAATTTCTTCTCGCTCGATCGGAGAGCTCGCTATGGATGCACTGCGTGAAATAGACGGGGTAGCTTACGTCCGTTTTGCCAGTGTGTATCGCGATTTCCGGGAGATTGATGCTTTTTCGGAGATTTTGGCTGACATGAATCATCGTTCTGTTCCGATAGATGGAACTTCTCAGGAGACCCCATGACGTCAACGCCTTCCAGCCCTTCAGTTCCTCCTCGTAAGCGCAGTCGGACCATTGCCCGTGTGGCGGCTGTGCAAGCTCTCTATCAATGTGAGCAAAATGGAGAGAGTGCTGAGGCTGTTATAAAGGAATTTATTGATTTCCGCCGTATTGCCCCACAAGCTCAATTTGAAGATGGTCATATCCCTGATGCTGATTTGAGCCTCTTTGCAACGATTGTAACAGCGACGGTTCAGCAGCAAAATGAGATTGACCACACATTGTCTCATCTATTGCCCGAAAATTGGCCTATGGAGCGCCTTGACCCGGTATTACGGGCCTTATTGCGTGCCGCTTTAAGTGAGATGATTGCCAAAGTCCCCGTGCAGGTGGCGATTAATGAGTATCTTGATGTCGCACATGGTTTCTTTAGCGGTGATGAGCCGAAGATGGTGAATGGGATCTTGGATAAATTCGCTCAGAATAATCGGGATGTAGAGTAGGAAGAGCGCTATGGGAGAGTTCGACTTCATTGCGCAGCATTTTCGTCCACTTGCTGGGAAGGGAGCTTTCCAGCTTCGCAATGATGGAGCTGTGCTCTCCGCGCCAGAAGGATATGATCTGGCCATTTCAAGTGACACGATGGTGGAGAATCTCCATTTTCTACCGGATGATCCAGCCCATACAATTGCTCAAAAACTTTTGAGATGTAATCTTTCTGACCTCGCGGCGATGGGGGCGCTTCCAGCGGGCTATATGCTGAATGTAAGTGTCCCATCTGGTAGTCGCTATAATGACGCTTGGTTTGGAGATTTTTCCCAGGGCCTCGCTCACGATCAAGATTACTATCAGTTTTCATTGTTGGGGGGAGATACAACCGGTAGCCCTGGCCCATTGGTTTTAAGTCTAACGATTTTTGGTTTCCAAAAAAGAGGACAGGTGCTTCGGCGTGATAAGAGTAAACCAGGGGACCAGGTGTGGGTAACGGGCTCTTTGGGACGTGCCGCTTTGGGTTTGCAAGCTCGTAAAGGCCAGTTACTCGACCCTACAGGCGAGCTTGTGCAAGCCTACCGTGTGCCCACACCTCGGGTCGGCCTTCCTCTATATGGGATAGCGACCGCCGCACTCGATATCTCTGATGGTCTGATACAAGATGCCGGCCATATCGCAGAGGAATCAAAAGTTGCCATCACACTTTATGTAAACCGTATTCCGTTTTCCGAGGCGGTACGTCAGCAGGGTGAAAAATGGCATGAGGTCGCCCTTATAGGAGGGGATGATTATGAGCTATTGCTTACATGCCCGCCAGATAAGAGTGATGAGCTTCTTCAACGATGCCGTGATCACCATGTTCCCATCACACAGATTGGTGAGGTTACAGAGGGTAAGGGTGTCACACTTTTGGATGCGGCACATCATCCGATGCGCTTATCACGCACCGGATGGCAGCATTTTTAGGAAGAGGCGGTACGCGTCTCGTCTTTTTTGTCTTGGTTGATAGTTTTCTCGTAGAGGCGGTGCGTTTTGTACGGGCTGGGGACGAGAGATTCCGCAAGATTCCGCATGTTCGTATCGTCTTCTAAAATCCACCCGAGCTCGACCCATTTATAGGGGAGGGTATGACGACGGTTCAAAAGCTCTACAATGGCGAGGGATGGCAGTAGGGACCCCATAAGTGTGCCACGAACTCGGCTGCTGACCCCTAAAAGAATGACGCGTGCTGATTCAAAGCGATGGAATAAAAGGCGATACCCAAACCGCAACCATCCTATAACTGATGGTGATCCGCCGATGTCTTTGGTGATATCATACAAATTGGGAAGCACCATAGCCATGGCGACGGGGGTGCCATTTTGGTCAATCTGAACGTAATTTTCTGGTCTTAGTAACGGTTTGATCTGCGCGATCATTGCCGTCATTTCGTAATCTTCCATGGGCACAAAATTATATTTATGTGACCATGCATCATTATAGAGCTTACGTAAGATCTCACCCTGAGAAAGAATTTCTCTCTTTGATAATGAACGCGTTGTGAAGCCGTTAAGCCGTCCTTTTTCAGGTCTGAGATTGCTTGGAACTTTGAATTTTTTTTCTGTATCAGCGTTGATTTCGAGACGATAACTGAGGAGGTCGGTCGCTTTTTCGTAGCCTGCGTAACGGATGAGGGCATCAAGTTCTGGTGGGTGCCATGGCATGGCGATCATTGGGTCTGATCGCTGACCTTCAACCAATGTCCCCGTTTCGGCATTGCCGCTGAGGGTTACAGGCCCGCGGATACTGGTTACCTTATGTTGAGCAAGCCATTTTTCGGCGGCATTAAGGAGGGCTGTCACGATTGCTTGTTCTGGCAGTGCATCTAAAGCGCCGAACCCACCGATTCGTTCATTCCAGTGCTCTATAGCACGGTGATCCAAGATAGCCGCGATTCTACCAATAGGGGTACCATGACGCCAAGCCATAAAATATTGGATATCGGCATGCCGAAACACCGCAGAGTGACGCGGGTGCAACAGATGGGTCTGTTCCATGTTAAATGGCTCAACAAACCCCTCCATCCCTTGGTAAAGCTTGCTAGGCAAGGTAATGAATTGGTTCAGTTCCTGCCGGGTACTAACAGGACGAATATCAATATCGGTCATAAGGACATTAGATGCTTCACATTGCATGAGTAAGGCTATACGCGTACAGGATCATTCAGACTAGAGGGTGAACGAGAAAGAGAGTTATATATGTCCAATCATGACCATGCTGCTACGTCAGCAACAAGACACATTCTTATAACGGGGGCCTCTAGTGGCATTGGTGCTGCTTTGGCTGATTATTTCGCACGTCCTGGTGTGCATCTATCCCTCTGGGGACGTAACCCTAAGCGCCTTGAAAAAACAGCAGAAGTTGTAAGAGCAAAAGGGGGAGAGGCTTCCATCCTTAGCTTGGATATTAGCAATCCTCAGGCTGCATTAGAGGCTTTTAAAGAGGCTGATGATGCGCTGCCCGTCGATATTTTAATTTTATCTGCTGGGATGGCTGATATCCGCCCAGAGGGTGCTCTTGCTGAATCTGCCGATGTTGCTTTAGCCATGTCACAGGTTAATTTTGCAACACCTGTGGCACTTGCAACAGAAGCGGCTAATCGGATGGCGAAAAGACGTCGTGGCAGAATAGCCATGCTCGGATCGGTTGCATCTTTCCATGATCTCCCACTTGCAACAGTTTACAGTGGCTCTAAGGCAGGGATTGGCCGGTTTGCAACAGCATTGCATGCTGCGATGTCCCCTTATGGTGTCTTGGTAACCCTGATTGCCCCTGGCTTTATTGATACGCCGATGAGCCAACGTCTTGAAGGTGATCAGGCATTTCTGGTGCCCGTTGACAAAGCGGCCCGTAAAATTGCGCGCGCCATCATCTCAGGAAAAGCGGTTCTCGTTTTCCCATGGGTCTTTCAGCTTACACGTTTGTTAGAAATTATTTTACCACGTCCGCTTGCTCATCGCATTTTACGTGGGCTCGAAATTATGCAACACCCTTCCTCATCATAAGGTATAATGTGCAGTGAGGTGTCTGGGAGTTAACGCGAAGTAAGACACCTAATGACAAAGGAGAAACTGTCATGAAAGAGATCGTCGCTCTTGACATCGGTGGGACACATGCTCGTTTTGCAATTGCCACTATTGATGAGGGGCATGTTGTTGAGCTGGGCAAAGACGTTACTCTAAAATGCGCTGAGCATGCCTCCCTTGCTTTAGCGTGGGAGGCTTTTGAGCGGGAGATTGATCGGCCTGTGCCACGCGAGGCAGGAATTGCTGTAGCATGCCCGATTTCTGGCGACATCTTGAAAATGACCAATAATCCTTGGATCATCCAGCCCTCTCAGTTGAAAGCGCGACTGGGCTTGGATGATTTCGCGTTGGTGAATGATTTTGGTGCTGTGGGCCATGCTGTGGCGCAGGTTGGTCCAGATTATATGCGTCACCTTTGTGGACCAGAGATTGATTTGCCTTCTGAAGGGGTCATTAGCATCATTGGCCCGGGCACGGGCTTGGGTGTTGCAAGTCTCTTACGCCGGAATGGTCAATATGCCGTTATGGAGACAGAAGGCGGGCATGTTGATTTTGCTCCGCTTGACGGCGTAGAAGACCGTATTTTAAGTGCGCTGCGCTCACGTTTCCGTCGTGTGTCTGTTGAGCGTATTGTGTCCGGCCCTGGGTTGAGCAATCTTTACGAAGTGATTGGTGAATTGCAAAACCGTCCGCTCGTATTGAAAGATAATCGTGCGCTTTGGACGACGGCAATGGCGGGAACTGATACTATGGCTTCTGCAGCTCTCGAACGTTTCTGTTTAAGCCTTGGCTCTGTTGCCGGAGATTTGGCTTTGGCACATGGCGCTAAGGGCGTGGTCGTGGCTGGTGGTCTGGGCCAGCGTTTGGCCGACATTTTGCCGCATTCCGGTTTTGCTGAGCGCTTTGTCGCCAAAGGCCGGTTTGAAAATATGATGAGTGAGATGCCTGTAAAGATTATTACACATCCACAACCAGGACTATATGGGGCTGCCGCTGCTTATGCTGCGAAGACAGCCGATATTACAGTCGCTTAACTCTCTCAAAACACATAATAATGCATTATGTGTGGCGCGTCATCATCTTCATAATAGGTGATGACGCGGGGCAAATGTTACAAAATGGAATGCGTCCTCATGGTAAAGAGCCTCTATAAGAATAGAGTTTTCTTGCTTTTTACTGGCTCGCTTCTGCTTATTGTTTTAGGTTTCTTAACCCCATTTATATGGTTTAATTTTTCAATATTTCCGGCCGTATATATTGTTTTTTGCCTGTGTTTGTTCTTGGTAACGTGTTCTTATTTTGTCCTTTCTATCAAAAAAATACATTATTTTCAGCGAATTATCATAAGCGCTTGCTTAGCTCTTTCGTTCATAGTGTTTTGTGTATCTTTTATAAATCCAGCCTATTTTTTGTTTGCTCAGTGGGCAATTTCTCATCCGGGATCACTTTTAATAGCTGAGCAGAAACGTGATTTCGAGGTCGTTCTGGCAGAATTCGGGTATAGCTGGGCTGAGGATATCCTTCTTATTTCGAGCTCTGAAGATGATCTTTCTTCACCTGAAGGATTTGAGCATTGGAAAAAGCTTCACCATGTCCAATGCTCAGCGGAAGAACGTCTAAAAATGTGGCCAGGGTTGTATGTGCTGTATGTCGGCCCACGTTTCTCATGCAGCATTTTTAAGACGGTATCGGAGGATACGTGATGAGAAAGATCATGGTGTTTTGTAGTCGCTATTGGCCACGTCATTTTCTAACCAAACCATATCCCAGAATTTGAGGGAAGGCAGCGTGAAGGTGATGTAACTTCCTGAACTGTCTTGGCCCTTAGCATAGGGTAATGTGATGGGGGCGCCATGGTTTATATCTGGGCTTGCTGTGTAGAGGTTCCCAACTGAGCCACCGGTTGTCACATACATTTTGAGCTGGAGCGGTCCTGTTCTGATCGGCGCTGCCGCATTAGCAGCATCGTCATCCACATCCTGGAATGATGCCGCGCTCATCTGCTGATAGTTCAACACGTGCAGAATGTCGAAACCACTACGGTGATTTTGGAAGAGCCAAACTTTTCCAACAGCCGCTGTCGTACTTCCTGCTGCTCCTGATAGAATAGAAGGGGCAGAAACTGTCGAGGCATGAATATTCAGGCGTAGAAGCTTCTCATAAGCGACGCCAAAATTTTGATAGTCATATTCTCTCTGTACCATGTCAGGTTTCGGAGTAGGCATAGTGCCAATGGGATAATCAATGTTACCGATAAAGCGTGCGCCATTGCCCGCTTGTTGCTGACCATCCACAATCCATGCATGATGAGCGCCCGTTGCAAGGATAGCGGCCTCCTGATAGAGAACACCCGGTGTATTAAATGTGCAGGATTCAGTGTTACAGTCCTGGGATCCCTGACGGTCTATGTTCAATCCCATGTCCCAATCAAGGCCAATATTATTGGGCTTGCGATCAGCCCATCCCCAAATCTGACGCGCTCTGGTTAAAAAGTCTCCGAACGTACTAATATCGGAAGTATTATTCCATCTCTCTGTGAAATGATATGCTTCATGCCCAGACTGAACCAGGTCTTGCTCATTATAGGTACTGGCGGGATTTACGACTATCGGCCCATTCATATATTTCTGAACCTCTTTGAGAAAAGAGGAATAAGCCTTATCCATAATAACACGGTTGCCTGACCAGTCCCAGAGCGGCCGGTCGATGGTGCCATAAGTGTCTACAAACATGCCATCAAAACCAAGATGCTGCCGCATTAACTCAGTTTGCTGACCCCAATAACGTTGCCATGCAGGATTGTTCGGATTCATGTATGAAATATATGGTTTGTCTTTTTTATTCACGACGAATTTAAAAAGATCATCCATCGTGCATTTGGATCCACACGCACTTGTGAACATCCCCCATGAAAGCTGTGCACCAGAACCGTCTTGAGTGAAATTAGGAACGATACGATAGTTTGCCGAATACATGGGCATATACATGAGTGTTCCCATATGGAACGATTTTGCAGCTTCTATATGTTCCTTGATCAGGTTTACGTTAATAGTTTCACCATCTCCATTAACCCATGATTTTCCTTCAACCCATGGCTGATGCCATCGATAAATCATATTGTAGAATTGTAAATTATTGCACTTATAAGCGTTTAGGCCCTTAACATCCTCTTGTGGGGTATTGAACATATAGGGTACGAATTTGCCCCACTGTGTATATGTCCCAACGATCCAGCATTGCCGGGGGTACGTCTGCCAATCAGACGAAATATCAAAAGCTCCGGCCTCTTGGTCAAGCTGATGTCCATTCTGGTCAGTCGCTGTTAGATCGACGAAATACCCTTGCCAATTTGTATCGGTAGAAGGAAATCGAAGTTCCGTTTTCTTCGTTGTTCCAATAGCCAAATCAGAAACGGATACCGATACCGGTTCCCCAACTTGAACACCACGACCTGTTACCGTTCCTGTGATGGTCCCTGTAAAAGGCTTTCCTGTTAGGTTCGAAATGGTAACAATCAGACGGAGCTGCTCACCGCCGCTATAATGTGAAAGATCGGTATTGATCGACTGGATGAGCGCGCCTGAAAGGTGAGGATCAGCATATGCTACTCCTCCGAGGAAGAAGAAAGGTAATACCGTTAGAATACGTTTGATTATCTGCATGATGTATCACTCCGATACATGTCACCGGCATCATCAACACATACAAAGTGAGATCCGGATGATGGTGCATGTGTTGGAATATTAGAGTTTCGGATAGGGCTTCTGATATCGACTTTCCCGATCCCAGCTGCTTGAATATTGAGCCAACTATTTCCGACCTGAGAGGCGATATACATATTTGCGTACTGATCTTGCCAAATAGCTGCGGGATTAGATTGTCCAGGTCCAAATAAATCGAGAACACCATCATGCATCTGGACATGATGGCTATAGAGTTCTATTTTCCCCGTTCCGCTTGTATAAATGGACGTATTGCTATTAGGTGATCCGGTTGAGAGGGAAAGACTTCCGGTAGCGTCTTGCCAAATGGAAGAAGGATTTTTGGGATTATTTTGTCCGTATAAATTGATCTTGGCGGCACCTTTTATGCCTGTGTCATGCACTTCAAGTGCGCCATTGTATGTATAAAAGGAAAATGAAGAATTGGTAGAATTAGTTGAGAAATTACCATTCCCATTTATATCTTGCCAAAAAGTAATTGGATTTGACGCTAATGTAGATTGGAGTGTTATTTGTGGGTTAATCGCATTGCCAATTGTTGCACTACTGGTGATTGTAATGTTTGGTGCGAGGTACAAGTTTGGCCACGTTCCGAGAATATCCCCGGTGGGTGATTGGTTTATGTCTTCCCCAGTTGCCATATCGGCATTGAGGTCGATTGCGGGAGCTGGAAGTGTGGTATATGGCCTCATGGGGGGAGTAGGTTGCGCAAATGCAAGGTAAGGCAAGAAAACTCCTGCCAGAAGAATAAGACGTCGTTTCATAGTTTCTAAATATCCGGGTATGGTTGGTAGAGAAGACTGTCAATCAGTAGTATATTTATAGTAATTAAAATCTATTATTGTTTAGAAATGGTTATAGTATTTCAGGATAAATTTAGATATTTATTTTTAGTTTTATTATAGTTTTACATTTAATAATGTATCTAATGCGTTAGGATGATCGGACGTATGACGGCCTAATATTTTATCTGTCATCGTTGGTTTTTCGTATATCAAGAAAGTGCTGTAACACCCCAGATGATGAACGTGGTGACTTCGCGGCCATATCCGGGCCAGGTACCGGGATGTTGAAAAACGAATTCTTTTGCTCCAACGGAGATAATGCGAGGGCCTTCTGTCGCTGAAGTAGCCCCTGTGTCCGTTAATGGTGCGACCTGGCTTCCGTCCCAAGGAGAAGAGTAACGATGCGTTACGATCTGGACAAAAGGTGGGAACTGATACGATACCCCGTTGGGGTAGGAGAGCGTTTCAAGATTGCCCGCGCCGCCATCACGGTAGATATGGAGATAGGAGCAGGTTACGCCGTCTGTGGTGGTGAGGCGTGGGGCGATGAGGGAGACTTGGGGGCCAGGGTTACCACGCGGGCCGACAAGACTTTTCAGCCAGTCTTGTTCTGATCCTTGGAAGCCTTGTTGTAAGGCGACGTTGTAGGCGTTGTCTCCCGGGTCGCCCTTTGGTCCGATGAGGTTTTTCAGCCAGTCCGCTTTGGTCCCTTGGAATCCCTGTTGGACTGCAACTTGGTAGGCATTATCTCCTGGATTGCCTTGGTCTCCTTTGGGACCGATAAGGCTTTGGAGCCATTCTTGTTCTGTGCCTTGGAACCCCTGCTGGACCGCGACTTCGTAAGCGTTTTCTCCTGGGTCGCCTCTGTCCCCTTTTGGGCCAACGAGACTTTTAAGCCACTCTTCTTCCGTCCCTTGGAAACCCTGCTGAACAGCAAGTTGATAGGCGTCTTGCCCCGTGTCTCCCTTAGGGCCGATAAGGCTATGAAGCCAGTCTTGTCTGGTCCCCTGGAAGCCTTGCTTTACGGCAACCTCGTAGGCGTCCTGTCCCGGTGGCCCTGGCACCCCACGGATAGACGCCAACCAATCATCGAGCGAGCCGGTATAGCCTTGCAGGACAGCCAGTTGATAGGTGTTTAAGCCTGGGTCGCCTTTCTTGCCTCCTTGGAGGACATGGCGCGGGATCAGCACGGCGCGAGGCGTGGGGTCTGTCGCTGTTTGGACAAGCCCAAGCACTGCATCCTCTTCGGAGGGGGTGTCATAACGCGGGAGGGTGCTGAGCGGCGTGGTCTGGGGCGGGGGTAGTGTGCAATCGGTCATGGTTTTTCTTACATGGTGAGAGGGGCGCCATTGGGGAGGGTGAGAATGGCGCTCTGATCAGACAGGCTTGTGGGTGGGATGCAATAGCCGCCGGGCAGAAGAGGCGGCGTTGGCGCGGGGATAAGTGGCGTGTCCGCTTGAATGGTGAGCGTCACAACCGCCACATAACGCCGCCCAGCATTGGTTGTGAGTATGACGTTGATGAGGGTGGCGCCAGGATTGCCGCCCGCTAAGGCGAGGGCTGCTTTCCCGTTGATGAGGCTCCACCACAACAGAACAAGGCCGCTCTCTGGGGGGATGATGACGCTCATAGTAGTGAGAGTGTCGCCCCCATCTTTTAGCCATAAGGTCGGATCAAGGGCGTAATCGAGGATGTCGCTTTGATATTTATCCGGCCATTGCAACGGGCAATCGGGAAGAAGCGACAAGGGCACGGTGCGCGCCCGTGTTAAATAAGACATAGAGGAACGTCCTTTTAGGACGCGAGGCGTCCCGTGGCGACAAAGCGGTAAAAAGCCCCGGCGGCCCCGTGGAAAGTAAAGCTTGTGCAGGTGCCGTCTTCATTCGCAATTGGCAGGCACAAGACCGGCTGAAGCCGACCAACAAGCCCGGCATCAATAGGGTAGGCATCAATGGTGATTTTGGTATCGGCGAAGGCTCCAGCGGGTCCAATATCGTTATAGATGGTCATGGTCTCACCATCATTGCCTACGCGGGTGTCCCATTGTTTTCGCCCAAAGCCTGCCGTGCCTTGCAGCACGCCTTTTGTGGTTGTCAGCGCGCCCCAACTGAGAAGCGGGTTTGACGGGTCAAAGCTGTTGGGGTCGGCTTCAGCCGCATAGAGCGCCTCAGTGCCATCAGCCGAGAGGAAAAGACTATAGAAAGGCTTTTGCCCTTGGGCGGTATTGCACCCAAATTGTCCACTAATGGCGTTTTCAGTGACGCCGTGGAAGGTGCCGTTTGTGTCGGTCAAATAGAGCTGATCGCGGCGGTTTTGCTGGCTTCTTACCCCCGTTTTTGTGATGGGTGTGTCATGATAAATATCAGACGGGCTCGAGACATAGTGATATTGAAGGCTGCCATTATTCTCGGTTGTGTATCCAAGCTCTCCATGCTGCGTAAAGGTAAGGTAGAGATCAGGGTTGGCCTGTGGATTGCTGGCTTGTTGGGCCGGTTTGAGATGGATGTAAGACCAGCTCGGCCCTTGCCCGTAATTATCGCCTACCCCAAGAGCGGTTGTGATCCCTCCCGCATAGTTCAGTGATCCTTTCGCCACATCGCCATCATTAGTATGGCCTTGCGTATTCCAGCCAGGGGCAAGAGGAACATCGATTACTTGGCCAGCCCCAGACGGGCCGGGGTCTCCTTGGGGACCGACAAGGCTTTTTAACCAATCCGCTTTAGTTCCCTGGAATCCCTGTTGTACGGCGACTTCATAAGCGTTTTCGCCTGGGTCGCCCCTGTCTCCTTTGGGGCCAACGAGACTTTTCAGCCAGTCTTGTTCTGATCCTTGGAAGCCTTGCTGAACAGCAAGTTGATAGGCGTCTTTTCCTGGGTCGCCTGGGGGGCCAGGAGGGCCGACATCATCGTCGGACGTGTCGAGTGGGAAGAGGTAATAAGAGGTTTCGCCATGCTCATCGGTTTGTGTGCCGAGGAGGCGATTAAGCGGGCGCCCCGCCTTCGCTAAAGGAAGGTCAGCGGGGTTATTGAGGTCAGACATAGCAGGGGATTCCTAGAATTGTGTCATAGGGGGTCAAGGGAGGAAGCGGTAGCGAATGAGGCCGTTTCCTCCTGTGCCGCCCTGGAAAAGTGTGTTGGTTTGTTGGGGGTCATACGCACCACCGCCGCCACTGCCAAAGCCCGGGGCATTAACGCCTCCATGTTTCCCGCCGCGGCCTTCTCCACCATAAGGGCCGGACGCGCCGCTCCCACCAATCGCGTAACCATCAGCCCCATAACCACCAGGGACAATCAGACTATTTCCTATATTGCTGTATCCGCCGACCCCGCCCGCGCTGGCTCCGGGGGCTTGCCATGTTGAGGCTTTCCCACTGTCGGCTTTCAAGACAATTTCACCATTTATGGAAAGGGTTGTAATTTCTCCATCCTTTTCGGAAGTGCCTCCTTTGCCGATAGAGACGTAGAGTGTGCTGGTTGGTGTGACGTTGTAGATGCCTTCAACATAAGCGCCCGCACCGCCGCCGCCGCCTGTATTATTCGTATATTGAGCATTCGGGTCGGCCTGACAGGTTGCACCACCTCCGCCAGCGCCAACACCAATCACATGAAGGCGCGTTGCCCAATCAGGCGGAGTGGGTAGCCAGCCCGATGTATAAACAGAGGTCAGAGTGGCGGCGTTATAAACCGTTTCGGCATTGGCGGCGTGGTAAAAGCGTTGGGTGCCGTCGGGTGTCTTGTACGTCATCCATAACGCGTCAGAGAGGGAAGAAGTGAGGTCAATCCCTGCTGAAGAAATTTGGGCATCTTTTGCGTCTGGGTTGCTGGTAATATAGTTCCCGCGTTTTTGGTAATTTGATAACTCTTCCTGGAGGGCCGCGATGGCGTCTTGGAAGGCTGAGCTTAAAACATAATCACCCTTTAGCTGATACCGTGTCAGTTCTTTTTGGAGAGCGGCGAGGGTTTTTTGTAACTCTTCCTCGGAGGCTTGGCGTTCTTGTTTTTCAGTATCTAAGGCCCCTGCATCGGCATAGTTCCCGCCTGCGGTGAGATGAATCCATGCTCCATCTTGGTCGGAAGGCGATGATTTGTTGCCGTCTTTGGTGCTGACCCAGAGTAGGCCGGCTGTATCTGGGTCGCAAACAATGGCGTTCTTCTGATAACCGTTGATGGTGTTGGCAATGGTGGGGTCAAAAACGCCCATATAGCCCGCTTGAGGGAAGAGCGCATACACACCTGCCGTCATGTTGAGCGAGGCGACATCCCCACTGGAGAAGGATTGTGCCGTCGTATTATCCTGCCCACGAATGACAGTGACACGGTCGCCTTGCCGCCCGATCACAATACAGACCTCAAATTGATCGGGATTTGAAACCGAGGTGAGGGTTAGGGCGAAACGATCCGTCGGCTGCTGGAGAGCTGGGAAAGCGTCCCCCGTTCCAGGAATCAGCGTAATAATCGTATCGCGTGGGGTGATGCTTTGCGCGAGCTGAGCGGTGGCGCGATTGGTGTAACGGTAAGTCATAGAGCGGTGCGGTCCTGGGAATAAGCCATAAAAAAACCGCCTCAGAGGGCGGTGCTTTTGGAGGTTTTGACCATAAAGGTAAACATGGGCGGCACGTTCAAAATGCCATTTGTCAGGATGCGGCTGAGGATAATCACCAGATCATGAGACCACGGCCCGGTGTCCGGGGTGATGATGACCTTACGACCCTCAAGGCGGACACTCACAGGGTCGGTGCTGTTGAAGCGCCAGGCATGGCCATCATCGCCCGTTAAAAAGCGCATGATCCGCCGTTTGAGCCAGGGGATCGAGAAGTTAAGACCATCTCCCTTATAGAAGTTCCATGTCAGGATGCGTTTAAAGAGATCGTCGCTAATGGAGTTTCCGATATAGCGTTTATCGATGACGGTTTCATCAACGGAGAGACGGTTAATGGTGGTGGTATCAATCGCCCCCGTAACACTGCGAAGCTCAACGTAACTGATCCGGTAGCGGAATTGGCCATAGAGGCAAAGCGCGCAATAAGACAGTAAATTACCCGTTAAGGCCGGCCCGATATAAAGTGCCATCGGATGCCCCACCATCCAGAAGATAATCTCTTGCATGAGGGCATTATACGCCTCGAAAAAGGCGATGATGTCCGCATCATCGGAGAATTGCTGATAGGGTGTGGCCGGGGCGAGGAGGGTTGTGTGCATCATCCGCGCTCCAAACGAATATGATCAGAAGATGTGACGAAATAGCTTTCTGGATCGCCCAGAATAACGGTGCTTTGTCCTTCTGGTGGGGTCAGGATGCCGTCAATATACACATCAAAATGAAGCCGCGTG
>NZ_WVHO01000002.1 GCF_009834805.1 Saccharibacter sp. 17.LH.SD
CGTCAACGGATGGTGGAACGGCGAGCACGGATCAGCTTCTGAGTGCGAAGACCGGGACAGTGACTGTCAATACGGGCGGGACGTTGTCAGCGAGTGACGTGCGCGATGCGCAAGGACATGTTCAGACGAACGCGATTACGGTTGCGTCGAATGAGCGGAATGCTGAGCTGAACCTCAATGGAGGCACGCTGCAGCGGAACACCTATAACGACACAGCGACGTCTAAGTCTGATCTCACGTCAGCGGTGAATATCAACCTCAGCAAGACGTCGACGGTTGATACCAATAATGGGCAAGTTGTTCTGGAAGGCCAGGTTGCGGGTTCTGGTGGTCTGACGAAGGAGAGTGCTGGTGGTCTGATCCTCACAGGTCACAACAGCTACCAGGGCGACACGACGGTCAATAATGGCTATGTCCAGCTTGGGAACAATAATGGTCTGACCGGCGATCTCGGTCAGAGCAAAAATGTTCACCTGACGAATGCTGATAGTGGCTTGGTTGTTGATCGTGGCAATGCATTGACCCTTGGCCAGACGATCTCCGGTGCGGGTTCGCTGACACAGAACGGGACGGGCACGACGACCCTGACCGGGACAAATAGCTACACGGGTGACACGACGGTCAATCACGGAACGTTGCAGCTTGGCGCTAATAATGGTCTGACCGGTGATCTTGGCCAGAGCAAAGCGCTTCACCTAACGAACGCCGATAGTGGCTTGGTTGTTGATCGTGGTAATGCGCTGACTCTTGGCCAGACGATCTCTGGTGCAGGTTCGCTGACACAGAACGGAACGGGCACGACGACTCTGACCGGGACGAACAACTACACAGGGGCAACAACGGTTGATCGTGGAACGTTGCAGCTTGGTTCTAATAACGGTCTAACGGGTGACCTTGGTCAGAGCTCTGCATTGCACTTAGCCAATGCGGATGGCGGTTTGGTTGTTGATCGTGGCAATGCATTGACCCTTGGCCAGACGATCTCCGGTGCGGGTTCGCTGACACAGAACGGGACAGGCACGACGACCCTGACCGGGACAAATAGCTACGCGGGTGACACGACGGTTAATCACGGAACATTGCAGCTTGGTGCCAATAATGGTCTGACCGGTGATCTTGGCCAGAGCCAGAATGTTCACCTGACGAACGCCGATAGTGGCTTGGTGGTTGATCGTGGGAACACGTTGACCCTTGGTCAGACGATCTCTGGTAAAGGTTCGCTGACACAGAACGGAACGGGTAAGACAATCCTGACCGGGACAAATAGCTACGCGGGTGACACGACGGTTAATCACGGAACATTGCAGCTTGGTGCCAATAATGGTCTGACCGGTGATCTTGGCCAGAGCCAGAATGTTCACCTGACGAATGCTGACAGTGGCTTGGTGGTTGATCGTGGGAACACGTTGGCGCTTGACCAGACGATTTCTGGTAAAGGTTCGCTGATACAGAACGGGAAGGGTACGACGATCCTAACCGGGACGAACAGCTATACTGGTGCAACAACGGTTAACAATGGGACGTTGCAGCTTGGCAGCAATAACGGCTCGACGGGCGATATTGGTCAGAGCCGTGGTGTTTATCTCAATGGTAACGACAGTAACTTAACGGTTAACCGTAGCAATGCATTGACTCTGGCTCAGGAAATAGCGGGCACAGGTTCCTTCACACAGCTCGGAACGGGCACGACGACGTTCACTGGGGATAATAGCTACACAGGTGCTACAAACATTGAGCATGGCACTCTGAGTGTTAACGGGAACCAGAGCTTGGCGACGGGTCAGACGACTGTCTATAATGGTGCGACACTCTCTGGGAATGGCACGTTGGGTGGTGCTGTCACTGTGCAGAATGGCGGTATCATCTCCGCTGGTAATGGTGAAAGCAATGGAAAGCTCACGATTGCTGGGACAAATAACCCACAGGGCACGAACCTTGTTGTGCAGTCAGGCGGTATCGTAAATGCGAATCTCGGTGCGGCTGCTCAAAGTGGTGATCGCGTAGCACCAGCAGGCTACACGTATCACGAAGGTAGCGTCATTTACGTGACAGGGAAGGCCAGTTTTGGAAGCGGGAGCGTTATTAATCTTGCGACTAATACGGGTGTTTCACTGCGCTATAACCTTCCTTATCGTGTTGTGCAGACGACAGGTGGTATTGAAGGTGATTTGAGCAAGGTCGAGGCAAAACAGAACTATATCTTCTTGAAGCCACAGATTACCTCTGAGAATACGACCGGCTTCGGCCCGACATTGAGTCCGAACAATCAGGCTGACGGGAATGCGTTGGACGTTGTTCTGCGCCGTAACGGTGTTTCTTATTCGTCTGTTGGTGAGACACGTAATGAGGTCAACACAGGGCTTGCGCTTGATACTGTTGGTGACACTTCAAACGTGGCTCAGGCGATGGCCCAAATACAGGACCGTGGCCAGGCTCGACAGGCTCTGAATTCTCTCTCAGGTGAGGTTCATGCTTCGGTAAGGACTGCACTGATCGAAGACAGTTACTATACACGGCAAGCTGTATTTGATCGGTTGATGACGGCAGAATGTGATGGAATTGCTGACGGGGCCAGAACGCGTGTTCGCGATAGCCGGACGGGTCAATGGGTTGACGCTCGCTGCGTGACTGACCGCACAGAGTGGTGGGGACAGGCCTTTGGTGGGCAGGGTCATAATGACTCTACCTCTGGCGGCACAGCTGGGCTGAACCATTCGACGGCTGGGTTCCTGATGGGTGCCGATCGCATGATCGTTGATAACTGGCGTGTTGGTGGCTTTGCCGGATACACGCACTCCATGATGAATGTGGGTTCACGTTCATCCTCTGGTAACAGTGATAACGTGACGTTTGGTGCTTATGCAGGTAAGCACTGGGGTGCTATCCATCTGCGGACGGGGCTCTCTTATACGTGGAACTCCATCAACACGACGCGTCATGTTGGCTTTGTTGGGTATAGCGACCGCCTGCATGATCATCAGATCGGTGGCACGGGTCAGTTGTTTGCTGAACTCGGTTATCGATTCAGGGTCGGTGAATGGACACGGATTGAGCCATTTGTCGGTATGACCTACGTCAACCTGCATACAAATGGTTACAGAGAGCATGGGGGTGATGCAGCGCTGCGTGGCCGTGGTACTGATAACTCGGTTGGTTTCAGCACATTTGGTGTCAGAATGGCGACGCGCCTTCGTGTTGGCGATACCATTGTCAGCCCTTATGGGATGGTTGCTTATCGCCGTGCTTTTGGGAACACATCGCCTTCTGTTCATCAGTCATTCGTATCGGGTAGCAACGATATGGATATTAACGGTGCACCGCTGGCACATGATACGGCTCTATTCGATGCTGGTGTGCAGGCTAAGTTGACGGATATGATTGACCTTCGTCTATCCTACACAGGTCAATATGCTGGTCATGCCTATGATAATGGCGGACGGGCAAGTATCCGGATGCGTTTCTAAAAAACGATCAAGGAGGAGCCCTTGCTCCTCCTTTTCTATGTTGGATACAGAGAGAAAGAGGTTTTTATGTTTCGAAGCATTCTGTCCTTGGGCGTGATGAGCGCACTTGCTCTATGCGTATCTCAAGGGGCGGAGGCTGCTTCATCCTTTCCTAATGGATCAACCTCTTTGACGGAGGCTTATCACGACTGGAGTTTGTCGTGTCATGTTGAGAATGAGAAGAAACAGTGCGTTGTGAGTCAACAAGCCTTTGACAGTAAGACAAGGCAGAGATTTTTTAGTATTCAGTTTCGCCCTCAAGGGGAGCAAATTCGAGGGGTAGCTTTATTGCCGTTTGGATTGGATCTTCCTCGGGGGATGACGCTGATTACAGATGGATTGCCCGTGGGGGATATTTATTCCTTTACAACGTGTCTTCCTGAGGGGTGTGTTGTGCCGTTAGATTTGGATGAAGGACAATTGGGGGGGCTGGTGAAAAGCAAAAAAGCAGCCTTATCTTTTACATCTATATCAGGGCAGGTAATGAAACTACCTCTTTCGACGAATGGTTTACAGCAAGCTTTAGCGCGTGCTCATGTTGTTATGCGGTAAGGAAACAACGCGTCTTATCGGTAAGGTTGTTGTGAAGGAACGTGCCCCTAGGGGCACGTTTTGTATATGGGGCCTAGGTCCCGCAATATGTATGTTCTACGATCTCATTGGGGTGAGGAGGAGCATCAAAGCCGTCGTTTCCATCCGCATAGGGGTGCTTTAAGGCAGCATGCAGTGAGTGGAAGGGAGAAAAATCACCCTTTGTGGCTGCAGAAATGACCTGTTCTATGAGGTGATTCCGCGGGATGATGCGGGGGTTCGTTGCTTTCATGGCGCGGAGTCGTTCTGCCGGGGAGCGTGTCTCGTTTTCCAGGCGATGCATGATTTCTGTTTGGCATAAGTCAATGTATCCTTGGTTGGAGGAGACGCATTCTCTTACGTTGCGATAGTCATTATGTAACACGGCATTTTCACTGCTAACTGTGCGGAATATTTGCGTAAAGTCGGCTTTACCTTTGTGGATCGTTTCCAAGAAATGCTCTAATAGCTGCAAATCCTTTTCATCTTTCTTTTCAAAACCGAGCTTATGTCTGAAGAGGTTAGTCCACTCATGATGAAAGGATGAATCAAATTTATGCAAAATAGAATGTGCATCTTGGATGGCGCTGTCTTCATCTTCATTAAGAAGCGGCAGCAAACATTCGGTTAATCGGCTTAAATTCCATAGAGCGATTTGAGGTTGTTTCCCGTAAGCATATCGTTTGTGTTGGTCGATAAAGCTAAATGTCTTCATGGGGTCATATACGTCTAAAAAAGCACATGGCCCATAATCTAACGTTTCCCCAGATAAGGTAAAATTATCAGTATTCATAACGCCATGAATAAATCCGACGCTCAGCCATTGTGTGACTAATGATGCATGACGTTGTGTGACTTCGGTCAGGAGAGCGTGGTAGCGTTTAGGATCGTCTAATTGAATGGTTGGGAATAAGCGTTGGATCGTAAAATCAGCTAAGGTCTGAACGGATTTTATGTCTCCTTTAGCGGCGAAATATTGAAATGTTCCAACACGAATGTGACTTCGCGCGACACGGGCGATTATGGCACCAGGAAGAGGGGTTTCTCTCTCGATCGTTTCGCCTGTCGTTATGACAGCGAGTGCACGAGATGTCGGTATTCCAAGCGCATGCATAGCTTCACTGACGAGATATTCGCGTAATGCTGGGCCAAGTGCACATTTGCCATCTCCACCACGCGAGAAGGGGGTTAGCCCTGTTCCCTTAAGATGAAGGTCAAACATTTCTCCTGTTTTGCTGGTAAGTTCACCCACTAACAGGGCTCGGCCATCACCAAGGGAGGGGACAAATTGTCCAAATTGATGTCCTGCATAGGCCATGGCAACGGGTGAGAGATGATCAGGGCGCTTCCCTTGAGAGAGAAAAGCAATCCCTTCATCAGAACGGAGCCAGTGAGGGTCTAAGCCTAGCTCATAGGCTAAGGGTTCATTGAGGGCGATGATCTGGGGATTGGGGCTTGGTTTTGGGGTAACAGGAGAGGAGAAATTAGAGGGTAGGTCTTGAGCATAATGATGAGAAAGAAGCACGATACGTCCTGTAAATTATGAGGCTGTTCCATCGAGATAGGAAGGGCGTGTGAAAAATGAAAGAAGAGGAGCGTGTCTGTTCGTGTGCTTTCAGAGTTGGATATTTTTGAATGGGATAAACAAAAGGAAATTTTACTAGAAACATATACGATGATGAAAAAAGGGAACTACAAAGAGAAATAAAGTTAATGAAGGTTATTTTTCTATTAATTTATAAGAGTGATCATTTCATAAAATACAAATAATGTAAGGTATAGTGTGATGAAAAGCATGGTCATTCGCTCTCAACATAGCTATTGTAGAGGGCAGTATGTAAGATGATGTAAGGATGTTCTGTGGAGCAGCAGCCCTCTCCTGAAAAGGATAAGCCTGAACAAATCAGCGCGGTTTATATCCGGTTACGTGCCGTCATAGCAGCCGCCCATTTCCATGGGATAGAGCTGGATATTCGGGACTTTGCCGCTGAACCGGGGGAGGCTTCTCCATCGCCCGCGACTATCGTGAGATGGTTAAGAGAGCAAGGAGCCGTCGCGAAGGGTATGCGCCTTCGGTGGCAGTACCTTGTGAAAATGGGTAATACACCGCCTGTTGTATTGCTTTTCCGGGATGGTTCCGCGGCTTTGATGGTGCGGACGGACCCAGAAAAGGGAATCGTTTGGCTACGTGACCCTCTCAAAGGAGAGGGGGATCATCCCGTCCCTGTGGATCAGCTGCGCCTTATGCAGGTTTGGACCGGCGATGTCGTGTTGATCAAGCGACGTCGTGATGAATCTGAAGGTGATGCGCGGTTCGATCTCGCCTGGTTTGCTAAGATGGTGTTGCGCGAAAAAAGAGGTTTGCGCGATATTATCTTTAGTTCCATGGTCTTGAGCATACTTCAGCTTTTCCCACCCTTGATCGTTATGCAGGTGATTGATCGGGTGGTGAATTATCACTCCATGGCTACGCTTGTGTCGTTGACAGGCTTTGTCGTGATCTTGAGTGTTTACGAGATTTTGTTGAGCTATGGCCGTCAAGAATTAACGCTTGTGATAACGACGCGTCTTGATGCGCGTATCTCGTTGCATGCGTTTAATCGACTTCTTGCCCTGCCATTGGAGTTTTATGAACGTCAACAAGCGGGTGAGATTTTAGGGCGGTTTTCATCAATATTTCGCGTGCGAGATTTCATGACAGGCCAATTGCTGAACACGCTTTTGGATCTGTTTGTGTTGTTCGTTGTTATGCCTGTGTTGTTTTACATGAGCCCGACCATGGCCTGGCTGACTTTAGCTGCGGCTGGTGGCATTGGCTTAATTGTGGTCATTATGTTGCCGGCGGTTAGTCGTGTGGCGGGGGAACAAATCCGCACAGAAATGAAACGTAATGCAACATTATACGAGACTGTAGCGGGAATTCGTACCGTTAAGACGCTTGCGCTCGAGAATCCCCGTCGTGAAGAGTGGGACGAACGCACGGCGGATGTTGTGAAGTGGCGTTTGGCGGCTGGCCGCATTTCGAATTGGGCCAATACGATGGTCATGCCGCTTAATATGTTCATTAACCGTGGAATTATCTTGGTGGGGGCGTATTTGACCCTCACAAATTCAAGTTCCATGGAAGGTGGTGCACTAATGGCCTTCATGATGCTTGGTGGTCGTGTTGCCTCACCGTTGGTGAGCTTGGCGCGTATGATGGAATCCGTCAACGAAGTGACGGTGTCGTTGAACGAGGCTGGTATGGTCTTGAACCAGCCAACTGAGACACGCGCACTGACAACGGGTATGCGTCCGGTCATTAAGGGAGCACTCAGTTTCGTCGATGTTGACTTCTCCTATCCTGGTTCCACAACAAAAGCGCTGTCATCTGTTTCGTTTGACGTAAAAGCGGGGACTATGCTCGGCCTGGTTGGACGTTCTGGGTCTGGTAAATCAACGATTACGCGACTGCTTCAAGGGGTTAGCCGCAATTATCAAGGGTATCTTCGTTTAGATGGCATAGATCTTCGAGAGATCAACTTGCATCATTTACGTCGTTCTTTTGGTGTTGTGCTGCAAGATAACTTCTTGTTCCGTGGCACTATTAAAGACAACATCACGGCTGGGCGGCCAGGCTTAACGATTGATGACGTGGTGCGAGCTGCACGTTTGGCGGGTGCTGAAGAGTTCATTGAGCGTATGCCCGCTGGTTATGAGACGTGGATTGAGGAAGGTTCTACCAATATTTCTGGTGGCCAGCGCCAGCGTTTGGCCATTGCTCGTGCGGTGATTTCTGATCCGAAGTTGATGATTCTTGATGAAGCAACATCTGCTTTGGATCCTGAATCAGAGGCGCTTGTTAATGAGAATTTACAGCGCATTGGTAAGGGACGGACAATGGTGATTGTGTCTCACCGTCTGTCGTCTTTGGTTAATTGTGATCAGATCGTTGTGATGGATCAGGGGAAAGCGTTGGATATCGCTCCTCATTCTGTGCTGCTTGAACGGTGTGAAGTGTATAGGATGCTCTGGCTGCAACAAAATCGCCATATGCCAAATGGTGGGATGCCGACTGGTCCCCTTCCTGAAGGAGACGACGCATGAGTGAAAAAGATATTGACCCTAAAGACAAGCAGCATCAGGGCGATCACTCTGCTCATCAGTCGGATGAGGGGGGTGATACCCCTGGTAAGCAGCCTCAGCATCATGAGGTTCATAACGTTCCAAGAGAGGCAACAGACCCTTTTGCCCCTGATGGTATGCCCTTGGCATTGTTGGAGTTCCATTCTCCAACACGAGGCTTGGTCAATCTCCCAGCGACACCATCTGCGCAGTATATAGTATGGGTTACGGGCGGCCTGTTGATTATGAGCCTGTTGGCCATGGGATTTTTCCCGATCAACAAGGTCGTGTCTGTTAAAGGGCGTTTGATTACGACACAGCCTACGCTCGTTATTCAGCCTTTTGAAAGCGCGATCATACGATCCCTTGACGTGCATGTGGGAGACTATGTGCGAAAGGGTCAAGTTGTCGCACATTTAGATCCGACGTTGACACAAGCGGATATGGATAATTTGGTCGTACAGTCTGAATCACTTCAGGCGGAGGTAGATCGTCTTAAAGCTGAGGCGACCGGCCAAATTTACCGACCTGATATCAATATTCCAGCGTCTGTCCAGCAGGGTGAGGCGTTCTTGCGGCGGCAGCAAGATTATCGCGCTCATATTCAAGATTTTGATCAGCGTATCGCCAGTATGGAGAGTGACCTTCAGGGAGCACGAGCCAATGCAGCGATGTATGCCAGTAAGTTGCGGGTGATGTCTGCGGTTCTTGAAATGAGACGCCGCGAGCAAGAAGAACAAGTAGGGTCACGTCTCTCCACTTTGGGGTCTCAGGACGCTCAGATGGATGCTGAACGTTCTTTAATTACGGCTCAGCAAACAGCAAATGCGACGGAAAACAAACTGTCGGCGTTAAAAGCGACGCGTGAGAGTTATATTCAGTCTTTCAAAGCGGATGCTTATGCGTCATTGACGCAAAGCGAACGTCGTCTCGCCGAAGTGCAAAGTGAGTATCGTAAGGGGCGTTTGCGTCAGCGGTTGATTTTGTTGCGCGCTCCAGCTGATGGTATTGTTTTGACTCAAGCGGCAGTTTCTGTTGGGGCCGTTGTGGAACCTCAAGTTCGTGTTATGACGATGGTTCCGACCGATAGTGGATTGGAGATGGAAGCTATTTTGCGGGCACAGGATGCTGGGTTCGTCAAAATGGGTGACCGGGCCTTGGTGAAATTTGCCGCTTTTCCGTACGATCTATACGGTGGGGCTAAGGCGACTGTAAAAGTCATCAGTGCGGATACGTTCTTACCTGATGAGGCTGCATCGAGTAATATTCGGGCAGGGCTCAATCCAGAAGATTTGATGGGGGATGGAACACCTGTCTTTTACCGTGTCCGGTTGCGGATTGATAAATATACGTTACATGGGCAGCCGCCATTCTTCCATCCTGCACCAGGTGTTCCTGTTGCTGCCGATATTGATGTCGGAAAACGGACGATCATGAAATATTTGTTCAGTCGTGTCGTACCAACCTTGACGGATGGGATGAGAGAGCCCTCATAATAGAAGGATTATGATGGGTATGAAATTAGGACGTTTTGCGTCTTTGCGTCCATCCGTTCGGCGCTTGGCGCGTGGGTTGCGTTGGCTTGAGCAAGGTGAACCTGTTAAGGCTTTCTCCATCTTTGCGTCGTTAGCCAAGCGCGGAAATGTTGAAGCACAGTATCAGGTTGGGCAAGCTTATTTAGGTGGACGTGGTGTCCCTCCTTCTTTGGAGGAGGGAACGCGTTGGATATACCGTGCCGCGCAGGCTGGTCTGCCTAAGGCTTGCTTTACGTTGGCGACTGTCTACGCAATAGGCTTACCCGAGGGGTTTGACCCGGGCTCTTCTTTTCAATCGGTGGAGTCTTTATCTGTCCCTGTGATGGATGCTGCGCCGCGACGTCCTGATTTTGATCAAGCAGCTATTTGGGCCCGTAAAGGGGCGGAGGCAGGGCATGCCGATGCTCAAGCCTTGTACGCGCATGTCTTAACGCATGGCCCTAGCCATCTGCAGGATGCAGAGCAGGCGCGGCATTGGTATCGCAAAGCAGCGGACGGTGGTGCTGCGCAAGGGCATCTCGGTCTTGGTCTGATTTTGATCGGGGAAGCGTCTACTGACGAACAACGAAAAGAAGCCTCCCTTTATTTGCATAAAGCAGCTGATGGCGGCTTAGGTACTGCCTGTGCCACCCTAGGTTGGATGTACGAGACGGGTTTTGCCGTTGGGCGTGACTTATCTCAAGCGGCAAAATATTATGAAAAAGCGGCAGAGCACGGCGTGGCGCCGGCTCAGGCACGCTATGGATTGATGCTCCTTAAGGGAGTGGGTGCAGAAAAGAATGTAACGCGGGCAGAGACGTGGTTGCGCCGTGCTGCTGGTAATGACGACTCAGATGCAGCGGCATTACTGGGGGATCTATACATGCGGGGTGAGGATTTTATTGCTCACCCTGAAGAAGCCTTGAAATGGTATCGGCTCGCTGCCGAAGGTGGACATGTCGCAGCAACGCGTGCGCTCGCCTTACTGTATTTGACAGGAACAGGAACAGAAGCTGATCCTCAGAAGGCAGCTCAGTGGTTTCAGATCGCTGCTGCGAGAGGGGACCGTCATGCAGATGCTGATTTTGGGAATTTGATTTTAGCTGGGGTAACGCAATCTCCTGAAGATCAGGCGGCACTGAAGGAAAGATTCCATAATCTTGCTGAGAGTGGCGATCCGCTGGGCGCCTTTAACTTGGGTGTTTGTTTGGCTCAAGGCGTTGGTGGTGATCGTGATAAAGCGAAGGCCCTCTATTGGATGGGACGGGCGCGCGATGGCATTGTGAATGCCCAATACTGGTATGGGCGCATGCTGATCGAAGGTGGAGACGTTGAGGCCGATCCTGTGCAGGGGTTTGCGTGGATAGAAAAAGCTGCAGAAGCTGGGATGATGGAAGCACGTGTTGCTGTCGCACAGTTTCTTATTACAGGGCAGATCGAAGGGCATCGGGATCACCCACGTGCATTGGAGCTTTACCATCAGGCAGCTGATCAAGGGAGTATTGATGCGCTGTTCTCTCTCGGTGCTATGTATGGTGGTGGGCATGATGTGCCGATGGATCGTACAAAAGCATTTCAGTATTTCCAAAAAGCAGCTCAAAGGGGGCATGGCCTTTCCCAATTGATGGTCGGGCGCTACCTTGTCCGCGGTTTAGCTGGGCGAATGGATCCAGAGGAAGGGCGTCTTTGGCTTGAGCGTGCGGCAGCGCGCGACGTGAGCGAAGCTCGAGAGGAATTAGAGGAACTAAATAATACGACGAGCTCGGAAACGTCTTAGGGAGAGCATGGCCAATAAGTTAGTTCCATTTTTTGGATATGGTGTGACGATTACGGAAGAAGATCGTCAACACTGGTTTGAACGCCGCAAACGACAAGCTGAAATAGCCTTTGAGCGTGGGGTTTTCTGTTCTGATCAGGGAATGAAGGAATCAGGTTTCTTTTGGTTGGGACGCGCTGAGAGGCTTTCTGGTGATCAATCAAACGTTATGTTTGCTTATGCCATGGCCGCTTTTGAGCTTGGGCATAACGCTATCGCTCTGCCGCGATTTCGATTTCTTCATAAAAAATTTGATTTGCGAGAAGCTGCTTTTGGTGAGGTATTATGTCTTAATCAAAGCGGTGATTTTGACCAGGCGAGTAAAAAACTCCATCACGCTTTATCACGCTATCATATATCCGATGGCTTAACTTCAATTGCGGATGATTTGGCGTTCCGTGCAAAGACGCCTGGTTGGGCAAGTTTATCGAATAGCGGAGTGCTGGAGGTAAGGTCTGCAGAACCCGTTTGCTTATATTGGGATGGTCAAGCTCTAGGTGTTTTCCCTTCAGGACGAATTCATATTGCTGAATATGTTCGGCGTTCTTGTGGTGTAGAATGGGCTACAGGGCAGCGTTTATCTGTTTGCGTAGGAGGGAGGCATGTTCTCGGGAGTCCTTTTAACCTCCAATCCCTCACCTATTGTGATGGTTTTGTAAAAGCAGAGAATGGCAGCGTCAGTGGGTGGTTATGGCATCCTGCAGAACCTGATTTTGTTCCATCGGTTCATATTGATGGGAGAGCGTCTTTCAGGGTGCCGACGATTACCGATCGTATGAGCGGCGAGAGACCCCTCTATCGACCGCGTTATTTTACTGTGCCTATTGTGGATCTTCCTAAGAAGAATAGGTGTGAGTTGGTAACGTTAAGAGACACGCATGGCCGGCTTTTGTTAGGCGCTCCTCTTGATCCAAGAATAGGGGCTTTTATAGCGGGGAAGCGTGTCCTACCCAGAGCATTATCTCCTGTTAGCTTGCCGAAAAGATTCAAAAAAATAGCTGCGTTACAGCAAGCAGAATGTGTGATTATTATTCCGGTTTTCGGGGCATATCACGAAACCCGTGCTTGCTTGTTAAGTGTTTTAAAGACGATACCGCAGAATACAGGCGTGATTGTCGTTAATGATGCATCGCCCGAAAAACGATTAGTAGATTTTTTGGAGAAAATGGCAGAGGACGAGCGCATTACATTGCTCAGTCATGATGCCAATAAGGGATTTACGGCAAGCGTTAATGACGCGCTGCGTTATTGTGCCGGACGCGATGTGATTTTACTCAATAGTGATACAGTCGTCTTTTCAAATTGGGTCGAACGGTTACGAGGATGGCTACGTCATGCACAGGTAGGGACAGTAACCCCTATGTCAAATGACGGTGGGCTCACGTCGTACCCATCCGTCAGTGAACCTAATATTATTCCTCCGCTTTATCAGGCTCGTATGCTTGATCAGTTATGCCGGGATGTATCACCTCATACCTTTATAGAGCTTCCTACTGGGAATGGATTTTGTATGGCCATTTCGGCTTCCTGTTTGGCTGAAACAGGTTTGCTGAGAGAGGCTATTTTTGCTCAAGGTTATGGAGAAGAGAACGATTTTTGTTTGAGGGCGTCACAGCATGGATTTAAGCATGTTGCGGCAACAAATGTGTATGTAAAACATCATGGTGGAGCTTCCTTTAAAGAAGGGAAGCACGGGCTTCTCGTCCGTAATCTTAATATATTGAATGCGTTGTATCCCGGTTATACAAAAGCGATTCATCAGTTTGAAAGAAGAGATCCTTTACAGGCTGTAAGGCAGCGTCTGGATTGGTTACGCTTCGAAAATTATGCATTAGAAGAACGTTGCAGCGTCTTATTGATTAAACATAAGGCGGGTGGGGGGGTCGTCCACGCAGTAAGACAGCGTGCTTTACGGTACCTGGAACAAGGGATTGCTGTCTTCTTGTTGAAACCAACTGAGGATGGGTGTGATTTATCGGTTTATGGGGGGGTATTAGGTGAAGCGGCTAGCCTTAAAGTGTCCATCCCGGCTGAGGCAGCACCGTTTATACGTTTACTCAAGCAGTTAAAAATTCATCATATTGAATGGCACCATCTCATGGGGCATGCGCCTTGGGTTAGACATCTCCATCATGAGCTTGAGGTTGCGTATGACATATTTGTTCATGACTATGTTTGGTTCTGCCCGCGTATTTCATTGTTAGACGGGGAGGATCGTTATTGCGGTGAACCAGATATTCAAGGGTGCACGCGGTGTGTCATGCGTTGGGGCCATCAATTGGAGAAAGGGTTGACAGTACCGGCGCTGTTACAGCGTTCAACGCGTGAGCTGGAGGAGGCTCGGCGCGTTATTGTTCCCACGATGGATACAGCACGTCGTATAAAGCGCCATATTCCAATAGACCATGGCATTATTGTCGAACCTTTAGAGGAAGAGGGTTCTTTCTTATCAATGCCTTTACGGCCATCTTATGGGCGCCCTGTTCGACGGATTGGGGTGCTCGGAGGAATTGGTCGTTGGAAAGGTTATAGTGTTTTATTAGAGTTGGGGAAGCATATTCAAAGTAAACGATTGCCTTTGGAAATCATATTGATTGGAAGCACGACAAATGATGAGGCATTATTGGCTACTGGTATTTGGGTAACGGGTGAATATCAGGGGAGTGATCTTGAAGCATTGCTTGAAGCAGCGCATCTCGATATCGGGTTTGTCCCATCTGTTGCTCCAGAGACGTGGTGTTATGTTTTAAGTGAACTCTGGCGTGCGGGGTTGGAAGTTGTAGGGTTTGATATTGGGGCATCGGCAGAACGCATAAAAGAAAGTGGTCGTGGTCAAGTGTTGCCACTTGGGATGCCCGTAGAAAGCCTAGCTACTTATTTATTAAATTATCGTAGAAAAAGTTAAAATGCTCACAGGGTAGTGAAAGTTAATAATATCATTTATTTACAATAATAATCATGTTATGATGCCGCATCGAAAGCTGTAGATTATTTCCCTTTTTGGGCTTCAACTGGTTAAATGATTGGGAAGAGTATGTCTGGCAAACAAGGGGGCGAAATGCCTGAAGCAATGCAGGAACAGGCGCAAAATCGCGTAATGGACCTCAAGGCTGGAGCTCATGTTATGATGCTCGATGCTGGGGTGTTTTGCGTATTTCATGCTCCTGGACAAAAGCCTCCAAGTGCATCGGGTTTGCCAGGCGTGAGGGTAACGCGTGCTCCTGGGGTGTCTTCTGATATCGTTGAAATTAGCACGTTTGAAGCTGACGGATGGATGGGCGGCATGAATGGTGCCGCCCTTGTGCGTGTTCGTCGGGGGCCGGCTGGTGTCATGGTGACAACGTACCAAGAGCCGGAGAGTTCTCAAGAAGGTCCACGTTTGCAGGTGATGAGGCTCATCAGTGGAGTCTATGATGCGAACCAGGAAGCGGAGGGACAAGCTGCGGCATCGGCCTCCGCAGAGGTCATCGGGGAAGAGGGACGTGATATTGTCGCTCATGTTCAACGCCATGGTGATGTAAAACAGTCTTTCGGAGAATGGGTTGGGACGCCAGGAAGCCAGCTCTGGGTTGAAGGTTTTGCGATTAACACGGACCGGATTACGACAAATGATATTGAGTACCAGGCTGTTTTAGGGCGTGGATGGCTTTCTCCTTGGGTTGAAGGGGGACAGTTTTGTGGCTCTCGTGGGATGTCACTCCCTATTCTCGGGTTGCGTGTTCGTCTGAGAGGGGAAGCCGCGTCTCAATGGAGTTTGCGTGTTAGCGCGACCTTTACGGATGGAACACGATTAGGCCCAGTTGATGGGGCTGATGATGCGTTAGAGGCAGAGAGCCTCGCCCCATTGGAAGCTTTTCGTATTGAACTGATTCCAGCGAAGGCTGAAGCGACAACGCCGAAAGCGTCTGAAACGCAGGATAGTGATTCACAGAGCAAAACAGCGGAAAAGGCGGTTTCGAAATCTGCGTCAAAACGGAATTCCCGCTCTCGTCGCCGCTGATCATTATTGAAGCGTTAAAGGCGGGATTGTGCGGTATCTTTTTGTTCATCAGACTTTTCCTGCGCAATATTCACATCTTTTGCGCCATCTTCATCAGCAAGGTGGCCATGAAATTGTGTTTATTACGTCCTATATGAAGAAAGAGCTTCCGGGCGTTCGGTGTGTGCTGTACGACCCGCCCACTCCATCTCCTTCGGCGATGCATTCTGCTCTTGTGGAGTTTGACCATGCGGTGCGTCGTGCGGAGGTTGTTGCTCGCCTGGCTCTCTCTCTGAAGAATCTTGGTTATGTCCCTGATATCATTATAGGCCATCATGGCTGGGGGGAGCTTCTTAATATAGGGGATGTTTTTCCAGATGTTCCGGTTCTCGGTTATTTTGAGTTTTATTATCAGGTAAGCGGGCAGGATGTTGGGTTTGATCCAGAGTTTCTGCTATCAGATAAAACGGTTCCCGCTTTTGTACGGTTGAAAAATGCCATTAACCACCAAGCCTTAGCGCTTCCTGGATATGGGCAAACGCCGACGTTTTTCCAAAGAAATTCATATCCACAATGGGCGCATAAAAATATTCATTTGCTTCCTGAGGGAGTCGATTTGTCTGTGTGCCGGCCCGATCCGTCCGTTATGAAGCGTGTTTTGACGGTGGGTGATGTTCATATTCAACCTTATGAGAAGCTCATCACGTATGTAGCGCGAAATATGGAACCTTACCGAGGGTTCCACAATTTTATGCGCGCGTTGCCGCGTATCTTAGAAGCGCGTCCAGATGCTCGTGTGATATTGGTTGGAGGGGATCGCGTGAGCTATGGTCGTCTTCCAGAAGGCGGGGGGACATGGCGCGAGGTTATGCTCCGTGAGCTTAAGGGCAAGCTGGATTTGGATCGTATCCATTTTATTGGCTGGCAACCGCATGAAGTCTTAATCCGTCTCATGCAACGTTCAGATGCTCATGTTTATTTAACATATCCTTTTGTTTTGTCGTGGTCTTTGCGTGAGGCGATGGCGATCGGGTGTCCGATGGTGGTAAGTGATACAGCACCCGTTAGAGAATTGTTGGATAATCGAGTTAATGCATTAACTGTTTCGTGTTTGAAACCTGAACAGATTGCAGAAGGTGTGTTAGAATTACTCGAGGATCGGGCGTTGGCACGTCGTTTACAGCAGCGTGTTCGTGCAGATGCTCAGGAGAAGCTCGATTTACAGTCGTATTTAGCACAATATGAAAAACTGATTGATGACAGTGTGCACCGGCGGTGAGATCATTGGTTGTTTTTACATGTGGAAAATGATGAAGAGAGGCGAGTATGTCTGTTGAAGTTCTACCAGCGCTACGGTCCTTAGTTGAAAGCTGGGTGGTTAAGAAGACTCCTTCTACCCCCCCACGGAAATTATCGGCTGATGATTTAGATCAGTTAGCACGCGCAAGTATTGAGACGTTGGCTCAAAGGGCTTTAGGCACTATTGATGGAGAGTGGGGCAGCTTAGAGGAGTTGACGCAAGGCTGGGTTGTTCAGCGTTATCGTGGCGCGACACCGGGACCTTTAGTGGAAGATGATTTTCGTCATTGTGTCCGCTTTGTCCTAGAAGGTCTGTCGCGTGAGCGTCCTACAGACAAAAGCCAACCTTCTGGAGAAGGGGTATCGGCGGCTGATGAGGCGCTTTCTACATTTGTGCCTGAAACCGATGATGTTCTTCCAGACGGGCGTAAGGTTGCAGATGTGCTTCGTGAAGATCCTTTCTATTTTGCACGGGAACATCTCGCTTTGTCCCTCTAATGTAGAGTGAATCAGTATTGTTACAAAAAAGGAGTGCAATCTAAATTGCACTCCTTTTTTGATGACTTCGTCACAAGATGCTTATTTCTCTTGAAGATGTGCTTCAAGAAACCAAAGATTTTTGTCTAGCCCACGAGATACCTCTGTGAAGATATCTGCTGTATCATCATCACCTGCTTCTGCTGTGGTTTTGATGGCAGCGCGAACATTGTTAGCAACAATTGCATAACGCTCAGCAAGCGCTTTGACATGGTCTAGAACCGTGTGGATCTTCGTTGGGTATGGTGGGCAGCTTGACTTAGCGCTGACGTCTTGAGTGGTTCCTAGCGCTGTGCCGCCAAGCTGGACAGCCCGTTCTGCTGTTGTGTCAACAAAACCATCAAGCGCCGTGCGAAAGCCATCAAGCATTTCGTGAACGCCGATGAAGTGGGAGCCTTTAAGGTTCCAGTGAGCTTGCTTCGTAATGAGAGCAAGGTCAATGAGGTCAGCCAAACGAGCGTTAAGCGTCTCAATAGAGACAGCCTTTGTGTTGTCTGGCGTATTGTTTTGAGTAGCATAAAGTTTAGACATGAGGTCTCTCCTCTTGCAAACTCCCTTGTCAATTTTAACAAGGGGAAGAATTTCTACAGATTTACTCTACCAGAGTTCTTCGGGATCGCGAAGATCAAAGAAGGTCTGGTGGTCTTTCCTGAAGTAATGTGGGTATGCGGGATCATTTTCGAAAGGGGGAAAGTGCTTCCAACGTTCAATCATTGTTTGTGTTTCTTGAAAAAACCGCGGTTCATTCTCTGGTTTATTGTCTGTCCCGCGTGAAAAACTTTCATGATGTTCTGCTTCAGCATCAGCACAGTAGATAATTTTCAGACCTTTCTGGCGTATTTTGAGGCAAAGATCGACATCGTTATAGGCGATACTCAAATGAGCTTCATCAAATCCTCCAAGTTCATGAAAGAGGTCACGACGCACGAGCATAGCGGCTGCCGTGACAGCTGTAACTTCATGAGAGAGACGGATTCGACCAACGTAGCCATAGGCATCATGCGGTTGAGCGCGGTGGACATGAACACCAATAACATCTGGTCCAACGGCAACACCTGCATGTTGGATGGTGGCATTAGGGTAGAGTAACCGAGCCCCGACAGCGCCTATTTTAGGGAGTGCGAGCGCTTCGGCGATCATAAGGCTCAGAAAGTTTTCTTGCGTGATATAAACATCGTTATTGAGGAAAAGCAGGAAATCGCTTTCACATTGGGCTGCTGCAAGATTGTTGAGGCGCGCAAAATTGAAGGGCTCTTCAACACGCATGATAGAAACGCGGTCATCTTTTTGGATTTGTTCTAGGAACTCGAATGTTTCAGGTTCAATAGAGAAATTATCAATGAGAAGGATGCGAAATTTTTTGTAACGTACATGCGTGAGGAGCGATTCCACGCAGCGACGTGTGCTTTCGACTTGGTCACGAAATGGGATGATAATATCCACTGAAGGCGAGCGGCGTATTTTCCAAGCGACTTTATAAAGGCTGAGATGGTCTATGGATGTAACGTCCGCTGGGCGTTTTTTGCGGTTTAGATGATCAGTTACACACGAAATCCCTGCGGTAATGGCATAGCCTTTATTAGTGATACGGGCTGCGGTGGAGTTCGGAGTCTTACGCCAATGGTAAAGTATCTCTGGGACATGAAGAATGTCCGTTTCCTTTAAGAGTTCGGTGCAGCGTAAAACATAATCATGGTCTTGAGCGCCATCATAATGTGCGTCGAGAAAACCAATTTTTCGTGTTGTTGCAGCGTCAATCATGGTCAAATGACAGATATAATTGCAGCCTAGCAAGTAACGGTAATCATAATCAGGTTTGAGGTTTGGTTCTTGTAAGTGCCCAGCAGCATCTATTTTATCTTCGTCACAATAAATGAGTTTTGCTTTATGCTGTAAAGCTGCGCGTGTCATAACTTCGATCGCTACAGGGCTTAAAAGATCGTCATGGTCAAAGAAGACGATATAGGCACCGTTGGCTTTTCGTAAGCCAGCATTTGTTGCTTCAGCTATTCCTTGGTTTTTTTCGAGGATTATGGCCTGAATACGTGGATCGAGCGCGCAATATTCCTGAATGATTTCCTGTGTGCGTGCGCACTTACTTCCGTCATCAATGAGAATGAGTTCCCAATGAGGGTAAGTCTGATGCACGATGGAGTCGAGTGCAGCGCGAAAGTCATTTTCGGCGGGTCGCCATGTTGGGCACAATATTGAGATGAGTGGCGTTTTTTTTAAGGGGATGGCACGTCGCTGTGTGGCAACTTTCTCCTCAAGTAGTGTGTTGTAACGCTGGGCCCAACGGTCATAGTGCCGAAGATTTGGAGCACGCTTGGGGATTAAGTCGCTGACTTCACGTCGGATGGAGGTGAGGCTGCGGTAAAGTTGGCCGATAGAGTTTTCGAGTTCTATGAGACGTGTCTCAAGCATATTATGCACAAGAGACGTCGTCAGGGGGCTGCCGGCTAATTCGGTGTGATCGGGCTCAACGCTGACATGGAATGTATGGGGTTGGCGATCATATAAATGACGCGGCAATGGAATTTCAAAACCACAATTAGGGTCACAGTTGAGAGCTTCAGAGACATCGGCTCGATAGATGTTGGCGCGTGCTGAACCGAGTTTGATGCCATCAACGGTTGCAGAGACAACGAGGCATCCTTGCCAATTATCGTAGGGAGAAGAACGGCGCATAACCCAGCCACGGAGAACATCGTCTTTAACGCCGTCTAAGAAACTACGAAACTCTTCGGGAACAGAACCGGGGAAGAGGACCGTTTCACCAAGAATTTCTGGATCCTCTAATGTTGGGAGTGGAAGCACAGAACGATCGGCAAAACGGAGAGCCACCTGATGGGGGCGATCGTCGAATATTTTTTTTGGTAAGCAAATGTCAAACCCCAGTTTGTTGGAAGAGACGTTCAAACCATCACGCACATCGTTACGTGGTAGATCGCACGTTACCTGCATGACTTCTTGACGGTCGATTAGGAGATGCAGCGTTACCGGTAAGCTATTTTCTTCCAAATTTATGGCCCAACCGCGGATAATGCCGTTCGAAAAGCTTTCAACATGTCCATGGAATGGGCTGCGGGGTGGGGAAGACTGCTGCGTCACAAATGTCTCCTACAAGGATGAGGGCGTATTAGGCATCGGAAAAGAGTAGATCAGGTTAATTTAGAGCTTTTATAGACTATAGACAGAAACAGAGCTGTTCGTCTCTTGTGTCTTTCCCGTTACGGTTTTGTGAAAAACCATGCAAGATGGTTGTCCTTTATTCATCGGGAGGGTAATGCACGACGAAGAGGTGCTCCGGTGGGTTGTTGCTCACTGGCTCTTGAAACGACAAGGTTCCGAACCATGAGCATGGCTCCCGTGCCACGATCTTCGAAACGTCAGTTCGACTTCGATATTTTTTTCCACTGGTTGTTTTGGGGTGGCGCTTTTGTCGTCCTGCTAACCCTGGGTGGCCTTATTGTATTAATGGCTACCGGAGGGTGGCAAGCGTTTACGACATTTGGTCTCTCTTTCTTTGACCGTGTTGTGTGGAATCCTGTGAAGGATCACTATAGTGTTGTAGCGCCGTTGCTGGGCACTATAGTAAGTGCGTCTATTGCGCTTATTCTGGCCGTTCCTCTTGCTTTTGGTACGGCTTTTTGGCTGACAAATATCGCATCCGCTCGTGTTTCTGCTGTGGTGGGAACGGCGGTGCAGCTTCTTGCTGCTGTGCCATCGATTATTTTTGGCATGTGGGGGGTTTTTACCATTGTTCCCTTTATCGCACGTGTATTGCAGCCTTTTTTCAATCACCACTTGAGACATGTCCCATTGGTGGGGTCGTTGTTGACAGGTCCACCCGTTGGTACGGGCCTTATGACGTCTGGTATTGTTCTTGCGGTGATGATTGCGCCTTTTATGACAGCCGTGATGTGCGATGTGTTCGGATCTGTCCCTGCGATGTTATGCGAAAGTGCTTATGGCTTAGGGGCAACACGCTGGGAGGTAATGCGTAAGATCATCGTGCCTTGGTCTCGGAATGGTATGGTAGGGGCTATCGTGTTAGGAATGGGGCGTGCTTTGGGTGAAACCATGGCGGTGACATTCGTGATTGGTAATGTGACTGTTGTTGGATGGTCTCTTTTTGCGCCTCGGAGCACGGTTGCGTCTTTGATTGCTCTTCAGTTTCCAGAGAGTCCAGCGGGATCCATACGGCTTTCTTCGCTTATGGCTCTTGGCTTTATTCTCATGTTGTTTTCCTGTGCGAGCCTTGTGTTAGCGCGCTTTCTGCGTGGGGGGCGGAAATGAGTAAATCATCACAGGCAGCTCCTGAGAGATTAGCGCGTTGGCGGCCTGATAGACGTATGAATAGACGACGCCATATGGACCGTCTCGCAACCTGGATGAGTGTTGTCGCCGGCGCTGTGTTGGTTGTGGTTTTACTCTCCATTCTTTGGACGCTTCTCAGCCGTGGTTTGGTGGGCATCAGTTGGGCAACCCTTACACACGGAATGGGGCCTCCAGGATCTGGAGGTGGGTTGGGTAATGCTATTTTAGGAAGCATTATTCAGACGAGTGTGGCTTTGTTGATTGCTGTTCCGTTGGGTTTGTCTTGCGGTATTTACTTGGCAGAATATGGACGGAAAACGAATTATTTTGCTGATGTCGTGAGGTTTGTCTCCGATGTTTTGATGTCAGCGCCTTCCATTCTGATTGGTCTTTTTGTGTATCAATTAGTGGTCGTGCCGTGGGGGCATTTTTCTGGTTGGGCTGGGTCTGTCGCTCTGGCTGTTTTGGCCGTGCCAGTCATCGTACGCACAACAGAAGACATGCTGCGCCTTGTTCCAACAGCGATGCGAGAAGCTGGAGCGGCGCTGGGCGCCCCACGATGGCGCGTGATTTTATCACTTTGTCTCCGCTCGGCACGTCAGGGGGTGTTGACAGGTATCTTATTGGCTTTGGCTCGTGTTGGTGGTGAGACGGCGCCATTGCTTTTTACATCTTTGGGAAATCAAACATGGTCGTCGAATCTTAACAAACCGATGGCAAGTCTTCCTATCGCTATTTATCAGTATGCAGGGGCATCCTATGATGACTGGGTACAATTAGCGTGGACTGGCGCGTTGTTGATTACATTTGGTGTGTTGCTCATTAATATTGCTGTGCGGCTTTCTGCTCGCCGTTGATTCAGGGGATAGATATTCATGAATGTTGGCCTGACGACGTCACCTGAAAATGGTTCTAGTGCTGATGCAGAGGCGGCGCTTTCTGTACGAGATCTGAATTTCTATTACGGCAATCATCATGCTCTGCATGATATTATGCTCGATTATCCGGCACGTCAGGTCACAGCTATGATCGGCCCGAGTGGATGTGGTAAGTCCACCTTGTTGCGTGTTTTTAACCGGATGTATGATCTCTATCCTGGTCAACGTGCGACAGGTGAAGTGATTTTTGATGGAATGAATATCCTAGAGCGCACGGTCAGCCTTGATATATTGCGTGCTCGTATTGGTATGGTTTTTCAAAAGCCAACGCCGTTTCCAATGTCAATTTATGATAATATCGCTTTTGGCGTTCGTTTGCATGAACGTTTGAGTAAATCGGATATGGATGAGCGTGTGCAAGACGTACTGACACGGGTTGCGCTGTGGAATGAGGTGCGTGATCGTCTGAGGGCACCGGCTTCAGGGCTGTCAGGTGGGCAGCAGCAGCGGTTATGCATTGCACGAAGTATTGCAACGCGTCCAGAAGTGCTGCTCTTGGATGAACCAACGTCAGCGTTGGACCCGATTTCAACAGCACGTATTGAGGAGTTGTTGGATGAGCTTAAAGAGGAATTCACGATTGCGATTGTGACTCATAACATGCAGCAGGCCGCACGTTGTGCGGATCGTGTTGCATTTTTCTATATGGGTAGGCTCATTGAGGTGGATACGGCGGATCGTATTTTCACAAACCCTCGTCAGAAACAAACCCAGGATTATATCACGGGTAGATTTGGATAAGCGCCATGTCTCTTGATCGTTCTCATATCGTGAAAAGCTATGAGCAGGAATTAGACCTACTGCGCACCATGATGGCGCAGATGGGTAGGATTGTGGAAAGCCAAGTTGGTTTGGCGTTGGATGCTATTGCAGAACATGACGAAGCAGCGGCGGATGAGGCGGCTCGGCGCGATCCTGAGGTTGACGAGTTAGAACGAGAAGTCGAGGGACTTGTTATTCGACTATTGGCCTTACGGAGCCCTATGGGACCCGATCTGAGAGAGATTGTTGCCGCTCTCAAGATTACGGGAGATTTGGAGCGTATTGGCGATTACGCGGCTTCTATCGCGCGACGGGCGATGAAAGTTGTTGATGAGGGAGAGAAGATTTCTCTTTCTGGTTTGCGCAGTATGGGCCGATTGGTGCGGGAAAATTTACAGCGGACTGTTTCCGCCATGATTGCTCATGACCCCAGTCAAGCAACGGAAGTGTGGCATGCTGATCAAGGTGTCGATGAGCATTATTTGACGCTGTTCCGCGAGCTTGTGACATATATGATGGAAGATCCGCGGAATATCCGTTCTTGTACGGAGCTTTTATTCATTGCGAAAAATTTGGAACGTATTGGGGATCATACAACCAATATTGCTGAGCGCGTCTTTTATGCAGCGACGGGTGATAACTTACCAGCATTGAGGCCACGTGGTGGAGCACGCAAATCTGTCGCTAAGGATGTGAAAAAGAGTTAGAATAAGGAAGATGTAACTTCTTGTAATAGGCGAGTGATATAGAGCTCACGTATTGAGATGTTAGTTATAAAAAAGCCCCTGATTGCAGGGGCTTTTTTATAACTAGAAGAATAAGAATAACTTACGGGGTCTTTGCGTTTGTTTTTTTCAAGATAGCCCATCCTAAGAAAAAAATGATGGCCAAAAATGGGATACTTGCCACTGAGATCGTGCCAGACGGATAGTCAAACGCCATCATGACAAGGACCAGAAACAAGAAGCCAATCGTGATCCATCCTGTATAGGGAGCTCCTGGCATAGGAAAACCTGTTGGTGGGATCTTCCCTTGGCGAATGGCTTTATGCAGTTTCAATTGGCATAAAACAATGCAGGCCCATGTTCCAAGGATGCCCAAGGAAGATATGCTCAGAACGATTTCAAAGACTTGTGTTGGGTAGAAATAGTTTAACAGCACACCAACTAAATAGATGAATAACGTGGTACCAATGCCAACGTAAGGAACGGCCTGGCGATTTAATTTGCTCATAGCCTTTGGAGCTGACCCGCCTAATGATAACGCTCTCAAGATACGCCCGGTTGAATAAAGACCGGAGTTTAAGCTGGAAAGGGCGGCTGTCATCACCACGAAATTCATGATGTTATCAGCCCCTGGGACACCGAGGTTCCTAAAGAATGTTACGAAAGGGCTTTCCCCAGCATGATAGGCTGACCAAGGAAGGACGCAGACGAGAAGAACGATGGAACCGACATAGAACAGGATAATACGCCATATAATGCTGTTAACAGCACGGGGTACAACTTCTCTGGGATTGCTGCATTCTCCTGCAGCTACACCGATTAACTCGGTTGCGGCATAAGCAAAGATGACACCTTGGATCAACATAAGTGAGGCGACGATTCCATGCGGGAAAAATCCATCAGATTGGGTAATGAGATGGAAACCCGGTGTATAACCTCCTACGTGATGTCCTGAGATGAGGACAAAAGCACCAACAGCTAAGAAGATAGAGAGGGTGACGACTTTAACGAGGGAAAACCAGAATTCGATTTCCCCAAAATAGCGGACACCCGTTAGGTTGACGGCACCAACGACGACCAGTGCCCCGAGAGCAATAATCCACTGAGGTATCCCTCCAAAGACAGGCCAATAGTGCATGTAAAGAGCAATGGCCGTAATATCGACAATGCCTGTCATGGCCCAGTTGAGAAAGAAAAACCAACCAGCCGCATAGGCGGCCCCTTCACCTAAAAACTCACGAGCATAGGTAACAAAGCTGCCACTGCTGGGGCGGTACATGACGAGTTCGCCCATGGCGCGCAGAATCATAAAGGCGCAAAGACCACAAATCATGTAGCTGATGGCAAGGGAAGGGCCAGCAATTTGAAGGCGTGACCCTGCTCCTAGGAAGAGTCCTGTCCCAATTGCGCCACCTACAGCGATCATCTGAAGATGACGCTGACTTAAGCCCTGTTGATAACCTTCTTCACTGACAGAGCTATTACGGTCGTCGCTGACAGCGCGTTCGAGGAGGTTTTCCTGATCGTCGGGAGGTGTGGTCATAAAGTAATCCTGAAGGAGGAGAAACTACGAACAAAAGCTGTAGGAATAGGAGATGTCTCCGCTCTAAGCTTGTCTGCTATGTGTCTAGCGTATGACGAACATAGATGAAGAACATCTTTTTGCCAATGTTGCTTTCCTCACGTGGTGGAGGGTGATGCTAATTATTTTAATCTTCTGGTAATTATTATTGCGGTGTTTGCACCATTTATCGTCCCGAAGGATTAATGGTGAGATGATGGTGGAGTGATCACGCGATATTCATTAAGAAAAATCTGAATTCCCCTTTGCAATGTACGCTGAAACTGCACGTCATTATGGGAAGGCGGCGGGGCGCAGTGGGCGAGGCACGTGAGGAAGGGAACGCCGATGGTCAAACCAAAGAGATGGTCGGCTGCTTCGTCAATATCATCAAAAGCTAATCGCCCAGCTTGTTTTTGGATTAGCAGCCATTGGTTGATGCTGAAATTTTGTCCAGAAAGATGAAACAGTTTGCTCATAAGTTGTGCAATGAGGGGAGAGCGGGTTGTCTCACCGATAACAGTTCGTATTAACCCGAGAAATTTCTCATTCATCATTTGTTGGGATAATTGTGTTATAAATCCCAGAAGTTGCGAATCTAAATCAGAACAGATTGATGGATTAGGTGTAATATGCAATGGGCTAAAAAGGTGGTCTAATAGCAATTGCTCCACAAGGGATTCTTTTGATGGGAATACCAGGTAAAGAGTCTTTTTTGACATACCTGCGCAACGTGCAATATCGTCCATCGTTGTGCGATGATAGCCGTAGCGTTGGATAAGTGCGCATGTTGTATCTAGGATATGGCTCCGGCGTTTTTCGTCATGGTTCTGGGGCGCCGCGTGTGATGTCGGGCCTGTTTGTTCGTTATTATTAGTTGTTGTGTCGCGTTTAGGTGACAAAGACACAATGAACCTCATAACAGAAGTGGAACCGTGTTGACTGTTAGCGTGGAAACCGATTAGTTTCCACCCCCTAGAAGAGAGGTATTTTCATATCTCTGCCTAGTTCTGCCTATTCCTATTTACCCCTTAATAGGGAGCTTCTGCCCTCCTCATGTCTGTTTTTGTCTCACGATCATGGTTGATGTTTTGCCCTTCCGAGTTGGTGCGTTACGGGAAGGTCGCTCTGCTAGGGGGTGTAGCAGTATTGGGAGGTTGCCAGAAACAGGCACCGTCCGCGCCGCCACCGCCGCAGCGAGTTGATGTTCAGACAATCCACCCACAAAGCGTCACGATGGAAACATCATTGCCAGGGCGTGTAGATGCCTATGAGCAAGCAATGATTCGCCCTCAGGTGAGTGGCGTGATCGTGTCGCGTAACTTTGAACAAGGTGGAGAGGTTAAGGCAGGACAGCAACTCTATCAGATTTATATTGCTCCTTTCCAAGCAGCTTATGATCAAGCAAAAGGGCGCTTGATGGAGGCTCAGGCGAGCGCTACGCGTGCGGAGCTGCAATTAAAGCGTTATCGCGGGCTTGTAGGTCCTCGTGCTGTTAGCCAACAAGATTACGATAATATGGTGGCGACAACACGCCAAGCAGAAGCACAAGTGATACAGGCGAAAGCGGCCTTAGAATCGGCTGCCGTTAATCTAAACTATACGCATGTAAGAGCGCCGATTGATGGGCGGATTGGTCGAACCCTCTATACTGAAGGAACACTGGTAACGGCGAATCAAGCACAGCCGATTGCTGTGGTGACCCGTCTCGATCCTATTTATGTTGATGTTAACTTAGCCGCAGAAGATATGCTGCGTTTACGTAGAGAAATGGCCCAAGGGCGGCTGGAACGCACTGGAAATGATGCTGTTGTGTCCATTGAACTTCCAGATGGCACTTCATACGGACAGAATGGTCGTTTAGAGCTCTCTGAGGTAACCGTTGATCCGTCGACGGGTACGCTCGTCATGCGAGCTGTTATGCCAAATGCAGAGCGTCTTCTTCTGCCTGGAATGTTTGTGCATGCTCACGTGCGAGAGGGAAGTGACCCTCGAGCATTGCTTGTGTCGCAAAAAGCATTGCAACGCACCCCCAAAGGGGATGCTTACGTTTTGACGGTTGATGACCAAAAGAAAGTTCATATGCAGATGATCACGGTTGGGCGTTCTGTGGGGTCATCATGGCTCGTGACATCCGGGTTGAAAGATGGCGATCGTGTCATCGTGAGTGGGGTGCAAAAGGCACCGCCGGGCGCAAAGGTAGATCCTCATGATGTGACGAATGTGACGGACGAGGCGAGGTAAGTAAATATCATGTCACTGTCACGTTTCTTTATTGATCGTCCCGTATTTGCTTGGGTGATCGGGTTAATTATTATGCTGGTGGGGACGTTGTCTATCACCAGAATGCCGATCGCACAGTACCCGAGTATTGCTGCGCCTCAAGTAGCCATTTCAGTTGATGACCCAGGGGCATCAGGTGATACGGTTAACAATACGGTGGTGCGCCCGATTTTGCAGCAGATGACCGGTTTAGATCATCTCGAATATTTGTCTGCGCAATCCTATGGTAGCGGCCATATGGAGATTGATTTGAGCTTTGAGCAGGGGACGAATCCCGATATTGCTCAGGTTCAGGTGCAGAATAAACTCCAGTTGGCCGAGCCACGCCTCCCTCCTGAAGTTACGGCTCAAGGTATTAGTGTGACTAAAGCAGCACGTAACTTTATGATGGTGCTGGGTTTTATTTCGACTGATGGAAGCATGAGTGGTCAGGATGTGGCTGACTATGTGTCATCCAACGTGTCGGATCCGCTTTCACGTATTTCTGGGGTGGGGGATCATACGATCTTTGGATCAGAATATGCTTTGCGTATTTGGATGGATCCAGGGAAGCTGTACCAATATGGTTTAACAGTCGCTGATGTTCAGAAAGCTGTTCAGGCTCAAAATATTCAGGTTGCATCGGGTGAGCTTGGCGGTTTGCCAGCAAAGAAAAATATTGGGTTTGATGCAAATATTATTGGTCCGGTACGTTTGAACTCACCGGACCAGTTTGCCAATATGTTGCTGAAAGTTCAGCAGGATGGCAGCCAGGTTCGTATGCGTGATATTGGGCATATTGAACTTGGTGCTCAGAATTACAGCCTGAACTCTTTTTATAATAATAAGCCTGCTGCTGCCATGGCGTTAAAGCTAGCACCTGGTGCTAACCAGATGACAACAGAGGCGGCTGTTCGTAAGGAAATTGCACAATTAGAGCGCTTTTTCCCGCCTGGGCTAAAAGTGGTTTATCCGCTTGATACAGAACCATTCATTACGCATTCGATTAGCGAAGTTGTTGAAACATTGGTGATTGCCATCATCCTTGTTTTTATCGTGATGTTGGTATTCCTGCAAAATTTCAGAGCAACACTTATTCCGACGATCGCGGTTCCTGTCGTGTTGTTGGGAACATTCGGTATTCTGACGGCCTTGGGTTACAGCATCAACACATTGACGATGTTAGCGATGGTGCTCGCTGTTGGTTTGCTGGTGGATGATGCGATCGTTGTTGTCGAGAACGTTGAGCGTGTCATGTCGGAGAAAAATCTCACTCCGAAGCAAGCGGCTCGAGAGTCAATGGATGAAATCACAGGCGCTCTTGTCGGTATCGTTTTGGTTTTGACGGCTGTTTTCTTGCCAATGGCGGCTTTTGGTGGTTCGACGGGCGTTATTTATCGCCAGTTTTCCATTACCATTGTCGCGGCGATGTGGCTGTCTGTCGTGGTGGCTATGGTCATGACGCCTGCACTCTGTGCGACCATGTTAAAGCCAGGTCACCATGAGGTGACTTTTAAGCCTGCGCGCTGGTTCAATCGTTGGTTTGATGCTCTGACAAATCGTTATGTTGGCGGGGTAGGGCATCTCTTGAAGTTCCGTCGCTTGGCCATGGTTGTGTTTCTTATCATCACTGTGGTGACAGTTGTCCTCTTTATGCGTGTTCCAGGAGGCTTCCTTCCTGATGAGGATCAGGGGCTTATTTTTGGCCAGATTAGTATGCCAGCAGGGGCAACCCAGGAGCAGACGGCGGCGGTCAACAGAAAGGTCGCAACGTATATTCTGAACACATATAAGAAGGATGTCATATCAGTCTTTAGTGCAAACGGCTTTAGTTTTGCCGGTCAAGGGCAGAGTGCGGGTGCTTTCTTTATTCGCCTATCCCCATGGGAAGAGCGTAAAGGGAGCCAGCATTCGGCGATGACCATTGCCGGTGAAATTATGAAGCATTTTGCTGGCGAGCCAGGAGCGCAAATCTTTGCTGTGAACCCGCCGCCCGTGATGGAATTGGGTAACGGAACAGGGTTTGACTTAGAGCTAGAAGATAGTGCGCATTTGGGGCATCGCGCTTTGCTGGCCGCCAGGAATAAACTCTTAGCGGCCGCAGCTAAGGATCCACTATTGGTTGCTGTGCGTCCAATGGGGCTTGAAGATGCGCCTCAATATATTCTGGATATTGATCGTGAAAAAGCCAATGCTCAGGGCGTCACGAACGAGGATATCAATACGACAATTCAAGGGGCCTTTGGGTCTATCTATGTGAACCAGTTTACTCGGAGTGACCGTGTTAAACAGGTTTATATTCAAGGGGAAAGCTTTGGGCGGATGGTGCCTGAGGATTTGAATCGTTGGTATGTGCGTAATAGCTCTGGTGGTCTTGTGCCGTTCAATGCCTTTGCATCAGGACATTGGGAGGTCGGTCCTCAAAAGGTAGAAAACTATAATGGTCAAAACTCTTTTGAGATCCAGGGTCAGCCTGCTGTGGGGGTAAGCTCCGGCAAAGCAATTCAGGAGATGGAAAAGCTCATGGCAGAAAATCTTCCGAGCGGGATTGGGCATGAGTGGACGGCTATTTCTTACGAGCAGCTTGCGTCAGGTTCTTCTACCGGGCCGCTTTACGCTATGTCTGCTATCGTTATTTTGCTGTGTTTGGCCGCTTTGTATGAGAGCTGGGCTGTACCGCTGTCTGTTATATTGGTTCTGCCTTTGGGTATTTTGGGGGCCATTACAGCGACACTCGGTCGCGGGTTGAGCAACGACATTTACTTTCAAGTTGGGTTGCTCACGACTGTGGGTTTGTCTGTGAAAAACGCTATTTTGATTGTTGAGTTTGCCAAGGCGTTTTATGAGGCAGGAGACACGCTTGATGAGTCTGTGCTGAAGGCCGCTCGTGAGCGTTTGCGTCCGATTTTGATGACGTCTATTGCGTTTGTGTGTGGTGTTATTCCACTGGCTATCGCAACGGGGGCAGGGTCAGCCGCGCGTGTTGCCATTGGTACGTGCGTAGTCGGGGGGATGTTCTCTGCAACGATTTTAACGGTGTATTTTGTCCCGGTTTTCTTCGTTGTGATCTTGCGTCTTTTCCGTGTTCAGCGTTTGACAGAGCGTCATGCTCAAGAAGAAGAGCTTTTGAAGAAGCTACAAGCCGAGGGAGAACATTAAGAATGCGTCGTTCTGCTATTGGCTTTGGGCTTTCTGCATTGCTTTTATCGTCATGCAATTTAGCTCCAGAATATCATCGACCTGATCCAAAAATTTCGCCGGTTTACCCAGCGGATACGCATAGCCAGGCTATGCCAGCAGGGCGTCAGGTCGCGGATCTGGGATGGGAAGATTTCTTTACAGATCCTCGTTTGAAAAAACTCATTGAGTTGAGTTTGTTGAATAACCGTGATCTCGCAGCACAAATGGCGTCTGTGGTCGAGCAGCGGGGATTGTATCAGATCCAAAATGCAGCGCTTTTCCCGACGATTTCGGCTGGAGGGGCAGCGATGTATGTTTCCCCGTCTGAAGCGGGTGGTTTCTCCTTTGCCCCTGGTTCAGGTCGCAATATCAGCACGTTGCGTTTTTACCAAACGTCAATTGGTTTCTCATCGTATGAGATTGATCTATGGGGGCGCATTCGAAATTTGAGCCGTGCCCAACAGGAGCAAACACTTAGTGCGGCTGAGAATTTGCGAAATTTATGGATTACAACAATTTCGCAAGTGGCAGAGACGTATATTCGGTGGTTGGGAGATCGGGAATTATTATCTCTTGCCGAGCGAACGCATGCGTCACGTCAGAAGACATGGGAGCTGACGAAGCTTGCCTATGATCATGGTCAAGTTGATGCGTTGACGTTGGCTCAAATTGAGTCTCAGGTTGAGCAGGCAAGAGCTGATATTGCGAGCCAGACACGGGCTGTTGCGGATGATGAGCATGCTTTGCAGCTTTTGGTTGGGGTTCCTTTCCCAGCGGATCTTCCCCCTCCTGCGCCGATGGGAAAGCAGACGATGGTAGTCGATTTGCCAGCTGGTCTTCCCTTCGAGCTAGTGACGCAACGTCCTGACATTCAAGCCGCTGAACACGTTTTAGAAGGCGCTAATGCTTCCATTGGTGCTGCACGGGCTGCCTTCTTGCCGCGTATAACATTGACGGCCTCTGAGGGGACAAGCTCTCTGATGTTTCGCAAGCTTTTTACAAGCATGGCAGAGGCATGGAGCATTTCACCAAGCATTAGTATTCCACTGTTAACCTGGGGCCAGAATCAGGGGAATCTGCGCGCTAATAAAGCGAGAGCGGCTCAGGGTGCTGCGCAGTATCAAAAAGCAGTTCAATCCGCGTTCCGAGAAGTGGCAGATGCATTGACAGCACGTGAAACTTATCGTGATCAAGCGGCCTCTTTGGGGCGGTATGTGGTAAAATCACAGCAGGCTTACGATTTGGCTAGGATGCGTTTTCGTGCTGGCATTGATAGTTACTTAACAACGTTGGAGCAGGAGCGTCAGCTTTATGCGGCACAGCAGTCGCAAATTGCAGTTCAGGCTACGCAGTTCCAGAATATGGTGACCCTATATCGAGCGTTGGGTGGTGGTTGGATGCGAAAAACGAAGTCGGAGACATCATCGCTTGCTGGGGTGCCTGTGCAAGGTAAGTAAAGGATAAAGGCTCATGCGTCGTTATATATTGGCGTTGTTGGTGGGGATTGGTCTAGTCAACGCCGGCGGCGTATGGGCAGATGACGAGCCGAATAAACTGACCATGCATCAGGTTTATCGGTCGTCATCTTTGCCGCATACAGCCGCTGATTTTAGTATGTTTCATTTCGTTCCACGTGGGGACAAGATGGTCACAGAGCCCGAGCATGGGCGACTGCTTTTCCAAACGCCGGATGGACGGCCTGATGGGTATGGTGAGCGTCGGGGTACGGCCATCGTCTATTACGACCGTACGGGCAAAGCCGTAAGGGTTCAGCATTTGACGCAGGATGAAATTGATCGTTTGAATCAACAGTAAGTTACGACAGGAAATTAGTGAGGGCGTGGACGCCACGCTGTGTAGCCATAGAGTGCTATCCCAATAAAACCAGCATAGAGTGCGGCAGTTGGGTATAGTCCTCTGGTGATGAAAAGGCCTGTGTAAATGAGATCGATGGCGCTCCAAAGCAACCAGCTAGCGCGATAGCGTCGAGCGGTCCAAAATTGTGCTAAAAGGCTTGCACTGCTGAGCGCCGCATCCATGAGTGGGATAGGGTCGTCACTCCAATATTTTAGGATCAAGCTCCATCCTATGGTGAGGAAGAGAGTGGAAAGGGCACCAATAGCGGCCGCTGGCCAGTAGAGGGGGCGCGGGGGAAGATTTTTTACAAAATCGCTGGTGCTTGCCTTACGTTGACTTTCCGCGTGCCAGAGGACCCATCCGTAGAGGATACCAATACCAAAGATGACTTGGAGTATTGTATCTGCGTAGAGATGAGCGCGATAGAAAATCCATCCATAGAGAAGAGTTGCGATGAGAGAGATAGGCCAGCCGAGCAAGGAGCGCCGGGCCGTGAGGAACACGCCATAGGCACTAATAAGTGCGGAAAAGGTTTCAATCAAATCAGGCATAAGATGTTATCTTATTGAGGAGTGAGCGCCCTTTAGCTGTGTGGAACCAGCGGGCATGGCCGAGGAGATAGCCGTGATAGGCTATGTCCATATTGTCTTGCTGATGGAGTAGATGGCCGTAATAGGCGACTTCAGACAAAGCAAATGTGAGATGACAAAGTGGAAGAAGACACGCAATAAGGTCTAAGCGTGCGGGATGTTGGCCCGCGTGATGATGGTAGCCTTTTAGGAAGGCTTCTAATTGTTCGGATGCAACAGGCACATCATTGGATGGGTCAACCCATCCAATGAAACTACGTTCAATGGCGACGGCGACGTCAAACTCAGCGCTTGTTGCGTTGCTCATTCCGAAATCAAAGATGGATGAAAGGTGATTTCCATTCCATGTGAAATTAGATCCATGCCAATCTCCGTGCCCCCAAAGAGGGGTTATATGAGGACGCAGTGCGATGAGTTTCTTATGAAAAGGAGTCATTAAAGGGAGTAAATCATCTCGCCATGAAGAAGGGAGCAGTGAAGACAAGCCTTCTTGTGTTTTGATCCAGTGTGTGAGGCTGTTCTCTAAGTGGTCTGAGAGCAATGGCTGGAGGCTTGATGTAAGAAGGCAGTGTGTTCTTGGAGGCGCATCGTAACCTTGGCTGGCAGTATGGAGATGAGCCAGAAATGTTCCCGACGCTTCTGCATGTTGCATGTTGTGGTATGGGGACCAAGACTCTGTGTTGCGGTAGGTATCAGTCCCGTTCGCTATCGGGAAAAGTTCGAAAATGCCACCATTATAGGTGACGATACTGGAACCGCTTGCAGTGCGCTTAGGCTGTAAAACGGGAAAATTCTTATCGGCTAACCAGTTGATAAAAGAATGTTCTTTTTGAAGATCATGAGATGAACGAAGGCGTTGGTCATGACGCTTTAAAAAAAGATGGTCTCCATTTGCGAGTTCGACTTGTCCCGCGGATGAAAAAGGGCGCGTACTGCTCCATGAGAGTGGCAAAGCGGCGGCTTGAAAGCCAAAGTGGGAAAGAACAGCGCGTATGTCATCAGGGTCGAGAGGTGGCCAGCTTCGCTCTTGTGCTTGATCTGTTATGCCAAGAGCACACGTCATGATTAAAATCCAGTTGAGGCGGTGAAAAGTACAGCGAATCCTCCGCCAATGTAATAATTAGGGCTTTGGCCAGCAATGAGGGTGCCGTGTCGACCTCGGGTATCGTGCGCACTAAATTGAGTGGAACTCACACCAGAAAGATAGTGTTGATTTGTAATATTGAGGAAATTCAACCTCATTGTGGGGTGATGAAGCTTACTAATATTATTAAAGCGGTAGCCCACGCTTAAATCGGCCGTGATAAAGGAAGGCATGCGCTCGTCATTCATGAAGGTCGCATATTGTCGCCCCGTGTAATGGGCGGTGAACATACTAAAGAAATGGCCGTCATCGTAATGAAGGCCTACAGCCATTTGAACAGAGGGGCTGCGGATGGCTTTTTTCCCTTTTGTGGGGAGATAATCTCCGTTGGAGGGAAGATCGTTATCAATCGTGGCGTGTAGATACTCAAAAGAGGCATAAGGACTGATATGATGCCAAGGGCGTGTTCCTAGTTCGATATCAACGCCGCGTGATGTCTGCCCCCCAGCATTGATAGTGTAAGAGACGGTACCGGCATTATTTTGTGTCGTCACTTGGCGATGGGTAAAGTTATAGTTGAAGAATGTTATGCTGCCGGTGATCCATTCTCCTGTGCGGCGATAACCAAATTCTTCAGCGATAGAATACTCATTTTTGATATGTCCCGTGCCTGTTCCAGCCAATGCAGATGAGGTGAGAGAGTAGGTGTCATAATAAGCAGTGACAGCAGGAGCACGAAAGTTTGTTGTTGCGTTGAGGAACAGTTGATCTTTCTGGGTGATATTCCAGCGAAGGCCTAAGCGAGGTAGGGGCTCTGAGCTGTTGTTGGTAACTCGATATTGGGGGCCAGGCAGGTTATTAGTGCCCCAACGTGAGAGCATGACTTCTTTAAAGCCGACATCAATGGCCAGGCGGTCTTTAAGAAAAGACATGTGGTCACCAATGAAGATAGCATTCACTTGTGCCATTGTGTGAAAGCTCGCCGCGAGCAGGGGGCTTCCGTCATTTAACAAAATACGGTCGCGTTTTTTATCTCCCCAAATGTTTTGTGAATAGCCGTTACTATCCACAGCGGTATAGGGAGATTGTTCGTTATCATCGGAATAATCATACCAGTAACCGAGGACGAAATCATTCCATCGATAATGAGCATGAAGCGCCATATTGACGCCGGATCGGTAGCTACGTTGAGTATAGTCGTTTCGAACAGTCGCCGTACCATCTTGAGCGTCTGGGAGATTTAACGTGCCGGTAATGGGTTGCGTGCCGAGGTAGTTTCCTGTGGTGGACAGGCTGGTTCCCGAAGGGGCATTGCCATAAGCGCTTTGCCCATAGGGCGTGATATCAAGGGAGACATGTTGGCTGAGGGTAAAATGCATGGGAGCGCCGACATAGAGGGTCTCCTCAGGGTCGCGCCATAATTTCCAATAATCACTGCCACCAGCACTATCGTTGGCGTCATAATGCTTGGCAAAATTGTTGTGAATGCCGAGTCTGTGCCAGTCATCTAAAGATGTATGAGGATAATAGCTGGTGATGGCGCGGTTCCATGAGCCTAAGAGGCTCACATGATTATCATGCCCCCATTCTTTGAGAATTTTGAAATCTATATGATCTCGGTTGTCATTACCGGCACCACGCCAATTGTCAGCATGGGTGTTGGAGTAGGAGGCAAAAGCTCGGACACCACTACGGCCGATTTCTCCTGTTTCAAGGCGGACAAAACCACGTCGTGCGTTATGAGAGCCGTAAGAAAAGGAAGCATTTCCACCAGGTTTAAGGGAGGGGTCTAGAAAGTGAAGTGACATTAGTCCGCCGGCAGCATTGAGGACAGGACTATTAAGATCAGCGGAGCCTTGTTGAAGACTGACTTCACTGTAATTCTCTGTGTCAGCGAACTGGTTAGGGTAGCCGCCATAATAAGCGACATCATTAAGCGGCATGCCTTCAAGGACGTAGCCAATGGCATCACCATTGAGGCCACGGACGGTCAAATTAGTTTGCGGAGAGATTCCAAAAGGGTCAGATGTTGCGACGTTTGCGCCGGGCACCATGTTGATCAGCTGGAACGCACTGGCTCCTGGGGGTTGGGTATCCATATAAGCGCGCTCAATCGTGCTGCGAGCTTGGGTCCCATGTTGAGGGCGAATAAGACCGCCACCATCAGGAAGGTTGTGAGAAGTATGAGCGATAATATGCTCACCACCAGAAGTGGGCGGGAGAGAAGAGTGGTGGGTTTGGTGGTGATGGTTTTCTTTGGCCCAGGCCGAATGATAAAAAACGACTAAGCATAATGTGGTTGAGAGGGTCAAAGAGGCACGCATTGTAGAAGAATCTTCTCCTCAGTTACGATGGGGAAGATCCGGCAAAGAGCGTCAGTCCAGGGTAGAAATATCCATGATAGGAAGCACAGATATTGGGTAGCATTCCTGTCCCTTCGCCGGTGTGAACCGGATCAGGTTCAAAGGGTTCGGGCATAGCCGTCTCAGCCCTACATGATGTAGGACGCCCCTCGGAGTGAAATATTTCTATCGAATACGTTCTTGATTGTCTATTAAGGGACGGTATTTTGATAGGCTCGTGAAACGTATTGGTATTTCTGTGTCTTGCAAGACACAGGGGAAGAGCCGATATCTGTTGGTATAGAGTGTTTTTACTCTGAAATGGAGGCTGCATGCCGATCGTCGCGCCCAGTATTTTGGCTTCTGATTTTTCCAATTTACGACAGGAAGTGAGCGAAGTTGCATCAGCTCCTTGGCTGCATTTGGATGTTATGGATGGGCATTTTGTGCCGAATGTTTCCTTCGGGATGCCGGTTATCAAAGCATTACGTCCGCACAGTAAAGCCAAGTTTGACGTGCATTTGATGATAGAGCCTGTTGATCCTTTTTTGGAAGCGTTCGCGAAAGCGGGTGCGGATCATATAACGGTGCATGTGGAAGGGAATCCTCATCTTCATCGCACATTGCAGACGATTCATTCATTAGGGTGTAAAGCAGGGGTCGCTATTTGTCCGGCGACGCCGCCAGAAGCGCTCTCTCAGGTGATGGATCTCGTTGATATTATTCTGGTGATGACGGTTAATCCAGGATTTGGTGGACAGAAATTCCTTGAGAGTCAGCTCCCTAAGATTCGAACGCTCGCCGGAATGATTCGTCAATCAGGTCGTGATATCGTGTTGGGTGTTGATGGCGGGATTGATGCAGCGACAACGCCGCGCGTTACAGAGGCTGGTGCTACAATGCTCGTAGCGGGGTCTTCTATTTTTGGTAAGCAAGATCGCTCGGCGGCGATAGCGGCGCTTGAGCAAGCATCGGTAGCTTCTGTGATCTGATGGTATTTCGCAATTGCTGGCGTCGCCTAAAAGTCATGGCGGCGTCATTGCCGATGCGGCGTAAGACTTCATTTTATCCTGTTTTTTTATATCGTGATTCAGGACAGGGGGACATCGACCAAGGAATGAGATTGGTCGGTGGTCGCTTTCGTATTGGTTGGCATGATTATTTCCTCCCTTACCGGGGAGGTTGGCAGGGTAACTGGCCTCCAGAGGTGAAGCGTTGGCTTTATAGTTTCGTTTGGTTACGGGATTTACACGCACTTGGCAGTCATGAAGCGCGTCTAGCCGCGCGTACTTTAATTTCAGCATGGGCAGAGAATGCTCCCAATGATTCGATTGCTCAGGAAGGGCCGGTGATGGGGATGCGACTGGCAAGCTGGCTGGGACATTACGAATTCTGCTTGATGACAGCTACGGAGGAGACCCAGCGTCGGGTTATGGAGGTCATCCGGCATGAAGGGCGTATCCTTGCGGCGTTACTCCCTTTGTCTCCTCAAGGGTGGAGAGGCTTGGCGGCGTTGCGAGGCCTGTTAGCGGCTTTTATGGCCGTTCCAGAACAGCAAGGTTTTTTCTTAAGGTATCAGCGTTACTTTCCCGCCGAAATGGAGCGTTTGATTTTAGAAGACGGGATGGTGGCAGACAGAAGTCCTGAGGCGCAGTTTCAATGTGTGCAGGAATTGTCATGCATGATGGCAATGTTTAGCGCCCTACAGCTGGAGCCGCCGCCTTTATTGCCTGTTATGTTGGCAAAAACGTGCCCCGTGTTACGTGCATTATGTCATGGCGATGGTAAATTTGCTGTCTTTAATGGCTCGAATGAACGTAGTGCCGAAGATATTCAAGCGCTTTTGGATCGTGCAGAACGATATCGTGTGATTGCTACGTCATTGCCCAAAGGGGGTTTTGTTCGGCTGGCTCTGGGTAAATCGATGCTGTTTGTGGATGCTACTCAGCCCCCAGCACGTGGGTTTGATCGTGCAGCTCACGCAGGGACATTATCGTTTGAATTTTCCAATCAACAGAATAGAATTTTTGTAAATTGTGGTGCGTGTTCTGAGCAGACATGGCAACAAGGTTTGAGAAGTAGTGCTGCACATAATGTGTTGGTTGCTGACGAGATATCATCGTCAGATTTTGGAGCGGATGGCCATATAACGCGCCGCCCAGCGCATGTAGAATGTGTGCATAAAAGTACAGAAGAAGCCCATTGGCTCGATCTTTCCCATGATGGTTATTACCCAGCCCTAGGGACTGTGTGGTCGAGGCAGCTTTATCTTGGGCAAAATGGCGAGGATTTGCGAGGGTCTGACATCGTAGAAGGTGAGCGTGACGTTCGTTTTGTTATACGTTTTCATATTCATCCGGATGTTCGTGTCGTTCAGGAAGATGACGATGTGATTTTATATGTTGCAGGGGAAATATGGCGTTTTCGGCAAGTTGGTGGCGTCATGTCTGTGGAAGAAGATTTGTATGTAGGCCGTGGTAAGCCAGAAAAGACGTATCAAATTGCTGTGTCGTCGCGTGGTGGGCGTGACATTGAAGCCGATGATGAGGGGGTTACGAAACGACGTCAAAAAGTGACATGGTTATTAGAGAGAGTGCCAGATTGAAAATTCTCGAGGTCACGAATGTTGATTTTGCTCTGAGGCATTTTGTTTTGCCGGTGATGCGTGCGTTGCGTGATGCAGGGCATGACGTTCAGGGCGTGTGTGCTGATGGACCAGAGCTTCATTACGTTCGTGAGGAAGGGTTTGTCGTTCATACAGTGCCGATGGAGCGCTCTCTCTCGCCTATTGCTCAGTTGCGGGCTGCCGTTGCTTTATGGCGTTTATTTCGACAAGAAAAGCCAGATATGGTGCATGCTCATATGCCCATTAGTGGTGTTTTAGCTCGTCTCGTCGCGTGGGGCTGTGGTACATCGTGCATTGTTTACACAGGGCACGGCTTTTTATTTCATCAACCTGGGCCGTTATGGCGGCGTGCCTTAGGATGGGTGATGGAATGGTGTGCGGGACAGGTAACGGATATCTATTTAACCGTGTCGCAAGAGGAGGCTGTTGCCGCGCGGCGTTTGGGGCTCCATGCGCATCCAATAGCGATTGGGAATGGGCGGGATCTATCTCTTTTTAAACCCAATCCAGAAGCTCGACAGCAAGTGCGTCAGGCTTTTGGTCTTGATAACCATAAACCCGTTATTTTGATTGTTTCTCGTCTGGTGCGCCATAAGGGTTATCCCGAATTACTGCATGCTATGACAGCTCTTCCAGAGGCGGAATTATGGATTGTGGGGAGCCGTTTGGACAGTGATCATGGGGAGGATTTAACGCCTCTTTTCCAGCAAGCGCGCAGGGATTTAGGCGATCGTCTTCGGCTTCTTGGAACGCGGGACGATGTGGCTCTGTTAATGGCTGCTGCGGATGTTTTCATATTGCCTAGCCACTTTGAGGGACTCCCCATGGTAATTATTGAGGCCATGTTGTGTGGCTTGCCTGTTGTTGCGACCAATATTCGCGGTGTACGAGAACAAGTTGTAGAAGGCGAAACGGGACTGCTTGTGACGCCAGGGCTAAGTGCTCCTTTGGCACGAGCTCTACGGTGGTGTGTGGATCACCCTGATGACGCACAAAAAATGGGGCGAGCTGGGAGAGAGCGTGCATGTCAGCTCTATAGCGAAGAGAGTGTCATGGCTCGGCTGGTGAAGATATTAACACGATAATGTCTCTGACAAGAAAGGAGGGGGATGGGAATTTCCCCTTCTCCCTTCTTCTTTTCTTTAGCTAAGACGAACAAGAATGTGTTTTTTCTTCCCCGATGAAAGCTTCAGCGTTCCGTCATGAAGGTCATTTTGCGTGACGAGGTGATTTTCGTCATGAATCACAGTGTCATTCAAACGTGCGCCACCACCACGAATAAGGCGCCTTGCCTCCCCACCACTGCCAGCGAGACCTGCCTCTGTGAAGAGTTTGAAGGCTGGAATTCCTTGGGTAAAGAGTTCGGCTGAAAGCATTTTCTCTGGTAATGCGGCGACGCCAGCTCCTTGCTCGAAAACAGTGCGGGCTGCTTCTGCAGCTTCTTCCGCGGCAGCACGACCATGACAAATAGCTGTGGCTTCTGTAGCGAGTATTTTTTTGGCGTCGTTAATAGCTGCTCCTTCAAGAGCCCCTAGACGTTCGCACTCATCAACAGGGAGATCTGTGAAGAGCTTTAGAAAGCGGCCCACATCAGCATCTTCTGTATTGCGCCAAAATTGCCAATAATCAAAAACAGGGAGTTTTTGAGCATTAACCCATGTTGCTCCACCGGCAGACTTACCCATTTTGGCACCGGAAGCTGTGGTAACAAGCGGTGTTGTTAGGCCGAAGAGGCGGGCTGAGTCAGTACGGCGCCCTAGATCAATTCCAGAAACGATATTGCCCCATTGGTCTGACCCACCAAGCTGTAAGATAGCCCCATGACGGCGATAGAGTTCTCGGAAATCGTAGGACTGTAAGATAGAGTAATTAAACTCTAGGAAAGTAAGACCTTGCTCACGTTCCAGTCGCTGTTTGACACTTTCAAAAGAGAGCATACGACTAATGGAAAATTGAACCCCTACATCTTGCAAAAGTGAGATGTAAGAAAGGCGATCAAGCCATTCAGCATTGTTGGCGAGAAGGCATTTCCCGTCATCAAAATTTAGGAATTGGCGTAATGACCCTTCAATTCCAGCAAGATTATGGGCAATCGTGTCTGCCGACATGAGGGAGCGTGCTTCATCTCGGAAAGATGGATCACCAATCTTCGCCGTGCCTCCCCCTAGAAGAGCAATGGGGGTATGCCCATGCTTTTGGAGCAGACGTAGCGTCATGATTGCCAATGCATTGCCGACATGCAGGGAATCAGCCGTAGGATCAAAGCCGACATAGGCTGTGATAGGCCCTGCCAGCATAACCTCATCAAGTCCCTCAAGGTCGGTGCATTGAAAGATCATGCCACGAGCCTGTGCTTCCTGTAGGAAGGGGCTTTTCAGCGTGGGGCTGTTGGACATGGGGAATATATCTTTCGTTGGGTATTAATTAACCAGCAGCTTCAGCAGGAGCAGTAAAGAAGCTTTGACGGGTGAGGACATGGTCTTCAAGAGCGTCGGCAATTTGTATCGCGTGTTGTGAGAAAATATGATCTGCCTGTTCAATAATACGGTAATCAACCGTCACATTTTTTTGGGTATTGAGTTTATCAACGAGCTTACGAATGCCACTCTCTGGGGCCATCGTGTCTTTACCGCCAGCGATCATTAGTCCGCTGCATGGACAAGGGGCAAGAAAACCAAAGTCATAATCATTGGCTGGAGGAGCGATGCTGATCCAACCGCGAATTTCTGGGCGCCGCATCAGGAGTTGCATCCCAACAAAAGCTCCGAAGGAATATCCAGCAATCCAGAGTTCAGATGAATTAGGATTGACCATTTGCATCCAGTCTAGTGCTGCGGCTGCATCGGAAATTTCACCAATTCCGCCATCATAGCGCCCCTGAGAACGCCCAACGCCACGTGAATTATAGCGCATGACAGAAAAACCCATCTCCTGGAAGCGGCGATACATCGTGTAGGTGATGCGGTTGTTCATGGTGCCCCCGTGGAGTGGGTGAGGGTGAAGAACCAGAGCAAGCGGGGCATTGGGGTTTTCAGAATGGTGATAATGACCCTCAAGGCGCCCGTCAGGGCCAGCAAACATCACTTCAGGCATGCGTCTCTCGTTTTATAGTGTGTCCTTACTGCCATCTAATTGGACAGTAGGAGGACATGGAACTGACTAAAATCATTCTGGCAGTCAAACCGTCAGAATCAGCGTAGAGGAGGGAGAAAATGCCCTCCAGGATGTACAAAGGCGTTGTATATCGACTTCCGTAGGCTCATTTCTACCAAAATCGACTCTTTCTTTATGGTTTTCCGTAATTTCCTTTCGCGATCTTATGGAAGAAATGGGCTCAGGGTGGCCCTTTCTCTGGAGAAGAGGGCAGAGCAAGACTGAGGTTGGTGCATGGCAAAGAGTTTTTCATCTGCAATTTATCTGGATGCGAATGCGACGGAGCCCCTGCGTCCCGAAGCACGTGAGGCGACGATGGCTGCGTTGGAGCAGGGGGGAAATCCATCTTCTGTGCATGCTGTTGGTCGGGCTGCCAGAGCGTTGCTGGAGGATGCACGTAAATGTGTGGCTCGTTTTGCCGATCGATCAGCTGAATGTTGTGTGTTTACGTCGGGCGGTACAGAGGCAGACACATTAGCTATTCATGCGTTGGGTCACTCTATCGGAAGGCAGGTGCTGATTGGGGCAACGGAGCATGATGCTGTCCGTAAAGCAGCGCCCGAAGCGGGCATTGTGCCTGTCGATGAACAAGGCATTGTCAAGCTAGACGTGTTACGTACGATGTTGGATCAGGTTCCGTCTGCACTTGTGTGTATCATGGCAGCGAATAATGAAACGGGCGTTTGTGCGCCGCTTGAGGATGTGGCTGCCATATGTCGCGAGAAGGGGGCTTTGCTGCATATTGATGCAGTACAGAGCGCTGGGCGTCTATGTCTTTCTCAGGAGGCTATGGCAGGAGCGAGTATCGCGCTTTCGGGCCACAAATTGGGTGGGCCCAAGGGGGCAGGGGCTTTATTACTCCCAGATGATGCGCCACTCTCTCCGCTTCTACCAGGAGGCGGCCAAGAGCGTGGTCGTCGTGGTGGGACACCTGCATTGCCTGCAATTATGGGGATGGCTGCAGCATTGGAGGCCAGTCAAACCCAAGATTGGGATAAAATTGCTCAATGGCGGGATGACGTGCAGCAACGAGCCCAGGACGTTGAGGCTGAAATTGTAGCAGCTAATGTTACACGCCTCCCAAATACGCTTAATCTTATTTTGCCAGGCGTTTCATCTCAAACACAGTTGATGATGCTGGATCTGGAAGGGTTTTGTGTGTCGTCTGGTTCAGCGTGTTCTTCCGGTAAAGTTTCTGCCTCTCATGTTCTTCAAGCAATGGGTTTTAGGGAGCAAGCAGGACAGGCGCTTCGGATTTCTTTGCCGTGGAATGTAACGGAGGAAGAGGTTGTGGCTTTTGCTGAAGCGTATCAACGGATGGCTAAGAGGTTAAAAAAGTAAGGCGCCATGTCATGATCTATCTTGATTATTTGGCGACAACGCCTTGTGATCCTGTCGTTGTGGAGACCATGCTTCCGTGGTTTGCGCAGGATTTCGGTAATGCGGGAAGTCTCCATGCGGCGGGCAGAAAAGCCCAAGCAGCCGTAGAGGAAGCCCGGCAGAGTGTCGCTTCTCTTCTAGGGGTGCATGAGAGAGAGATTATTTTCACGTCTGGGGCGACTGAAGCCAATAATATGGCCATTAAGGGAGCTGCGCGTTTTCTGAGACAACATGGCGATTCACGTCGGCGGGTTATTACTGTTGCGACGGAACATAAATGTGTCTTGGAAGCAGTAAAGGATTTGGAAGGTGAAGGGTTTGAGCCGGTTATTCTGCCTGTAGAGGGAGATGGGCGTCTCTCTCCTTTTGTGTTGGCAGAGGCGCTGCGTGACCCTCCATTGCTTGTCAGTATTATGGCGGCGAATAATGAAACGGGTGTGCTCCATGACATGCCATCTCTGGCACCGCTCGTGAAAGAAGCGGGCTCTTTACTTCATGTGGATATGGCGCAAGTTGCTGGGAAGATTCCTTTTGATTTGTCCTTGGTGGATTTAGCGTCCCTGTCGTCTCATAAAATCTATGGCCCTAAAGGTGTTGGTGCTCTTTATGTGCGGCATCGTCCGCGTGTTCGCTTACAACCGCTTTTTTCTGGCGGAGGACAAGAGAGGGGATTAAGATCGGGAACGCTGCCTGTGCCGTTGATCGTTGGTTTTGGTTATGCTGCGCAACTGGCTCACATGAAGCAATCGGAAGAATCGTCACGCCTTTCTCTGTTGCGTGATCAATTGGTTCAGAAACTGTGCGATGGGTATCCAGAATGTGTGGTGAATGGCGGCGCTGCTCCGCGTTTACCAGGCGTTGTGAATTTACGTTTGCCTAAGGGTTTTATCGCACGTGATGTGATGGCAGCGTTGCCTGATATTGCTTGTTCGACGGGTTCGGCCTGTACAGCAGCTTCGGGCGTGCCTTCTTATGTGCTTGAATCGATGGGGCTTTCCGAGGCAGAAGCACAGCGAAGCTTGCGCCTGTCGGTCGGACGTTTTACCTCGGGGAACGATATCGACGATGCTGTGATGCAATTCCGCGCTGTGTTGGACGGTCAAGCAACATAGTCGAATGGGTAAATAAACAGTTGAAAGAGAGTGTGTGTTACGATGGCTCGGATGATTTTTGTTGAACGTGATGGTACGCGCCGTGAAGTTGATGCTAAAATTGGTTTGTCGGTGTTAGAGATTGCTCACGAGCACGACATTGATCTGGAAGGAGCCTGTGAAGGTTCTCTAGCCTGTGCAACGTGTCACGTGGTGGTTGATCCTGCATGGGCGGATAGATTGAAAGAGGCCACGGAAGACGAAGAAGATATGCTGGATCTGGCTTTCGGGCTCGAGCAAACGTCACGTTTGGGTTGTCAAATTGTGATGACGGAAGAGTTAGACGGTTTGGTTGTTTACCTTCCTAAAGGAAACTGAGACGATTATGCGTATCCTCGTGGCTATGTCGGGTGGTGTTGATAGTTCTGTTGTTGCCGCTTTGTTGAAACGACAAGGCCATGAGGTCATTGGAGCAACGCTTCAACTCTATGAGCAGAACGGTCCAGCGCGACCAGGGGCGTGTTGCGCTGGGCGGGACATCATGGATGCTCGGTCGGTAGCGGATCGGATGGGCTTTCCCCATTATGTTATTGATGCAGAAAGCCGTTTTCGTGACAGTGTGATTGAAAGCTTTGCTGATTCTTACGCACGTGGTGAGACGCCGGTGCCCTGTGTTGCGTGTAATCAGGGTGTTAAATTCACGGATTTGTTGGGGCTAGCGCGTGAGCTTGGGTGTGAGGCCATGGCAACAGGCCATTATGTCAGGCGTGTTGAAGGTTCTCAGGGTGTGGAGATGCACCGTCCTGTAGATCAGGAGCGGGATCAGACATGGTTTCTTTTTGCAACCACAAGAGAGCAGCTGGATTATCTACGTTTCCCTCTAGGGGAGATGCCCACTAAGGAGCATGTACGTGTTCTGGCAGAAGAATTTGGTCTCGATGTGGCAGCAAAGCGAGACAGCCAGGATATTTGCTTCGTTACGAATGGTTCTTATGCCAAGCTTGTTGAAGCGATGAGGCCGGAGATTGAAGGACCTGGCGATATTGTGGATGAGCAAGGCGTTGTGCTGGGACGACATGAGGGTGTAGCGCGTTATACTGTTGGTCAAAGTCGTCGTTTAGGCGATATTCATACAGCAACCGGTGAGCGTCAGGTCGTGGTACGTATTGATGCGGCACAGCGGAAAATTGTCGTTGGCCCGCGCCATAAGCTTACCTCAGAAGGTAAGCCCTGCAAAATAGTTCTACGTGATATGAATTGGCTAATTGACGCCCCCCCCGAAGGCGTGGTCTGTGGAGTGCAACTCCGGGCACGCGAATCCTTGCGAATCGCCCGCGTCATCCCCCGTGAGGGGACACGACATGCTGAAGTCCATTTGGATGCCCCGGCTCTTGCTGCGCCGGGCCAAGCGTGCGTGTTGTATGACGGGACGCGTGTGCTGGGAGGAGGGTTCATTCTTGCGGAGGGACGCTGAGTTTCATGGCCGGTCTGTTGCTTCTAGGGTCACGTCGCTATTCTTCTTGGTCTTTAAGGGGATGGTTGGCTGTGCGTTTAGCCGGCCTGGACGTATCAGAAGAGGTTATTCCCCTCAAGGGGAATGGCCAAACGGTAGAAATTCATCAGCGGTCTCCCAATCGTTTAGTGCCTTATCTTGAGCATGACCGTGCACAAATCTGGGAAAGCCTGGCTATTTGTGCCTATTGTGCAGAGATTGAACCGGCACTTTGGCCGCAAGATCGCGTGTCGCGTGCGCATGCATGGAGTGTGAGCGCGCAGATGCATGCAGGGTTCCGTGCATTACGGCAACTCTGTCCAATGGACATGGAGCGTCAACTTCAGCCTCTTCAAGGGCTTTCTTCTGAAAATGAGGAAGCGTTGAATAACGATCTCTCTTTGCTTGGCTTTACGTTAGAAAAGGCACTTACCCGTCAAGGTAAGGTAACGTCCTTTTTGTTTGGTGAAGCCCCAGGCGTGGCTGATTGTATGTATGCGCCAATTGCTTTGCGTATCGCACAATATGGGTTGGAGCCTTTTCTTCCCCCTGAAGTAGTGGCTTGGTGTCAGAGATGGCGAGACCATGCTTTGATGAGACTGTGGCAGGAGTTGAGTTATAAAGAACCAGCTGCCTGGCGTCTTGGCTATACGTGATGGGCTTTTTTCCGTTTTAAAACGGTTTTCGCGTCGCTCACGTCATCCTGATTCGAGGTGTTCCTGTTGATCGTATTTTGAGAAGAAAAGACTTTTTTCTGCAAGATATACGATGGATATTACCGCTTCTCACGATGATGTGGTTGGATAGTTTGTGAGTGTTTTTTCCGAAAATAGATCGGGATTTTTGCTACGACATTTTCTGAGGGTAACGGCTATGGCATATTTTTCTCAGCACCTTGATTCTATACCAAAACGTTCAGCGCTACGCACAGCCATTACCCAACATACGCGATATCCAGAAGAGCGCTGTATGGCGACTTTGCTGCCAGAGGCAGAACTGAGCAGCGAAGAAGAAAAGGCAGTAACATCCATTGCATTAGACCTCGCTCGTGCTTTGCGTGATAATCGTCATCCAGGATTGGTTGAAACGTTAGTGCAAGAATTTAGCCTCGCTTCTGATGAAGGGGTGGCGCTTATGAGCATGGCAGAGGCACTATTGCGGACGCCTGATCATGCAACGCGCGATGCACTGATTCGAGATCAGCTGAGTGTGGGGGATTGGTTGTCTCATGCTGGGCGTAATCAAGGCATTATCGTTAACGCAGCCTCGTGGGGGTTAGCGCTTACCGGTAAGATAATCGCACCAGAACATCGTGTTGGCGTTGTGCATGATTTGGTACGGCGTCGTGGTGAACCCGTTGTGCGTCAAGCTATGCAGTTCACAATGCAGATGATGGGTGGCCAATTTGTTCTTGGGCAGAGCATCTCACAAGCTCTCAAGGCGGCGAAGAAGCGAGAGGAATTGGGCTTCACCTATTCCTACGATATGCTGGGTGAAGCTGCGTTAGATCAGACAGATTGTGAGAAGTATCAGGCAGCTTATCATGAAGCTTTAGAGAAAATTGGGCGTCGCGCCATGGGAAATGGCATGCATGAGCGCCCAGGTTTGTCGATTAAGCTTTCAGCGCTTCATCCACGTTTTTACCGCTCTCAGCGGGATCGTGTTATGCATGAGTTGCTTCCAGTGGTGAAGCAATTAGCGCTTCGGGCTCAGCATTATAATATCGGCCTCAATATTGATGCTGAGGAGAGTGAGCGTCTTGAGCTCATGCTCGACATTTTAGAGGCTCTGTGCCGTGATCCTGATCTGGCAGGTTGGGATGGTATTGGCATTGTGGTCCAGGCTTATGGTCGTCGGGCTCCTTTGGTATTGGATTATATCATTGAGCTGGCTCGTGAGACGAAGCATCGCATCATGGTCCGGCTGGTTAAAGGCGCTTATTGGGATAGCGAAATTAAGAAAGCACAGGTGGATGGTGCGGAAGATTTCCCGCTCTTTACGCGGAAATGCCATACGGATGTGAGCTATCTGGCGTGCGCACGTAAATTGTTAAAGGCGACAGATGCTGTTTTCCCGCAATTTGCAACGCATAACGCACGGACGGTGGCGTCTATTTATACGATTGCAGGTAAAGATTTTTATCCCGGTCAGTATGAGTTTCAGTGCTTACATGGCATGGGAGAGGCACTGTACGGAGAGGTTGTTGGGCCGCATAAACTGAATCGCCCTTGCCGTATTTATGCGCCGGTTGGAACATACGATACGCTGTTGGCGTATTTGGTGAGACGTTTGCTTGAAAATGGGGCGAACTCTTCCTTCGTCAATTTGTTGGGTGATTCTTCTGTAACATTAGAAGAGTTGGTGGAAGATCCCGTTGCGATTACCCGCCGATTCAGCCCTGTTGGTGCTGGACATACAGGAATTCGGCAGCCGAAAGATCTTTTTGGTGAAGAGCGAAAGAATTCCGAAGGAATGGATCTAACGGATGAATCTGTTTTGCAGTCACTGCGGGATGGGTTATTGGCGCTGCCGGAGCAAATTGATGCTGTACCATTAATTCCAGGGCGGTCTCTTCAGGCACAGATCTTCCCCGTTTTCAATCCGGCGGATCGGAATGATCAGGTCGGTACCGTGCAGCGTGCGTCCGTTAGTGACGTTTCTCAGGCTGTGAAACAGGCTGAAGAAGCTTTCTCAACATGGTCAGCGAAAGAACCTGCTGAACGGGCTCTTATTTTAGAGCGTGCGGCTGATTTGTTAGAGAAAAATACGGTCTCTTTCCTTGGGCTTGCTGTGCGTGAAGCCGGGAAGTCTTACGCAAATGCTGTAGGGGAAGTACGTGAGGCTGTTGATTTCTTGCGGTATTATGCCGCGCAGATCAAACGTGACTTCAATAATGCAACGCATCGGCCATTAGGTGCGATTGTTTGTATTAGCCCATGGAATTTCCCTCTTGCTATTTTCTTGGGACAGATTTCGGCAGCACTGGCTGCGGGGAACACAGTTTTAGCAAAACCAGCAGAGGAAACGCCTCTTATTGCCATGCAGGCTGTGAAGCTCATGCATGAAGCCGGTGTGCCAGAGGATGTCCTGCAATATCTTCCGGGTGAGGGGGATGTTGGTGCCGCCTTGGTGGCTGATGAACGTATTGCTGGTGTGATGTTCACAGGGTCAACGGCTGTAGCGCAATCTATTGCACGGCAGTTGGTGGGGCGTTTGGGGCGTAATGGTCAGCCCGTTCCACTGGTGGCAGAGACAGGCGGTCTTAATGCCATGATTGTGGATTCATCAGCTCTACCAGAGCAGGTTGTTACGGATATTGTGACATCAGCTTTTGATAGTGCTGGTCAGCGTTGTTCAGCCTTACGACTGCTGTGCGTTCAAGAAGAAGCGGCAGAGCGTGTTGTTTCTCTTTTGAAAGGGACCATGGAGCAATTGCGCATTGGTGCCCCAGCTAAATTAGAGACAGATGTGGGCCCTGTGATTAGTGAACAGGCTAAGGCAGGAATTGTCGCGCATATTGAAGCGATGCGGGCGCGTAATTATGCGGTTCACGAAGCACCGATGACGGCGGAAGCAGAGCAAGGTTCGTTCGTTGCGCCAACGTTGATTGAGGTACACACAGTAGAAGATATTGGACAGGAAGTTTTTGGTCCTGTCTTGCATGTATTGCGCTATCCTCGCCGCGGTTTAAATGACCTGGTCGATGCCATTAACAATAGTGGTTATGGATTGACGTTTGGCGTGCATAGCCGTGTGTCTTCAACCATCAATCAGCTTGTTGAACGTGTTGAGGCTGGTAACGTTTATGTAAATCGCAATATTGTTGGTGCGATTGTGGGGGTTCAACCTTTTGGGGGGCGTGGGCTTTCAGGAACAGGGCCAAAAGCCGGTGGTCCACTGGCTCTGCGTCGTCAAATTGCTGAAGCTCCTCTAGTTCCATTGGCTCGGACGGGAACTCTTCCTGCGATGGCGCGTTCCTGGCTGCTATGGTTGGGCGTAGAAAATCGCACACTTGCTCAGAATGTGACGCCTTGGATGGAACATGGTCTTCTGGGTCAAACAGTGGAACTTCCATCTCCTGTCGGGGAAGCCAACACATATAGTTTGCAGCCTCGCGGGCGCATTTTAGCGATTGCAGAGAGTGATGAAGCTCTTAAAAAGATCGTTAGCTATGCGGTTAGCTGTGGCAATGAGGTGGCTTTACTCAGTACACCAGATGTTCTGAAGAGCTTTGAGACGATGCCTGATGTGCTACGTGAGGTGATCCGTCCGGTCACAGACAAAAGTGATATCGCGGCTTGCTCTGTGATTGTAGCGGAGAAACTCAATGGGCTTGTATGGCAGATTGTAGGGGATCTTTTGCAGGATATTTCTCAGTCTATCCCCATGGTGTATATGGCAGATGAGAAGACGTTACGGCCAGAGTTTCTGTTGGAAGAGAAGGTCGTGAGCACAAACATCGCGGCTGTTGGCGGTAATGCTCAATTGCTTGCTTTGATCTAAAAGAGATCGTTATCTCAGCAAAAAGCCCTCTTATTTAAGAGGGCTTTTTTATAGGCATACAATCATACGGTAGTATTATTTTTTGGTCACTAAATATTAATGAACTGAATTATCTCCTATTAATGGCGTTTGTCCGTTGTTTTGTATGGGATGCAGCCCGCTGGTGTTGCGGCACGCAGGAATTGTGCGAGTTCTCGAAAGGAGCTTGCTCGTGGGTCTGAGGTGCGCCACATGAGACTGATCGTGCGATAGGCTTCAGTGTCATCAAGCTCGCGCAAGGTAACGAGTCCTTCGAATTCGGAGCGATTCTTAAGGGCTAAGCGAGGAATGAGAGAAAAGCCTTCCCCTGCGCCGATCATATGCCAAAGCATTTCCAGGCTTGTGGCTAAACGCTGGTCTTGAGGGCGGAAACTGCTTGGGCAGATAGAGAGTGCTTGTTCGCGGAGGCAATGACCATCTTCCAAAAGAAGAAGATCTGAGCGCCCGAGATCGCTTACGGTGATCTTATCTTTGTGTGCTAGCTCATGGTTTTTGGGAAAGACAGCAATAAAGGGCTCTTTAAAAAGAGGTTCTTGTTCTAGAGAATCTGAGAAGGGAGTAGGGGCAAGAAAAGCAACATCCAAATCTCCCTGGCGTAATGATTGCACGAGGGGACTCGTTTGTTTTTCACTCAGACGCAACCCGAGTTGGGAATATTCCTGCCGTAGATAATTGAGAAGCCCAGGAATATAATATGGCCCAAGCGTTGGGATCACCCCAATATGGAGTAATCCATCCAGCGGTCCTGTATGGGCTCGAGCAACTTCGAGGAGATTCCGTGCAGAGGCTAGCACTTCGCGCCCGAGAGAGATGAGACGCGCTCCCTCCGGAGTTGGAGCGACGTGACGGCGTGAGCGCTCAAAAAGTGTGACATTGAGCAACTGTTCAAGTTTACGTACTTGCTCAGATAGTCCTGCTTGGCTGACGCCACATCGTTCCGCAGCACGGGAAAAGTTACGTAAGTCATCAACGGCGACGACGTATTCGATGTCCCTAAGAGAGAGACCGGAAAGTGGTACATAAGACATAGGCTATAGATAATCACAGTTATAGGCAGGGGGAAGGGGTTTAAAAAAGAAGACTTGCAGAAACTGATAAAGGTTCGCATTTAGTAAAGGGACCCGAGGGGTGGTGCACATCAAGGTAGCTTGTCAGCCACTCTTCTTGGTAAAGTCCTACAGCGTGGTTCGCCACGTTAGTGTGAGCAAGACAAATTTCTCATAAACGGGAGGGTTTCATGCCTGCTATCGGTTCCCAGGTAAAATCATTCGAAGCTGATGCGTTTCGCGATGGTAAATTTCTTAAAGTTTCAGATTCTGACCTACGCGGTAAGTGGTCTGTTGTGTTCTTTTACCCAGCTGACTTCACGTTCGTTTGCCCAACCGAGCTCGAAGATTTGGCTGAAAACTATGCAACATTCCAGAAGCTAGGTGTTGAAATTTATTCCGTTTCTACGGACAAGCATTTCACGCACAAAGCATGGCACGATACATCACCAGCGATTGGTAAAGTAAAATACACCATGATTGGTGACCCTTCAGGCCATATTGCGCGTAACTTCGATGTACTGATCAATGATGGCAGCCACGTTGCAGAACGTGCGACGTTCTTGATTGATCCAGAAGGTGCAATTCAGTACATCGAAATCACCTCTGGTGGTGTTGGTCGTAGTGCAGAAGAGTTGATTGATAAGGTTCGTGCAGCTCAGTACGTGGCGTCTCACCCAGGTGAAGTCTGCCCAGCAAAATGGAAAGAAGGTGGTTCCACAGCAACGCTGAACCCATCTCTCGACCTTATCGGTAAAATCTGATCCCTGTCACTTTTAACTGAGTGGTAGGGCCAGAAGAGGACAGCCTCTGGCCCTACCGCCAAAAGGGAGGGCGTGCCAATGATGCGAGGCGCGCCTTTCTCATCTCTGAGCCTGATCTTTCTGCTTTTGTTCTGCTCTCCAGCTTTGAGGAAATTGCATGTTAACTGACGATCTTAAAACGCAACTGAAGGGATATCTCCAGCACCTACGCCAAGATATCGTACTCGAGTCGTCACTAGGCGACGACGACAAGTCCCGCGAGATGCGAGATCTTCTTAACGAAATTTCCGAACTTTCTGACAAGGTATACCTTAAAGAGGGTGGCAATGACAAGCGACGTCCATCATTCTTGATCCGTCGTGTCGATTCTGATGTGCAAGTGTGCTTCGCAGGGTTACCTCTCGGTCATGAATTCACGTCTTTGGTTTTGGCATTGCTGCAAGTCGGTGGGCATCCACCGAAAATTGAAGCTGATCAAGTAGAGCAGATTAAGGCGCTGGATGGGGATTTCCATTTCGAGACCTATTTCTCTCTTTCCTGTCACAATTGCCCAGACGTCGTGCAGGCCCTCAACACAATGAGTGTGTTGAATTCGAAGATTCGTCACACGGCGATTGATGGTGCTCTATTTCAGGATGAAGTCGAGGCACGAGATGTGCGTTCTGTGCCTCAGGTCTTCCTTAATGGTGAGCCATTTTCCAGTGGGCGTATGGATCTTGAGCAGATCCTGGCGAAAGTTGATACAGCAGGGGCAGCTCGTTCAGCTGAAAAACTGAATGATGAGGCACCTTTTGATACATTAGTGATTGGTTCAGGTCCGGCGGGTTGTGCTGCAGCTGTGTATATGGCTCGGAAGGGCGTTCGCACAGGATTGTTGGCAGAACGCTTTGGCGGGCAGGTCAATGATACTTCTGGGATTGAGAATTTTATTTCTATCACAGAAACCGATGGTCCTACCTTGGCACGCAATTTAGAGCAGCATGTTCGTAGCTATGATGTACGTGTTATTACAGGGCAATTGGCAGAGAAATTGATCCCAGCTTCTGAAGAAGGTGGTCTGCACGAGGTTGTGCTCGCAAGCGGTGCGCATTTGAAAGCTCGGACTATTATTGTGGCGACAGGTGCACGGTGGCGTCAGCTTAATGTGCCGGGTGAAGAAGATTATCGTACGCGTGGTGTCGCTTATTGCCCACATTGTGATGGTCCATTCTTTAAGGATCGTCCAGTCGCTGTTGCTGGTGGCGGAAATAGCGGTGTTGAGGCGGCGATTGATCTCGCTGGTGTCGTCTCTCACGTAACACTCCTGCAATATGATTCTGAGCTGACTGCCGATAAAGTATTGCAAGAAAAAGTCCGGAGCCTACCGAACGTTAACGTCGTGGTGAATGCAAAAACCACCGAGGTTAAGGGAGATGGTAAGAAAATGACCGGCTTAAGCTGGGAAAATGTTAAGGATGGGACGACAAACAGCGTAGAGCTGGATGGTATTTTTGTGCAGATCGGTTTGTTACCGAACACGGAATGGCTCAAAGGTACGGTTGAGACATCACGTGTTGGTGAGATTGTCATTGATGAGCGGTGCCGTACGTCCATCCCAGGTATTTTTGCGGCTGGTGATGCAACGACAGTGCCGTATAAGCAGATTATTATTGCTTCCGGTGAAGGAGCTAAGGCCGCTCTATCTGCGTTTGATTATATTATTCGCGCATAATATGCGGTGAGCTGTTTTGTAGAATAAGAAAACATTAAAGGAGAGGGCTGATTCTTGGAAAGAGAATCAGCCCTCTTTATCTGTGTAGAGGGCTATAAAAAAGCAGTTTGCTTGGCGGACGGTGTTGTTTCATCAAGTTCTTCTAATTGACGATGATGCAGGAGGTAAACTCCTGTGCTTTCTGCAAGTTGCCGTGCATGGCGTGTATATCCAGCATTGGAGACAACGGCCGCTAAATTTCCTCGTTGATGCTGACATGCCGTGAATATTTCCTGCACAGCACGGTTTCCGACGGGACGATTATAGAGCTTACATTGGACGACGAGACGCACGCTCCTGCGAGTGGCGATAATATCGGCACCTTGGTCACTGCCGTTAGGGGTAAGATGGGCTTTCCATCCAGCTTGTTGCAGTAGATGTGTACAGAAACGTTCATAGTCGAGTGGCGTCATGTCTGAAACATCATAGGGATCAGGGGATGAAGAGTGTGGTGGGGGATGAAAAGGAATAGGAGAATGAGATGACGGAATTTTCGTACGTCTCTGGATGATTGACCAGGATCTTTTTTCTACCGTGGGCCAAAGGTAATCGAGATTATATTCTTTGAGAGAAGGCAAAAGAACGGCTCTACAGAAATACTTAATTTCTTTAGTCCAGCGTTCTGTATGCACGTTTCCATAATGATCAGGTGTGAGAAGGTTTTGGCGTCTCTGAATGAGTGTTTCTCGATGAGAATTTATAAGACGTCTTATGAGAGTAATAGCCCGATGCCGACGGTATCTCCGAAAGAATACACGCCAACATACTGCGAAAAGGAGTATCCATAAGGGAAGGTCGGGAGGGAGAGAGGAGGTTGAAAAAGGGAAAGACGCAGCATCGACCACGGCATGTTTCAATGGAACTTTTGGGAGAAAGGTTTCTAATTGAACTTTGTGATGGAGGTGTTGAACAATAACACCGCAATAGCTTTTGACCTGATACAATAGCTCAGCCAGGGCCGTGACGTAGCGCTTCGGCAAGTTTAGCTGTGGTCTATTGAAGGGAAGAAGATGATGGTGGTTGTGTAGTGAGATAGCCGTATAAGATGCTGTGGCTAGAAGACCGACTATGAGAAAGACGCTACGATATTTTATATGTCGCAACACTGTTTCCTGGACGGTGTAATATAGGGTCGCACAGTTCAATAATCATCATATGGAGGGAATGGTGCCGACGCTCGGAATTGAACCGAGGGCCTACTGATTACGAATCAGTTGCTCTACCCCTGAGCTACGTCGGCATCCGGGAGTGCATATAAAGGCAATGCGCTTAGTCTGCAACGGGGGATATAAAAATAATTGATTTTCTACGGCTCTAGGGCTTGTAGCAGTGGAGACTCTGTCGCATTGAAAAGGATATGCTCAGAAAGGATCATTTCCATACAGGGTTATGGAGTCAAGGTGGTGCATTCTCCATAGGACGCCGTCGGCATACGCCACAGCCTCCTCTTCAGGTTGTTGAGGGTGATGTACATGAATGTAAGACTTGTGGACTGTTTCAGTTTATTCCCCCATTAAAGCCGGGAATGGCTGCGGATTGTGCCCGGTGTGGTGGGATGTTGGAGCGTCGTCGTCGTACATCCGCCTTGCTTGGTCCTTTGTGCTTTTGCATCACATCAATAGCGTTATATCTAGCGTTACTTGTCAGTGCTCTCCTGACGCTTGATGTTTATGGGCGCCGCAATACGGTTTCTCTTATGAGTGGGCCTATTGAACTCGCTCATCAAGGATTTGGTGAAGTTGGAATCCTCGTTGGGATTGCGACGTTGCTGATGCCTGGTGTTGTTCTTGGGCTTATGTTTGCTATCATTTGCGGTAGTTTGCGACATCATATGCCCATTTGGGTCAGGCCCTGTTTGACATGGTATGAGCGATTGCGCCCGTGGTCGATGATTGAGGTGTATGTCATTGGTTTGTTGGTCGCTTATAGTAAGCTTATTGATCTAGCTATTGTGACTTTGCAGCCGGGGGCCTTCCTTTTGGGAGGGCTTATGCTGATGATGGCGGCAATGGATTCGACTTTTGATGCTGACTTTGTGTGGCAACATCAGTCTGTTCACCGGCGTCACGGTCTGGATATATATGACTGTCGCCACCATCAACTGCCGTCACCGCGCCATATGTTGTCATGTCACGCCTGCCATATGGTGTTTGTCTCTGAAACGCTTGTAGAAGACGAACATGATATGGGCGATTGTCCCCGCTGTGGGCAAATTTTGAGGCGCAGAAAAAGAAAAAGCGTTAGCTCAACACTGGCTTTTTTAATAGCGGCATTGAGCTTTTATATACCAGCAAATCTCTATCCAGTCATGACATATATACGTGTTGGGCAGGGAAGCGCGAGTACGATCATTAGTGGTGTTATTGAGTTATGGCAGGCCAATTTATATTTCCTGTCATTGTTAGTGCTTTTTGCGAGTATTACGATACCTGTATTGAAGATTTTATCTCTGTTTGTCATGATCTATTGCCAGTATTATCCCAAGGTTCGAGCGTTGCGCGGGTTAGCAACGGCGTATCGAGCTGTGGTTTTTATCGGGCGGTGGTCAATGATTGATGTCTTTATGATTTCTATCTTGGTCGCTGTTGTGCGTTTTGGGTTTATGGCGCGTATTACGGCTAATCCTGGCGTTGTATGTTTTTCATTGGTTGTGATTTTGACAATTTTTGCAGCAGACTTGTATGACCCTCGTCGGATGTGGGATGCTGCGGGGTTAAATGATACAATTGCAAATGCCTTTCCAGCACATAAGAAGAACAAGAAATCGTTACCTAAACCCGACGAGAGGGAGCCTGAACACGCGTGAGTGATGATATTCGAGATACCGACCCTACGTCGCGTCATAATGAGGTAGGGGCTACGGTGCGGCCGACCCGGTTTTCGATTTTGTGGATTATCCCGATTTTGGCGGTGATAATTTCTGGATGGTTAGTGTGGCAGCATTTTGCAACGCAGGGACCGCGCATTACGATTTCTTTCGATGCAGCAGATGGCATTGTGCCGGGGCAAACGCAGGTAAAGAATAAAGCTGTTACATTGGGGGTTGTCCGTAGTGTGGATCTGAGCCCAGACATGAGCCATGCTGATGTCACGGTGCAGATGAATGGAGGTATTGAGGATCTTCTTACGGATCGGACACGTTTTTGGGTCGTCCGTCCGCGGATTAATGGCACAAGTATTACAGGTCTTGAGACGCTTTTGTCAGGGGCTTACATCGCGTTAGATCCAGGTCGTGATGGCAAACATTACCGGAACCATTTTAAAGGGTTAGAGACGCCTCCTGGCGTGCGTTCGGATCAGCCCGGTTCAAATTATTGGTTGGTCACCCCTCGGCTTGAATCATTGGGGTCTGGTGCTCCGATTTTTTTTCGTGATTTAGAAGTAGGTGAAGTTCTGGGGTATACGATGCCACCTGGTGGCGTTGGCCCGATTTTGCTTCAAGTGTTTATCCGCGCTCCTTATGACAGTTATTTGAAGGCAGATAGTCGGTTCTGGAATGTGTCGGGCATGCAGCTCGGGTTCGGGGCTGGCGGATTGCAGGTTAGATTGCAGTCACTTCAGACACTTTTCTCTGGTGGGCTCGCTTTCGGGCGACCAAGCTATAGCCGCAATATGAATGCGCCCATGGCAAAGCCCAACTCCGTTTTCAGGCTTTATGGGAGTGCTGAGGAAGCGGATAACACGCGCTATCATCAACGTTTCAAGGCGGCGACATATGTTGACACGTCTGTTGGTGGTTTGGTTGAGGGCAGCAAAGTTACGATGTTTGGGATACAGGTCGGTCTTGTAACAGGTGTGCAACTTGATATAGGCGATGGCCACCATGGCCCACGTGTAAGGGTTGATATGGATCTTGAGCCTGGGCGTGTTGCTGGAGGTGAAGAAGCTGGGCGTCCAGATTATGGTCATCAGATTTTGACGAGTCTTGTGGCACGGGGTATGCGTGCATCCGTGCAAACAGTTAGTTTCCTAACCGGCGAGTCCATGATTTCTTTTGGTTTTGTGCATAATGCGAAACCTGGGGCTCTGATATATGACAATGATGTTGCTATCCTTCCAAGCCAACCTGGCGGTTTCGATGGTGTGATTCAGTCGGTATCGACGATTACCAATAGATTATCTGCTGTGCCCTTTGAGAAAATTGGCAATCACTTGAATGATCTTCTGGCGGGTGCTGATCAGCGTGTGCGTAGCCCAGAGCTGACTCATTCTATGGTTGCATTGCAGGGGGCGTTATCTGCGCTGAATCGCTTAATGGATCATGCGGATGAGCATCTTCCAGCCCTAATGCAAAGCATGCAGGATGCCACGAGTCAGGCACGTGTTCTTATGGCGGCGTATAGTGGCGATACAGATTTTCATCGAAATCTAGAGATGTTTGTGCAGCAACTTACGCGCGCTACGCGTTCTATGCATCAATTGATGGATTATGTGAATCATCACCCTTCTGCATTTATTACAGGGCGTAGGAACTGATCATGAATTTTTCTGTGAATGATTCACGTGTAAGCCGTCTGATGCTTAGAAAATCAAGGATTACTCTGAGAGGTTTTCTTGTTACGGCTCTTCTTTTAGGTGGGTGTGCGAGCACACCCATCCATTATTACAATCTGGTTCCTCAGAGCGGTCAGGTCCATACGTCTTTGGCTGGTGGAGGCATACAGCCTATTGAGGTTCTTTCGCCATCCGTTCCAGAGTTACTGGATCGTGATACCATGGTGCGCTCTGTGCATTCTTATCGCGTTGAAATGGTGAGTGGGGCTGCATGGAGCGAGCCATTAGGAACGCTGATTGGCCATACGCTCGCCGCGGATTTAGGACAACGCTTGCCCGGGCGTGTGATATTTTCCCAAAATGATGCTGTAACGACGCCGCCTAAAGCTGTTCTAGCGCTCAGTATTAGCCGGTTTGATGTTGATGGGAATGGTTATGCCGTTATTGAGGGCATCCTATCTGTGCGGCGTGGAAATGGGTTTAAGGCATCGACACGTGATATACCTGTCAAATGGACATCTTCTCACGTGACAGAGAGTGGACCTAATGCTTTGGCTGCTTCATTGAGTGAGGGCATTGGGGTGATAGCCGATCAAGCTGCTCAGCTTTGTGAAGACTTAGAAACGATGCCGTCGCCCTCTTAAAAGGATTGTGCTGTCTATCCTATATAAAAAAGGCCCCCTCATTATGAGGGGGCCTTTTTGTCTTACATCTAAAAAATTTAGCTTATTAAAGCTTTTCGACCTGGTGATAATCCAAATCAACTGGCGTAGAACGGCCAAAAATGGAAACACTGACCTTTAGACGCTGATGCTCTGTATCGACTTCCTCGACACTCCCATTGAAAGAGGTGAAAGGTCCGTCTGACACACGAACCTGCTCCCCAATCTCGAACGAAAGACTGGAGCGTTGGCTCTCGAACCCTTCTTGGGATTGCTGCACAATACGCTTTGCTTCAGCGTTGGTAATGGGGGTTGGCTTATTACGCGTCCCAAGGAACCCTGTTACTTTCGGGGTATCTTTTACGAGATGCCAAGCTTGATCGCTAAGCTCCATTTTGACGAGCACATATCCAGGGAAGAATTTACGCTCTGTATTAACTTTGCGTCCGCGACGAACCTCTGTCACTTCTTCAGCGGGGACAAGGATTTCTTCAAATTGGTCGCTGAGACCCTTCTTTGCCGCTTGCTCACGAATATGCTCAGAAATCTTTTTCTCAAATCCTGAGTAAACATGCACGACGTACCAGCGTTTTGCCATAGGTTCTGTTCTAACCTCCGACCCCAAAAAGCCCGCGAATACCCAGTCCAATGACTTGGTCCACGATAAAGAAGAAAATACACGTGATAACGACCATGACAAGCACGGCACCGGTCGTGATGAAGGTGTTCCGGCGGGTTGGCCATGTTACACGACGTGCCTCTGCACGGACCTCTGAGAAATACCTACGGAGGTTGAAACCGGAACCCTTTGGAGCCGGAGAGATTTTTCGGGAATCGCCTTTCGGCTTGCTGACCGACACCATCATCCTCAAATCTTAACTAACAAACGACCCTGATTATCGTGGGAGGCTTCCCCAACTGATAGGGGACAAAGTGGCAGGGGTGGAGGGTCTCGAACCCGCAACCTCCGGTTTTGGAGACCGGCGCTCTAGCCAATTGAGCTACACCCCTTCCGGATCGAACCGGCGTCGTTAACGATAAAGGTTAGCGACGATGTGCGGTCAAAAAATAATAACCGACCGATAAAGTCAAGCTTTCTTTGCGAATGAAGGATAAAAAAAGATACTAATATTTTTTATACGCGAGCCCTCTTGCATTTAGAAAGGAAAATGAGGTAGGTCTCACTCCCAGATGAGCGGGCGTAGCATAATGGCTAATGCAGTAGCCTTCCAAGCTACTGATGAGGGTTCGATTCCCTTCGCCCGCTCCAGCTTCTAGAAAATTTAGTCTATTGCTGAGTGCAAGCACGGTGTGTTGGACGCGATTTTAGGTTGAAGCGTGTCACGAGTAGGGCAACAGCTTCTTTCCCATCATTGCTGGCTAAGTGTCCTTGTTGTCCCTGTCTGTCACGTATGCTCCCCATATCTTCACTGAGAAGAATATCGCCTGGAGTGAGCTCGATTCGTGTGCCGTCAGTTGCTTTTACCGTATAGAGACCCGCAACGGGGACAATCCATTCCATGTGATCTGAGGCATGCCAACCGCTCTTCCATCCTTGAGGTTGAATGTTTGTGGTAACGGTGGCCGTGCCTGTCTGGGAGGTTCCAGTCCATACGAGCGCTTGTGGCGAGGTGGTGTTACCGGTTTGTTTGCTCGTCTGGATTGGTGTGTTTTTCTCCTTGATAGGTTTGAAGGATGTGATGCGGCATTTGGTGAGATGAGTAGCACCTTCTGAGTCCGCCCAGTTGTCCCAGTAGATAAGTGTTGGAAAGCTTGGTTTATCTGTGACAGGCGCGGCGCGTCCGGCGTGAAGTGGTGTGATGCTTGTTCCCAAAAAGGTGAGTAGAAGAAGTCCAAGTCGTTGAGAGGAGGCGCGACCGCATGCGCCAAGACGAAAAAACATAGCTGACACCTTTTGATAGAATGGATCGACTTATAACGTATGGCGGGTAAGGTGCCGTCCTTCCGTAGGAAAGGAAAGGGGGATAGGTTAGGTATGCGAAGGACGAAGGGCGGCTTTCCTGGATTCTGCTCTGCCGCTTGCTTGCTTGTTTTTGTGGGGTCGTGCTAGTAAACATAGACGAACGCCGACCGGATTGGCTCTAAGAGAGTCCTGTGCGTCTGTATGGGGGGCTTGGGTCTGTCCGGCTGTGTTAAGCCGGCAGAACCGGTGTCTGATACAAGAACTTCTTATGACGGAACACGCCCGTGACGGTAGCACAGGAAAAGCGGATCAGAGCACCAGGTGAAGGTGCAAAGCGTTATGCTAGAGCCTTTTACGAATATTTGCAGGAAGGGGCCGATATACCCGCTGTGCTTCAGCAGGTGCAGGCCTTACGGCAGGTTATTCTCGAAAACGATGAGTTACGTTCAATATTAGCGGATCCGCGCTTGGATGTTCGTCGTGCGCCCGAATTGGTGAAAGCTCTTGTGGAAGGGTTACATCTAGGGGATGAGATGCGCCGTTTTGTTGGGGTGATTGCACGCCAAGGGCGGCTGGCTGCTCTTAGTGAAATTTTAGAGGCTGTTTCGTTGCTTGACGCTCATCAGCGGGGTGAGGTTCGCGTAGAAGTAGCTACAGCGCAGCCGTTAGATGATGCACAGCGCGAGCGTTTACGTGATTGTTTACGTGAAGCCGGCTATAACACCATTGCTATGACCGAACGTTTGGATGCATCTCTCTTGGGAGGGATGACAGTACGTGTTGGTTCTGTTCTTTTTGATACATCGATCGTCGGGCGTTTGGCCCGTCTGCAGAACGCTATGAAGGGAGCCGCGTGATGGACATCCGTCCCGCCGAGATTTCGGAGATTCTTAAGCAGCAGATCGCATCTTTCGATCAGCCCGAAGCGGTTTCTGAAACGGGAACTGTTTTATCCATCGGTGATGGTATTGCCCGCGTCTATGGCCTAGCCAATGTTGCCGCTGGTGAGATGGTTGAGTTTGAGGGCAGCGGTCAGAAGGGTATGGCTCTCAATCTTGAAAATGATAGCGTGGGTGTTGTGATTTTCGGTGATGGTGATGCCGTCAGCGAAGGGGACACCGTGCTCCGTACTGGCAAGATTGTTGAGGTGCCAGTCGGTAAGGGCCTGTTGGGGCGCGTGGTTGATGGTCTGGGCAACCCAATTGATGGGCGTGGTCCTCTCGAGAATGTTGAGTATCGTCGTGCCGAAGTTGCTGCGCCTGGTATTATGCCGCGTAAATCGGTTGATGAACCGATGCAGACGGGCATTAAGGCTATTGATGCTTTGGTGCCCATCGGACGTGGTCAGCGTGAGCTTGTAATTGGCGACCGTCAAACGGGTAAGACGTCTGTCCTTATTGATACGATCGTTGCTCAGAAAGAAGTAAATTCTGCGGGTGATCCGAAGACATCTCTCTATTGTATTTATGTTGCGGTAGGGCAGAAACGGTCGACTGTTGCGAACTTGGTGCGTAAGCTGACCGAAAATGGGGCGATGGAATATTCTATCGTTGTTGCAGCGACCGCCTCTGATTCGGCTCCTTTGCAGTATCTTGCTCCGTATTCGGCGTCATCAATGGGTGAGTATTTCCGTGATAACGGCATGCATTCATTGTTGTGTTATGATGATTTGTCCAAGCAAGCGGTTGCCTATCGTCAGCTTTCTTTGCTGCTGCGTCGTCCGCCAGGACGTGAAGCCTTCCCAGGGGATGTGTTCTATTTGCATTCTCGCTTGTTAGAACGTTCCGCCAAATTGTCTGATGCTCATGGCGGGGGGTCTATGACAGCGCTCCCGGTTATTGAGACGCAGGCTGGCGATATCTCGGCTTATATTCCAACAAACGTGATTTCCATTACGGATGGCCAGATTTTCTTGGAAACGGACCTTTTCTACAAAGGCATTCGCCCAGCTGTGAACGTTGGGAGTTCTGTTTCTCGTGTGGGGTCTTCTGCGCAAATTAAAGCGATGAAGCAAGTTGCTGGCCCGATTAAGCTGGAACTAGCTCAGTATCGCGAAATGGCTTCGTTCGCTCAGTTTTCTTCTGATATGGATGCCGCGACACGTCGTCAGCTTGAGCGTGGTGCTCGGTTAGTGGAACTGTTGAAACAGCCTGAGACATCTCCTTTGAGCGTGTCAGAACAGGTTGTTGTTTTGTATGCTGGGACGCGTGGTTATCTGGATTCAATTCCAGTCGATAAGGTTGTGGCGTACGAGCAGGCACTTCTTTCCGAACTGCGTGGTGGAAGCCAGAGCATCTTGCAAGAACTCAGTCAGAAGCGTCAGCTTGATGCAGACCTTGAGGGTAAGGTCAAAGGATTGCTTGAAGCTTTTGGTAAACGCTTTTCCGCGTAAGGGTGATATAACATGCCTTCGTTGAAGGAACTTCGTGGGCGGATCACGGGCGTTAAATCAACGCGCAAGATCACGAACGCCATGAAAATGGTCGCTGCCTCTAAATTGAGGCGCGCCCAAATAAGAGCTGAAGCGGCTCGCCCTTACGCCGAAACATCCAAAAGGATGATGGGTGAGTTGGCTTCTACGGTCCAGGGTGCCGATGTATCGTCTTTGCCTAGGTTGATGGTGGGGACGGGGAAAGATCAGACGCATCTTCTGATTGTTATGACTTCTGACCGTGGTTTGGCTGGTGGTTTTAACGCAAACCTTGTTCGCAAAACGCGTCAATATATCAGCGAATTGCAAGAGCAGGGGAAAACGGTAAAGCTGTTGCCTGTAGGGCGAAAAGGGGCTGAGGTTCTTGCACGCTACTATCCCGAGGCCATCGTCGAGACGATGACGAGTGATGGTGGCCAAGGCGCTTCTTTTGAACAAGCGATTTCCATAGCGTCACATGTTGTTAAGTTGCTGGATCAGGGTGAGATTGATTGCTGCACCTTGCTCCGGAATCGCTTTGTTAATGCGATGACGCAGGTTCCTGAGCAATTTAAGCTAGTGCCTCTTCCCGCATCGGAGGAGCAGGCTCAAGGTAGTGCTTCGGGTGAGGCTCATTATGAATTTGAGCCAAATGAAGAAACGCTACTTGCTCAGCTGTTGCCGCGCAATTTAGAGGTGCAACTTTTTGCTGCATTGCTGGAAAGCGCTGCGGGTGAGCATGCGGCACGTATGACGGCTATGGACAATGCTAGCCGTAATGCAAGCAAAGCTATCGACAGCTTGTCGTTGAAATATAACAGAACACGACAAGCAAATATTACAAACGAGCTGATCGAAATCATTTCTGGCGCAGAAGCTGTCTGAAATCACGCAGGAGACGAAATCTGATGTCTGAGGAACTCAAGCAAACTGACGCTTCTATCGGGCGTATTACCCAGGTACGCGGTCCTGTTGTGGATGTTCAGTTTGAAGGAAAATTACCGCATATTTTGGATGCGTTGCACACAAAGAATGGCGATGACACGCTTATTCTTGAGGTTGCGCAGGAGATTGGTGAGCGTCAGGTCCGTTGTATTGCGATGGGCACTACGGATGGTTTGGTGCGTGGTGGTGAAGTTAAGGCTACAGGGTCACAGATTACTGTGCCTGTTGGTCCCGAAACATTGGGGCGTATTCTTAACGTAGTTGGTGAGCCTGTTGATGAGCGCGGTCCCATCAATACCAAGCAGCGCTCTCCTATTCACCGTGAAGCCCCTCCTTTTGAAGACCAAGCAGCAACGACCGAAATTCTCGTGACGGGTATTAAGGTGATTGATTTGCTTTGCCCTTACCTAAAGGGTGGTAAAATCGGTCTCTTCGGTGGTGCTGGTGTTGGTAAGACGGTCATTATTCAGGAGCTGATTAATAACATTGCGAAGGCGCATGGTGGTGTGTCTGTGTTTGCCGGTGTGGGGGAACGTACCCGCGAAGGGAACGACTTGTATTACGAAATGCAGGGCGCTGGTGTTATTAAGATCGGTGAGGATGGTAGTACCGAAGGGTCAAAAGTGGCTCTGGTTTATGGTCAGATGAACGAGCCCCCAGGAGCTCGTGCTCGTGTGGCATTGACGGGACTGTCCGTAGCGGAATATTTCCGTGATGTTGAAGGTCAAGATGTGTTGTTCTTCGTTGACAACATTTTCCGTTTTACTCAGGCAGGTTCAGAAGTTTCGGCTCTGTTGGGGCGTATCCCATCTGCTGTGGGGTATCAGCCAACATTGGCAACGGAAATGGGTGCTCTTCAGGAGCGTATTACATCCACTAAAAAAGGATCGATTACGTCTGTGCAGGCAGTTTATGTGCCAGCCGATGACTTGACCGACCCTGCACCTGCTGCGACCTTTGCTCACTTGGATGCGACAACGGTGCTGAATCGTTCGCTTGCTGAGATTGGTATTTATCCTGCGGTTGATCCGTTAGCATCAACGTCTCGTTCGTTGGATCCACACATCGTTGGTGAAGAGCATTACCAGGTAGCACGTGCTGTGCAGAGCACATTACAGAGCTACAGAGAGTTGCAGGATATTATTGCAATTCTAGGTATGGATGAGCTTTCGGAGGAAGATAAGCTGGTTGTCGGGCGCGCACGTCGTATTCAGCGTTTCTTGTCCCAGCAGTTCCATGTGGCTGAGGTCTTCACAGGACTTCCAGGAACGCTTGTTTCTCTGGAAGATACCGTTCGCTCCTTTAAGGCTGTTGTATCCGGTGAATGTGATCACCTTCCAGAGAATGCGTTCTACATGGTAGGTGCTATTGAGGAAGCAATTGCGAAAGCTGAAAAGCTAAAGCAGGAGGGTTGATCCAATGCCGCTTCGCGCTGAGATCGTGAGTCCTGAGAAACGCCATACTGACTGTGAGGTTGATATGGTGGTTGTTCCGGGAACGGAGGGTGACATTGCGGCCATGCCAGGTCGCTCTCCAGTGATGCTGCAACTTCGTGGGGGTGTGGTTACACTGTACCAGGATAACAAGGTGCTGGAACGTCACTTCGTTGGTGGCGGTTTTGTGGAGATGACAGCAGATCACTGCACAATTCTTGCGGACTCGGTGAAAGCATTGGAAGATCTTTCGGTTGATGATGCTCGCCAGAGCCTTGAAGCTCTACAAGAGCAATGGACCAATCTTGGAACACATGATTACAAAGAGCGCGAATCTTTAGCGCGCAAGATTCAGGCTGTTCGAGCAGAGATTGAGACGGCTGAGCGTTTACAGCGGAATGCTTTCTGAGAAATTTCTTCATTAATGCAAAAAGCCAACTTGGGGGACTGAGTTGGCTTTTTTGTTATGTGGTTTGTGTTTTTTGGGTGATTAGGAGGGTTGGGTATTTAACTTTTTGTGAAGGTTTATGATTTTTTTGATTAGAATCGATTGACGGTTTTTGAGTGTAGTGTATAAGGCGCTTCACCGGCGGCGCTGGGGCGGAAGTTCTGGGGTTGTTTGGTAGTGATCTTTGAGAATTGAAGAGAGACTGGAAGGGATATGTTGGCGGCGTTTTAGTGGTAGATTATCGCTAGGATGTCATGGCTGATATATTTCTGATGTAAGAATTAGAGATGCTTTATTTGCTATGTGCGTTTTGGTTGGATTGAACCTGAGAGTTTGATCCTGGCTCAGAGCGAACGCTGGCGGCATGCTTAACACATGCAAGTCGCACGAACCTTTCGGGGTTAGTGGCGGACGGGTGAGTAACGCGTAGGAACCTATCCATGGGTGGGGGATAACACTGGGAAACTGGTGCTAATACCGCATGATACCTGAGGGTCAAAGGCTTTTGTTGCCTGTGGAGGGGCCTGCGTTTGATTAGCTAGTTGGTTGGGTAAAGGCTGACCAAGGCGATG
>NZ_WVHO01000003.1 GCF_009834805.1 Saccharibacter sp. 17.LH.SD
TCTCAGGGACTAGAAGGCCATGAAGTGGTCGATAAGATGTTCCAGAGCCTTGAGTTAGGGAAGCCAGATGCACGTCAATATGGTGTTTTCCAAGAGGAGCTTGCCCGAGGGAACACACCTGAAGAGATCAGGAAATATGCGTCTCAGGGACTAGAAGGCCATGAAGTGGTCGATAAGATGTTTCAGAGCCTTGAGTTAGGGAAGCCAGATGCACGTCAATATGGTGTTTTCCAAGAGGAGCTTGCCCGAGGGAACACACCTGAAGAGATCAGGAAATATGCGTCTCAGGGACTAGAAGGCCATGAAGTGGTCGATAAGATATTTAGAGGCTTCGGCTTAGATAAACCTGGCAATTTTGATACCTATCTTCAGAAGTTAGGGGCGGGATATTCTATTCAGGATATACGAGGTGAGATAGCGGTTTCACCGGAAGCTATGAAGAATTGGCAAGGTGTATATTCCAGTTGGGAGAGCACACCGGCAACTCAGTTGCAACTTCGAGTGATTGCAGATTCAGTTGTTCAGTTGGATCAAAGTTGGTCTGTTGTTGAGCATCAGACGATGATGCAGCTTCAACATGAAGCACGAGCTTATCAGGCTATTTCCGGAACGGCCGGATATATGCAAATTGATGAGAGTATTGCTGTGTCTTCTCAGGAAGCAACAGCTCTTCTTGCAAATGCTGTTTTAAACCCGATGATGAACAATATTCCTGATTCTGCCAGTCTGCAGCAAATAATGGGAAACCAGCCTGTTGTTGCTATTAAGGCTCTTGTTGATGAAGCTGACGTGCTCAATAATGAGCATGATATTGAGCAAAAAGAGACATTATGTGATAACTGGCAGGCCTTTAAGGCTGAGCATTCTGAAAATGTCAGTAACGCTGCTATCGCAAGTGCCAATCAGATGCAAGGTTTGACCATTGGCGGAAGACCAATTCCAGATTCATACAAAAATGGTATCCAGTGGTGGTCAAAAGGCGGTGGAATCCAGACACAAGGGAATCCTTATGAGGTTTGGGTATCTCAGAAACTGGAACCAAAAGGTTATCTCTGGTTGGCTGACTACAAAAATAACTGGAAGGCCTTTGATCAATGGAATCAAAATACTCATGATGCCGTTAGTGATAAAACAATTGATCTTCAAGCTAAATCTTATGCGAATAATCCTATAAGAGTTGAAGCTCGGATTTTAGCAAATATCGGACAAATGATTCACTATCAAAATGATTTTGGAACAGCTCTGCGATCTGGTGTTCCTCCATTACTTGATGTTTCTAAGACAAGCATTGGAAGTTACACTTTGTCTCTGGGGGTCCCCAGTGAACCAACGGAAGAACAGTGGGAAGCTCTGTGTAAGGCTTATCAAATCGGAGAAGGGCGAGTGGCTTTTGACTCTAACGGAACCCGATCACTTAATTTCGATATAACGGATATTACTTGATATGTCTCCTGAGCATGAAGTTTTTCGAGAGAGGAGAGCACATGCTATACGAATTCAAAAATATGTTTTCATCAAATGCTTTGATGTTTGGGGATAAAACAATGAACGGGGTAATAGCTAAGTTAAATTTGGTATACCCTGGAACTGAAAGAGTTTGGCGATCTTGATGTCTCGGGTCGGCGACGGATGAAAATCAATCGTGTTGCCGCTCTTGTCGTCCGCCTGGGACATGTGAGTTTACGCTCCTCCTCTTAGTATATACGTTTTATCAATTCGCCAGCCACGGGCGAAGCTCGGACCTTTTCAATACCAGAGAATACGCTTTCCATCTTCGGCGTATGATGCTGAGCCCAACGGTAACTCTCTGAAAAGATCAATGCTACACTTGGTCAGCATCATTTTAAGGTTCAGTTAACCCATTCCCATTCTATGGGTAATGTCATCACGTTACCCATAGGATCATTCTACCAAGAAAATAACACCCCTTGAGATTATTTAAGAAAACCGCTCCGATCCGAAATCAGCAACGGTTTTCAACAACATTCTCAATTTTATGGTAGAGCCGGCTATTTCCTTAGCGTAGGAAGCCAACAAGACGTTCGGCTTCTTGCACGATAGGTTCAGAGATATTTCTGGCGTGTTCAGCGCCCTGACGGAGGACTTGAAGCAAGTGATGTTCATCCGCCAAGAGGTGCCGTGTTTCAGTCGCAACGGGAGAAAGTTTCTCAACGAGTAAATCAGCGAGGGCTTGTTTGAAACTGCCAAAACCTTGGCCACCAAAATCGGAAAGCACTTTTTCAAGTGATTGATCCGACATGGCGGCATAAATAGTGACAAGATTTTGCGCTTCTGGGCGGCCTTCAAGGCCTTCTTTCTCGCTCGGGAGAGCTTCAGAATCTGTTTTTGCGCGACGAATTTTTTGTGTAATTTCTTCAGGCGTATCTGTGAGCACAATACGGCTTTGCTCAGATGGGTCTGATTTGGACATTTTTTTGTTCCCATCACGCAAGCTCATCACCCGTGCGGCTTCAGGTGAGATGATGGGTTCAATTTCTGGGAAAAACTCAATGCTCATATCGTGGTTGAATTTTTTCGCGATATCATTAGCGAGTTCAATATGCTGGCGCTGATCGTCTCCAACAGGTACGCGTGTTGCGTGGAAAGTAAGGATATCAGCGGCCATAAGGTTCGGGTAAACATACAGGCCAGCGGAATGATTTTCCCGGCTTTTTCCCGCTTTGTCTTTAAACTGCGTCATACGATTCAGCCAGCCTAAACGAGACACACAGTTAAAGATCCACCCTAAGCGTGCATGGGCGCTGACAGCGGATTGGTTATAGAGGCGTTTAGGGTCAATCCCAGAGGCGAGAAGACAGGCTGTGCTCCCTAATGTCTGCTCGCGTAGGCTTTGTGGTGTCCAGGGCATGGTAAGGGTGTGCATGTCTACCAGGCAGAAAAGGCACTCATGGTCTGATTGAAGAGTGACCCAATTGCGGATGGCACCCAGGTAATTCCCTAAATGAGGAATACCCGTTGGTTGAATTCCAGAAAAAACGCGTTGCATGGCACATACTCAATAATTGGTAAGGGAAGCAAAAACCGCCTCATCCAGGGCTGGAAGAGGCGGTGCTTGCGCCGGTGATAGCGCTAAAAAAGAATGAGAAGGCCTCTTCCTCTATAGAGGGGCTTCATCTTCTACGCCGAGAAGACGGATTTTAAAAATGAGTGGACTATTGGGGGGAATAATCCCCATAGAGCGTTTCCCATATCCCAATTTGGGAGGGACATAGAGGACCCATTCATCGCCAACATGCATCATGGGAAGACCTTCCATCCAGCCTTCAATAACACCATCAAGCGGCATTTCCATATAGGCCGCTCCCGTATGCATTTCGGTACTGTCGAAAATGCTGCCGTCTGGGAGACGTCCTTCGTAAATAACCATCATCGTGGAGCCCTGACGGGGGGATGGACCATCCTTAGGGCCAGACTTTAGAATTTTATAAGCGAGCCCATCGGGGAGTTTATGAACTCCAGGTTGCTTATAGACCTGTTCCATAAATTGTGCAGGTGTAGGCTCTGCTTGCTGATGACCAGCACATCCCCCCAGCTCGAGAAGGCCTGTTAAGGCCAACGCGGGGAGAAGAGCAACAGCGGAACGCAAAATAGGACGCATGATGTGTCTTCCCATGAAATTCACGATAAGAGGGTAAAACTCTTAGGTTGAACCACCACGGCGGCCGATTTTAGCCCCCAAGCGGAGACGTAGGGCGTTAAGGCGGATAAAGCCCTGAGCATCGACCTGGTTATACGCTCCTTCGTCATCTTCGAAGGTAACGACACGTGCGTCATAAAGACTGTTCGGACTTTCACGGCCGACACAGGTGACATTGCCTTTATAGAGCTTCATCCGGACACGGCCTGTAACCGAATTTTGACTGCTATCAATCAATGCCTGCAACATGTGACGCTCAGGTGAGAACCACAACCCATTGTAAATGAGCTCAGCATAGCGTGGCATAATGCTGTCTTTAAGATGGGCGGCTTCACGATCCAACGTAATGGACTCAATAGACCGATGAGCGTGTAGGAGAATCGTCCCACCAGGTGTTTCGTAAATACCGCGTGATTTCATGCCAACGAAGCGGTTTTCGACGATATCGAGACGCCCAATCCCATTGTCACGTCCCAGTTCGTTGAGACGGGCGAGGAGGGTGGCAGGAGAAAGCTCTTCGCCATTAATGGCGACTGGGTCACCTTGTTTGAAATCAATGGTGATTTCGGTTGCTTTGTCTGGGGCTGCTTCTGGCGAAATGGTCCGTTGGAAAACGATTTCGTCCGGTGGAAGAGCGGGGTCTTCGAGGATTTTTCCTTCAGAGGATGAATGCAACAGATTGGCATCAACAGAGAAGGGGGCTTCACCGCGTTTGTCTTTTGTAACGGGGATCTGATTTTTCTCGGCGAAGTCGAGTAGTTTTGTGCGGGATGTCAGATCCCATTCACGCCATGGCGCAATGACTTTAACGTCAGGCTTTAAGGCATAATAGGAAAGTTCAAAGCGTACTTGGTCATTCCCTTTACCTGTTGCCCCATGTGCAACGGCATCGGCACCGACGGCTTCAGCAATTTCAATTTGACGTTTGGAGATGAGGGGGCGCGCAATAGAGGTGCCGAGAAGATATTGTCCCTCATAAAGGGTATTAGCCCGGAACATGGGGAAAACGTAATTCTTAACGAACTCTTCCCGCAGATCTTCAACGAAGATTTCTTTAACGCCGAATTGTTCAGCTTTGCGGCGGGCTGGCTCCAGTTCTTCTCCTTGGCCAAGATCAGCTGTAAAGGTCACGACCTCACAACCATAATGTTGTTGAAGCCAACGAAGAATGACGGAGGTATCAAGCCCACCAGAATAGGCTAAGACGACTTTTTTGACGTCTGAGGAGCTGCCCATGGTTCGTATTGGTCCTCTTAAAAGGTGAATACAAAAATGCTGAGAGCGTTGTAACACCTAGAGGACCAAGCGACCAGAGGAAAGGATTACCCCTGGTTTTCTTCCTCATCTCGGCGGGCAAGAAGGCGCTTTCGTTCACTTTGTGTTTTAAGTTGACCGCAAGCGGCAAGAATATCTTTTCCGCGTGGCATGCGGATTGGTGCTGCGTAGCCAGCATCCATAATAATCTGAGCAAAGCTGGCAAGACGCTCACGTGTAGAGGGGCGGAAGTCAGACCCAGGCCATGGGTTAAAGGGGATCAGATTAACCTTAGCAGGTAAGCCACGAATCAGGCGAACAAGTTCATGGGCTTCGGCATCACTGTCATTAACGCCACGAATCATAATATATTCGAACGTGATGCGACGAGAATTCGAGGCAGATGGATAACGCCGGCAGGCCGCCATGAGTTCTTCAATAGGGTATTTGCGATTGAGTGGAACGAGCTGGTCACGCAGATCATTGCGCACCGCATGAAGAGAAATTGCGAGATTGATACCGAGTTCATCGCCGCACCGGTCCATCATGGGAACAACACCGGAGGTAGAGAGTGTGATGCGCCGACGGGAGAGGGCAATACCTTCGCCGTCCATGATGATTCTCATCGCTTTGGCGACATTATCGTAATTATAGAGAGGTTCACCCATTCCCATGAGCACAATCGTGGAGAGAAGGCGCGGTGTATCGCCTTTTGGGCTTGGCCATTCATTATAGCTGTCTCGTGCCGCCATAAATTGCCCAACAATTTCCGCCGCTCCGAGGTTGCGGACAAGCTTTTGAGTGCCTGTATGACAAAATGAGCAAGAGAGTGTGCAGCCAACCTGAGAGGAAATGCACACAGCCCCACGGTCTTCGCGGCGGTCTGGAATATAAACTGTTTCGGCTTCCTGCCCATCGCGGAAGCGAAAAAGGAACTTACGTGTCTCGTCCTTCGATGTCTGCTCAGTGGTTGTTGTTGGGCGTCCCACGACGAAATGTTCAGCAAGCTTGCTTTGTAATGGTTTTGCAATGGTGCTCATTTTGGCAAAATCTGTCACGCCTTGATGATAGATCCAATGCCATACTTGTTTTGCACGGAATGCTTTTTCACCAATAGACAGCATCTCTTGTGCAAGCTCTTCACGGGAAAGCCCGACGAGCTCTTTACGGCCATCTGATGTAACGGCTTGCGGTGGAGCAAAAAGAGCGGACTTTGCCTGAATTTTTTGACGTTCAGCTTCATTAAGGTCAGCTGAGGTAGAATACGTGGTATCGGATGAAGGGGCAGGATGAGTCATGCGGCGGCTCATATCATGATTGGGGGATAAGGTGCTACAAAATTGACGGGAAAGACTTATTTCGCCGTTCTAGCGAATTAAAGAGACTAAGGCAGAAAAGTCATGACAGAGATTATATTTCTGTTGCCACCTTTTACGGAGGAGACGGCGGCAAAGAAAGTTCGAATGGCTGAAGATGCTTGGAACTCGCGTGCCCCTGAGAAAGTAGCGCGGGCTTATACGATGCAGTCGGAATGGCGAAACCGTGACCAATTTATTAGAGGACGCGTGGCTATTCAGAGATTTCTACGAGAAAAATGGCAGATAGAGCGACACTACTGCCTTATCAAGTCGTTATGGGGCTGGTCAGGAAATCGTATTGCCGTGCGATTTCTTATGAATGGCAAGATGCAGGGGGACAATGGTGGCGTTCTTATGGAAATGAAAATTGGCAGTTTGCGTCTAATGGTCAAATGGAACGGCGTCATGCCAGTATCAATGATGTTCGTATCGCAGAAGTCGAGCGACTTATTGTTTGGGGGTATGGGCCGGGGCCTGATGATTTCCCGGATATAGAGGCACTAGGTCTATAAAGGAGGATATGTATATTAGAGGTTTTCTCTATATGAGATATAAGTATCTTTCCAATTTCATGGAGTTATAGGCGGGTGCTAAATTTTATTTCCATTATTACACGGCGGAATGAAGTAATTTTTTAAATAATTGAATAGTAAAGTTGTGTTATTCATATATAATTAAAGGATATGATATTTTTATAAAAGTATACATACAATTTCTAATTTCAATCATTAATTTTAATTAAAAAAATAAAATTCTTTGTTTTACAACAAATAAAAATAAATTATTTATATTATAACTTTTATAGTATTGCTTATTTTTTATTGTTTCATGAGTGTGGAATGGCGGGGGTTTAACTATTAGTTAGATATATATCTTATTTATTTTTTTAATCGATTTCATATTTCAAAAAATTCCATTACCTTAAGTAAAACAATCCTCACATTGGCGTTCTTCATCGATTCTGAAAGGAAGAAAAATGGCCGACGTTCTTTGGACTAAAAATACCGTCTACAGTGTGGTGACTCAATACACCAATCAAACTCTTCCAGTTGGCAGTGTTCTTGCCACGAATCCAAGTTACAGCCAGTTTCGGTCGCTTAATTCGAGTACTGGTTTAAAGGCCATTGTTATTCCTAAAGGCGCGGATCTTTCCTCTGCTAATCAGACTGTTGTTGCAACGCTTGTGTTTGATACTAGTTTAAACTTGACGACCCAAGCGGGGCTGCCGGTCCGCAGTCTTCAGATCACATTGAATTATCAAGGATACCAAACATACACCCCGTCTGATGGAGGGGATGATAAGATCGCATTAGTCTTTTCTTACGGGAATATTGTTCCGAATTCTGTCCTCGTAGAGGGTGGGACTGGGAAACCGACAAATTTAACGTCAACAGCAGCAAGGGGATTGCTTACAAAACTGACTGCTGATGCAACGAATACGAACCTCCTTTCGACGTCGGATGGGTACATTGCCCTCCTTCCAACTTTTGAAATGAACAGAACACCTACGACGTCTGGTTTGCTGACAGATGTTCCATCAACGACAGTATGTTTTTTAGCTGGGACGGAAATTAATATTCCAGAGGGGGTTAAAAAAATTGAAGACATCGTTGTTGGGGAAATGGTCCTGACATACCGGAATGGAGAAACAACCCCCAAGAAGGTCATTTCTGTTCGTAAAAAGCGTGTTGTGGCTTCGTCTGCTGATGAGCATCCTGTTCGGATCAAAGCGCATGCCCTTGCTAAGGATGTGCCCTATAATGATCTCCTTCTTACAGGAGAACATTGCCTCTTCTTGGATGGGTATTTCATTCCCGCTCGAATGCTCGTCAATCACAGCTCTATCGTGAGAGAAAACACTACTCAATATGATGTCTATCATATTGAGTGTGAGGAGCATGCTATCATCTCTGCTAATGGAGCTTATGCAGAGACTTATCTCGATACTGATCATCAGCTGAAACATGATGGGAATGTTATCACCATTGGTCGTAAGACCTGGGCCAATGATGCAGCCGCCCCCCTTGGAACGCAGAGAAATGTTGCGGAGCCTATTTGGCATAAAGTTGCACAACGTTCAGGCGTAACATTACCTCTTGTGGAGACAGTGGAAGATCCAGACCTTCATCTTATTGTGAATGGAGATCGGGAGATTCGGCCTTATCGTGTAAGGAATGATTACTACTTATTCCTTCTTCCAGAGTATATTGAACAGATTCATCTTGTATCGCGAACCTCCCGGCCGTCCGATGTTGTTGGGCCTTTTGTTGATGACCGGCGTCATCTTGGTGTGTTAATTGACGATGCTCGGCTATTTTATGATGATGAATGCATTGTTCTGGAAACCCCATTTCAAGAAGCATCCTTGTCAGGTTGGGATGTAATGGAAGGATCACGGTGTCGCTGGACGAGTGGGTCGGCATTGCTCCCCATTGAAAAGACGTCTGTCCCTTGCATTTTAAGTGTGCATGTCAGGCAGGCAGGACCGTATCTTGTGGAAAATGAGATGTCTGATGCATCATCGGACAAATTTCTTGTGGTAGCGCAGGGCTAGCATTGGGAAAATATATTTAAAAGCGGGCTTTTTCAGATCATGGCTGAAGTAGCCCGCTTCATTTTGTCATAGACAAGTGAACGCATGACAAAATTATATTTCTTTTGAGAAGATGAAGAGAAAAGTATATTTAGTGCTTGCGTGCCGCAATAAGGAACTCTTTGTTCCCCTCGGGTCCAGTAATGGGACTAGTGCCTAAGCCTAATACGTCCCAGTCGGGAAGGGAGGTGAGCCATGTTTGGATTTCTTGGCAGACGCGCTCATGAACGGAAGCGTCCCGGACAACTCCTTTAGGACCGACATCAGCACGTCCCGCCTCGAATTGTGGCTTGATAAGCGCCACCAACCAGGCTCCTGGTGCGGCCAACGTCATGGCAGCTGGTAATACTGTGCGTAGCCCTATGAAACTAGCGTCGCAGACAATAATAGTGGGAGCCTCAGGAATATGTTCGGTCGTCAGGTAGCGGGCGTTTGTTTTTTCCATGACGATGACACGCTCATCAGAGCGTAATTTCCAGGCAAGTTGGCCATGCCCGACATCAACAGCGTAAACTTTTCGTGCGCCATGATGAAGCAAGACATCTGTGAAGCCTCCTGTAGAAGCCCCGACGTCAAGCGCAATATGATCAGCAACAGGGAGCTGAAATTGTTCGAGGGCATGCGCCAGTTTCATTCCTCCTCGGGATACCCAGGGATGGTCCTGCCCCTTAAGAGTGAGAGGCATATCCTCAGCGATTTGATCTCCGGCTTTTTTAACAGCCTTATCCGCGTGAGGGCCGGCATAAACAAGGCCGGCCATGATTAACGCTTGAGCACGGGTGCGGGTCTCGACGAGACCCCGATCAACAAGAAGCTGATCCGCACGACGTTTGGCCATCTCAAGTGTTGCCTTTTACTTTTTTGAGTGCATCCAGGGCGACTTTGACGATATGAGGGGCCGTCAAACCAGCCTCCACATATTGGGCTTCTGGCGTGTTGTGATCAATCCACGTGTCTGGGAAGCTCATAGGACGGAAATGAACTCGATCAAGTAGAGCATTTTCAGCTAAATGCTGAACAACTTGTGAGCTAAAGCCTCCTGGAGCACCTTCTTCAATGGTAATGAAGACGTTGTGTTGCGTTGCAAGCTTATCGATCAAGGCGCCATCAACAGGTTTCGCAAAACGTGCATCGGCTACTGTTACCGCAATACCCTGTTTTTCGAGCTCTTTAGCCGCTTTGAGGGCTTCATAAAGGCGCGGTCCTAATGAAAGGATGGCAACGCCGGATTCTTGTGTATCGTGGATGATACGGCCTTTACCGATCTCAAGCACTGAGCCTTCTTTTGGTAGCTCCAGGCCTCGTCCGTTACCGCGAGGGAAACGGACGGCAATCGGGCCGCTATCATGTGCCCATGCTGTTGTCGTCATGTGCAGCAACTCGACTTCATCAGAAGGGGCCATGACGGTCATATTCGGGAGACAGCATAAATAATTAAGGTCAAAAGACCCAGCATGTGTCGCCCCATCGGCACCGACTAAGCCGGCGCGATCAACAGCGAAACGAACAGGAAGGTTCTGCAGAGCGACATCATGCATAACTTGGTCATAAGCGCGCTGCAGAAAGGTGGAGTAAATCGCACAGAAGGGACGCATCCCTTCTGTGGCAAGACCGGCAGCAAAGGTTACAGCATGTTGCTCGGCAATCCCGACATCAAAGCAGCGATCGGGATATTTTGCGGCGATTTTATCCAGCCCTGTTCCCGTAGGCATTGCTGCAGTAATGGACACCACGCTGTCATCTTGAGTCGCACGATGAAGAAGCTCGCGCGCGAAAACAGATGTGTAGGTCGGAGGGCCAGATGGTGCCTTTTTCTGTTTGCCAGTCTCTACATCAAACTTGCTAACGGCGTGATATTTATCACCGGCCGCCTCTGCAGGTTTGTAGCCATGTCCTTTTTCTGTAATGACATGAAGGAGAACAGGCCCAATATGATCAGCATCACGAAGATTGCGTAAGATAGGAACCAGCTGGTTGAGGTCATGCCCATCGACAGGTCCGACGTAATAGAACCCCATTTCCTCGAAAAGAGTCCCGCCGGTAATCATACTGCGTGCATATTCCTCAGCACGCTTCGCTGTACGTTCAATGCGAGAAGGGAGGCGCTTTGCAAGTTTGCTAGCTAAGTCACGCAATGTGAGAAAACGGCGTGACGACATAAGGCGCGTCAAATAGTTTGACATGGCGCCAACAGGCGGAGCGATCGACATTTCATTATCGTTCAAAATAACGATCAGTCGTTCAGCACCAGCGCCCATTGCTCCCGCATTATTGAGCGCTTCATAGGCCATACCGGCGGAAATAGAACCATCCCCAATAACGGCGACAACATTACGCTCTTTGTAGGATGGATCTTTCTCAGCATGGAGATGATGTGCCACAGACATTCCCAGACCAGCGGAAATAGAGGTCGAGGAATGAGCCGCACCAAAAGGATCGTAGGGGCTTTCAGAGCGGCGCGTGAATCCAGATAATCCACCTGGCTGACGTAATGTGCGGATGCGCTCACGCCGCCCTGTAAGGATCTTATGTGGGTAGGCTTGATGTCCAACATCCCAGATGATGCGGTCATCTGGTGTGTTAAAAACAGCATGCATCGCAACAGTCAATTCAACGACACCCAGAGAGGCTCCAAGATGTCCCCCCGTCGTTGAGACAGCATCAACCGTCTCGGCTCTTAGCTCTTTTGCGAGCGAGGTGAGCTGCTCAATGGACAGGTTCCGCATATCAGAAGGCAGGGATACCCGATCAAGAGTTGGGAACTGACCAAAAGTGGGAATGGAAGATTTGCTCATGGTGATCAGCTCCTGCGTTCTACAAAATAATCCGCAAGGGAGCGGAGTGTATCGGCGCGATGGTCAAATAAGGCGAGAGTGTTGCGAGCTTCTGTGCTCAGGCGGCGGGCTTCTGCGCGGGCCCCCTCAATGCCGAGGAGAGAAACATAGTTAGACTTAGCGGCATTTTCATCTTTACCGGCTGTCTTTCCTAATTCCTCTGTGCTGGCTGTGCTGTCTAGCACATCGTCAGCTACTTGGAAGGCTGTTCCTAAATAGCTACCATACTGACGAATGGCCTGACGGCGAGGGTCTTGCTCATCAGCGCCGGCTAGAATAGCGCCTGCTTCTGCAGAATAGCGGATGAGAGCACCCGTTTTGAGAGCGTGGAGGCGTTTGACATGCTCCAGAGGGAGAGCGCGGCCTTCCCCGCGAATATCAATAACTTGTCCCCCAACCATTCCGGCTGATCCAGAAGCTTGAGCGAGGGCCAAGGCGAGATGAGCACGAATGGCAGGATCATCACTGAGAGAAGGCTCAAGGATTACCTCGAACGCACGGGTCTGGAGGGCATCGCCTGCGAGAATAGCAAAAGCTTCATTAAATTTTTTATGCGTTGATGGTTGCCCACGACGTAAATCATCATCGTCCATGGAGGGCAAATCATCATGGACAAGGGAATAAGCGTGAAGGAACTCTACCGAGGCCGCTGCACGCAACGCGGCTTCATGCGGAGCGCCGAAAAGGGCGGCTGTTTCAAGAATGAGAAACCCGCGGAGGCGTTTTCCACCATTGAGTGCTGCATAACGCATAGCCTCAATGAGTAACGACTCATCCCCAGGAACCATGGGAAGAAGTTGGTCAATTTTTTGCTCAATCTCGCGACAGCTGTGAGCAAGGGCCTCCCTAAGGGGAAGGGGATGGCTAGCGGTCATTGAGAAGATTCCTCACGTGTCTGTGTCGCGGTGCTGGGTGTCATATCTTCATGATGTATTGCGCCATCAGCGTTTTGCACAATGGCTTTGACGCGCATTTCGGCTTCACCAAGACGGGATTCGCAATGGCGTCTCAAAGCGGCCCCGCGTTCATAGGCAGCAATAGCGTCTTTGAGTTTCATTCGCCCTGTTTCAAGATCGCGTACGATCTGCTCCAACTCTGCGAGAGCATCTTCAAAAGAGAGCTTATTGAGTGCAGTCATCTTTAGCGGTGTGCTTGGGTTAGGCATGAGCTATCTAGTTGGGCTCCAGATCACGAAAACTTAGAGGGCATTACAAGGCTAAACGTAATTTTTCCAGCCTATTATTCTATAGGAAAATGTCAGAGTTACGGCAAATGGTCTCTCTCCTGGTCAGAGGAGGCTGCCTGATTGCTAAGTGCGTGTCGTTGAATAACAAAATGGCACCCATCAGGAGCTTCGTGCGTTTCAAGGAGAATATGGCCCGCCTTTTGGCACCAAAGGGGAATATCCTGGAGGCTGGTCTTATCGTCTGTGATAACATGAAGTGCCTCGCCTGAGGCGATGCGGTGCATGGCGCGATGCGTTTTAATAACGGGCATCGGGCAAGCACATCCTCTTGCATCAAGTATAGCGATCGGTTCAGCCACAGTCATGGCTTTTGATTATGCGCGTTTAATACGTCTTCGCCAAGGGTAGATGACATCTTTGTAATTTCTTTCAAAAATGGCTTTGAAGAATCATGTAGCAGAAAAAGGTGATATCCAAGCCTATAACGATGGGTGTGAGCCGTTTGAATTGGCGTAAAGCAATTATAATGCCTGTGTAGAGGAGCATACCGCAGGCAAGGCTCAGCATGAAATTCCCGGTAACAGCGGAAATAAGTAGCATGGTAAGGGGGGTAATGGCGTCTTCAATACGGTTGGGGAGCCGTGAGAGCGAGCTAAGCATACTCAGACCAACCATGACGAGGACGGGAGCAGTGGCAAGGGAAGGGATACAAATGATCAGTGGCCAGAAGACACAAGAGAGCACGAAGAGCAGAGCGACAATAAATGCGCTTAAGCCTGTGCGTCCGCCGGCTTCTGCTCCGGCAAGGCTCTCAAGATAGGCGGAGACGGTGCAGGTTCCCAGCGTAGCACCAACGACGCTGGCGGCGCCATCAGCGGTGAAAGCACGGTGGTCCAGCTCAGGATGTTCGGGCGTACCAGAAAGGCCAGCGCGGTGAGTCACACTGAGCATCGTAGCCGTTGCGTCAAAGAAATCACTTAAGAGGACATAAAGTGTAATGGGTAGTAGGAGACCGATGTGACTAAAAAAATCATGAAAATCAAAAGGAAATAAAAATTGAGTAGGATAATGGGGCCAGTCAATTAATTGTGATGGAAGGGCCGTAACAGAGTGTCCATGCTGATCGGAAATAAACAGACCGATGATCGTCATGATGATGATGGTTAACAAAAGCCCCGCCGGCACCTTAAGTATGTTGAGGAGGGCGCAGAGGAGTAAGCCACAGAGAGAAAAAATAACAAGAGGGTCACTTAAAGGGGCAAACGTCAGCCCATGGGGCGAGGAAATGGCAATTCCCGATTCAATAAGGCCAATGCGCGCTATAAAGATACCAATGGCGACTTGAATGCCTAAAATGATGGCAGGTGGGAAACCTCTAACGATCTTTAAGCGTATGCGTGTCAGAGATAAGAGTGTGAAAAATATGCCGCTTAAGAACACAACGGTGAAAGCGGTTGCGACCTTGATATGTGCTTGTTGTACAATCACCTGAGCAAAGAGAACGTTGCTGCTCATAGCAGGCGCAAGGGCAATGGGTAGACGGGCCCAAAGTGCCATAATCAGTGTGCCAGCTGCTGCTCCTGCGATGGTCGTCATGACCATGTCGTGTCGATCTAATCCGATAGAGGCCAAAATAGCGGGATTGATTGCGATGATATACGCCATGGCACCAAAAATGGTGAGGCCGGCGATAATTTCACGAGGGATGGTGGACCCACGTTGAGAGATCCGAAAATAGCGATCAAGAAAGTTAGAAAACAACCAATAACTCCGCATCACCAAAGAGGAGGGGGTATCATTAGGAATTGGCGAACGTTTGGGGATGAAGCAAAGACAGGAGAAGCGGAGAAAGCACTTGCTTTGCGTCCTCATAAGGCAGCTGAACGCTGACAGCTCCTAAAGCGGAGGCCACCGGCCATTGACGTTGCTGTAAAGCTGATTTTACGCCGTTAGCTGTAAGGCCATAATGCGTGAGGGCAGAGAGCGCATGGAATGAACGGTCTTTTGGGTGTGAGGGGGCAATAGGTGTGAGCGGGAAAAGAACCTCATCCTGATATGAGAACTTCTCGTCTCCTGGAAGAAGAGTGAGAGAAGCCCCCTCGGCTATTTGTGTGAGGATAACGGGAATAATATCGAGAAGTCGATTAAGAGGCTGTGTGCTTTGACCAATGGGCAAATAGAGGAGTGGAATGGCCGATTCTGCATAAAGCCATGCGGATGACGTCTCACTGTCGGAGGGGAGTGTTGCGAGGCAGAGACGTGTCTCATGATGAGGGTTGAAGTGAGCGTTTTCTCTCCATGTGAGTGTGAATGTCTTATGGTCAATAATGAGTGAGCGCTGTGGTGAGCCGATATAGAAGCGCTGTAATAGTTGAGGAGAAGGCTGTGAATTGCCTTCAAATCGTTGGGATGGGCTCTTTTGATGGGCTCTCCAATGAGAGAGGAGAGCGGTTTGCAGTAATGTTGCAGCGACTGAAGTGCTCTTTTTAAGAATATCTTCTTGATGTTCTACGAGGTTTTCGTTGCGATCATAATAATGGCGCGCGGTCGGAGAGAGGCTTGATGCTGCAGCATCATGGAGGATGCGTGCTAAAGACCAGTCAATCGGTGACGTAAGATGGGCGAAGGGATCTGGAAGTGTATTATCCGCTTTTTGAGGACGGAAAAAACTTCTTACGATGTGATGGTCAGGGAATGATTCTGGAGCGTGTCGTGTGTAGAGGGAACGCGGAGAGAGAAAGTTTTCCTTTGAGAGTGGCGCTTCCTGGCCGTTGAGGCCACAGATGCACCAATTGACGGGGATTGCCTGTGCCGTCTCAAAAATATCTTTCCCGAATTTTTGCTCCACAGAGAAAAGAAAAATCTCAACTGAAGACCCTTCCGGCACAAAATACTCATCAATGCTGAGCGGTAAAACCCAGTCTATATCTTGGGCCTCACGGTTGAGTAGTTTTTTCAGGCCATCTGTATAACGCTGTGATTTATCTGCGATGCCCTGGTCTGTCCGAATTGTTCTGACATCATAATGTTGTGCAGCTTGGTCTAATAGCTCCCAACTGCCATCCGTCGAGTGATCATCGCATATTAAGAGCGTTGAAAAGCCGACCGCCACATGATGAGCAATCCACCACCCCAAAGACGGAACATCATCGTGGACGCACAAAAGGGCGGCGGTACGGGACATAAGGTTAATCCATCTTCAGAGCAGCAAGGAAGGCACTTTGTGGAATCTCCACTTTGCCAAATTGGCGCATGCGTTTCTTACCCTCTTTTTGTTTGTCGAGGAGTTTACGCTTACGCGAAATATCACCACCGTAACATTTTGCAGTGACGTCCTTGGAAAGGGCGCCAAGGGTTTCACGCGCGATGACTTTAGAGCCAATAGACGCCTGAATAGCAATTTTGAACAGCTGACGGGGGATCAGCTCTTTGAGTTTGCTGCAAATTGATCGCCCGCGTGTTTCGGCTGCAGAGCGATGGGCAACGAAAGAAAGTGCGTCAACAGGCTCATGATTAACGAGGATAGAGATGCGAACCAGGTCGCTCTCTTCATAACCGTCCATTTGATAATCAAAAGACGCATATCCACGGCTAAGTGACTTCAAGCGATCATAGAAATCGAAGACGACTTCATTGAGGGGAAGACGATAAACGACCATAGCACGGTTGCCGACATAAGTGAGGTCTAGCTGAACACCACGACGTTCTGTGCATAATGTGAGAACGGGGCCAAGATAGTCATCCTGCACCATGATGGACGCTTTAATCCAAGGCTCTTCAATACTGGCAACTTGTGAAAGTTCTGGCATATCAGCAGGATTATGCAGTTCTTCCACTTTTCCGTTTGTATGATGAAGCTTGTAGACAACGGAAGGTGCGGTGGCGATCAGGTCAAGATCAAACTCACGAGAGAGGCGCTCTTGAATAATCTCTAAATGAAGGAGACCAAGGAAACCACACCGGAACCCAAAGCCAAGAGCGGCAGATGTTTCTGCTTCAAAATGGAAAGATGCATCATTAAGCCGGAGCTTGCCTAGGCTTGTACGAAGTTTTTCAAAATCGTCAGCATTGATGGGGAAGAGGCCACACCACACGACGGGAACAGACGGTTTAAATCCTGGCAGTGCTTTTTCAGCAGGGCGATTATCGAGGGTGATGGTATCACCCACGTTACAATCGGCTACGGCCTTAATGGCGGCGTTAATATAACCAATCTCTCCAGGGCCGAGGGAATCGACTGTTTTCATTTTGGGAAGGAAAACACCAACTTGGTCAACGTGATAGGTGGCGCCTGTTTGCATCATACGGATGCGGTCCCCGCGTTTAACGCGCCCCTCTTTAATTCGAACGAGGGTGATCACCCCTAGGTAAGAATCGTACCAACTATCAACGAGCAATGCTTGCAAAGGGGCTTCTGCATTTCCCTGGGGAGCGGGAAGACGCGTGACCAAAGCATCAAGAACGCCTTCGATATTGATGCCAGTTTTTGCACTAATATCAACCGTATCATCTGCAGGAATACCAATAACATCTTCAATTTGTTTGCGAACGCGCTCTGGTTCAGCCGCAGGGAGGTCAATCTTATTGAGAACGGGTACAATCTCGTGGTCAGCTTCAATCGCCTGGTAAACGTTCGCAAGTGTTTGTGCTTCCACACCTTGAGACGCATCAACAACGAGGAGTGATCCTTCACAAGCTGCGAGCGAGCGGCTGACCTCATAAGCAAAGTCAACGTGACCAGGAGTGTCCATAAGATTGAGGATATAGGTCTTTCCATCTTTGGCAGGATAGGTCAGACGAACGGTCTGCGCTTTGATGGTGATGCCGCGTTCTTGCTCAAGCTCCATAGAATCGAGCACTTGCCCTTTCATTTCACGGGCAGTGAGGGCGCCGCAGGCTTCGATGAGGCGATCGGCCAGCGTTGATTTGCCATGATCAATATGGGCAATGATCGAAAAATTACGGATTAGAGAGAGCGGTGTGTCGGTCATGATGGCCTATATAGGCGATTTTAAGGGCAATGTCAGCCTCATCTCGTGATGTCTATATTTCACGAGATGAGTGAAGAATGGTGACGGATGATAACGATGTTTTATCGGTCTGTCAGGCGGAATTCGATCCGACGATTATGAGCATACGCTTGAGGCGTCGAATGAGGATCAAGAGGTTGATAAACCGAGAAGCCCGTTGCTGCGAGATGATGAGGGTCAATCCCATCAGCAATCAACATTTTAACCACAGTGATAGCACGTGCTGATGAAAGCTCCCAATTGCTGGGGAATGCCGTATGAATAGGCTGGCGATCAGCATGACCATCAACACGGAGCACCCACGGGATATCGGCTGGGATGGTCGAGGATATCTCCCGTAATGTGCGCGCTAATGTGTTGATCTGCTTTTTCCCCTGTTCGCTCAGGGTGGCGCTGCCAACGGGGAAGAGAATCTCCGATTGAAAGACAAAGCGATCACCGACCACACTGATGCCAGGCTGATTCTTGAGGAGATCACGCAAGCGCCCAAAAAATTCGGAACGGTAGCGTTTAAGCGTATTTACTTTGTCTGCCAGAGCAATATTGAGCTTTTTGCCAAGATCAGAGATCTGAGCGTCTTTCGCCGTTTCGTTGCGTTTTTCAACATCAAGAGCCTGTGTGATGGCCTGTAGCTGCTGAGTAAGCGTCGCAAGCTGTGCGTTAAGGGAGTTGATTTGTGCTAGTTGTGAGTTTTGCGCAGTTTGCTCCTTTTCATGAATCTCAGCAAGTTGCTGCTCTTTATCATGAAGCGCATTTTGCGTTGTTTGATATTGAGACGTTAATTCTTGATTGCGCGTATTGAGTGTTTTGACCTGATCCTGGCTTAAAGAAAGCATGTTGGAGAGGCGGTCGAGATCTCGCTTGAGGGATTCAAGCGAATGTTCGCGTTGTGTAATGGCGGCGGAGAGAAATTGCTGCCCCACCACAAAAACGAGCATAACAAAGGTCACGACCATGAGAAGGGTCGAGAGAGCGTCTACATAGCCGGGCCAGACATTGAGCCTCGTTTGAGAGCGTTTACGCCGGGCCATGGGTTAATCCTTCCGTGGTCGTGACGTATCATGGTGAAGGTCACCGCGTAATCCAGCTAATTGGCGCTCAATTTGTTGCAGAAGCTGCAACGTTGCAGGGTCATCATAGCGCTGCTCCGTAATGCTTTTGGTAATGTCTTTGAGCGCTTGGAGGACTTTTTCACGGTTTTCTTCAGCGTCATGGGCATTTTTACGGAGCATAGAAATATTTTGCTGAAGCAGTGACACATTCTCTGTCGTAAGACGCATGAAATCCTGAACACGCGGGACCCATGTCTCAATCGTCTCGGTAAGCATGGCGGTGTCTGCTGGAGAATGCGGGGCAGAGGTACGGATCTTCTCCGCATTAGTAAGGTCAGCAAACCATTCTTCAACATCATTGAAGAAGCGCGTTTGTGCTTGACCGGCTGTGAGGTCGAGAAATCCTAAAACAAGGGCTCCCGCGAGGCCGAACATGGAGCCGGAAAAAGCGGTGGCCATGCCGGAAAGCGGTTGTACGAGCCCATTTTTCACATGATCAAACATAGCCGTTAGGTCACTGCCACCAACACTCATACCGCCGATAACATCGGCGATGGAACGCACTGTGAGCAGAAGGCCATAAAATGTGCCGAGAAGCCCTAAGAAAACCAATAATTGAGTGATGTAACGTGAAATTTCACGTCCTTCATCAAGGCGGGATTCCAAACTATCAAGGAGCGTGCTTGTCGTTTGAGATGAAAGCGTTAACCGGGATTGTCGATCCGATTGTGCTGAAAACAAGCGTGCTGTTGGCGCTAAAAGTCTTGGAGGATTAGGGATCACAAGGCCTGAACGGTCTTGTCGTAAGCGCTCAATCCATTGGATTTCAGGGAAGAGACGCCATGCGAGGTGAATATTCCATATGATGCCAATGATGAGCACGGCAATGATTGTGCCATCAAGTCCTGGATTGGCCATGAAGGCATGCCATAACATAGGATGTAAGGCGTAAATCAACACGAAAAGAATGACCAAAAATAGGCCCATACGGACCAAGTAACGCGTAGGACGAATCACGGCGCGGTAGTTCCTTTTGTATCAACAGGGAGAGTGTCTGGAGACGCGACAGTGGTAGCAGTTGAAAGCGACCCCGCATTCTCTTCAACGGTGATGTCTAAGCGATCGGCTGGGTCGTGGCGTGCTGCATCTGGGCGGCCTTGAGCGATAGGGTAAATTCGCGTTGAGGCAATGCCACTTTGCATGAGCAGTGAGCGCACGGCTAAGGCCCGGGCGAGGGCAACCCGGCGTGGCATGGAGAGGTCATCGCCAGGAAGTGTTGCATAGCTATGGAGAACAAGGCGATGTTCTGTTTGGGAGGCCTCGCGTGCACCAAATTGTTGAATAGCCTTGATGGTATCGTCATTCATATCGGCTGTGTTGGTGTCAAAGATGATGCGCAAGCCACTTTGTTCGTAAGGAGCTGTATGGCTATGGGCGCTTGGGGTCGCTGCGATGGGCTCGGGGGCAACAGGTGGGTGTGTCGGAATGGGGGTGAAGGGTGGTGCAATGATAACAGGCGGCGGCGGTGCAACAGGAACGCTCGGAACTCGTGTATAGCCGGGTGGCGTTCCTTGATTATTATTATGTGCTGGTGTTGTTGTATGGTTTTGGTGGGCGGTGTGTGTGGGCGTAGCCCGCTTTGAAGATGCTGTATTCGTATGTGATGTTTCGGTATGTGGAGCGGCTTCAGGGGGAGGTAGGTCGCTCAGATTAGTTGATACTTGAGCGTAACCATGGCGTGGCACGATGCTGAATAGAGCAGTGCATAAGAGTAAGGCAGTGAGTGAAGGGCGTTCGATCATCATAGGTAACACCCTAGCTGAGAGACGCGACGCGCTGCAATGCTCTTGCGCGTCGCGTTTATGTTAAAAAAGAGGGTTAATCCCGCGTTAATGCGTTATGGACCAGATCCTTAAGAGGGGAATGGAAATGAGGGTTGGCAGCGATGATATTTACATCCCCGTCAAGACCATCAAGATTATCCCCTGTGTGGTCAGTCGCGTAACCACCAGCCTCACGGACAATCAGTATCCCAGCGGCACAGTCCCATGGTTTTAATCCAAGTTCCCAGTAGCCCTCATAACGACCAGCAGCAAGCCAGGCGAGGTCAAGGGCGGCAGCCCCACAACGGCGAATACCCGCGACCTTGGGCATTAGGGAGCTCAAAATGAGCCCGAAGGGGCGATGGCGTTCAGCGGGTACCTTGGCGAAAGGAATACCCGTGGCGAAGACAGCCTCGGAAAGTTTACGGCGTGCTGATACACGAAGGCGGCGCTCATTGAGGAAGGCACCAACGCCTTTTTCAGCCCAAAACATCTCATGAGCGACAGGGTTATAGATGACGCCTGCAACGAGCTCAATGGTCCCGTCGGGATGACGACGCTGTAGACCGATTGAAATAGCCCAATGAGGGATACCATGGAGAAAGTTTGTTGTCCCATCAAGTGGATCAACAATCCAACGCCATGTCCAATTATCGCCGCCAGAAGCCCCACTTTCCTCCATAAGAAAGGCGTAGCCGGGGCGTGCACGGCTGAGCTCTTCACGAATAGTGTTTTCGGCACGGATATCAGCCTGGGAGACAAAGTCCCCCGGACCTTTAATGCTGACTTGCAGCTGCTCGACTTCTGCAAAATCACGCAACAGAGAGCGCGCTGCTTTCTGTGCGGTGTTTTGCATAACGGCCATATGCGGAGAAAGGCGCATGGGAATTAGTCCTTAGCACGCTCAACGTAAGAAGCATCATCGGTGCGAACAACGATACGTTCACCGGCCTCTACAAAAGGAGGCACCATGACTTTTACGCCGTTTGAAAGCTTTGCAGGTTTGTAAGAAGAGCTGGCAGTTTGTCCTTTAACGACAGGATCAGCCTCAACGACTTCTAACGTCACTTGTGGAGGTAATGTGACCGCTACGGGGTCCCCTTCAACGAGCTTGAGTTCAAGCTGCATATTGTCTTGAAGGAACGGAAGTTGGTCACCCAGAATGTCTTTTGACAGCATGGTTTGCTCAAAAGTTTCTGGATCCATCAGGACGATATTGTCGCCGTCCATATAAGAATAAATGTAGTCTCTATCTTCCGTCAAAAGACGCTCGACCGTATCAGCTGTACGCCAGCGTTCGTTGCTCTTATTGCCGCTGTTTAAATCACGCATTTCAACTTGGATGAAAGCGCCACCTTTTCCAGGGGTAAGGATCTGTTGTTTAAGAACAGTCCAGCGGCGACCGTTATGTTCTATGACTTGTCCAGCGCGGATAAGGTTGGCTTGCTGTTTCATATCAGCTCCCGATGTGCATTGTAAAAGATCGACCTGTGTCTTCTGCGGCTTCTAGCGGGCAGAGGGGGGATGAAGCAAGGCTTTACGCAAGGCATAGTTATCTAATGGCCTTTTACCCCTAGAAAAAGGGGTGGAGTGTCCCATCTGGTGCTTGCGCTGTTTGAGACGAGGGGTGTGCTTCGTTTTCTTGTATTGGCTGTAAATAATCTGGCCCTAAAGGCACTTTTCCTTTCCCTCCAGGAAGATCGACGACGTAGGTTGGCCAGGCCAGGCCTGTCACGCGCCCGCGAAGATTTTTAAGGAGTGCACGTCCTTCTTCTACAGGGACGTGGAAATGTGCAGTTCCTGGAGCGGGGTCAAGATGGTGAAGATAATAGGGCTTTACGCGCGCTTTCACGAGAGCGCGTAACAGCGCTTCCAGGGCGTCTGGTGTGTCATTAACCCCGCGTAAGAGAACAGATTGCGAGAGGATGGGAATGCCTCTCCCAAGAATTAAACGCAAGGCGTGACGAACATCTGGGGTGATTTCGCGTGCATGGTTTGTATGGATAACAACCCAGATGGCACAATCGCTTTCGAGAGCATCCAGAAAAGCAGGGGTTACGCGTTCGGGAGTGGCAATCGGTACGCGCGTATGCAGGCGGATGGTGTGGATATGTGCCATCGCTGAAAGGCGGGAGATAATGTGCTTCATGCGTCGGGGAGACAGCATGAAGGGATCCCCCCCGGTAAGAATAACTTCTTGAATTTGTGGGTGATCCTCTAGCCATTTGAGCGCTGTTTCAAGTGCTTCGCCATCTAAGAGGCCGCCATCCGGGCCAACATGCTCTCTACGGAAACAAAAGCGGCAATAGAGAGGGCAAATGAGCAGCGGTTTAAGAAGGGCGCGATCTGCATAACGGTGAACGATACCTGGGACGGGGGAGAGGGCATCATCCGCGATGGGGTCGCTTTGTTCGTGCGGCTGTTGGATATTTTCCAGAGGGGAAGGAATGACTTGCCGCCCAATTGGATCATGAGGGTCTTTAATAAGAGCCTGTAAGGCGGGAGGAATCGCTGTAGCGTAATGGCGTGCGACATCAGATAGCTCTTCCCGTTTTTCAGGCGGAACTAAGCCTGCCTCAATGAGAGAATCGATATCGCGAATGGTCTCTTGGCGAGGGAATGTCTTGGCCGTATCGTGCATGATTCATGCTCTAGCGAACTGATGGAATATTCTGCAACCCACAGAGGATATTCTCCTGACCGGAAGGATTTTTGCGTGTTGCCACATAGCTCCCCCCAAGAGACCCAGAATATAGCGGAACGTTTGCCTTTGTTGCGTCGTCGGGCACAGCTGGTGAAAGCAGTGCGCGCTTTTTTCGATGGGCGGGGCTATTTAGAAGTAGAGACACCATATCTCGTGCCAACACCTGGAGAGGAAGTGCATTTGCGGTGTTTCCGCTCCATATGGGAATGGCCAGATGGAGGGCAAGAGACACGCTTTCTGCATACGAGCCCTGAGTTTGCGATGAAGCGTCTCGTCGCCGCTGTGAAACAGCCTCTCTATCAATTGGCGCGTGTGTGGCGGAATGGGGAGAAAAGCAACACTCATGTGCCTGAGTTTACAATGCTGGAATGGTACCGGCCTCAGGCATCTCTTTTCTCACTCATGGATGAAACAGAAGAGCTGTTGCGCAGCGTATTGCCTCCTTTCCTGCGTGTGGGGGGCCGTTACATAGATTTGAAAGCACCTTTTGAGCGTTTAACCATGCAAGAAGCTTTCCAGCACTATGTGGGCGTCGATCTTTTGGGGACGGCTAATGATGTGGTTGCTTTAGCTGAGCAGGCGAAGGTCTCTCTTAGAGAAAAAGAGACATGGGAAGATTTGTTTTTCCGTCTTCTCTTGGAGAAAATTGAACCGAATATTGGTCGGGACCGGCCGACATTTTTAACCCATTGGCCGTCAGAGCAGGCGGCTTTGGCGCAGCGTGACCCTATGGATTCGCGTGTTGCATTACGTTTTGAATTATATGCAGGTGGTCTTGAGCTTGCGAATGCCTTCGAGGAGTTGACGGATGCGCAGGAACAAAGACAGCGTTTTGAAGAAGATCGACACAGGCGTTTGGAATTAGCTCCGGATCAGGACTGGGCGATTGATGAAGCTTTCTTGCGTGCGTTACCGGTCATGCCGCCAACATCAGGTATTGCTTTGGGGTTTGATCGGTTGGTGATGCTTGCGACGGGGGTGCCACGGCTAGATGAGATTTTGTGGTTAACCTGACAATAAATTTAGCTGTCTTTTTGCGGATGATTGACCACTTAAGGAGTAGGGCTATGAAGAGAAAATGATTTTTCTTACCCTGAGCGGAGAGAGTGTTTTGCGTCTGGACGATACCATACCGTAATGAGGGGGAAAGCCAGTGGGTGTATTGTGGGATCATACAATATATAAAGGTGCGCGACGTAGTCTTTGGTGTGTAGGGGCATTCGCTATTCTAACAGGATGTGCGTCAAAGCCAGATCTACAACAAAAGAATGTCCTCAATTCTATGATTGGACAGTCGACAGTTGATGTCCTACGTCGATTTGGTGTGCCGGCACGTGATTATCGGGCACAGGGTCATGAATTCTTGGGCTATATCCAAACGGAAACGGAATATTCACCTGGAACACCTGATTGGGGCTGGGGTTGGGGTGGCGGCTATGGCTACGGATATGGTAGTGGCTGGGGGATGGGACCAGGTGGCTGGGGCGGAGGCTTCCCACCGACATATTCAAGCACGACATGTCAAACAACATTTGAGTTGGTGAATGATCGTGTAACCGGTTGGACATTGCGGGGAGACGGCTGTTGATTGGGATACGACATCGTGGAAGGGCCCGTATAATGGGGATCGTCCTCCTTTTAGGTGGGGGAGGGTGCAGCCATCAGAGTCCAGATCGGCAGGATATGTATTTTACACGTCCGTCAGGCTACAGCGAAGTTATGCCGCGGGCGAAGAGCATTGAGCGGGAGTTCGTCCCTTCTAAGGATGGTGAATCCCCTAACAGCCCGGTCGCGTATCACGTTACACCTTCTGTTTCTTATGAAGATCGCACATTGGACGAAAATTTAGCATCGTCTTTGGAAAATGCTGATTATTATCGTGCGGTGAAACGCGCTGGTTGGCAGCGTTGGCTGCAAGCAGAGGGGCCATATACGGTGTTGGCCATCTCTGATGATGCGCTTGAGGCGCATGTGAAAGAGTGGCCGGGACGGTGGGATGCGCCCGAAAACCATGCTCGTTTAGTAAGGCTCATCGGTCAAACGATCCTCGTTGGGAAATGGGATCTTCCTACCCTCATTAAACAGGCCCGTCGTCACAATGGAGTGGTTACGGTGACGACATTTAATGGCACTCATCTTGCGTTGCAGTTGCTTTCATCATCGGGTGACATTGCTCTGCAAGATGAAGGGCACGAGTTCCATGTAATGGGTAAGGGTTTCCCGCAGTCTAATGGTATGTTGTATATGATTGATACGGTCTTACCGTATTAGGTTCAGACGGAACTCAACTCCTTAATTTCCCTCCACCTTCTGTTAAGTGAGCAGGGTTTGCAGTGTAGAAATGCGCGCAAGATCCTGGCCATCAAGAGTAAGAGGGATTCCCAAAAAATCGGCACCGGCATCAATAGCCTCCTGCGCTGTTTCTTGGTTTGTTACGGAATCAGCAACGGATGGAAGCTCTGCCATAAAGCTCCATTGTGTAATGGCTAAAGTTTCTTCAGCTGGAAATGCTACGTAATCAGCACCGTGTTCTCCGGCGTGCATGGCATCATCAAGTGTTGTGCAGGAGCAGCCAATCTGGAGGTTGTTGCGTTTTGTACTGTGAATATTGGACAGGGCTTTGAGCTCATGAGACGACGGCAAGTGTAAACCATCAATTTTGTCGAGGGGGAGAGACGGAAGCAAAATCGTGCTTGTTGGTGCAAGAATGAGAGCGACATTGTGAGGGTGGAGTAGAGCGGTCAGTTGAGTCATGAATGTTGTTTCTGGTGCTGTATCACAGCAGAGACGAAGTGCCGTCACGCTCTCAATTTGAAGAATATCCGGCAAGGTGGAGAGCACGGTTGCAGGGTCGTGCTGTACAGGTAGGGTGAGATACAAGTCACACACAGTGTCCAATTCTGGATCACGTGGTGATGTAGTAGGGTGAGTATTCATCGGAGAGCCTGTCCTAAAGTTAAGGTGGAGGGTCGATAAGGGAAGAGTCTTTTTTCCCACTCTTTGGGCAAGACCGAACGCATGTCGCGGCAAACGACTCCGTCTATTCCACGTTCAAGTGCTTCTAGCGCTAAAGCTGTCGAGGCACCGCAATCTAAAATAGACGTGACATTATATGGACGAATGACTTCTTGCCACCAAGGAATGCCAAAACTGCAGCCTGCATGTGGTGGTGAAATGATCGTGAATTCATAAGGGGTTGTGTGATCAATAAGTGCTGTGAGTGCTTTTTGAGAAGAAATACAGATAAAGGGGGACGGAAAAAGAGCGAACATGCTTGACGCTTTGCAGAGATCAGTCATCCTGACAATTATGGATGCAATGGAGGAGGAAGATAGAGGGTGAGTGCGGAGAAGAAACAACCTTTCAATGAGCAAAAAATAGCCAACCCGGTTGAACGCCTTGAAGAGGCATTAGGGCGTCTTGGTTTTGCGTTGGAGCAGAAAGAAAAACAAGCGCAAAAGCAAGATCAAGAAAATAAGGCACGATTGAAACTATTATCGGAACGTGTTGAACACTTGGAATCACGGCTGACGGCTCTTCTGGGTGATACAAGCGCAGCAAAAGAGGAGTAATTATGGGGCAGATTACAGTACCAATTGGCGGTGCGCGTTATGTTGTTGGCTGCCGGGATGGAGAAGAGCAGCATGTTAATCGGTTGGTAAAAGAGGTTGAAAGACGGCTCAATCAAGTTCGCGCTAATCTTTCGCCTGTGGGGGAGGGGCATGCACTCTTCCTGACAACATTGCTTCTCGCTGATGAATTATATGAGGCGGCTCAAGGGCAGATAAGTGATGGTGCCAAGAAAACGCTTCGGCAAGCTGAGGATATCCTTGCTGAAAAAGAGCGGAATGCAACACGTTTAGGGCAGCTTGTAGAACTGGCAGAACGTTTAGTGAAACGTGTGGATGGTGGTGAGGCTGAGGGACAAAAAGTGGCCGCGGATGTAAAGTAGTCGCTTTTCCCAGTAAAGGGGGATAGTGCTTATGGCCTCAGCCTTGAACTTCCTGAGTAAGAGTGCCATATGAGCGAAGGAGCTGCCCGGTTTGTCAGGCGACATCACACCCCCGGGCCGATAATCACTTCCTCGGGAGCTGGCTCTGTCGTGGCCCTGGCCACGTTATCTGGCGCCCACCTGTTTGAGCAGGTCTAGGAGGGTTGATAAAAGGACCAACGGCTGCGGTGGCTCCACCTATGTCTTCACTTTCTCTTGATCATCAGAAGAAAGAATTACGGCGTCTTTTGCGCGCCCAAAGAGCGGCACCATTGCCGCGGCATAATCGACAGATCATCCAGAAAATATTTTATCTTCTTCGGCGTCTAGGGGCGCGGAGGGTGGCGGCTGTTTGGCCTCTTCCAGGTGAGATAGATTTGCGTCCTTTGTGTTTCCAGGCGGATCGCGCTGGCTATCGCGTTTTGTTGCCAGAGGCCCCGCCGATAGGGCAGCCCCTACATTTCCGTTTTTGGCGGCCTTCGTCGCCTTTGAGGCAGGGGCGGTTTGGTACGTCATATCCCGCTGGGCCGCGGGAAGAGCCTGATGTGATTCTGGTTCCCATGTTGGCGTTTGATCGTCACGGAGGGAGGATAGGCTACGGGGGAGGGTATTATGACCGTACATTGGACCTATGGTCGCACAAACCATCAATCGGTTATGCTCTCGCTCAGCAGGAACAACCATTAGTGCCAATGGACCGTTTTGATCAGCGTTTGACGTATATAGTGACAGAGCGTGAAATCATTCATCCAGAAAGTGTTGATGTAAATTATAGAATGTAAGGGCGACCATTGAGACTACTTTTTCTTGGGGACATTGTTGGGCGCAGCGGGCGGGAAGCCGTGTTGGCGGGGCTTCCACGTTGGCGCGATGAGTTGAAGCTTGATCTTGTTGTGGTGAATGCTGAAAATGCATCACATGGGTTCGGTCTATCGCCTCAAATTGCCCGTGACCTTCTAGAGGGCGGGGTCGATGCCATTACATTAGGCAATCATGCGTGGGATCGTCGTGATCTCATTGGCCAGATTGATCAATTTTCTCAAATTGCCCGCCCTCTAAATTATCCCGTTGGAACGCCTGGGCGCGGAAGTTGCGTGATCAATATATCGCGAGAGCGGAAGGTGTTGGTCGTTAATGTTATGGGGCGTATTTTCATGGATCCCCTTGATGATCCCTTTCGGGCAGTTGAGCAGCTTCTTTCACAACATCGTTTAGGTGTCACCGTGCAAGCCATCATCATTGATGTGCATGCTGAAACGACAAGTGAGAAAATGGGGTTCGGCCATTTCTTCGATGGGCGTGCCTCTTTGGTTGTGGGGACACATACGCATATACCGACGGCAGATCATCGTATTTTGCCCAAGGGAACCGCCTATCAAACGGATGCGGGTATGTGTGGTGATTATGACAGTATCATCGGGATGGAGAAGGGGAATGCATTACGGCGTCTTCTCAAGAAAGTCCCTACAGAACGCTTCCAACCGGCAATGGGTACTGCAACAGTCTCTGGTTTGATGGTGGAAACTGACGATAAAACCGGCCTTGCGCTTAAGGTTTGCCCATTTCGGCAGGGGGGAGACCTGTCGCCTTACCTGCCTAATTTTTAAGAAATGTGCATTTTTTTGATTAGAATCGATTGACGGTTTTTGAGTGTAGTGTATAAGGCGCTTCACCGGCGGCGCTGGGGCGGAAGTTCTGGGGTTGTTTGGTAGTGATCTTTGAGAATTGAAGAGAGACTGGAAGGGATATGTTGGCGGCGTTTTAGTGGTAGATTATCGCTAGGATGTCATGGCTGATATATTTCTGATGTAAGAATTAGAGATGCTTTATTTGCTATGTGCGTTTTGGTTGGATTGAACCTGAGAGTTTGATCCTGGCTCAGAGCGAACGCTGGCGGCATGCTTAACACATGCAAGTCGCACGAACCTTTCGGGGTTAGTGGCGGACGGGTGAGTAACGCGTAGGAACCTATCCATGGG
>NZ_WVHO01000004.1:0-2500 GCF_009834805.1 Saccharibacter sp. 17.LH.SD
TAGGGGTAAGCGAGGGGACCTGGCGGCGACCGACTTTTCCACCCGTCGAGGGGCAGTATCATAGGCGCTGGAGGTATTGACGGCCGAGTTCGGGATGGGATCGGGTTTAGAGCCTCCGCCATAGCCACCAGGTCTTCCCGCTTACCCGTATGTGTATGGGTGAGAGGGGTGCGGTTGGTGTGTAGAGTAATGTGACTGACTACTGTGCATGTGTTTTATGTGTGAGAGATATGGGCGATTAGGATCAGTTAGCTGAACGCGTTACCGCGCTTTTACACCTGACCTATCGACGTCCTGGTCTTGGACGGCCCTGTGAGACCTAGTTTTGAGGCTGGTTTCCCGCTTAGATGCTTTCAGCGGTTATCCATTCCATACTTAGCTACCCGGCTGTGCCACTGGCGTGACAACCGGTGCACCAGAGGTATGTTCATCCCGGTCCTCTCGTACTAGGGACAAATCCTCTCAAGTCTCTTACACCCACGGCAGATAGGGACCGAACTGTCTCACGACGTTCTAAACCCAGCTCACGTACCACTTTAATCGGCGAACAGCCGAACCCTTGGGACCTGCTCCAGCCCCAGGATGTGATGAGCCGACATCGAGGTGCCAAACCTCCCCGTCGATGTGGACTCTTGGGGGAGATCAGCCTGTTATCCCTAGAGTACCTTTTATCCGTTGAGCGATGGCCCGTCCACGTGGGACCACCGGATCACTATGGCCGACTTTCGTCTCTGCTCGAGCTGTCACTCTCGCAGTCAGGCGGGCTTATGCCATTGCACTCGACAGCCGGTTTCCGACCGGCCTGAGCCCACCATCGCGCGCCTCCGTTATCCTTTAGGAGGCGACCGCCCCAGTCAAACTGCCTACCATGCAGGGTCCCGGACCAGGCTTACTGGTCTCGGTTAGATATCAGAAAAGTTGAGGGTGGTATTTCAAGGATGGCTCCACCGAGACTGGCGCCCCGGCTTCGATGCCTCCCACCTATCCTACACAAAACTTTCCTGATACCACTGCAAAGCTGCAGTAAAGGTTCATAGGGTCTTTCCGTCTGACCGCGGGAACCCCGCATCTTCACGGGGAATTCAATTTCGCTGAGCCGGTACTGGAGACAGCGAGGTGATCGTTACGCCATTCGTGCAGGTCGGAACTTACCCGACAAGGAATTTCGCTACCTTAGGACCGTTATAGTTACGGCCGCCGTTTACCGGGGCTTCGATTCAACGCTTGCACATCTCCTCTTAACCTTCCGGCACCGGGCAGGCGTCAGACCCTATACGTCATCTTTCGATTTCGCAGAGTCCTGTGTTTTTACTAAACAGTCGCCACCTCCTGGTCTGTGCCACCTGCCAGTGGTTGCCCATTGACAGGTCTTGCTTATCCCGAAGTTACGCAAGCAATTTGCCTAGTTCCTTCAGTACCGTTCTCTCAAGCGCCTTGGTATACTCTACCAGTCCACCTGTGTCGGTTTCGGGTACGGTCTATATGCTAGAGCTATTTCCTGGAATGGTCCAAAAGCCTGCTCAATCCGATAAGAGCAGACAACATATCTCATTCGTCACTTCTAGCAGGCCCAAGAATATTAACTTGGTTTCCATCGGCTACGGCTTTCGCCCTCGCCTTAGGGGCCGGCTCACCCTGCGTGGATTAACCTTGCGCAGGAACCCTTGGACTTTCGGCGACAGTGTTTCTCGCACTGTTTATCGCTACTCATGTCAGCATTCGCACTTCTGATACCTCCAGAGAGGGTCACCCCGTCTCCTTCGCAGGCTTACAGAACGCTCCGCTACCGCGCATCGTAAACGATGCACCCACAGCTTCGGCACGTGGCTTGAGCCCCGTTACATTTTCGGCGCAGGGTTTCTATTAGACCAGTGAGCTATTACGCTTTCTTTAAAGGATGGCTGCTTCTAAGCCAACCTCCTGGTTGTTTTGGAATCCCCACATCCTTTCCCACTTAGCCACGATTTAGGGGCCTTAGCTGGTGGTCTGGGCTGTTTCCCTCTTGACGATGGACCTTAGCACCCACCGTCTGTCTGCCATGCTGATACTCCTCGGTATTCGGAGTTTGGTTAGGTGTGGTAAGACTTTGGGTCCCCCTAGCCCATCCAGTGCTCTACCCCCGAGGGTAATACATGACGATCTACCTCAATAGATTTCGCGGAGAACCAGCTATTTCCGAGTTTGATTGGCCTTTCACCCCTAGCCACAGCTCATCCCCGACTTTTTCAACAGGCGTGGGTTCGGCCCTCCAGTGCATGTTACTGCACCTTCAGCCTGGCCATGGCTAGATCACTCGGTTTCGGGTCTTCTACCAGTAACTAAATCGCCCTATTCAGACTCGCTTTCGCTGCGCCTACACCTACCGGCTTAAGCTCGCTACGGACAGAAACTCGCTGACCCATTATACAAAAGGTACGCCGTCACCCCATATGAGGCTCCGACTGTTTGTAGGCATCTGGTTTCAGGTCTCTTTCACTCCCCTTATCGGGGTGCTTTTCAC
>NZ_WVHO01000004.1:7500-19443 GCF_009834805.1 Saccharibacter sp. 17.LH.SD
AATTTACAGGCCTAGCGCCTTGCGGTTTCACCAGCAAGCAATCACAAAGGTTATGCTGATTTGCCCCGGTTTCATGGGACGAATCTTCTTCTTTATTAAGGAGTCATTAAATATGAGCCGCATTCTTCGCACAGATTCTAATGCATATCTTTCCAGAGCCGTCGAATATCATGGTTTCATTTTTACCCAAGGCGTTGTCGCCCGTGACTTATCCCAAGATATCGAAGGGCAAACACGTGATGTTCTCATCCAACTTGATGAACTCCTTGAAGAACATGGAACAGACAATACACGTCTCCTCCAAGCACAAATCTGGCTAAAATCCATTCATGATCGGGATAAGTTTAATGCTCTCTGGGCTAAGTGGCTTCCAGAAAATCTTGCACCGGCCCGTGCATGCATCCAAGCGACAATGGCAGATCCACAAATTTTAGTCGAAATAATGGTTATCTCGACCAAATAACACGAGTTGACTTCGTGACTAGCTCTAATTGGCCACAACAATAGCTCTTCTAGATATTAACTCTTGTCAGAGCTGCTATGTTGCTGATATGAAACACCTGATAATTAATTAACAATGATTCTCTGAAGGTCTGGGGATGGAGCTAGCATGATGCGACGTTACGGGAAGCGACTTGTTTTATCTTGCCTGGCACTTTCCGCAGTCGGTGTGTGCACGCCTCGTGCTGAAGCGCATCATGTCCGCGCCTCTCATCGCCACCTATTACATCATAGCCGCTTCCACTCCCGGAACTACCATCACCATGGTTACGTGCTGCAGTGTGTGGCCTTCGTAAAGCAATCCACGAACTTCAAGATTCATGGGAATGCTCGTGATTGGTGGCAGCGGGCTGCGGGACGCTATGCCCGCGGTAACGCGCCTGAGAGCGGTTCTGTCCTCAGCTTCCGTCCTACGCGCCGTATGCCCTTAGGCCACGTTGCAGTTGTGCGCTCACAAGTGGATAGCCGGACAATTTTGATTGATCAATCACATTGGGGAAGCAACACGATTAGTCGAAATGTTCGTGTCGTTGATGTCTCTCCAAACAATGATTGGACTGCAGTTCGTGTTGCTCTCAGAAGTAACAAAGACCGCCTCGGAAGCGTCTATCCGACTCACGGCTTCATTTACAGCCGACCAGAAGGGGCTGCCCCCTCCTTTGATACAGCTCGGAGTGCCCTTGCTTCTAACAATGTAAGCATGGAAACGGCATCACTCCCTACAGGTGTTACAAATCACAATGCCTTTGACGATGATGCTCCCAACCGGTCCGTTCGTTAAGTAATTTCTTCACCATCCTTATTCCTCCCCATTAAAATATGTGAGGAGGAATAAGGATGGGTGTTCATACCGACCAGATACTCTTAATTTTTTGCCTTTATACGGGACGTCCTGCTTTGTGGTATGGATGCCCGGAGGCGATGGCTTGGGCTCTAAAAAGCTGTTCCGATAACATGACGCGCACAAGCATATGGGGCCAAGTTAATTTCCCCAGTGATAATAACGCGTCAGCGCGTCTTATTACGGATATATCAAGCCCCTCGGCACCGCCGATGAGAAAACAAAGCGGTCGCCCAGTTTCTTGCCAACGCTGATAATCTTTAGAAAAACCCACGCTATCTTTAAGTCCGCCGCCTTCATCCAGCGCAATGACAAACGCATTGCCTGGACATTCGGAAAGAAGCAACTCCGCCTCGCGACGTTTCTGCTCCTGAGAAGAACCACGCCCTTGTGCCACTTCAATAATGTCTAATTTCGGCCGAAGACGGCCAAGATAACGCGTTAATAGATCTCGCTCTGGACCCGCCTTAAGCTTTCCAACCGCTATCAGCTTCATTGCGCATCCGATTGCCCAACAACAATATCCTCTTCTACATGCCCCAGATCACCACCCCACATGCGCTCAAGGGCATACATTTCCCGAGCCTCTGGCATAAAGAGGTGAATCACAACATCACCGGCATCAATCAAAACCCAATCGCTGTCGTTCTCACCTTCAATACGAACACGCACTAAATTTTCTTCTTTAAGGCTTCGTTCTATATGGTGCGCCATCGCTGCCATCTGACGCTCAGAAACAGCAGAAGCAATCACCATATGATCAGCGAATCCTGCACGGCCTGCGAGATTCAACGTAACGATATTTTCCGCCTTATCCTCTTCTAGCTTCTCAATCGCAATATTTAGCACACGCGCTACTGTTTCTTCTTGAGAATGTGGTGTTGGAAGTGACGGTGTATTCATAACGTCGTTAATCGCTCTCATGATGTCTTCAAGTTGGACGGAACTGTCCAGCCTTCCGCAAGATAGTAGAAGATATAGCGTTCTGCGGAGCAGAAAGAAATGACCATCCCGGCTCCTGCCCCTTTTTTAATAGGACAGCAGCCCGTCTTGGAGGAACACGCCGCGCTCGTAAAACCGAAGCAGCCTGACCGCGGAGAGCAGGAATAACACTTCCCGGACGAGGGAAAACCACAATAGGCACAAGATTCGCTAAGGTTCTCCAGCGACGCCAACGCGAAAATTGTGCCAATCCATCCGACCCCATAAGCCACACAAACTGACAGTGAGGGAACATTTCTTTCAACCGTGCGACACTCCGCACCGTGTAGCGTTCCCCTATTTTTTTCTCGATGTCTGTCACGACAATATGTCGCCCATCAGCAATAGACTGCGCACTTTTGAGACGTCGCGCAAAAGGTGCCATACCACGACGTGATTTTAAGGGATTCCCTGGTGAGACCATAAGCCACACTTGATCGAGATGTAACCCTTTTAAAGCCCGTTGTGCGAGCTGACGATGCCCTTCATGCGCCGGATTGAACGACCCACCGAGCAAGCCAATTCTCAGACGGCGTCCATCACCAAAACGAGAAGCCGCGACACATGGAGAAACGTTAGCCACGGACCTGCCCTTGTCCACGCACTTCATAGCGATAGCAGGTCAATTGCTCGATTCCGACAGGCCCACGAGCATGGATACGCCCTGTTGCAATACCGATCTCTGCACCAAAGCCAAACTCCCCACCATCACAAAACTGCGTGGACGCATTCCACATTACAACGGCACTTCCCACACCATTGATAAATTTTTCAGCGGCCTGCACATCTTCCGCAATAATGGCTTCTGTATGGCCACTTCCATGGCGCTCAATATGCGCCAATGCCTCCTCTAAACCATCAACAACGGCCACAGATAAAACAGGAGCCAACCATTCCGTATCGAAATCATCGTCAGTAGCACGAGGAAGCTCTGGCATAACAGCATGCACACGCGCATCAACCCGGAAGTCACACCCCTTCGCACGAAGATCCGACACCATTGCAGGAAGCAACGTCTCAACAACATCGGCATCAATCAGTAATGTCTCTGTCGCTCCGCAAATCCCAGGCCGTCGTAATTTAGCGTCTACAACAACCCGACGCGCCATATCCGGTTGAGCACTTTTATGAATGTATGTGTGGCACAAACCTTCAGCATGGGCGAGAACAGGCACTCGTGCTTCCTGCTGAACACGTGTTACCAACCCTTTACCCCCGCGAGGAATAATCAAATCAACACCATTGGTCGCTTGTAATAACGCTCCAACAAACGCTCTATCCGTTGACGGAAGGATCTGCACCACATGCGGATCTAATCCAGCAGAAAGAAGGCCATCGACCATAGCAGCATGGATTTCTCGTGCTGAATGCTGACTTTCAGCACCGCCGCGTAACAACACGGCATTACCAGAGCGAATGCAAATCGCCGCAGCATCCGCACCCACATTAGGACGACTCTCATAAATCATCCCAATAACCCCTATCGGGACTGACACGCGACGAAAAGAAAGGCCATTAGGCTGCTGCCACTCAGCTAAAACTTTCCCCAAGGGATCAGATAAAAGCGCAATCGCTTCCACCCCTTTTGCCATGACTTCTATGCGCTCAGGAGTTAGCGTTAAACGATCACGAAAGGCCTCATTACGTTCAGATGATAACGCCTTTAAATCCGCTTGATTCGCCTCAAGAATGGCGGAAGCGCGTCGCCGCAAAGCGAACGCCGCTCCCTTTAAAGCCAAAGCACGCTGCTCATCCGACGATTGAGAAAGAAGAGAAGCCGCTTTCCGTGCTTTCTTCGTGAGATCATCTAAAACTGCAGCGGCCTGACTGGACATAAGCCCTCAAACATTAAAGCGGAAAAGCAGAACATCTCCATCCTGCACGACGTATCCTTTTCCTTCAATACGAAGCTTCCCCGCTTCACGCGCTCCTGCTTCACCACGATAGGTTACATAATCCTCAAAAGACACCGTCTCGCAGGCAATAAAACCACGCTCGAAGTCATTATGGATAACAGCAGCCGCTTGAGGCGCTTTTGTCCCTGCCGTGATGGTCCACGCACGTGTTTCTTTGGGACCTACCGTAAAGTAGGTTTGAAGGCCCAAAAGACGATACCCCGCCGCAATGACACGATCGAGACCACTATCTTTTAATCCGAGCCCTTCCAAAAATTCGTTACGTTCTTCTTCATCTAGCTGACTGACTTCAGCTTCAATAGCGGCCGAAACAATGACAACCCCAGCCCCTTCAGCCTCTGCACGTTTCTTAACAGCTTCCGAGTAAGCATTTCCCGTTGATGCCGCGCTTTCTTCAACGTTGCATACATATAGAACTGGCTTTGTCGTCATTAGCTGCAAACGTGCCGCTTCTTTTTCCTGCCCTTCAGGAACAGCAGTCCGAGCCGGACGTCCCTCTTGAAGCGCTTCCATCAGGGGCTTCATGAGTTCTAGCTGCTCTTTTGCCTCACGATCATTTCCGCGTGCACGCTTTTCTAATGTCGTTTGACGCCGCTCTAAACTCGCCATATCTGCGAGCATGAGCTCAGTTTCGATAATATCAGCATCACGAACAGGATCGACCCCGCCCTCAACATGCGTGATATCGTCATCATCAAAACAACGCAGCACGTGGATAATCGCATCCACCTCACGAATATTCGCTAAGAACTGATTGCCCAGCCCTTCCCCTCGCGATGCACCCCGTACAAGCCCGGCAATATCGACAAATTCCAAACTTGTTGGAACTTCTTTTTGAGAATTACCAATCCGTGCCAGCACCTCAAGACGCTTATCCGGCACAGCCACACGGCCTGTATTAGGCTCAATCGTGCAAAACGGATAATTCGCTGATTGAGCGGCCGCTGTTTGCGTCAAAGCATTGAACAGGGTGGATTTGCCGACGTTGGGGAGGCCGACGATCCCGCAATTGAACCCCATTCCTGGTCTCCATCTTTCTGCTCCGCCTCATTTACTGACATGCGGATAGGTTATCTTTTCGAAAACATGACAAACACAAGCTTAATAGCGGGACAGAGCCAATTTATGACGGACGTCGTAACGCAACTTTCGTCATAAAAGCATCATGCTGTTCTTGAGCCAATAATGGCGCAGCATCTGCGACATCATCCAACCACCATTCAAGTTCTGAGCGTTCTGCACTGGAAAAGTCGCCCAAAACATGACTATTCACGCGTTCCCGGCTTCCCGGATGGCCAATTCCCATACGCACACGCCAATAGTCCGGCCCTGACAATGATTTATCCATAGAGCGTAAACCATTATGACCCGCAGCCCCACCTCCGCGTTTAATGCGAATGCGGCCAAAATCGAGATCAAGCTCATCATGGAAAACCATAATGTCTTGCTGAGGAATTTTGTAAAAATGCGCTGCCAACTGAACACTTTCACCCGAAAGGTTCATATACGTCTGCGGTTTAAGAAGAATAATCTTCTCCCGACCGATGACTCCCTCAGATGTCTCGCCCCGGAAACGCTGACGCCACGGGGATGTCCCGTGGCGCGAGGCGATCGCATCAATCGCCATAAAGCCGATATTATGGCGGTTGCGGCTCATCCCTGACCCAGGATTACCGAGTCCAATCCAGAGCTTCACAACCTTATGCCCTCTTACTTATCGCCTTCAGCTGAAGAGGCTTCAGACTCACCTTCAGCAGAATCACCATCTTCCTCAACACTTGGAGGAGCGATAGAGGCGATCACAAAGTTTGGAATCTGCAATACAGGCGTAGATTTCTCCGTGCCTTTTAGATCATCCCAACGCACGTTGTCGTTGATATCAAGCTTGCTGAGATCAACCGTGAAGTGCTCTGGAATATCTTCCACAGGAACACGTACGTCCACAGCATGACGTGCAATGTTCAGCACACCACCACGCTTGACGCCAGGGGCTTCTTCTTCACCTTCGAAGACGATACCAACCTGAACATGAACCTGCTGACCAGGAACTAGACGCAAGAAGTCGATATGAATCGGCGCGTCACTGACCGGATGGAATTGAATATCACGGATCAGAGCATGGACCTGCTCGCCACCAACGCTGAACTGATACAACCGAGACTGCCAACCACCACGGTGCAACTCTTTTGTAATGATACGTGGATCGATAGAAACCAGACGAGGCTCCTGCTTACCACCATAAATTACGCCCGGTACCATACCGTCACGTCTCGTTGCGCGCGCTGCCCCCTTACCTGCTTTCGCGCGCTCGGAGATCTGAAGTGTCGTTAATTTCGCCACGTTTTACGCTCCTGCGTCTAAGAAAATCTATTCCGTATGACCTCCAGGGGTGCCTATACGGTGAGTTCGCCCTAAACGAATTTGAACGAAAAAACAATTTTTATTCGCTTTTCCACCCATAATTAACGACGAATCGCTGAAATTTGCCGCCCTGTAAGAGAAGATCCCGCTAATGTTGCACGACGATGACTAAAATAATTCTCGCCCGACAACGTATCTACATCAGCTTTCCCGACATATTTCACGCCACTCTGTTCCAAAAGCTTCACGCAAAAGCCAGGAAGGTCAAACATGAAATGATCTGCTTTAACAGACGCACGGAAGAAACTTTCAGCCTCTGAATGTTTTTCCAAAACAGCCTGACGCATATCGGCACCTACTTCATAGGAGGCTGGCCCAATGCACGGCCCAACAAAGGCAGCGATGTCCGTAGCCCCAAGCGCGACCATATGATGCACTGTAGCCTCTAAAACGCCTGCAATAGCCCCGCGCCACCCTGCATGAGCAGCACCGACAATCGTGCCATCACCCGATGCAAACAAAACCGGTGCACAGTCAGCCGTCGTAATGGCAAGTGCAACATCAGGACGATCCGTCACGAGCGCGTCAGCTTTTGGCCGTTCTTGCACTGACCATAATGGCGTATTAGCTCTTACCGTCACAACATCAACGCCATGAACCTGATCAACGCTCAAAAGATGAAATGAATCAACATTCATGACATCCGCAATCCGCCGAATGTTTTCTTCCACGTGAGACCGTTGATCTTGCGTATTCCAACCACCATTAAGACTATCATAGGGAGCGGATGACGCCCCACCAACACGCGAGAAAAAACCATGTGTTGCCGTCAATCCCGGCATTGTGAGACGTGGCAAATGATCACTCATAACTCTCACTCCCCAAAAATAGAGGGCGGCGTAAGGCAACGCCCATTAATGCTATCCCAGCCAAAGCCATGGGCAGACAAAGCAACTGCCCCATCGTTACCCCTCCTGCTAGGAATCCTATATTAGCATCAGGCTGACGAAATAACTCACAAAAAGCCCGTGCACAGGCATAGCCAAAGAGAAACGTTCCAGACAGGAAGCCTGGACGCGAACGAATGGATGGGCGAGAGGCCAAACTCAGCATCACCACCAAGAGCAGAACCCCTTCCGTCAGAGCTTCATAAAGTTCTGATGGATGGCGCGGCTCTGGCCCCGCTTTTGGGAAGACCATAGCCCAAGGAACATTTGCCCCTGCAATACGCCCCCACAATTCGCCATTAATAAAATTGGCGCACCGCCCTAATGCCAAACCAATAGGCACAACGGTTACAATTCGGTCAGAGAATGCCAGAAAATTGATTTTTCGACGCCAGCAAAACAGGGCAAGTGCCAGAATGACACCAATCGCTCCACCATGGAACGACATGCCTCCCTTCCATGTCTCTAAAATCTCTAACGGATGGTGAGAGAAAAAATCCCATTGGTAAAATAAAACATACCCTATCCTCCCACCAAGCAAGACGCCAAGCACGGCATACGTCATGAAATCATCAATATCCGCACGTGTTGCTACTTTAGGCGTCAGTTGTACGAGCCGTCTTGCAAGAGGAAGCGCTAAAATGAATGCGACAATATAAGCAAGAGCATACCACCGTACAGCAAAAGGACCGACAGAAAACGCAACAGGATCAAAATCAGGAAATGGGATCGTCACAAATAATACCTTCCATTCGCGAGATAATGCTCCACGTAGCGAGCAATCCCTGTTTCTAATGTTACAAAGTCAGCCTGATAGCCTGCTTGCCGCAGCGCGCTCATATCAGCACATGTGTAAGATTGATACTGCCCTTTCAACGTAGCAGGCATCTCAATGAACTCAATTTGGCGCTCTTTTTCGCAGGCATCACACACAGCGTAAGCAAGATCTAAATAACTTCGCGCCCGACCTGTTCCACAATTTAATAAGCCACTTACCTGCGGGTTATCCCATAACCACAACATGACGCGTACCACATCACCCACCCAAATGAAGTCACGCTTTTGATGCCCATCTTCAAGTCCCTTAACGTCTGACCGAAAAAGACGCGCAGGCTCCCCACGAGCTACTTCGTCATATTTCCCTTTAATGACCGAAATCATCTTGCCTTTATGATATTCATTCGGGCCATAAACATTAAAGAACTTCAGACCAGCCCATTGAGGCGGTGCCGGCTCTCCTTCGGCTAACGTTCGTGCTACCCAGAGATCAAACGCCTGTTTGGACCATCCATAAAGGGTAAGAGGCTTTAAAGTTTCGATTTCTTCAATGCCATCTCGAAACGCATTGGGGTTACTCACCCCACCATAAGTCGCAGCCGAGGACGCATATATAAAGGGCACCTCATACCGAGCGCACCATCGCCACAAATACTGCGACAAAGCAACATTGGTTTGCCAGACAAGGTCCCCATCACGTGCTGTAGTGGCACTAATGGCACCAAGGTGGAACACCCCCTTCACCTCAGCGCCATACTCTTCTAGAAATTCTGGCAGAGATTCAGGCGCAATAATCGCTTCAGGAGGATGTGCCGCTAGATTGTGCCACTTTCCCTGATCGCGCAAACGGTCCACTATAACCGTTCGCTCTTTTCTCTGATAAAGAGCCGCCTGCGTACAAGAACCAATAAATCCGGCACCGCCGGTAACAATAATCATACTTGTTGTATAGTCTGGACAGTGCAAGGTTTCCAACAGAAACCCTTACGACGCCAGAACTTATACAGAGGAGATTCTCACATGGTTGAACGCCCACGTTTTTTTGATGATATTTCAGGACTAGCAGGTGCCGCTTTTTCGGCAGCTCATGGCGCCCGTGAGGAAATTAATAGCCTGATCCGTAGCCGTTTGGATGAAGTCCTCCAAACTCTCAACCTCGTGCGCCGTGATGAATTTGAGGCCGTTCAGGAAATGGCAAGCCGTGCACGCCAAGGGCAAGAAAAGATGGAAGCCCGCCTGACTGAGCTTGAGACAAGACTGAATGATCTTGAGCAGAGTCTTACAGACCCTGCCCCAAAAGAGTGATCATCACATCCACCTTTCTATTCCTTTCATGATGGAGATTCTTTTTTCATGACATCCCCTACACTTCTCCTTGTCGGCTGCGGGAAAATGGGCGGTGCCCTTGCTCAAGGTTGGATGAATAGCCCCAAACCTCCGCGCTTGGTCATCCTTGATCGAAAACTAGAACAAGCACCTGGCAATAGCCCTATTTACCGCACGCCACAGGATATTCCTAAAGACGTTGCACCTGATATCATTGTGTTGGCCATCAAACCTGCTGCTGCCGACAGCATCATCAAAGAACTCAGCGCAGCGATGGGAGAGAATTTTTATAAGGCGGCTCTTCTCTCTGTCATGGCTGGCAAAACATGCCAACACCTCGCTGAAGTCAGCGGTCGGGAAGACATGCCTGTTATCCGGACCATGCCCAATACGCCTTCTAGTGTTGGCGCAGGCTCTGCAGGGCTTTACGCCTCTCCTCATGTTTCTGAAAAACAAAAGGCGCTCGGCATTGCTTTGATGGAACAAGTCGGAACGGTTGTCCCTGTTTCACGTGAAACAGACCTCCGAACAGTAACCGCGATTGCTGGCTCTGCTCCTGCTTATATTTTCTTCCTGGCAGAACTTTTGGAGCAAAGAGGGGTTGATCTTGGCCTGACAGCGAAACAATCACGCCAGCTGGTCCGCAGTATGATCTACGGGTCCGGAAAAATGCTCCACGACCTTCCAGAAGATGCCGCGACACTTCGTAAAAACGTGACAAGCCCCAATGGCACAACAGCCGCAGCTTTAAGTGTCTTTATGGATGAACGTAACTGGCCCCATAGCGTCAAACTTGCTACCGAGGCTGCAGTACGTCGCGCTGAAGAGCTCGATAACTAATTTTTAGGAGAACGCGCCCTACCATGACGGCGGACCAAACCGATATTTTTTTTGATCAAACATTGATCGAAGCATCCTTAACATTAGCCGGCCAGCATGGATGGCACCGCTTCTCCTTGGTCGACGCAGCCCGTAATGCTGGCCTTCCTATTGAACAAGTGCGGGCTCGTTACCCTTTTAAAGCGCTCATCCTCTTGCGCCTCAATCGCCTTGCAGATGAGGCCGCTTTATGTGTTGATGACCAGGGCATCCCCCTGCGTGATAAGTTATTTGATCTTTTCATGCGACGCTTCGACGCTTTTCAAGATCACCGTGAAGGCCTCAGAAGCGTCCTACATTCTCTTCCCCGTGACCCCGGCTTAGCCGCTCTTTTGGGCGCTGCCACATTGGATAGCCTCCGTTGGATCGCAGACAGTGCTGGTCTAAGCCGTCATGGTCTAAGTGGCGCTATCCGTCTCCAAGCCCTTATGATGGTATGGACCCATGCTCTACGCGCCTGGGAAAAGGACGATGCTCCTGATCTTTCAGAAACGATGAGTGCTTTGGATAAAGCACTCGATAAGGCAGAACGTCTTGGCGTTTTAAAAATGTCTCCTCACGCATCCTCGTTTGAAGAAGATGAGATTGCCAGTGGACTACCTGACCACACCCCTCCTCCATCAGATCACGACATCTCGTGATTTGATGAAAGATAAGGATTAACTCAGGGCGATCTCGTTCATAACAGCCCAATTAATTTGGCATCTTTTCTATTTTCTTCAGCAAATTACTCTTTACGTCAGCTTCTCTTCGCGGTAGAAGCTGATCTGTCCGGTGGGGCGTAGCCAAGCGGTAAGGCAGCGGATTTTGATTCCGCCATGCGGAGGTTCGAATCCTCCCGCCCCAGCCAGACTTTCCTCCTAAAAATTATAGTTTTTGAATGTTGATACTTCGTGCTGCAAATTTATTGCGACACGATGTTTTGCCTTGCCAACAGTACAAAAAAGCCCCGCTGGCGTTCTGACCAGCAGGGCTTTCCGTTTTAGCTAAAACTCCACAAGGACCTTATTTGATCGCGTGGAAGTTGTTATGCGCCAGATGCGTATCATTCAAGAAGGTGATTTCCGTCTTGTCATTCAGACGAATCGTTGTGTTACCACCACTGACAGTTTCTGCATCCAAAACATTCTGCAGATTATTCATCTGAGACGCAGAAAGACCGACTGTATTACCCGCGGCACTACCGAAATCAGCAATCGTGTAATGTCCACCTTGCCCATTCAGGAACTCAAACAGGTTCGGTGCACCACTTCCCCCATAAAGAGTCGCATTAAATGATGTGCCGTGAGCGCCAGCAGAGGCATTGTTGACCGAAATTGTATCGGAAGCTGAACCACCAATAATCGTGTCACCATTCCCCACATGAGCTAACAACGAGCCATGGGACGAAGAAGCATCAAAGAGGACGCCGCTT
>NZ_WVHO01000005.1 GCF_009834805.1 Saccharibacter sp. 17.LH.SD
CCGCCAGAACCGCACCCTTCGAGAGCGTCAAGTTCCCGCGATCACCCTGACCAACAATCGTGTAGCCATTATTGGCCACAAAACCCTGCAAGCGGGACGCATTGTCACCCACAGCCGTAACCGTGCCGTTATTGCTGACCGTGCCTACAACCGCTCCGGTCGTCTTATCAACAATATTGCCTGCAACAGATCCATTCTGGGACGCATTAAAGGCTAGGTCACCATTATTGGCACCACTGCCCTGAATGTTGATCGCGCCATCACGAATGATAACACTGCCGCCTAGTGTGGGGTCTGTCTCTTTATGGGGAAGTGCAGAACCAACAACGTCCTTGCCCATCAGAACAGATGTGCCGGTCAGCGTCGTAGCGCCGCTGCCGTTCTGGATGATAGAACCTGCACCTACAAAATTGTTATTAACTGTTGAAGAATTACTATTATCTATGGTGAGAGACGGAGCCACATCGTCTGCGTAGGCTCCTCCCGTCCAGCATATCCCTGCGCTTCCTAAGAGGAGGCCCGCTACATGCCCCCATTTAAACGTATGAGGAAGGCCAGACAGTCTTTCCTCTGTGAAAACGTAACGGTTATTCTGCAAGTTTTTTTTGGTCAGGAACAAACGCACGGGAAAGGCTCCCTCAGGATAAGAAAAAGGACGAAAGAACCCCACACTCTAATTGAAGCATAGGAGAACGAAAAAAGCTCTCAAACGAACTACATATTTGTTCTATATTCGCACTGATATATAGAATAGCTTAACTTAAGATTACAATCTTTTTTTCTTCCCATTAGCCTCTACTGCTTACTAATTCATGAAAACGAAAAAGAATCCAACAATATGCTCTCATCACTCTCTCCTCTTACAAAAATGAAAAAAGAGCAGGCGAACACAAATATTATGTTCACCTACTCCCATCAAGAACAATAAAAATTACAAACCTATATAAAATAAGAACCCTATTTACATATGGTTATGCCTTTTAAAATGCATCTTTCTTTATTTTAAGATATTTCTTACAGAACAACTCATAGATTTATAAATTTTTACGCAAAGTATGTCATTCCTTTACTGATTAAAACCTAACGAACCAGGGAGGAAACGACGTTCTCGATACATATCAGCCGGCCGCTCTTGCACGTTTTGATTCACAGAGGTCCGGGGGACTTTACGCCTTCTTGTTGTCTTTTCAAAAGCAGAACGTGACTCTGTTCTCCGCTGTTCCAAACGTTCAGCCTCCTGATCAGCGTTCTGCAAAGCAGCCCGGCGCGCATCCTGACTATCTTGGATATGCGCCAAAGTCTCTATCTGATACGGATCAGTATCGGCCGACTGCGCGTGAACGACTCCTCCACTAACGAGGAAAAGCGAACCCAATAGACCAACCGACATAAGATAGTGCCAATACCTCATAACGCTTTCCCTTTTTCAATTTACACTTTCCTTACTATCTTCTCGGACATGAAGCATTCGGTTGAACACGTGTTTGATTATTCGCCGTTATCACTAACAAAGCACTCCCAGGTCGATATTCACACGTACGCCCCACCTGAGTTGATAAGAGTGCCTCACCTCCAGCACGATCTTGGTATGCAATTGTCACCCCCCTAACAAGGGTATGACCACCCACAGCAGCCCCTCCTAACAAAGCACCACCCGCAGCACCACCGGCACCGGCAGCCAAGCCTCCACCCCAACCGGCCCCCCCAGGACCAGCAGCAAGACCCGCCCCCAATGCAGCCCCTAACAACCCACCAACAACTTGAGATGTTTCATGATTATGTGAATTATCAACATTCACTCGTGCGCTTGATACCGAAATGATATTCACAACACGCCCACGCTGCACCCCATTAACCTGAGATTGATCGTAGACATCAGGGCGCGAATCCTCACCAGGGGTTTCACAAGCCCCCAAAGCCAGAAATGATGTTAGTCCAAGAACTGCAAACCGAGACGCCTTTATCATCCCTACCTCCAAAAACGCGCTACCCAGGCGCTAGGTGCAAAAATAAGATACCCGTCTATATAGAGTGTCCGATCTAGAGAAAAAAGTATCCATACCGCTACACGCCTAGGGTAAAAAGATAATAACCTTTCTTGCAATTATCGATTCTGTCATAATTACAGGCAGTGCCTTAAAGGCTTTTTTATATTTCTCCTTTACCAGTACGAAATACTATCTCTTTATGAACGCTTCTGCCGACACACTACCCTCTCTCTGGCTTCCCTATTGCCAAATGAAAACATCCCCTTTTCCGGTGAAAGCGCACTCCACCACCGGTAGTACTATTACGTTACAGGATGGCCGCACACTTATTGACGGTATCGCGTCCTGGTGGACGGCATGTCACGGCTATAACCACCCACATCTTCAAAAAGTCCTGAACGACCAAGCCCAGCGGATGCCGCATATTATGTTTGGTGGGATGATACATGAGCCCGCTCAACATCTTGCTCAGCGCCTTGCCACCCTTCTTCCTGGAGATCTTGAAAGAGTTTTTTTCACTGATTCCGGCTCTGTCGCCATGGAAGTTGCGGTTAAAATAGCTGTACAATTCCACCTGAATCACGGCAGATCAGACCGTCATAAACTCCTCTCATTTCGTGGAGGTTACCACGGCGACACGTTAGGTATGATGGCGATCTGTGACCCTGAAGAAGGCATGCACTCCCTCTTTGGAGAGGCTCTTCCCAAGCAATATTTAGCCGATCTCCCGACAAATCCCGAACGCCTCTCAGCGCTTGAGGCGCTCCTGGATCAGCAAGGCCATACGATTGCTGCTCTCATCACAGAGCCCTTAGTGCAAGGCGCCGGTGGGATGCTTTTCCATGATCCAGCAACATTGCAACATTTACGCCGCCTCTGTGATCATCATGGTATTCTTCTCATTTTTGATGAGGTCTTCACCGGTTTCGGTCGCACGGGGACGATGTTTGCCTGCGAGCAAGCCGCTGTAACACCAGATATCATAGCTCTCTCCAAAGCTCTCACTGGTGGAACAATGCCCCTGGCCGCCACGGTGGCACGCCGCCATGTCTTTGAAGCATTTTTATCTGACAACCCACTTCATGCGCTCATGCATGGCCCTACTTTTATGGCAAATCCTCTTGGTTGTGCTGTTGCGAATGCTTCCTTAGATTTGTTCGAAACAGAACCGCGTTTGGACCAAGTGCATCGCATTGAAGCCCAATTAAAAGCTGAACTTGCTCCTTGTCGTTCTTTTCCATTTGTAAAAGACGTCCGTGTTATGGGGGCTATTGGCGTAGTCGAGCTCGAAAAAATAAACGATATCACGGCGCTTAAACACGCGTTCCTTGCTGAAAATGTGTGGATTCGCCCCTTCCGTAATATTATCTATCTCACACCCGCTTTTACTATTTCGTCTCATGAGCTCTCTCATCTCACGAATGCAATTATCCGTGTATTGAAAACCTATACGTCATGAACGCTCTTCAACAAGCCCTCCAACACGCTTTAAAGCGCCGTGACGAAACCCAAACACGGCGGACTCTTTCCTCAATCACACGGGATGGCCCTTACCTTTGGCGCAATGGCACCCAGTTACTTGATGTTTCATCAAATGATTATTTAGGCCTTGCCGATCACCCGATCGTCAAGCAACGGGCTGCCGAATGGGCTGAGCGCTATGGCGCTGGAGCGCGTGCGTCCCGATTAGTCACAGGCACACTCGCGCTGCACCACCATATCGAAGAACGGTTGGCCACGTTTAAATCCAGTGAGGCTGCCCTATTATTCGCAAGCGGCTGGCAAGCTAACGCCTCCATCATTCCAGCCCTTTCTGCACTTTCTCGTCAAGAGACAGGCGCTCCAGCACAATTCTATATGGACCGCCTGAACCATGCGAGCCTCCATCACGGTTGCTTAAGCGCTGGCGTACACCAAAAACGTTTCCGCCATAATGATCTCACTCATTTAGAAGAGCTTCTATCCCGAGACAAAGATACAACAGGATTACGCTTCATTGTCACAGAGAGCGTTTTCTCTATGGATGGTGATCAAGCAGATATCCCTGCACTTCGTGCCTTAGCGGATCACTTTGGCGCCTTCCTTTACATTGACGAAGCCCATGCCACAGGTGTTCTTGGCCCAGAAGGGCGCGGTCTAGGCCATGGTCTTTCTGATATTACCATGAGCACAGCCAGTAAAGCTCTTGGAGGAATGGGCGCCTTTGTCACAGGCTCTAGAGCCCTATGTGATTATCTTCTTAACCAGGCTTCTGGCTTTATCTACAGCACAGCGCTACCACCCGCCCTATTAGGGGCCATCGACGCAGCGTTAGATCTGATTCCTACATTGGAACAAGAACGCCATACCTTACACGCTCACGCTTCCAAACTACGCAAACGCCTTCATCTTATCGGGCGATCCACTAGCACCTCAACAACACAAATCATCCCCGTCATCATTGGAGAAAGTGATCAGGCGCTTTCCATAGCCAAAATGTTGGAACATGCGGGATTTCTTGTCGCGGCCATAAGGCCGCCTACCGTGCCTCCTCATACAGCACGTTTACGCATCGCCCTTAATAGTCAGATAAGCGCTGCAGACATAGACCGATTGGGAGATGCTCTCCTCAAATATTGTTCGTTGGAAAATCCATAATGCTGCGCTGTCTCTATCTCGCTCATGGCTGGAGCTATGATGCCTCCTTTTGGACCGCGATGCTGCATCAATTACCCGGTTTTCGCGCCGTTATCATAGATTTTGGCTATAACGGTGCACCGTCATTTCCGCCTCCCCCACAAGAACCTTATCTAGCCGTTGGTCATTCAACGGGTGTCTTATCTCTTTTAGCTCAGGATTCGCCGTTGTGCCGCGGTATGCTTTCAATTAACGGGTTTGCACGTTTCAGCCAGGCGGCCTCCTTCCCTGAAGGAATTCCAGCTCGCTTTATAGAACGTATGAACCGCCGCCTCTGTCAGGATACATCCTCTGTCTTGCACGCTTTTCGACATATGTGTGGAGACAACCGAACACCTCTCCCACACACACCAGACCAAGCAACGCTCCAAGCTGGCCTTACAACACTGATACAAGCTGATCACCGCCCTCATCTCACACGATGGTCTGGAAAACTTAATAGCTTAGTCGGGCAAGACGACCCCCTTTCACCTGCTCGCTCAGGCCTCCCACCCCCTGCACGACAAGACACACTGCCCGGTGGTCATGTGCTGCCATTAACTCATCCTCATTTGTGTGCCCAACATCTTCGTGCCATAGCATCGCACTATGACTGATCATCGAAAATCTTCTATTCGTGATCGCTTCAATAGCGCCATTCACTATGACCAAGCAGCACGCGTTCAAAAACGTTGTGCAACCCACCTTGCCCAAGACAGTTATACCTATTGTGCTCCTTCTCCCCCTCAACGTATTCTTGAACTTGGGTGTGGAACAGGTTTCTTAACCTCTGAGCTCCGTCACTTATTCCCCAACGCATCCATATGCGCGACGGATCTGTCCCCGGATATGCTCAAACGAACAGACGAGCGTCTCGGCTCATCTCCGAATGTTTTTTTACGCATCATGGACGGGGAATTCCCACATACCGACTGGCCATCATCACACCATCCACCGTTCGACCTCATTACATCCAGTCTTTGCTGGCAATGGTTTACGGACCGCCCTGCTGCTTTAAAACGCCTGATTCCCCTTCTCGCTCCAGGCGGATGCTTTGTTATTGCAACGCTTGTACAAGACAGCCTCAAAGAATGGCGGGAAAGCTGTCTGGCCACACACATACCCTGTGGCGTACCTGATTATCCTTCTCTCAAGCTTCTCAATCAGGAGTGGCCTTTAGATGGAACAGGCCTCTGGGAAGAGCATCTTTTAACGGACCCCGTCCCTTCTGCCCGTCATTTTCTAAGAGATTTACGCCGTATTGGCGCAACACTCCCACAAAATTCTTACCTACCAACACGTGGCCTGGGCCTAAAACAGGCCATGCAGTGGTTCGATGACCACCACCATGCGGTTACCTATCACATAGGGTTTGGCTTTTTCCGGAAAAACGTATGATATCCCACACATCTCTTTTACCACCCCCTTCCGTTTCACTCGATACCTCTCGCGGTGTTTTCGTCACCGGGACCGACACAAATATTGGGAAAACACTTATCTCAGCAATTCTTTGCCGTGCCTGGGAGGCTACCTACTGGAAACCCCTCCAAACGGGACTCAATGAAGACCCTGGAGATACCACGACAGTCCGCCATCTTGCCCAATTACCATCCGATCGTATGATCCCCCCCGCTTACAGCCTTCGCGAACCTCTTGCACCCGATGCCGCCGCCCATCATGATCAGATCACTATCAATCCAACGCACTTAACCCTACCTCTCTCACACCAGCCACTCATTATTGAAGGTGCCGGAGGGCTCATGGTCCCTATCACCGATACTATGATGATGATTGACCTCATCGCGGCACTCGGCCTTCCTATCGTCTTGGTCGTACGCAGCACATTAGGGACCCTTAATCACACACTTCTCAGCCTAGAAGCACTCTATCGACGGCAGCTACCCGTTTTAGGCTTTATAAGCAGTGGCCCTCTTAACCCTGAAAATACACGCCGTATTGAAGAACTTGGCCAAATACGTTGCCTTCTTGAGGTGCCCCTCTTATCCCCGCCGTCTCCCCACATGGTTGAACATTATTCTAAAAAAATCCCAACCTTGGTTTCACTATCCCGTGGAATGTCTTAATTTTGCCCTCTATCAGGGACTAAAAGTTAATAAAATATCTTTATCACACTGATATGCGTTACTAATGTCATTCATTCTTTCAGAGTGTCACATTGAGGTAGTTGATCGCCACTGCGACAAGGGAGTTAAAAAGAATCTATGCCAGTTTTACGCCGCCATTTTATCAAAGCTGGCCTCGGGCTCAGCACAGGCCTCTCCTTTCTCCGTTTCTTAGTCAGAGATGGTCACGCTGCTGGTCCAGCCCCCTCTATATCGCATAGCTTTGACAATAATACCGTGCATGATTTGGCAAAGACCCTTGCCCAACACCCCTTCGAAGCGCCTTCGCAAAAACTCCCCCCTACTTTAGAGCATATGAACTTCGATCAGTTCTCATCTATCGCCTACAACCCCGAAAAGGCGCTTTGGCATGATGACAAACTTGCTTTCGATGTTGAATTCTTCCCTCGCGGTTATCTCTACCGCCCTCGTATTGAGATATTTAACGTTGTTGATGGTCAAGCCGACCTTGTGCCCTATAACGCAGACCTTTTTACCTACCGTGATCCCGCACTCAAAGTTACAGAAGATGTTGGATTTTCGGGACTCCGTGTTCGTTATGCCATCAACACGCCAGGCGTTATGGAAGAATGTGCCGTCTTCTTAGGTGCTTCCTATTTCAGAGCTCTCGCGAAAAACCAGGATTATGGCCTTTCAGCACGCGGTTTTGCAAAAGATACAGGCTCCCTGAAAGGGGAGGAATTTCCTCTTTTCCGTTCATTTTGGCTGGAAAAGCCTACGGCAGGGAGTGATTCCCTTGTCATTCATGCCCTCATGGATAGCCCTTCTATTACAGGGGCGTTCCGTTTCAGTATTCGCCCAGGGGAAACGACTCTCTTTGATGTACAATCTTCGCTTTTCCCGCGTCACGACATTGATAGCGGTGGCGTCGCCCCATTAACGGGCATGTTCTATTTCGATGCGAATAATCGTAGTCACGTCGATGATTGGCGCCACGCAGCCCATGATAGTGAAGCCCTCCAAATGTGGACGGGCACCGGCCAACAACTTTACCGCCCCCTTACCAATCCAACAGATCTACAATTCTCAGTCTTCAGTGATACAGGCCCCTATGGTTATGGTCTGATGCAACGCAAACACGACTTCCGTGATTATGAAGACCTCGCTCTTCATTACGAAAAACGACCTTCTTTGTGGATTGAACCCGTTGGAAACTGGGGAGATGGCAGTGTTAATCTCATTGAAATTCCGACACCCAGCGAAGTGAATGATAATATCGTTTCCTTTTGGAGACCAAAACAGCCCTTAAAAAGCGGTCAAAGCTATAACTTCACCTACCGTATGTATTGGGGGTGGGATACTCCCTGGCCCACACGACTGGCTCGTGTCGTTGCAACACGCATTGGTGGCGTCGTTGACCATCCAGAAGTCCGCCAAATTGTGTTGGACTTTAACGGGGAGCCTTTCCGAACTTTGCCTCCAGAAACAAGGTTTCATCTTGTCACGCAATGTTCAACCGGGAACATTCGCAATGTGACGATTGTGCCCAACCCAGAAGTAAAAGGAATGCGGGCTCTCTTTGAATTCGTCCCTGGAGACACAAAACTTTCCGAACTTCAGGCACAACTCGCTACCGATCAAGGCCCTATCTCTGAAACATGGCTTTATCGCTGGACCGCATGACAGACATGAACCCTTCTTCCTCAACCGAAGCTTTTTTGCCGCCACCTTCCCCTCTGGACATGCCGGTTCAAGATCTAGGACGCCCGCCTAAACGATATGGTCGGCCTTTCTGGCGTCTCCCAACCACCCCTTCAACTCTATGGCTTAGACGTCTCTTTGTATTTGGAGGTTCCCTCGCTTTAACGGGATATGGTGTCGAAAGAATCAATCAAGTTTTCAATGCGCTGGGCTTCTCCACATTAGGCATCATTATTTTGGTGCTGTTCGCCATTCTTAGCTTTTGGCTTTCTCTTTCGTTTGTGTCGGCTATTGGTGGTTTCTTCTCTCTCATCAGAGGCGGAGGCCTTGGGTTAGGCCTGCAACGCGATGGGCCTCTTCCATCAGTTCATGATCGCACAGCTATTCTCCTTCCAACATATAATGAGCCTCCTTCCCGCTTGATGATTAACCTGCAAGCCATGTTGCGGAGCCTTCAAGAAACGGGACAGGCTGATAAATTCGACGTTTTTATCCTCTCCGATACCACCAATCCTGATATTTGGATCGAAGAAGAACGCGCCTATCTCACGTTACGTGAGCACGATTACGCTCGGCATCGCGTTTTTTATCGTCGTCGTGCTCAAAATGTCGATCGTAAAGCCGGGAATCTTGCTGAATGGGTGCAGCATCATGGAGGGACTTATCCACATATGCTCACCCTGGATGCCGACAGTTTAATGGATGGTGGCTTAATCGTCCGCCTGGCACACGCCATGGAAAGCCACCCTCATGTTGGACTGATCCAAAGCCTCCCTGTCATCGCAGGAGGGCATACACTTTTCGCCCGTATGCAACAATTCGCCGGACGCATTTACGGCCCGCTTATTGCTCATGGTATTGCCTGGTGGCACGGGTCAGAAGGGAATTATTGGGGCCATAATGCCATCATCCGCACCCAAGCTTTTGCTGAACAAGCGGGCCTTCCCCACCTTCCTGGCAAGCCTCCCTTTGGTGGGCATATTCTAAGTCATGACTTCGTTGAGGCTGCTCTCATGCGCCGCGGGGGATGGGCAATTCATATGGTGCCTGGACTTTTTGGGTCCTATGAGGAAAGTCCTCCTTCCTTGACCGATATTGCCATTCGTGATCGTCGCTGGTGCCAGGGGAATCTACAACATGCTCGTATTCTACCAACAAAAGGACTCCACTGGATCAGCCGTTCACATATGTTGGTTGGAATTGGCTCTTATGTAATGTCACCGCTTTGGTTGCTCTTTTTACTTTGCGGTATTCTCATTTCCTTACAGGCACGTTTTTCTCACACAGCTTATTTTGGGACGTCTCGAACTCTCTATCCACATTGGCCACATGTCGACCCTATCCAAGCACGGACGGTGTTTTTCACCACCATGCTGATCTTGCTTGCTCCTAAGATTCTCGCTTTCCTTGCTTGTTGCCTCAACACCGATGAACGCAAAAAAATAGGTGGCATTTTCAGACTAGCGGTTTCCGTTATTATTGAGACTATACTGGGTGCGCTGATCGCCCCCATTGCTATGCTTATCCAAACCTCTGGGATCATATCGATTCTACTAGGCCGGGACTCTGGATGGAACGCTCAAAACCGCGCGGATGGACGCGTCCCACTTAAAGAAATCACTCACCGCTATTGGCTGTATAGTGCTCTCGGCTTCGCCTTGAGTATCGCCGCTTGGTCTGTTTCCACCGCTTTATTCTTGTGGATGCTCCCTGTCCTTATCGGGCTCCTTTTAGCCATCCCTCTCGTTGCTTTCACATCAAGTCGTTACATCGGAGATGAGACCCGTAAAGCTGGTCTTCTTTTAATTCCAGAAGAAAGTCATCCACCTTCAATCATGCGTCTTGCAGAGGCAGAAGAAAAAGAATCTCCTGAAATCCCTCACTTTGAAGCCTTCACAGCTCTTCGACATGACCCCTTCCTTCGCATGATGCATCGGGCGTCTCTGCCACCTGCACGACAAGCTGGAGATCCCATCAATATTCCTCTGTTAACAGGGCTTCTAAAACTGCGTGAAAGTGCTTCTCTCAAAGAAGCTCTCCGGACTCTTAATACAAAAGAAAAAGCTGCCGTCCTTGCAAATGACGAAGGGATGAACCTTATTATGGGCCTGCCGGAGTAGTCCCTCCTCTCCATCGTATTGCAAAGTTTCTTCTTCTCTCCCCTCTTGGCAAAAGAGAAGATATGGGTATGGTACATTATTGTTCTAATTTAATGGAACAATAATGTTCCTGCCATTTTCCAGAAAAAGAAGATAGGACACTTTCCCCATGACTATTTCTGCCTACGCAGCAACTTCCAGTGAAACTCCACTCGAACCATTTACGTTTGAACATCGTGAACTCCGCAACAATGATGTTGCCATGGAAGTGCTTTATTGCGGTGTTTGTCACTCAGACCTGCATATGGCGCGCAATGACTGGGGTATGACATCATACCCACTTGTACCAGGTCATGAAATTATCGGCCGTGTTACAGCTATCGGCTCCGATGTCACAAAATATAAAATCGGCGATTCTGTTGCCGTCGGCTGTATGGTCGATTCCTGCCAGAATTGTGATCAATGTCATGCTGGCAATGAACAATATTGTCGTCATGAAATGACGGCCACCTACAACAGCCCTGACCGTCAAGATGGACAGATCACACGTGGTGGCTATGCGAAGCAACTCATCGCACGCGAAGAATTCGTGCTTCGTGTTCCAGATGGTTTAGACCTTTCTCGCGCTGCTCCCCTTCTTTGCGCTGGTATTACCACATACTCTCCGCTGCGTAATTGGAATGTCCGCCAAGGGACACGCGTTGGAATTATTGGTATGGGTGGCCTCGGTCATATGGCCATTAAACTCGCTATTGGTATGGGCGCAGAAGTCACTGTTATTAGCCGCTCAAAACGTAAAGAAGCCGATGCATTACGTCTTGGTGCTCATAAAGTTCTCATCTCTACCGATGAAAGCTCAATGCAAGCGGCCGCCAACAGCTTTGATCTTATCATTGATACAGTCCCTTATACCCATAACCTCGACCCTTACACTCCATTGCTTGATATTGACGGATCGCTCGTTATGGTTGGTCAAATTGGCCCCATGGAAGCGCAATCCAGCGTGCCTCTCATTATGGGACGTCGCCGTGTAGCAGGCTCCCTCATTGGTGGGATTCCCGAAACACAAGAGATGCTTGAATTTTGTGCTGAAAAAAACATTCTCCCAGATTGTGAAATGATTCGTATGGATCAAATTAACGAAGCTTTTGAGCGTCTGGAAAAAGGTGATGTTCATTACCGCTTTGTGATTGATATGGCGTCTTTCAACTCTTGAAAAATAGGGCTCTTCGGCCTCACATAAGAACTCACAACTAAGGGGGGCAAAACTTGCCTCCCTAAAAGGAGACGCTATTATGTCAGTTAACGTTCTTTATCGTACGGCTGCTCGTGCTGTTGGAGGCCGCGATGGTCACGCTGAAACGCTTGACGGTTCCTTCAAAGTCACTTTAGGCGTTCCAAAGGAGCTTGGTGGCAATGGAAAAGGCAACAACCCAGAGCAGTTGTTCGCTTCTGGCTATGCTGCTTGCTTTATAGGCGCCTTGAAACTTGCTGCCTCTCAAGAGAAGATTACATTGCCAAACGATGTTGAGGTTACAGCAACGGTTGGTATTGGCCCACGCTCTGATGGTGGATTTGGGCTCGAAGTTGAGCTCTCTGTTTCCCTACCTGGCATTTCCTCTGATATTGCAAAGGACCTTCTGAAGAAAACAGAATTTCTTTGCCCTTATGCTCATGCGACTAAAGGTAATATCAAGACCAATATTCATCTCGCAGCATAATTAAAGTTGCTCTTCTTAAAAGCCAGCTGAGGAAGCTGGCTTTTTTGTTACATTTAATTTTTGAAATCATCGATTGTTAATTTTGCCCATATTTTTTACAGAAGCTACGTATTATAAAATGCCTGTCAGATTTCTCTAGAAGGGCATATTAATGGTAAATTCTGCACAAAAGGACATACTTCTTGTTCTTGCTCGTGTTCTACTCTCTTCCTTATTTCTCATCATGGGATGGAGCAAATTGCAAGGCTTTGGGATGGCTGTAGGCTATATGCAGAGCCTTGGCGTTCCTCTCCCTAGCGTTGCTGCTGCTATCGCTGTCATCGTTGAGCTCGGAGGTGGCCTGGCTATTCTCACAGGTGTTTTAGCCTCCCCTGTTGCTATTCTTTTAGCTCCTTATACAATCGTCACAGCATTCATTGGCCATCATTTCTGGACGTTCCCTGCTGGTATGGTTCACTATGACATGATGATTCATTTCTACAAAAACATGAGCGTCGCCGGCGGACTCCTTGCTTTAGGAATCACTGGGCCAGGCCGTTACGCTTTATTTTCTCGTTCTTCCTCCTAATTTAAAAAAGGACATATCCTTTAATCAGGGTATGTCCTAATTTCTCCTTAAAGAACCCATCGTAACGAACAGTTTAGCGCTCAAAAACATACAAGAAACCGAAGGCAGTCTTTCCTCTTAGAGGAGAGAAGCTTTGTGCGTCTAGAGCGTAGGTTGATCTGTATTTGAACGTACAGGATCTAAGCTTCTTCAAAGTGGGGGATGTATTGGATGCGGGGGTAGGATTTGAACCTACGACCTTCAGGTTATGAGCCTGACGAGCTACCGGGCTGCTCCACCCCGCGTCAGGGGGATAGGGGTAAGCGAGGGGACCTGGCGGCGACCGACTTTTCCACCCGTCGAGGGGCAGTATCATAGGCGCTGGAGGTATTGACGGCCGAGTTCGGGATGGGATCGGGTTTAGAGCCTCCGCCATAG
>NZ_WVHO01000006.1 GCF_009834805.1 Saccharibacter sp. 17.LH.SD
GGGCTCAGGCCGGTCGGAAACCGGCTGTCGAGTGCAATGGCATAAGCCCGCCTGACTGCGAGAGTGACAGCTCGAGCAGAGACGAAAGTCGGCCATAGTGATCCGGTGGTCCCACGTGGACGGGCCATCGCTCAACGGATAAAAGGTACTCTAGGGATAACAGGCTGATCTCCCCCAAGAGTCCACATCGACGGGGAGGTTTGGCACCTCGATGTCGGCTCATCACATCCTGGGGCTGGAGCAGGTCCCAAGGGTTCGGCTGTTCGCCGATTAAAGTGGTACGTGAGCTGGGTTTAGAACGTCGTGAGACAGTTCGGTCCCTATCTGCCGTGGGTGTAAGAGACTTGAGAGGATTTGTCCCTAGTACGAGAGGACCGGGATGAACATACCTCTGGTGCACCGGTTGTCACGCCAGTGGCACAGCCGGGTAGCTAAGTATGGAATGGATAACCGCTGAAAGCATCTAAGCGGGAAACCAGCCTCAAAACTAGGTCTCACAGGGCCGTCCAAGACCAGGACGTCGATAGGTCAGGTGTAAAAGCGCGGTAACGCGTTCAGCTAACTGATCCTAATCGCCCATATCTCTCACACATAAAACACATGCACAGTAGTCAGTCACATTACTCTACACACCAACCGCACCCCTCTCACCCATACACATACGGGTAAGCGGGAAGACCTGGTGGCTATGGCGGAGGCTCTAAACCCGATCCCATCCCGAACTCGGCCGTCAATACCTCCAGCGCCTATGATACTGCCCCTCGACGGGTGGAAAAGTCGGTCGCCGCCAGGTCCCCTCGCTTACCCCTATCTAAAATGCTTCAACCCTCCATAGATCAATAATCTACGGAGGGTTTTCCTTTTGCAAAAAATTTAATTACCCTCAAAAACTTATACCTCTTAATACCCTTAATCATATCCACAGGATGAATGGTCCCTTATGTCTAATCTTGTGATTCTAAATCCGAATACAAATGCCCTTTTAACAGAGCGACTTGTCGAGAAGGCTTCCATGTTATGGGGGCAGGGGCGTGTTCGTGGTGTTACAGCGACGATTGGAGCGCCTTACATTGCATCTCGTGTCTCTCATGTTGTGGCGGAATATGCCGTTCTAAAACTATTTGAAACGTTAAAGTGGGGCCCTCATGATAAAATTCTCATGGCGTGTTTTGGTGATCCCGCTGTGAAAGCATTACGTGAAATGACAACCTTGCCCGTTATGGGTATGGCTTATGCCGCTTTAAAAGGTTGCCAACAAAAAGAAACAGCAATCGGTATCGTGACGGGTGGGTTGCCTTGGAAGGCGATGATCGAAGAATTCCTAAGGGCTGAACAACTTGCAGATGGCGTTGTTGGGGTTGAGGTAACAGAAGAGAGTGGTGGGGTCGCTTTATCGTCAGAGAAAGATAAACTTATCCAACCGATTATAGAGGCGGCTCAGAGGCTCATTATAGAAAAAAAGGCGACATCCATTTTAATGGCAGGAACGGGACTGTCTGAATTGAAGGATGAGATAGCAGCGTGTCTGTGTGTTCCAGTCTATTGTTCTTTCGTGGAAAGCGTGATCTATTTCAATATGATCTAGATAAAAAACGCCATAAAATAGTTTTATTATTAATTAACTATTTTATTTAGATTAAATTCTTCTCGATAAATTTTATTATGACCTTCATTGACACATTCTATGAATCATTTTCATATAAAAACGTTACGATTAAAAAATTAAACACCTTATGAAAGGATGATCGAATGGAGTGTATCGAATCATCAAAGCAGTCGCATTATTCTTTTCGTGGTTATTTCATTGTCGCCGGAGGGGTGTTGGGGGTAATGGCTACGTCCGCTTCTATGGCGGAGACTAAAATAGTTAAACATCATCATTCTTATCGAAACCGTGCTGGCATAATACATTCTTCTCCTGAGACAATTCATGTCCAAAGTTCTCATGTTTTTGATGGTGTGACACGACGCGCTCCAGGAGGCGGGCTTATTCGTCCGCAAATAGCACCAAAAGCACGGAGTACTGTATCTCAAGATTATATTGCGAAGCAGGCTCCCGCTCAAAATGCTTATAATTTTGCAAAAATGATGCCGGGTGTTGTTGTAGCGAATACGGACCCAGCAGGACATGAAAAATCGGCCTTAAGCATGCGTGGTTTAACGCAAGATGAAATTGCGAACACATATGATGGAATGCCGCTTTCAAGCGTAGGGGGTTATAACCTTGATCTAGCATGGGTCGTTGATAGTGAAAATATTGGGACTGTTACCGCGCAGCCTGGTTCAGCCAATCTGGATACAGCTGCTGTGAATGCCTCAGGTGGGGCGTTCTATCTTACAAGTCGTAATCCATCAAAAAAGGCTGGAGGAACCTTTGATGTAGGGGCTGGGTCAAGCAATTATACGCGTGAATTTTTAAGGTTAGAGAGTGGTGAGATCGGGCATTCAGGAATCCGATCATTTATTTCTGTCTCTAACCAGCATGATACATTTTATCATGGGCCAGGGAATGAAAGTTTCCAACATGTTGATTTTAAGGTGCTGAAGGAATGGGATGAAGGCAATCGTATTTCGTTGATTGGCGGTTTTATGCGGGGACTTGCTGGTAATGAGCCATATTGGAATACGACGATGGCGAACTGGCATACCTTAGGATGGAAAAATCAACTTTCTAGATATTATAATCCATCACAACAAAATCCAGATTACTGGAAGCTCAATTGGCTTCATTCGCGTACGTATAATATTTTAGCGCCGTCTAAATTCACTTATGGACATGTCCATTTAGATATTACGCCATACACAGCGTATAATTATAAATCATATGGTTCTGGTCAGAAACTCAACAATAATGTGTATTATGGAAATCAACTGATTACAGGGATGATCATTCCCGGCCAGCTACCAGGACATAACACGGGACTTGCGGAAGGATATTCGACTCTCAATGAAATGAGAGGAGGGTTTGTTGCGAAGGTTACTTTGGATGTTGGTGTGAATCATCCATATTTTGGATATTGGTTTGATTACGATAATTCAACTAATAGAAATGGATATACAGGCGTTAATCAGGATGGTTCTCCTTACACGCCTTATGGATGGACCAGCAAAACCTTAAGAATGCCTGATGGACGTCCTTTTTATACGGCGAATTATAGCGATATTACCAAAACACATGCTCTTTTTGCAGGAGATACGCTTAAATTATTGCGTGATCATTTGATCTTTGATGGAGGGATGCGTGTGGTGATGATTAATCGCAATGCGACAGAACGTATCCCTGGATTGCCTTATAAATTAGGGCGTAATGAGCTTCAGCTTCTTCCACAACTTGGTGGTCATTATCAATTAACGCGGAATTGGCAGGTTTTCGCGGGGGTTGCTACAGGGGCAAAAGCGGCTCCGGATAGTTATCTTATTTCGACGATTAATCCGAATACGGGTAGTTTTGTTTCGAAGGGGAATAATCGTGTTAAAGATGAGTATTCAATATCAGAAGAAGCCGGTGTTCGTTACAATGATAAATTATTTGTGGGGTCTTTAACGTATTTTCATTACAATTTTACAAATAGGCAAATCTCTACCTACGGGTATTTAGGCAATCAACAAGTGGCCGAGAATATTAATGGCGGAGGTCAAACGAGTGATGGTGTCGATTTTGAAATTGGTACGCGGCCATTTTTCAATTTTAGACCATATGTTTCAGCACAGTATCTTCATTCCATATTGAACAATAACCTGAGAGTTGGAGATGATTTCCTACCAACGAAAGGAAAACATTCGACAAATGCGCCCAAATGGACCGTGTCTTTTGGGTTAGACTGGGACAATGGGCCATTTTTCTGGAATTTTGATTTAACGTATTTCTCACGCCAATATTCAACCTTTATGAATGATGAATATCTCCCAAAGCTCGCGACGTTAAATCTCACAGTTGGCGCTCGTTTGTTGCCAGATACCTATATAGGCAAGTATTTATCTTTCTTAAAATCGCCTGAGATTATGCTCTGGGTTAATAATCTTGCAGATACGAAAGCTTATTCGGCGATTAACAGCGTTAAAATGAATGCACAGAGTGTCCGAGGATTGCGCGGGACGCTGATTCCTGGTGCTGCGCCGACCTACAATACGCTTAGTCGATTTTACGCGATTGTTACGTTTAGAACGGGTTTTTGATCATGCAGGAATTTTATACGATAGACCCTTCTCGAGGGGATCGTTCCCTTTGTAATGAAGCCCTCTTGCCAACGCCTATGCGTACATGGACGTGGTATGATTATCTGTCTTTCTGGATGTCGGATATCCATAGTGTTGGCACTTATGTAACGATTGGGTCATTATTTGCAGGGGGGGTGGTTGGCTGGAGTGTCGTTGTTGGTTTAGCCCTTGGAATCTTGGCGGTTCAATTCCTGTGTAATTTAATTGCGGAGCCAAGTTTTGCACTAGGGATTCCATTTCCAGTTGTGTGTCGTGTGTCTTTTGGTGTGCGAGGCGCACAAATTCCTGGCTTTGTGCGAGGGGTTATTGCGGTATGTTGGTATGGAATCCAGACATGGTTAGCATCTAATGCCTTGCTCGTTTTGATATTAAAACTTTGGCCGAATTTACGATGTTGGGCTGATGTCACTCAGCATGGCTTTGCGCATTTGTCCGTTCTTGGGTGGGGGGCTTTTCTGACATTATGGGGGATTCAGGCCATTGTTTTTTGGCGGGGTATTGATGGTATTAAAAAATTTGCGGAATGGTCTGGTCCGCTTATCTATGTCGTTATGCTGGCTCTGGATGTCTATCTTTTCCATCACGTAGGGTCATCAAAAGCATTTCATGCTTTGTGGGATGGCTGTTTTGGCTCTACAGCAGTTGCACAGCCATGGACGGCGCATCTTCATGTTATCATTGCGACCTTTTTACTAAGCGTTTCGTATTTTTCAGCTCCTATGCTGAATTTTGGTGATTTTGCTCGTTATGCACGAGAGAGATCTGATTTACGGAAGGGAAACTTTTGGGGATTGCCCGTTAATTTTTTTGGATTTGTCGCGTTAGTGGTCACGACGATTGTGCTGACGGTTCCTGCTTTTGGCGTGCGTGTTTTAGATCCAGTTGAGACCGTTGCACGGACAGATAATCTAACCGTGATCGTTATTGCTATTCTTGCATTCATGATTGTAACGGCAGGGATTAATGTCGTTGTGAATTTTGTGTCTGCTGCATTCGATTTTTCTAATATGGCGCCATCAAAATTGAGTTTTAAAACAGCAGGGATTGGTGCTGCGTGTTTGTCGATTTTTATTACACCGTGGAATTTATATAGTAGCCCGCAAGCTATGGCTTGGACATTGGATGTTCTAGGGAGTTTTGTCGGGCCGTTTTATGGTATTATCATCTCTGATTATTTCTTCATTAAGAAGAAAAAGATAGAGATAGAGTATCTTTATAGTCTCTCCCCAGAAAATAGATTTTGGTATCATAAAGGCGTGAATATTTATGCCGTTAGTACCTTATTGATATCTGTGGCTCTAGCGAACATTATACCGTCTTTAATGGGGATTGCATCATATTCTGGGATTTCGTGGTTTTTTGGAGCCGTGCTGTCTTTTCTAATCTACAGCTCATTTTCTTTTAAAAAGGCGCCCCAATATTAAGAGCAGTGAGAGCTGAGAAAGCATTTCTCACCGCTCATTAATGTAGATTAGTGATGCCGAAAAATGGGTTGTGTATGACCGTTTTCTTCCAGCATCTCAGCAAGAGAGAAGAGACGGTCTTCTCGCCCTGGCGGGGCAATGAGTTGGGCGCCTAAAGGAAGGCCATCTGTTTTCATGGGTAATGACAGAACAGGAAAGCCAGCAAGTGTCAGCGGTTGGGTATAGAGGCCAAGGTTAGCTCGTGCGGAGACTGTTTGTCCGTCAACCATAATCAGGGGTTGATCCAGTCGAGGAGCCGGGCCGACAACGGCAGGGGCGATAATGACATCGGTTGTTTTAAAAACATGATGCATTTGTTCACGAAACCACCGTCTGAGGCAGTGAGCTTGATAAATAACGGTTGAAGGTAATAAGGCCCCCGCAAGAAGGCGATCCCTTACCGCAGGATCATAATCATGAGGGCGAGAGCGTAACGTTTTGATATGCAAGCCGGCTCCTTCAGAAGCGCTTATGATAAAGGCGGCCGCACGTGCACGGTCAATATGGGGGAGTGTTACGGTTTGGTCCGCATGGAGTGTATGAGCAAGCTCTGACAGTGCCTTTTCCATGGGGGGTGATACATTACGAGCGAACCAACCTCCAGCGCGTGCAACACGAAGTTTTGTTGGTGATGGAAGAGAGAGGGTCGTTTGCGCAAGAGCTTCGAAGCAGAGGCGTAATCCTATGGCGCTATCAGCAAAGGGGCCTACGGTATCAAGACTATGGACAAAAGGGACACTGCCTTGGGTAGGGAGCGTTCCTTGAGTGGCGCGCAAACCCCAGACCCCACAGAGAGAGGCTGGCACGCGAATAGAGCCATTCGTATCAGAGCCAATACTGAGGGAGAAAAAATGTGCAGCAATTCCTGCGGCCGATCCCCCGGAAGATCCACCTGCGAGGCGGGCAGGATCATGTGGATTACGCGTGATGCCATAATGAGCATTATCCGTCGCAAATCCGTAAGCGAATTCATCCATATTCGTGAGGGCGATTGGAATTGCGCCAGCTTGTATCAGGCGCTCGACGAGTGCGGCATCATGAGATGCGGGTGGATCGTTGGCAAGGATACGTGATCCGGCTCGGGTTATTTCTCCTTTGACGTCAAAGAGTTCTTTGATTCCAAATGGCACACCAGCAAGCGGGCCTGGATCGCGACCATTTTTGATCGTCTCATCAATAGTGCGGGCCTGGGCGAGGGCACGTGTGTGGAGGAGGCGTGTGACACAGTTTAGGGATGTGTCATGAGAGGGGATATGCTCCAGGAGAGAGTGAATGAGAGCGTACGAAGAGATTTGTTGGGACCGTACAGCTTGTGCAATGGATGCTGTTGAACCAGCCAAGAGACCGCGGGGGCTGAGAAGCGTTGAAGAAGAGGTCATGGCGTATACTCACAAGCAGGTTCAATACGATCAGGAAGCGGCATATCTTCGACAAGCTGAGCGTAATGGCGGAGCAATTGGAGATTGGAGCACACGCCATCGTAAAATTCTGGATCAAGAGAGAGGTTATTGGCGTGGGCTAAAAGAGTAACCTCATTTTTTGTGGGTGTTGTCATAACGTTATCCTTTTTGGAAATGGTTACCATCCAGCAACGCTACCATCGCTGCGTGGATCATACCCGCCTTCAAGCAGACCATGAGCATGACGGGAGAGCATGCCAGCATGGCCCATGAGTGAGGAACGAGCAGGAAGCTCTTCAATGATATGGCCGCGTTGTTGAAGTATATGGAGGATATCAGGCGAGAACCCTGGCTCTATTTTAAGCGATAAGCTGTCATTGCCCCATGTACGCCCAAGGAGCCAACGTGGCCGATTAATGCTTTCTTGGATGGGGACACCATAATGCACATGACGGGTAAACAAAGCTGCTTGTGTTTGTGGCTGTCCTTCTCCTCCCATGGTTCCATAGACAAGGGTTCGTCCATCATGGAGCCGTGCCGCGGCGGGATTTAAGGTGTGGAATGGTTTTCTGCCAGGAGTGAGTGCGTTCCACCCTGATGGTGCAAGGCGGAAGGATGACCCTCTATTTTGCCAGATGATTCCACTTTGTGGGAGGAGCACGCCTGAACCATACTCAAAATAGAGGCTTTGTATCATGCTGACAGCCATACCATTGCCATCAATCGCTCCCATCCATGTCGTATCGCCCCATTGGGTTTGGGCTGTCCATGGAAGGGCCTGATAGCGGTTGATCTGAGAACCTATTTGATCAATTTGTTTTGAACTCGCAAAGAGTGTGCGTGTGTGATTTTCGGACTCACTATGCCCATCAATAAAACGATTACGATATATAAATGCTTGTTTGGTGGCCTCCACGAGAAGATGAAGATAATCGGCAGTTTCAACGGGGACATGGTCTTTCAAACGATCAAAAAGTGCGAGGATCAATAAAGATGCCGCTCCTTGGGTTGGCGGTGCTGTGTTATAGAGTTGTCCGTGTGAACTCTCTATGTGGAGAGGCGTTTTATAGGTCGCTTTATGCTGTAAGAAATCCTCTTCAATGAGGGGGCTGCCAGCTTGTTGGAGATCGTGAACCAGAGAGCGTGCAAGTTCACCTTCATAAAAACTCGATAAGCCATTTTTTATCAGTGTGTGAAATGTGTGCGCTAAGGCGGGAGAACAAACGGTTTCATTTTCATGGAGAGGCGTCCTGCCGTCAGATGGGAAGAAAAATTTACGGAAATGCGGGTTCTGTAATTCATCATTTTTCTCACAAAGAACTGCGCTTTCACTGCGTGAGACTGTGCGTCCGTGAGATGCATAGTAAAGAGCATTCTGTAAAAGGCGATGTAGTGGTAAGGGGCGTTGAATTATTTCGCTGTAGCGCAAAGCGGCTTCCCAGCCAGAAACAGTTCCCGCAACGGTATTTGCGGCCAGTCCGCCACGCCACGGAATTTCTGAGACGTGCTTTTTCTGATACCAGTCGAGTGTTACTCGTTGAGCCAAACAACCGCAGGCATCAATGGCTTGTGTTTTGCCGTCGGGCGTTAAGATTAACCAAAAGCCATCGCCTCCTAATCCTGTCATATGCGGATAGATCACTGAAAGTGTTGAGGCTATTGCGATTGTCGCTTCAATGGCTGTTCCACCTTCCTTGAGGACATCACATCCGGCTTGACTTGCAAGGTGATGAGGGGAGGAGACAAGTCCTTTGCGGGCTGTGGCTGTATGCATGAAGATGACCTTCTTCTTTCGTCCTTTTCATGAAAGGCCATGTAGAGGGCGAGGTCAACTTGATTCGAATTCGATATAATATCATACCTTAAAGATGTAGGAACGTAATTCTGTTGGAGGACGCATATGGGGCATTATGGGAAACGCGCGGTGGACCGATGCAACTACCTGGCGCAGGATTCATTTAGCGAAATCAAAGGGATCTTATTTCGTTTCTGGCTCGGGGATGCCTATCGGCGTGCCGTAAAACAGGTTGCGCACTGGATGGAAGAGGCGGGCATGACGGTAAGGTATGATGCGATGGGAAGCATCATTGGCCGATACGAAGCGACGCATCGTGATGCACCGGCGTTGGTCATTGGTTCACATCTCGATACGGTTAAAAATGGTGGGGCATTTGACGGTATTCTCGGTGTCATGTTGGGGATCGAGGTTGTCGCAGCATTACGAGATCGCCAACAACGCTATCCTTTTGCGATTGAGGTTGTTGGGTTTGGTGATGAAGAAGGGTCACGGTTTCCCGCTCCGATGTTTTCTTCACGAGCAATGGCTGGCTCGTTAGAGGCGGTTCCCGACGGCATTACGGATGAGAGGGGAATGAGTGTTGCGCAGGCCATGGAGGCATTTGGCCTTGATCCTCAAAAAGTGACAGAGGCTGCACGACATAAGAAAGATGTGTTGGCCTTTATCGAAGCTCATATTGAGCAAGGTCCATGCATTGAAGCAGAAGACGGCGCTGTTGCCGTCGTGACGGCCATTGCTTCACAAATAAAGCAAAGGGTCGTTTTGCGTGGTCAGGGATCGCATGCAGGGACGACCCCAATGGGGAAGCGTCGGGATGCATTGGCTGGAGCAGCAGAAATGATTGGGTTTGTTGAGCAATGTGCGAGTCAGCGCCGTTCGAATGCTGTTGCTACGGTTGGCCAGCTGATGGTTGCTCCTAATGTCTCGAATGTGATTGCTCAGGATGTCTGGTTCTCCCTTGATATCCGTGCGGAAACGGATGAAGAGCGGGATGTGTTGGCGCATGATATTCAAATTCGTTGTCGAGAAAGTGCTAAGCGGCGCAATTTGGATATTTCGTTTGAGGCAACACAATATTACGCGGCGTCAGCGTGTGATTCAATTTTAATGCGCTGTATGGAACAGGCTGTTGAGACGGTGACAGGGCGGCCGGCACAAAAGCTTTTAAGTGGCGCTGGGCATGATGCGATGGCGCTCGCTGCCTTGTGCCCGACATCCATGCTCTTTATTCGGAGCCCTAACGGGTTAAGCCATCATCCAGATGAAGCGGTGCGCGTGTGTGATGTTGAGACCGCTCACCAAGCATTAATGACGTTTGTTGAGGAGTTTGCAGCATTATGACTATTGCTACGTGTGAGATTAATCCTCCTTCTCGGTTATTGATGGGGGCCGGTCCGGCGAATGTTCATCCGCGCGTACTCCGCGCTATGGGGGCTGATGTCATCGGGCAGATGGACCCAGAGATGACAGCCTATATGGATGAGACCATGGCGCTGTATCGGGAGGTTTTTCAAACAACCAATCATTGGACCTTTCTTATTAATGGGTCGGCACGGTCAGCAATTGAAGCTGCGCTTGTGTCTCTTGTGACGCCGGGCATGGTTGTGGTGGTGCTTAATATCGGGCGTTTTGGCCTCTTACTGCGCGAAATTGTGACGCGTTGTGGTGGGATTGTTCATAGTGTGGATGTCCCATGGGGGCAGGTTGTTGATCCTGCCGATGTTGAAAAAGCTCTTCGCCTCCATAAACCGCGTCTTGTCGCGGCGGTGCATGGAGATACCTCCACGACGACGGCACAACCCCTTGAGGCGATTGGTGCCTTATGTCGGCAATATGAGGCGCTTTTTTATGTTGATGCGACTGCTACGTTAGGAGGGATGCCTTTCAAAACAGACGAGTGGCACATTGATGTCGCAACGGCGGGATTGCAGAAATGTTTAGCTGGACCACCAGGATCAGCGCCGATCACTTTATCAGATCGCGCAGTGGCGGCGATTAAAGAAAGACGCCATGATGAAGGTGGTATTGCCTCGGGAGCTCCCCAGGGAGAGGGGCCTGTGATCCAGTCTAATTATTTCGATCTTATGATGTTGATGAATTATTGGTCTCCTCAGAGGATGAACCATCATACTGAGGCAACGTCGATGCTCTATGCTGCGCGTGAAGTGGCGCGTTTGGTGGTGGAAGAGGGGATCGACGCACGGATTGAACGGCATCGTCGTGCTGGCGAAGCCATGATCGCAGGTATAAAGGCCATGGGGATGCGTGTTTATGGGGATGAGACAACACGTATGTATAACGTGACGGGTGTGCATGTGCCGGAGGGAATTGAGGCGCGTCGCATTCAAGAACTGATGCGTCGTGACTTCGAGATAGAAATTGTCTCTTCTTTTGGCCCTCTAACGGGGAAGATATGGCGTATTGGCGCTATGGGGATTAATGCACAGAAATCAAAAGTTCTTTTAACGCTTGCGGCTTTTGAAAGCGTCCTATCGGGGGAGGGCATTCCTATCAATCGGGGGGCTGGGATTGATGCCGCGCGCGCTGCTTGGAATCGCGCTGGGCATTCATGAAGAAACAGAAGCGATAAAGGAGAGCATCCCATGAGTGATACATATCAACGCGATTTTGTTGGATATGGGCAGTCCATCCCTGAAGCTCATTGGCCGCATAATGCGCGCATCGCTGTGCAATTTGTTATTAATTATGAGGAAGGGGCTGAGCATTCCGTTGTACATGGCGATAGCCATTCTGAAGCTTTCCTCTCAGAGATGATAGGAACACAGCCGATCTTTGGGGCACGATGTGCGCAAATGGAAAGCCTTTATGAATATGGGAGTCGTGCTGGTTTTTGGCGTCTGCATCGGCTTTTTGAATCGTTTAAAGCGCCTGTAACTGTTTTCGGAGTTGCGCGGGCGTTAGAGACAAACCCTGAGGCTGTTGCAGCCATGAAGGAAAGTCAGTGGGAGATTGCCACACACGGGCTACGATGGATTGATTACCAGCATGTGCCGCTTGAGGTGGAAAGAGCGCATATGCATGAAGCGATTAAGATTCACACAGAAGTTACAGGAAAACGCCCTTTGGGGTGGTACCAAGGACGGACAAGCCCGAACACAGCCCGTTTAGTCGTGGAGGAAGGAGGCTTTCTTTATGATGCGGATTCATATGCAGATGATCTCCCTTATTACGAGAACCGCTACGGACGCCCACAGCTCATCGTGCCTTATACCCTAGATGCGAACGATATGAAGTTTGCGGCTTTAAATGGCTTTGTGGAGGGCGATCAGTTCTTTCGCTATCTGCGAGATGCGTTCGACACGCTTTATGAGGAGGGGGGACGAATGATGTCGGTAGGTTTGCATTGTCGTCTATCGGGGAAGCCAGCGCGTATTATGGCCGTGCGTAACTTTCTGACATATCTGCAAGAGTTCTCTGACGTATGGATTACAACACGTGCTGATATAGCGCAGTATTGGCAGAAAACTCACCCTTATGACCGTGCATGATGAAAAAATTTAGAACTTATTGATTTTTTTGATTAGAATCGATTGACGGTTTTTGAGTGTAGTGTATAAGGCGCTTCACCGGCGGCGCTGGGGCGGAAGTTCTGGGGTTGTTTGGTAGTGATCTTTGAGAATTGAAGAGAGACTGGAAGGGATATGTTGGCGGCGTTTTAGTGGTAGATTATCGCTAGGATGTCATGGCTGATATATTTCTGATGTAAGAATTAGAGATGCTTTATTTGCTATGTGCGTTTTGGTTGGATTGAACCTGAGAGTTTGATCCTGGCTCAGAGCGAACGCTGGCGGCATGCTTAACACATGCAAGTCGCACGAACCTTTCGGGGTTAGTGGCGGACGGGTGAGTAACGCGTAGGAACCTATCCATGGGTGGGGGATAACACTGGGAAACTGGTGCTAATACCGCATGATACCTGAGGGTCAAAGGCTTTTGTTGCCTGTGGAGGGGCCTGCGTTTGATTAGCTAGTTGGTTGGGTAAAGGCTGACCAAGGCGATG
>NZ_WVHO01000007.1 GCF_009834805.1 Saccharibacter sp. 17.LH.SD
CGAGAATAAATTCATCAACAACCTTGGAAGTCATAATACAATTTATGGCGGTCAGGGAGACACCATTTCTGCCGTAGATGATTTGCATGTTTTTCAGCCTGGTACGGATAATCGAGTTACGGTTGGTGGTTCTCTGACCTTCGTCGGTGGGCAGGGAAGCGAGAGTCTTCATGCCGGTAATGCTACTATTTATGCTGGATCGGGCGTGGTGTATCATTATGTGGGCACCAATGCAGGGAATACGCAGCTACAATTTGAGGTGGGTGGTTCACAGAATAAGAATGGTGTTACCCTTTATGAAGGTGTGAAAGGCGACAAAAGCGGCGTCCTCTTTGATGCTTCTTCGTCCCATGGCTCGTTGTTAGCTCATGTGGGGAATGGTGACACGATTATTGGTGGTTCAGCTTCCGATACAATTTCGGTCAACAATGCCTCTGCTGGCGCGCACGGCACATCATTTAATGCGACTCTTTATGGGGGAAGTGGTGCACCGAACCTGTTTGAGTTCCTGAATGGGCAAGGTGGACATTACACGATTGCTGATTTCGGTAGTGCCGCGGGTAATACAGTCGGTCTTTCTGCGTCTCAGATGAATAATCTGCAGAATGTTTTGGATGCAGAAACTGTCAGTGGTGGTAACACAACGATTCGTCTGAATGACAAGACGGAAATCACCTTCTTGAATGATACGCATCTGGCGCATAACAACTTCCACGCGATCAAATAAGGTCCTTGTGGAGTTTTAGCTAAAACGGAAAGCCCTGCTGGTCAGAACGCCAGCGGGGCTTTTTTGTACTGTTGGCAAGGCAAAACATCGCGCAGCATAAATTTCACAGCACGAGATAAAGGTGTCCAAAAAACATCAATTTTAGGAGGAACTCTGGCTGAAGCAGGAGGGTTTTAGCATCATGAGGGGTATTAAGTATAAGTATTGCCAGATAAGAAAACATACGATCGTGGCTAGGATGCTTAACAAGCTTATTTATGGGTGGGGGGAACGTGATAGGATATCACAATAAAAAGGAACAAATCTAAGGGGATAACGAGAAATTAAGTTTTTAAGATTGTTGGTTATTTGACAGAGTCCTTTTTAATCTTGTAGTAGTAGGTCAATCTTGGATGGGACTCGTTTAGTCCTTGTGATTGTTTCGATGTGTAAAAGTCGAACTATTCGGATAACCGCTAGATAAATGTTGAGGGTGTATGCCAGTCGTTACCGTTATCGGTGCCTCCAGTAAACCGTTCTCGATACCGATTTCGGGGAATCGGGTAAACACGCTTGGTGGCCAGTTTGAGAAATCTGTTGGTAATGCCATCGGGGGAGGAATTCCCTCCGGAAGTGATAGTGTTGCAGGTAACGGTGGTGGTATTTCGATGCGTTCGTTGGATGCATCGGATGGTCTTCCTACGGGGGTAGCTTCGTCGAGCAGCCTCGATGTTGGCACAGTCAATGGTGGCGAGAATAAATTCATCAACAACCTTGGAAGTCATAATACAATTTATGGCGGTCAGGGAGACACCATTTCTGCCGTAGATGATTTGCATGTTTTTCAGCCTGGTACGGATAATCGAGTTACGGTTGGTGGTTCTCTGACCTTCGTCGGTGGGCAGGGAAGCGAGAGTCTTCATGCCGGTAATGCTACTATTTATGCTGGATCGGGCGTGGTGTATCATTATGTGGGCACCAATGCAGGGAATACGCAGCTACAATTTGAGGTGGGTGGTTCACAGAATAAGAATGGTGTTACCCTTTATGAAGGTGTGAAAGGCGACAAAAGCGGCGTCCTCTTTGATGCTTCTTCGTCCCATGGCTCGTTGTTAGCTCATGTGGGGAATGGTGACACGATTATTGGTGGTTCAGCTTCCGATACAATTTCGGTCAACAATGCCTCTGCTGGCGCTCACGGCACATCATTTAATGCGACTCTTTATGGGGGAAGTGGTGCACCGAACCTGTTTGAGTTCCTGAATGGGCAAGGTGGACATTACACGATTGCTGATTTCGGTAGTGCCGCGGGTAATACAGTC
>NZ_WVHO01000008.1 GCF_009834805.1 Saccharibacter sp. 17.LH.SD
ATAAAAATAAAGAATAAAATAATTAAAGAATATATATTAATATTAAAGAAAATATATATTAAAGAGAATAATATAATATTTAAAAATAAGAAAAATAAATAAAAATTAAAATGTTTAATTTCATTTTTATCATTAAATTGATTATAATTATTATCAATTAAAGAATAATTATTAGAAGATAATGAAATAGATTTATAACTTAAAATATTAAATGATCTAAATATACCAATAGGACCAAAAATATATAAAATACCTTTATCTAAGAATAAATTTAGATAATAACCGAAATATAAGAAAAATCTTAATAAATGATTGTTAAATAAATTATCTAACATAAATTTAGTATTAGTATAAATATAATAATTTAAGAA
>NZ_WVHO01000009.1:2500-707444 GCF_009834805.1 Saccharibacter sp. 17.LH.SD
TAGCGAGCTTAAGCCGGTAGGTGTAGGCGCAGCGAAAGCGAGTCTGAATAGGGCGATTTAGTTACTGGTAGAAGACCCGAAACCGAGTGATCTAGCCATGGCCAGGCTGAAGGTGCAGTAACATGCACTGGAGGGCCGAACCCACGCCTGTTGAAAAAGTCGGGGATGAGCTGTGGCTAGGGGTGAAAGGCCAATCAAACTCGGAAATAGCTGGTTCTCCGCGAAATCTATTGAGGTAGATCGTCATGTATTACCCTCGGGGGTAGAGCACTGGATGGGCTAGGGGGACCCAAAGTCTTACCACACCTAACCAAACTCCGAATACCGAGGAGTATCAGCATGGCAGACAGACGGTGGGTGCTAAGGTCCATCGTCAAGAGGGAAACAGCCCAGACCACCAGCTAAGGCCCCTAAATCGTGGCTAAGTGGGAAAGGATGTGGGGATTCCAAAACAACCAGGAGGTTGGCTTAGAAGCAGCCATCCTTTAAAGAAAGCGTAATAGCTCACTGGTCTAATAGAAACCCTGCGCCGAAAATGTAACGGGGCTCAAGCCACGTGCCGAAGCTGTGGGTGCATCGTTTACGATGCGCGGTAGCGGAGCGTTCTGTAAGCCTGCGAAGGAGACGGGGTGACCCTCTCTGGAGGTATCAGAAGTGCGAATGCTGACATGAGTAGCGATAAACAGTGCGAGAAACACTGTCGCCGAAAGTCCAAGGGTTCCTGCGCAAGGTTAATCCACGCAGGGTGAGCCGGCCCCTAAGGCGAGGGCGAAAGCCGTAGCCGATGGAAACCAAGTTAATATTCTTGGGCCTGCTAGAAGTGACGAATGAGATATGTTGTCTGCTCTTATCGGATTGAGCAGGCTTTTGGACCATTCCAGGAAATAGCTCTAGCATATAGACCGTACCCGAAACCGACACAGGTGGACTGGTAGAGTATACCAAGGCGCTTGAGAGAACGGTACTGAAGGAACTAGGCAAATTGCTTGCGTAACTTCGGGATAAGCAAGACCTGTCAATGGGCAACCACTGGCAGGTGGCACAGACCAGGAGGTGGCGACTGTTTAGTAAAAACACAGGACTCTGCGAAATCGAAAGATGACGTATAGGGTCTGACGCCTGCCCGGTGCCGGAAGGTTAAGAGGAGATGTGCAAGCGTTGAATCGAAGCCCCGGTAAACGGCGGCCGTAACTATAACGGTCCTAAGGTAGCGAAATTCCTTGTCGGGTAAGTTCCGACCTGCACGAATGGCGTAACGATCACCTCGCTGTCTCCAGTACCGGCTCAGCGAAATTGAATTCCCCGTGAAGATGCGGGGTTCCCGCGGTCAGACGGAAAGACCCTATGAACCTTTACTGCAGCTTTGCAGTGGTATCAGGAAAGTTTTGTGTAGGATAGGTGGGAGGCATCGAAGCCGGGGCGCCAGTCTCGGTGGAGCCATCCTTGAAATACCACCCTCAACTTTTCTGATATCTAACCGAGACCAGTAAGCCTGGTCCGGGACCCTGCATGGTAGGCAGTTTGACTGGGGCGGTCGCCTCCTAAAGGATAACGGAGGCGCGCGATGGTGGGCTCAGGCCGGTCGGAAACCGGCTGTCGAGTGCAATGGCATAAGCCCGCCTGACTGCGAGAGTGACAGCTCGAGCAGAGACGAAAGTCGGCCATAGTGATCCGGTGGTCCCACGTGGACGGGCCATCGCTCAACGGATAAAAGGTACTCTAGGGATAACAGGCTGATCTCCCCCAAGAGTCCACATCGACGGGGAGGTTTGGCACCTCGATGTCGGCTCATCACATCCTGGGGCTGGAGCAGGTCCCAAGGGTTCGGCTGTTCGCCGATTAAAGTGGTACGTGAGCTGGGTTTAGAACGTCGTGAGACAGTTCGGTCCCTATCTGCCGTGGGTGTAAGAGACTTGAGAGGATTTGTCCCTAGTACGAGAGGACCGGGATGAACATACCTCTGGTGCACCGGTTGTCACGCCAGTGGCACAGCCGGGTAGCTAAGTATGGAATGGATAACCGCTGAAAGCATCTAAGCGGGAAACCAGCCTCAAAACTAGGTCTCACAGGGCCGTCCAAGACCAGGACGTCGATAGGTCAGGTGTAAAAGCGCGGTAACGCGTTCAGCTAACTGATCCTAATCGCCCATATCTCTCACACATAAAACACATGCACAGTAGTCAGTCACATTACTCTACACACCAACCGCACCCCTCTCACCCATACACATACGGGTAAGCGGGAAGACCTGGTGGCTATGGCGGAGGCTCTAAACCCGATCCCATCCCGAACTCGGCCGTCAATACCTCCAGCGCCTATGATACTGCCCCTCGACGGGTGGAAAAGTCGGTCGCCGCCAGGTCCCCTCGCTTACCCCTATCCCCCTGACGCGGGGTGGAGCAGCCCGGTAGCTCGTCAGGCTCATAACCTGAAGGTCGTAGGTTCAAATCCTACCCCCGCATCCAATACATCCCCCACTTTGAAGAAGCTTAGATCCTGTACGTTCAAATACAGATCAACCTACGCTCTAGACGCACAAAGCTTCTCTCCTCTAAGAGGAAAGACTGCCTTCGGTTTCTTGTATGTTTTTGAGCGCTAAACTGTTCGTTACGATGGGTTCTTTAAGGAGAAATTAGGACATACCCTGATTAAAGGATATGTCCTTTTTTAAATTAGGAGGAAGCTTTTTCAGAGTTTGAAACCTTGGATATGTAATTTGTTGATCATGATGTTTGCTGGTTTCTCTGCCTGTGGGGTGGCTTTTTCGTAGATTTTAGGTGGGGTATGATCTCCTTCATGAAGATTCGCCGGGTGTTCTTGTGTGACTGAGTCTTTTTCATAGTTATCAGAGACGACATGACCTTCTTCATGTAAGTATTCCAGCTCTCTTCGTGCTGTTGAGCTTCCCTGGTCAGCCGCTTTTAGGAAGTATTTAGCGGCTTTTTTATAGTTTTGAGGGACACCATGGCCTTGAGAGTATAGAACTCCTAAGTGTCCTTGTGCTTTTGGGTTACTTTGATTGACTGCTTTTTGGTAATATTCAGCGGCTTTTTCATAGTTTTGGGGGACACCGAGGCCTTGTTCATATAAGAACCCCAGGTTTGTTTGTGCTGTTGAGTTTCCTTGGTCAGCTGCTTTTTGATAATACTCTACAGCTTTTTTATAATCTTGAGGAACGCTCACACCTTTTTCATATAAGGCTCCTAGGTCTGTTTGTGCGGTTGGGTCTCCTTGGTCAGCCGCTTTTAGAAAGTATTCGGCGGCTTTGTCGTAATTTTGGGGGACGCCGTAGCCTTTTTCATATAAGGCCCCTAGGTTTGTCTGTGCGGTTAGGTCTCCTTGGTTAGCCGCTTTTAGGAAGTATTCAGCGGCTTTTTTATAGTTTTGAGGGACACCATGGCCTTCATAATATAAGTTCCCCAAGTGCCTTTGAGCCTTTATGTCGCCCTGGTTCGCTGCTTTTTGATAATATTCAGCCGCTTTTTTATAATTCCTGGATACGCCGAGGCCTCGTTCATACAAGGTTCCAAGCTGTCTCTGTGCTGTCGGGTTTCCTTGCTGGGCTAATATTTCAATTTCTTTTGTATCCAGTAGGGGATCACTTTTAGCTGTAATAGAAGAAAACCCTACAATTATTGTGCCAATAAGTATATATTTCTTCATTACTGCTCCTAACGTAGGTATCGTTTCTGTGAGTATAGCGGGATATGTAATATTCTCTAGAATAAGTGTGTATTTCGTTTGTATAAAGAAATTTTTTATCCACCTTACTTTTTCTTCTCTTGAAGAGAGTTATAAATCATGGATTTGATATGTTGCTATGTTGAAGCATTTTTGTTCTAAAAGAAAGATTTTATCATTACTAACGTGATTAACCTGATCATTTCGTTTGCAGAGCATCGTTTCAAGGCCACGATAACTGGATTTCATAGGGGCAATACCAACGAACTGCCTAGAGTCAGTTTATCGCGAAAATAATGCTCCTTGGAAACACCCGTCAAAACTGTTTTAAACAGGGAATTCAATTTTGCAACAGAGTCAAAAAATGGGGCCGACCGGATAAACCGACCGGCCCCACTCAGGCGGGACGTCGGTAATAAAGCACAAGTCACAAACCACAACATACAAGGGGCTGTAAAAACCGCACAAAGCACAAACCACGAATGTGGCGATTGCAGAGGCTCACAAAAGACCCATGCCAGGACGAGGAGGTGCCGCCGCCTGGACTTTAAAAAGGGGTTGACGCCCCCGCCCTATCCATCAAACGATATGCTGTTTCTTGAGGAAAGCATAATCATCTTCAGGAATCTCAATATGCAGTATGGCATTGAGAACTATGCGCTCTTCGCCCAAATTCGCACGCTTGCGCTTGAGGTCTTGGATCTGGTTGTCTAGTGCCGCCTTGCGTTTTTTGGGGAGAAAACTGAATCGAAGAAGGTCGGGTGTCGTTGAGTAGGATGTAGTCGTATCATAATCCTTGGCTGCCATGCGCTCTAGTCGGCGTGCGGTGTTGTTGGTGTCAATAGCAACGTCAAGAGAGGCCACTGCACGTAGCAGCAGGATAGAGTTCCTGATCGATGCCAGCGATCTCCTCCAGCAAGTCATTAACCGTTCGTCCGTTACGCCCACGTGTCTCTAGCGAATTAGTTCGCCTGACCGCCTTGCGTAGGCTCTGATTAATACGAGAGAGGAGAGCCGTAGAGCATCATCAAGGGACGTTTCAAAGGAGATGAGGGCCGTGTCTGCAATGCGTTCGATCAGCGATACAATATCGGAGATGTCCACATCCTGGGTGGAAGGAACATCATACACAGAAACGGTTGCAGACCCTTCAAGTTACTAGTTTTTAGGCGGGTTACAATTTCCCTGCGGATGTCATTGGCTTTGCGTAGCCTAATAGAGACCACAACAATACCTCCTAATTTCGGAGATTTACTTAAATCTCAGTTCTGGGTTCGTCAACGCCATTTTATAATTAGGTTCTGTTAGAATTTGAGATAATCAACTGAAGCAGCGAGGTGGAGCATGGATATGAAAGATGAAGCTGTTTCTGTCTGCCCATTATGGGCAGTAGAAAGGGTAAAAGCTAAAGCTCTCCCGTGTCCATCTGATGCTACGCAGACTTTTGATCCGAAGCCACTACGTGAGCGGCCAAGGTCCTAGTTCAGAAGGAATGGCACGCCATTTCGTGCTATTCTGATGAAGCCAGAAAATGGCTGAAATAGTTCGTCTCAGATAATGTGGAGCTCTCTCTTGTCTTTGGGCCGATCCTCTTTAATCAAGGGCTCAAAGCGGAACCATATCCTGTCAGAAATGACACTTTCCATCATACTTGTCCTTTCCAAATAGGAAGAAACGTTATTCTTTAAACTCTAACAGACCCTAAAGTTTCAATTTCTTTCTTATTCAGTAGGGGGATTTGAGCTATAAAAAAAGAAAATCGAGCAATGATTGTACCAATCAGTATATATTTTTCATTATAGCCTCTAGCATAGGTTTTATTTCTATTATTGTAGAATGATATGTAATGACCTCATCGATAAATAATTCTAATTGCGTTGATTCTCACTATTTCTTAGTTTTAACAATCCAGATATTCTTTTTTCTAAGGAAAATTAATATTCCTGTGATTGATAAAAGAGCCGTTATGATTCCACTGAGAAAAATTAAAATACGTCCCGTCATTCCTAGCAAATGGCCACTATGCCAGGGCCCTTGTAGCTGAATGATAGTATCCGCTAGTTTTCCTTTTCCGGGAAGAGAATTGATCGTTGTTATGCCTAAGCGACGATCAATACTGATGACTGGGCTTCCTAAACCTGTTGCGTCTTTTTCTCCAAGAGTGAAGGCATAAAACGTAATAAGGGTGCTCTTTCGTAAAAAAAGAGCACCAGTGGGGCTGCTTTTTATGCCGTACTGGCGAGCACATTGCAGCACTGTTTGCTCTGCCTCCTCGAGGGATAAGAAATGAGGCATTGTGCGAGGGGGTGTTGAACATGAAATGACAGGTGCTGATGGGAAAACAAACTTAATAACGGGTTGAAAAAGGAATGCGCCAAGGGAGAGCGCTACACCGCTAATGGCTATTCCCAATAATATTCCCCAAAACCACATGGCTGGTGCTCTGTGCAGGTCGATTAATAATCGAAATGATATTTTTTTGTAGGAAATAGCCCATGCTTTAGACCAATTATGCCAAAAAGATTTCTCCCAGACTGTTTTTGACAATGGGAGTGTGAGGAGTAAGCCAGAAATACAGTCACCAACCCATATGAGAGAGATAAAACCTAAAAATAATGTTCCATATGAACCAAATCCCATGGAATAATGAAGGTAATAGATAAACGGTATAAGATCGTGTCGTCTTTTTAATTGGCCATTAACAGGGCGTGAACCGATGATCTCTCCCGTATAAGGATTAAAAAAGATCTCTTCCTTATAGTTATTCTTTTTTAGAATGAATGCCTTACCGTTCAGCCCTTTTTTGGGATGAAACTGAATGGATAAAAGTGATGTATCTGGGTTGGATTTGTGAATAGTACCAATCAATATATTGAGCGGTACTATCGGCTTATTAACGATTTTTGCTTTGAATAAGTCTGGATTTAACCACGCATCAAGCTCTACTCGAAAGACACTGAGACTTCCTGTAATCCCTTCAAATATTAGAAAAAGGCTTAAAAATAATCCTGTATAGCGATGTAATTTTAGGAAGAGCGGGCGGAAATGGTTTTTCCATACTCCGTTAACGTAAAATATCATGCTTCTTATTCTTTTTTCTGAGTATCACTATGATTAACTATTTAGTACAGGGTAGGGTTAAAACTGGTGTGTTAACGTTACATATCCAGAAAAAGGGGAACCATAATATGATTGGGACCAATAAAGGGATGACCAATATTTCTTATTTGTGACGTTGTTGAAGTTTCCAGTAATCTTCCATTTTTTTGTGATGTCGTAATGAAACATAAAATCAAGTAAAGCATAGTTATTTTGTTTAGCTGTCGTTTTTATTCCACTATCTAATGTATATGTATTACGCATGCGACCCTGCCATGTAAGGTTTATCCCGACATGCAAACGTTTAATCCATGGGATATCCCAGGTTAGTGCACTATGGAATGTTTGACGGGGTACGAAAGTACGCACTGCGTGATCGTTCTCATCATATAGTTTCATTAGATTTCCGCCGGCCATAATCTGTAGACCAGGGATAATTTGCCCACTTATATCAAATTCTGTGCCAGCAGATTGTGCATTAATGGTATTATAATAAGCTTCTCCATTGGCTAAATATCCACCTGGATTAGCAAGATTGTTTTGATGAACGTGATATCCTGTGATGGATAAATTGAGTTTATTGTCAAACCACGACGCTTTGATCCCGCCTTCTAGGTTATCGCCCTGTACAGCACCAAGAATATGATGGTGGTTATCGAGTTGCGTTTGAGGATTAAAAATCTTTCCGTAGCTTATATAGAATGTATAGTTTTTGAGAAAATCATAGGTTGCTCCAGTGTAAGGCACGGGCTTGGTAATATTATAGTTGCTTTGTACACCATAGCTTTGTCCTGAACTTGTGGCATGGGTGAGGTTAACGCCTCCAAAAAGATGAAGTTTGTGAGTAATACTGAGTCGCAATACGCTGTAAAAACTTCGGCGTATATAATTAAAGTGTGCTGTGTTTTGACCAGCAGTATAGGCAGGTTGGGGATAATTGCCGTCCCAGCCTTCGAGCGGAGGAAGGGCTGTTCCAATCCCTGCACCATAGAGTGAAAGCTGTCTATTGAGGCCGCTTGATGTATTCCCTCCAAGGACGATTTGCTGTGTTTGACTTAGAACACGAAATTTCCCTTGGAGAGATAGGTCACCAATCCATTGTTTTTCGCGGCTATTATAGCGAGAGGGATAACTTTTTAGGCCTAACCCAGTAAGTCGGTCCGGTTGTCCATAAGCGTAAAACATATGGCCGTCAGCTTCTAAAATATGTTCCGTCCCGTAGAGGCGGAGCTTCCAATTATTTCCTATTTTTTGGGTAAGATCTCCAAACATTTGGGAATCACGATTGTTCATATACGCGTAGCGCGCGGCTGTGGATGTTGATCGAGAATAATGGGTCGGGGTGCCATCCGAGTTATTGAGAGGGAGTGCTCCCCACATAGAGCTGTTGGGGTCATTTTGCTCCCATGAATAGCCAAGGCGTAGGAGAGTGCTTTTCGTAATATCGGCTTCTATGGTTCCGAAGACCGTTGTTTTTTCCTGAGAGTAGCGATCAAGGTAGGAATCAGCATTTTCATAGACGGCAATCAGGCGCCCTCGAAGACGACCAGATTTCATAGGAGACCCAGAAATATCGCCTACAGCGCGGCGTTTATTCCAAGATCCTGTTGTGCCTTGAATACTTGCCTTGAATACTTTTGTTGCTCTTTTACGTGTATAATTGATGGTGGCGCTTGGATTCCCGGTGGATGATAGCAGGCCATTTGCGCCACGTAAGACTTGGATATTGTCATAAACAGCCGTATCGATATCGCCCACCTGAGTGCCCTGAGAAAAGGGAAGGCCGATCCCGTCATATTGATAGGTTGATACGTCAAACCCACGCGCAGATACGTAAGTGCGGTTTGTTTCTACGCGCTGGACTGTCAGGCCTGTTGCGTTGCTAAGCGCGTCATTGGCTGTTTGTAAGGTAAAATCATCTAAGAATTTTTGGGTTAGGACACTCATCGCTTGGGGTGTTTCACGCAAGGATAAAGGTAAGCGTGTGGCCATGTCGGTTGATCGAACTGTCATAGAGTCGCTTTTTTCTGTTTGAAGAGAGGAAACGTGCTCTCCTTGAACATGGATATATTCTTGGGATTGACGAGATGAGATGTCTTGAGAGGTGTCTCTGAGCTTGTGTTTGTTGTCTTTCATCGTTTTGTTTTGATGTAACTTTTCCGCCAATAACTGTTCTTCTGAGGCCATGGCGAAAGGTGACAGCGGTAGTGATAGGGAAAAAATTATCCCAGGTGTGATCAGTGAAGAGCGTCTCATACAAGAACCTCAGAATCGTAGGAGCACTTTATGTAAATGAGAATCAATATCATTTAAAGTTTGAAGAAATTGTTTGTCAGAAATCACACTGATTTGTTGTGTGGAAGGCACAATTTTGGTTCGATCAGGTGTGCTTTCTTTATGTCCTTAGAGAGCGATCGCTTCTTATTTTATAATAGTTGAGAAACGACTGATTTGTATCCGTATTGGCATGACTTATGAGATTATTAAATAAAAGAACTAAACCGACAATGAAAATGATGGATATTCTATTGGTTGTTTCGACATAATCAACGAATTATCTTCTAATATGCGGAGATGGGTAATAATGGAAAGCCCTATAGTACTGTGGACTATAGGGCTCTTCTGTTAAATGTCTTTAAGTCGAATGACAGTAATACCACGTTTATTGGCGACATAATCCTTTAGAGGAATATCCACAACGTAGGGATGTGCAGAAAGCGACGAAGCATTTCTAAAAACCACCGTCTCGCCATTACAAATAGCAAATCCTGTATGAGAAACATCAAGCCCCGGTAGGTTACTATAAATACCGATCAAATCCCCAGTTCTTAATTGGGGGTATACTGTGTCGAGGGAGGCTGATGGAATATAGGTGATAACACGTTTTTTTATGGAGATACCTGGTAAATAGAGAGAACCATCGGCCTTTTGATTGAGAGTTTTTACCACTGAAACGGATTGGGAAGAAAGTTTTTTGGTAATGTCATCTCCAAGGACTGGATAAGGATAACACCAATCACTGAGGAAGTGGCGACGTGTTGAGAATGATACTGTATTATTAACGTAACGTGTCTGGACAAGCTTCCCCAAAAACTCATTCTCTGATGTGCTGCTATTAAGGGCCGTCACGTATTCCAAAAATGAAAGACAGTCGACACTTCTTAAATCCACAACTAATTCTTCTGGCTGGGTGGCGGAGCCGATGAGATGATGAGCTTGATAAGGTGTCCCCAAAAGAGATTGAGAAATGGTTTCGAGACGGGCCCGGTTATCACGCTGTGCTGGGAATAATGATGTTAATGTCCTGATGCGGTCTTGAGTAATTGGGTCGATTTTTGCCCGGTATGATAGGAGAGGTAATTGTGCCGCTGGAGCACAACCCGAGGCAAGAAATGTGCCACCAAGTGCTAAGAAAGAGCGTCGATACATGGTAAAAATCCACTGATGAGGAAGTCTTAAACGAGATAGCGTTGGCCCTGTTCGGCCATGAGGAAATAGATTCCCATGTCGTTTCCATCATTAAGCTCGCGCGCGATGTCCGTCATGGGGGTTTCAGCTATATGGAATGTCTCTTTGACATGCGTAATAAGCACTTTTAGGCCGCGAATATAGTGGCGTCCTCCACATTCTAAGGCGAGATCACGTAAAGATTGTAGGAGATGGTTCGGTGTCATATGACCAAAAAGGGCGTTATCAGGACGTTTATTATCGTAGGTTACTTCCATGACAATCGCCTTGATGCGTTGCTCTTTTACTAATGGAGCGATGTCTTTCCATAACGAGCGTAGATTTTGTTTCTTCTTATTTTCAGTGTCGTCCGCCTCTGTGTCGCCTAGATAGAGGACCGCTTTACCATCTGTTTCAATCAGAAAGGCCGTTGATGTTGTAGATCCGTGGGAAAGAGGCCAGGCATGGATGGTCAAATCTGTTTCTGGAATTGTCTCAGGGGTACCAGGTTTCATGTCTTTGTATGTATATTTACCAATGGTGGGTCTTGAACCACGATTTCCTTGGTTTCCCCAAATGTGATTATTGAAAAGATGCTTAGAAATTAATTCCCGTGTTTCTGGAAGTGCATAAATAGGTTTCGGCGTGTCATCGGGAGAGGTTAAAACAAGACCGGCAACGTGATCTAAATGTGCATGGCTGATTAAATAACCACGAATTGTTTGTTTTAGGACATGCCCAGCCCGGCTGAGAGGGGAGTCCGGCATGATAGGGATATCGTCAAGGGCCCCATTCTGGTCGGCAATTTTGAGACCATTTCCTAATGTTCCAGCATCACAGAGAACGGCCTCATTGCGTCCGAGTGGACGGACCAAGTAGGATGTTAGATTGCCATCAATAACGCCGCTACGTGTGCCTAAAGCAACAATTTCAAAATCAGGACTGCTGTCGGTATAAGCGGGGACGTTACGTTTGGGTTCTTTTTTGATCAAATCTCGAAGTGATGAGAGCTTACGTGTAATCATGGAAGTTTATCTCCTACGAGCTTTGTGAAACAGTCGTGCTTTTCAGAATAGTCCTGCCCATGGGTTGGGAAAAGGACGGAAGAAGGAAGAAAATAACTATGGGCTTTTTTTATTCATCCATAATGGCTTTTGGGGTTGCTGGAGCCCTATTGGTGACGGGGAATAGCTGGGCAGCAGGACAGTATCCAGCAAGTGCAGAAATGCCTGCACAATGCGATAATGCGCATTTTTTGAAGGATCAAAATGCTTTTGCAGAGCAATTCTCACGAGATCGTACAACCTATGGTCAGCATATAGACTTGCCAGAGCATCTTTGTGGTCAGGTGACTAAAGTGTTGCGCGCGCGACGGACGCGGAGTGGATGGCACGGCTATTTCATGATGACGGTCGGAACAGGGCGTCCTATCCAAATTGTTTCTAATTTGGATGAAATTCAAGCGCCTGCTTGGCCATGGGTCAAGGTTGGAGACACTGTCGAAGTTCAAGGACGCTATTACTATGATGGTCCTCGTCGACAAGGCGTAGACTGGACCCACCACGGGACCAGCCGCAGCTGGCCCTGGGCAGGCTTTGTCTCAGTAAATGGACAACGCTACCAGTAAGTTAGGAGTCAAAATGATCAAGCGGGGGTGAGGTCGTGTTCTTTAGCGTCCTCATTCTCCTCTTTTTCCACGTCGTGGTAGGTGAAAGTCAGTTTGTCATTTTTAGCACCGAGCAGTACGTGACCTCCCTGTGAGAGGCGCCCGAAAAGCAATTCTTCTGCAAGAGGCTTTTTAATCTGTTCTTGGATCAGGCGACCAAGAGGTCGCGCGCCATGAAGGCGGTCATAGCCATGTTCTGCTAACCAATCATAAGCCGCTGAGGTGAGCGTAAGAGAGACGTGCTTCTCGGCCAAAAGCTTTTTAAGCTGCGCTACGAATTTATCCACGACATGGTGGATAATTTTTGGCGTGAGAGATGTGAATGGAATAATCGCATCCAAACGATTGCGAAATTCCGGCGTGAAAAGTCGTTGGATGGCTTCGGTATCGTGACCAGAACGGCTAGCACGGGCGAAACCAATGGCTTCCTTGGAAAGATCCGCAGCCCCGGCATTGGTGGTCATAATGAGCACAACATTACGGAAATCAACGACCTTACCTGTATGGTCTGTCAATTTCCCATGATCCATAACCTGAAGGAGAAGATTGAATAAATCAGGATGAGCCTTCTCGATTTCATCAAGCAGCAGCACGGCATGTGGGTTTTGATGAACAGCCTCGGTAAGAAGGCCTCCTTGCTCAAATCCGACATAGCCTGGAGGTGTCCCGATCAAGCGTGAAATGGAGTGAGGCTCCATATATTCCGACATGTCGAAACGGATGAGCTTAATGCCTAATGTTTGCGCCAATTGACGGGCGATTTCCGTTTTACCGACGCCTGTAGGGCCGGAGAAAAGATAGCTTCCGATTGTTTTTTCTGTCTCCCGTAGACCGGCTCGTGAGAGCGTAATAGCCGATGATAGCGCATCAATAGCCTTATCTTGTCCAAAGACGGCGTGTTTCAGGTCTCGTGCCAAATGACGGAGTGCCGCACGGTCATCTTTCGAAATATGCCGAGGCGGAATTTTGGTAATGCGAGAGAGCGTGGTCTCAATGTCACGGAGGCCAACAGTTCTACGGCGACGACTAGCAGGGGCTAGCCGGCAGGCTGCGCCAGCTTCATCAATGAGATCAATCGCTTTATCTGGGAGTTTCCTATCATGAATGTAGCGTTCCGACAATTCAACTGCAGCTCGAATAGCTGAGTCTGTGTAATGAATCTCGTGGTGGCTTTCATAGCGGCTTTTTAGACCGCGAAGGATACGGATGCTGTCCTCAGCAGAGGGTTCTGCAACATCAATTTTCTGAAAACGCCGTGTTAGAGCATGATCTTTCTCAAAATGCTGGCGATATTCAGAATAAGTTGTGGAGCCGATGCAACGGAGCCTCCCTGCGGCTAATGCAGGTTTGAGAAGGTTAGAGGCATCCATCGCCCCATTGGTTGTTGCGCCAGCGCCGATCAGCATATGGATTTCATCAATAAACAAAATAGCGTTGGGCGTTTTTTCGAGCTCACCCATGATGGCTTTCAGACGCTCTTCAAAATCACCACGGTAGCGCGTGCCTGCCAGAAGGCTTCCCAAGTCTAGGCTGTAAAGAATGGCATCATCCAAAATGGATGGAACGTTATGTGAGGTGATACGGCGTGCTAATCCTTCTGCAATCGCAGTTTTCCCTACGCCGGGGTCTCCTACCATCAGAGGATTGTTTTTTGTGCGGCGGCAAAGGATTTGTATAACGCGCTCGACTTCAGACTCTCGTCCAATGAGAGGGTCAATGGCGTTATCCTGGGCACGTTCGTTTAGATTAGTGCAGTAGGTCGCCAAAGCTTCACGTTTTGCACTCCCTCCCTCTGAAGAGGCGGAGGGCTTCCTTTCTTCACCAGTCGGTGGGGGGGTATGATTATGCGATGAGCGACGTGTCCCCCGTGGCTCATTGCGGGTCATGGCGTGAATAGCATCCAGGCGTGTAAGTCCTAATTGCTGGAGAAAATGAACAGCATGACTCTCGCGCTCTGCGAACAAGGCGACAAGAACATTGGCCCCATTCATTGTGGACTGACCAGCACTTTGGATATGTATAGCCGCACGTTGAATAACGCGTTGGAAAGCCGCTGTCGGTTGTGGCGGCTCATCGAGATCAGGACGTTGTAGGGCGTGAAGTTCGGTTTCTAAAAAGTCTGTTAAATCTCGCTGTAATTGCGCACGGTCAATGTGGCATGCTTCCAATACAGCGAGGGCGTCTGCGTCATCACAAAGGGCGATAAGTAAATGTTCCAGGGTGATAAACTCATGTTGGTGTTGGCCAGCAAACACCAGAGCACGCTGGAGCGTCTGTTCAAGGGTGGAGGACAGCATAACACGCTCCCTATTAACAAATATCAGACAGACGGATCGAAAAACTTCTACTTAACGTGGCAAGCCGTTCAGGTTTTCTCAAGAGTACACTGAAGCGGATGTTGATTTTGCCTGGCCAACTCCATCACTTGGTTCACTTTTGTTTCTGCGACCTCATAGGTAAAAATTCCGCAAACACTGCTCCCCTGATTATGGATTTCAAGCATAATTGATGTGGCTTCATTACGGTTTTTCCCGAAAAAACGTTCGAGAAGATAGATGACAAAATCCATAGGTGTATAGTCGTCATTGAGCATAACGACTTTATACATAGAAGGATGTGCGAGACGTGTTTTACGGCTGGCGAGAGTTTCTTCTTGTGCGGCGTGAATACGGCCTGTCTGTCCCATTGCGTTTTCCTAATCTTGGGGCACGGAAAAGAATAAGCTGAGCGTAGTCTCATGGACCAACCACCCCATAGTATGAGCGGTTAATCAGGGTTTGAGAAGGGCACCTTTTTGTCATTCATATGGGAATAACAAAAAGCAGACGATGAATGATGACATTGTTTTTACTACAAAATGGGAATGTTATGAGCTACTCTTGCCAAGCGCCGTAGGATTCGTCTCCTCGTCTTGTCTTAAATATAGTGATGGTTTTGCTATGTCCTTATTTCTCCGCTCTGCCATGATGTTATGTGTTGCGGCCATTTTTGGAGCGGGGGGAGTAGCACGGGCACAATATGCTGGCCACGTCTCGGGCTTCGTCATGAATGCCGACACGGGGAGAGTCCTGTCGGAGTCCGATGCTGACCTGCAGCGTTATCCTGCGTCTCTCACAAAGATGATGACGCTGTATTTGACATTTCAAGCCCTGCAACAGGGAAAAATTTCACTTGATCAGGAAATGCCGGTTTCCATTCATGCGGCTATCCAAGCGCCGTCTAAATTGGGATTACGTCCAGGAAGTTCGTTAACCGTTGAGCAAGGAATTCTTGCTCTGGTAACAAAGTCAGCGAATGACGCTGCATGTGTCCTAGGAGAATTCCTTGGAGATGGGGATGAAACGCGGTTTGCGATGATGATGACGTCGCAAGCAAGACGGCTTGGTATGACGAATACAACATTCCAAAATGCTTCTGGGCTGCCGAACCCTGATCAAGTGACGACAGCGCGTGATTTAGCTAGACTTGCGCAACATCTTATCGCGGATTTCCCACAATATTATCATTATTTTGGTACAGAGAAGTTCGCTTTCCATCGACGCATCATTGCGAACCATGACTCATTGTTGAAAATGTATGCGGGCGCAGATGGGCTTAAAACGGGCTATACAGATTTAGCTGGGCATAATTTGGTAAGTTCAGCCCGACAGGGAAATATACGCTTGATTGGTGTCGTTTTAGGAGCGCCGAGCAATACAGCGCGCAATCGCGTGATGATCTCTCTTCTTGATCATGGATTTGAGGCAGAGGGCCAGGCGCCGCTGCCATTACTGAAATCGCCTGTCGAGCGGGTAGGTGCACATGCGCATATGCGCCATGGTTGGGGGCATCGTTATAGACATCATTCAGTGGCACGGCCACATCGGGGCGTTGTCCTCGTGGCCTATCATCCACATGCACTGCATGGGCGTGTCGTACATCGGACAAGTGTTTCTCGCCGAGGGCATCACCGCTCTTAGCATGTAAAAAGAGAATGTGCTTTCTCTTGCGTTGAAGGGGGACTTGGTCGCATCTTGAGGGGCTTGTTATCTTATTTAGGATTATAGAACTTCATGGCCTCTCGCAACGAACACGGTATTCAGTTTTATACCCAGGATGATTTTCAGCATTTACGTGCCGCCGGGCAGTTGACGGCGAAGACGTTGGATATGATTACGGAGTATGTGCGTCCTGGCGTCACAACTGGGGAGCTGAACCAACGCATACACGACTATACGGTTGAACATGGGGGAACCCCGGCCCCGTTAAATTATCGTGGCTTTCCAAAATCGTGCTGTATCTCGATCAATCATGTGGTGTGCCACGGGATTCCAGGGGATCGGAAGTTACAGGATGGCGATATTGTCAATATTGATGTGACTTCCATACTAAATGGCTGGTACGGTGACTCGTCGCGAATGTATGTTGCAGGGACAGCGCCACGTAAAGCTGAAAAGCTGATGGATATTACCTATAAATCGCTGATGATCGGTATTGAGCACGTAAAGCCTGGTGCAACGCTAGGAGATATCGGCCACGCGATCCAAATATTTGCTGAAAAAAATCGTTTTTCTGTTGTCAAGGATTTTTGTGGTCACGGTATTGGTCGCAGTTTCCATGAGGCACCAAACGTGTTGCATTACGGGCGGCCAGGACAGGGAACAGTTTTGAAACCAGGTATGGTATTCACCATTGAGCCGATGCTGAATATCGGGAAGCCGGACGTTAAAGTTCTCGCCGATGGGTGGACAGCTGTAACACGGGATCGCTCATTGTCCGCTCAGTTTGAACATCAGCTCGGTGTCACTGAGGATGGATGTGAGATCTTCACGTTGTCACCACGTGGCTTTACCAAGCCTCCTTATGACGTGAAATAATTATCCGAAGTGGAAGAGACATGACTATGTGGCGGCGTATCTTGTTGTGTGTGTTTAGTGGTGTGCTGGGTGGTGGTACAGCTTTGGCTGGAGTGCCGTCATCGTCTCCTTCAGATCATACAGTAAGCGTTGATTATGACCCGCTTGCCTACGGGCCCGATAAGGTGCGTCCTGCTACGTTAGTGTCTGCCCAACATGGGATGGTTGTTTCCGCGCAGCATTTGGCTTCTGAAGCGGGAGCACATGTGCTGCGGGAAGGGGGGAACGCGGTCGATGCGGCTGTGGCAACGGCCTACGCTCTTGCTGTCGTATATCCTGCAGCCGGGAATTTGGGAGGAGGAGGGTTTATGACACTCCACCTTCCTTATGGGAAAAATGTCTTTATTGATTTCCGTGAACATGCACCGGCTGCGGCTACCGGGAATATGTATTTAGATTCGTCTGGTAAGGTTATTAAGGGGCTTTCTACTCAGGGATGGAAAGCGGTGGCTGTACCTGGGACTGTGGCTGGGCTTGAAGGCGTGCGTGAGCGCTGGGGGCGGTTAAGCCGTGCGCAAGATATGGCTCCGGCCATTACCTTAGCACGGGATGGATTTACGTTAGAGGAGGGGGATGTTGAGTTGCTCAACACATCAACTTCCTATTTCCGTCAAGATCCGTATGCACGTTCTATCTTTCTGCGCCCTGATGGAACCCCGTTACAAGTGGGTGATCGACTCGTTCAGAAAAATCTAGCGAACTCTTTGACGTTGATTGCGCAAAAGGGGGAAGAGGCTTTCTATGAGGGGTTCTTGCGGGGTGAAATTCTCAAAACGAGTCAGGCTGGTGGTGGTATCCTGAGCAGGGAAGATTTCCTGAATTACCGTATCCGCCTCATGTCACCTTTAACATGTTCTTACCGTGGTTATGTTTTGGAAACAGCTCCTCCACCAAGTGGCGGAGGCGTGGCGCTGTGTGAGATGCTGAATGTGCTGTCTTTCTATCCGATGGGGCCTTTAGGATTGCACACAGCAGGGGCGTTGCAGCGTGAGATTGAGGCAATGCGCCATGCTTATTCAGATCGGCGTGATTTAGGCGATCCTGCTTTTGTGGCGAATCCTGTTTCTCATTTACTGGATAGGGATTACGCACAACAGATCCGAGTGGCCTTACCGAAAGATAAGGCGGTCTTGTCTTCTGAATTACAAGTAGGGGTCGCTTCACCAGAAGAAGGATCGATTTCTCCTTCTCCGAGTGTAGATGAGAAACACGAGACCACTCATTTCTCGGTCATTGATCATGACGGCATGGCAGTATCGACTACTTATACGTTGAATGGCTGGTTCGGTGCCGGTGTCATGGGAGGGCAGACAGGTATTTGGATGAATGATGAAATGGATGATTTTTCCATGAAACCTGGTGAGCCCAATATGTTTGGTATTGTGGGTTCTGCTGCGAATGCCATTGCTCCTGGGAAGACGCCACTTTCATCTATGTCGCCGAGTCTTTTATTAAAGGATAGGCGTGTTGTGATGGTTCTTGGGAGTCCTGGTGGGTCACGGATTCCAACGATTATTTTATCGAGTTTGTTAGGTGTTGTTGATTACGGATTAGATTTGAAAGAGGCCGTTGCCCTTCCTCGAATTCATGAACAATGGATGCCGGAAAATGTTGAGGTAGAGGACGGGGCGATGACACCAGACGTTCAGCATCAATTGGAGCAGGAGGGGTATCATTTTACGCCTCATCATCCATGGGGAATTGCTGAGGATATTTTAGTGGGTGGACCTCGCTTAACAGGGGCACAGACAGGACTTATTTATGGTGTGGCAGATCCACGTCATCCGGGCGGTGGCGCTGTTGGCGAATAAGTCTTTGAATGGGGTTGCCTTATGCCCCCATTCTTGTGCTAGAAGCACAGCTGGGAGATCGGCCCTGGGCGGCTGACTTGCGAACTCGGTCAGGTCCGGAAGGAAGCAGCCGTAGTAAGATCGTGTCGGGTCAGGTGTCCGGTCTTCCACGTTATGATTATTCAGCTGAAAACCAGGGTTATGGGCCCGGTTGGTGGTTAGCCCGCTCTTTAAAGGCTCCCGTAAGGGGGCTTCTTCGTAGGAGGAGGCGTTACGCCCTTGACCGATGATGATCTGCCCCTGCCACCAGAGAATGGTGGAGGTTTCCTGGATGAAGAGCCTTCATCGCCTTCAGTAAAGCATGTATCTTCCCCGGCGACGCCCTATCGGGTTTTAGCACGCAAATATCGACCACAGACCTTTGAGGATCTCATAGGTCAGGATAGCTTGGTACGGATTCTAAGGCGTGCCTTTGAACTAGGGCGCGTTGCTCACGCTTTTATGCTGACCGGAGTGCGGGGTGTTGGTAAGACGACAACAGCGCGCATTATCGCTCGTGCTTTAAATTGCACAGGTGTGGACGGTAAAGGTGGCCCTACATCTGAGCCGTGTGGTGTGTGCCCAAATTGCCGTGCCATTTTGGCTGATCGTCATCCTGATGTGTTGGAGATGGATGCGGCGTCGCGCACTGGGGTCGAAGATGTGCGCGAAATTATCGAAGCCGCACGTTTTCGTCCCATGCAAGCGCGTATGAAGGTCTTCATTATTGACGAAGTGCATATGCTTTCGCGCAATGCGTTTAATGCGCTTCTCAAAACTCTTGAAGAGCCTCCCGCCCAGGTGACCTTCATCTTCGCGACGACTGAGTTGCGCAAAGTGCCTGTTACTGTCTTGTCACGGTGTCAGCGCTTTGATCTTCAGCGTGTCCCGCAAAAAATCTTGGCAGAACATTTTCGACGGGTGGCGGAAAAAGAAAAAGTTGAGTTATCGTCTGAAGCTTTGGCCCTTATTGCGCGTGTTGCCGATGGTTCTGTGAGGGATGGGCTTTCGCTGTTGGATCAAGCGATTGCGCAAGGTGCGAAAGATGTTGATTCTGTCTCAACAATGCTTGGGTTGGCAGATCGAGGTTTGGTATTCGACTTGTTAGAAGCCGCGATGGCGGGGCAAGTTGCGAAGGTTCTAGAGATTGCTGCGCATGCCTATGCTCATGGTGTTGATTTAGGCGTTCTGTTAGCCGATGTGATGGATGCGTTGCACGTCCTTTCGCGTCTGAAAGCTTTGCCTAAACTGCGTGAAGGTCTGGAACTTCCAGAGATAGAACGCGTGCGGGGAGGGGCGTTAGCTGACCGATTGTCAGTGAGTGTTCTCAGCCGAGCATGGCAGTTGCTTTTAAAAGGGCTTGCTGAGGTTGAGATAGCCCCTAACCGTCAGCAAGCGGCTGAGATGGTGCTCATTCGTTTGTGCTATGCAAGCCTTCTCCCAACACCAGATCGTCTGATTCGTCAATTGCAGCAACGGGAGGAACTTTCTCCTGGTGGTGAGGGGGGAATGCATCACGAATCTCCCCCTGACCATTCGCCTGGAGGGAGGAGAGCTTCCTTAAGGGGTGGATCAGCTCTGGCACAGGAACGTGTGGTTTCCTCTCCGGCGTTACAGCATGATACGTCGCCACGTGCGTCTCTTCGATTGGTGACGGAAGATGGGGCATTGGTACAGCAGGCGGAGGGTGCGCCTGCACTTCCAGAAAATGTTGCACCCCCTGTAGAAGAGTCAACAGCACGATTGATGCCTCGGACATGGCGTGAAATGGTTATGTTAGTGCGAGAGGAGCAAGAACCATGGTTGCATGGTATTTTGCGTCTGGAAGCCCATATTGTACGCTTCGCGCCGCCTGAAATTGCGTTGCGAATTGACGATGAGAAGGTACGTCGCCGGGCATTAAAAGATCTCTCTCGTGTGTTAGATCGGCTTTACCCCGGAAAGTGGCGTGTTGTGGCATCCGAGGAGAAAGGTTCTCCGACTTTGGATGAGCAAGGGGCTGAAGTTGAAGCGCTGCATCGAGAAGAAGCGGTGCGTCATCCCCTTGTTCAGGCAATTTTAAATGTTTTCCCAGGCGCAAAAATCGGTGATGTGAATGATGAGTCACTTGATGATTATGGGTTGCCGCCCGAATTAACAATGCCTCTGGGAGAGGATGCGTCTCCTCATCTGGAATTCGCGCCGATTGATGCGGATGCGATTAATGAGGATGATTTGGACTAATAGAAAGGATTTTCCATGAAAAATCTTGCTGGAATGATGAAGCAAGCAACACAAATGCAAGCTCGGATGAAAGAAGCACAGGAGAAGCTTGCGAAGCTGGAAGTGAGTGGAGAAGCTGGTGCTGGGCTGGTGCGTCTTACAATGACGGGTAAAGGTGCGGTCAAGGAGATCCATATTGACCCTAAATTAGCAGATCCGTCTGATATGGAGACGTTGCAGGATCTTATTCTCGCAGCACTTTCTGATGCCAAGAAGAAGGTTGAGGCGGTAAGTTCTGAGGAAATGAGCCAGGTGACCGGTGGGTTGAAACTGCCACCTGGGTTGGATCTTCCTTTTTAAGGGGTAGGTTATTGGTCGACGATCTAATCGGGGGCGTATACGCGCGTGTGGTCGAGTCCTGAAATTGAGGCACTAATTGCCCGTTTAGCCCGTTTGCCAGGTTTTGGGCCGCGCTCTGCACGTCGCGCGGCTCTTGCTTTGTTGCAAGAGCCTGAAACACGTTTGAAGCCGCTTGTAGAAGCGATGCAAAATGCAGCGCGTCACAGTCATACATGCCCTCAATGTGGCAATCTAGATACCCAAATGCCGTGTATTATCTGCACAGATCCTGCGCGAGATCAGAGCATTATTTGTGTGGTGGAAACGGTAGGAGACTTGTGGGCGCTGGAGCGTGCGGGCGTCCATAAAGGGCTCTATCAAGTTCTCGGGGGAACATTGTCTGCTCTTTCGGGCTTTGGTCCGGATGATCTTAATATACGTGGAATGATGGAGCGTATTGCAGCAGGACATGTTCATGAGGTTGTTCTCGCTCTGGGGACAACGGTGGATGGAGCGACGACAGCTCATTGGCTTCAGAGTCAACTGGTAGAGGCCGGTGTGGTGATTAGTCGTTTAGGCCAAGGTGTGCCAATGGGTGGGGCTCTCGAGGTTATGGATGATGGTACCCTAGCGGCAGCTTTGACAGCGCGACGAATCTTAGAGCCATGATGTCTATTTCCCCTCACGTACCACGTGTTGCGCTTGTGACAGGCGGTGCGCGCCGTTTGGGGCGAGCGCTTGTCGAGATGCTGGCAGGTGAAGGATTCTCTGTCGCGATTCATTGTCATCGAAGCTATCCAGAGGCGAAGGATCTTTTGGCGCATGTGGGTGGAAAGGGGTGCGTTGTGCAGGCCGACCTTTCTCGTGAAGAAGCACTTTTGCCCATGATGGCGGATGTGCGCCAATCATTGGGGCCTGTGGGGGTCTTGGTGAATAATGCTTCGGTCTTTGAGCGTGATGAGTTTGACAATGCGACTCGTGAAAGCTGGGATCGCCATTTAGAGCCTAATTTGCGAGCGCCCTTTGTATTATCGCAGGAAATGGCGCGTCATCTTCCAGAAGGGGCTGAAGGATTGATTTTGCACATGTTGGATCAACGTGTGTGGAATCTAACGCCTCATTTCGTGAGTTATACAGTGTCCCGGGCCGCTTTGTGGAGTTTAACGCAGACGATGGCATTGCGTTTTGCACCCCATATTCGTGTGAATGCCTTAGGGCCTGGTCCTGTTTTGCCAGCAGCTGGGCAATCAATGGAGCATTTTGAGGCTATGTGCCGTGGGACACCATTACAGCGTGGGGCAACGCCTGAGGAAATTGCAGAAGCAGCACGGATGCTTTTTGTGCTTCCGTCTGTCACAGGGCAAATGCTGGCTTTAGATGGCGGCCAACATCTCAATTGGTCGCCAAAAATGTGAGCCTCTAAGGCGAGGAGACAGAAGCTCCGGTATAACGTTCGATCACAAGTGCAATAGGCTGATTGTCTGACTGTCGGTGAAGAATCGCTTGGTTTTCTAAAATAAAGCCATTTGGAAGCGCTGTTGTGCGTTTTGGTAAACGTTCACGCCAAAAGTTTTTTTCTCCGACAGCGCGCCCGAAAGGGGTATGGCCATCTGCCAGGATGTGTCGCGTTTCTGGTGTTAAGCGCTCGGGGATATAGGCATTCCATGCTTCAGAGCGTAAGGAAGAGCCGCAGAAAAGGCGCACATGCCGAATGATGGGGGCATAAGGACTCTGTAAAAGCTTCAAATGCTCTATGATAGCAGGATCTGTTGGTGATGATGGATCTTGCAGAAGTTGGGCATGGATCATCACGGGGCATGTCTTCTGTAGGACAGCTGTCGCACTGCTACGCTGTGCGAGCTGTTTTTCAAAAGAAGAGACAGTATTCTCAGCGAGCGCAGGCGAAGCCCAGATGAGCCCTTTTGCGACTAAAGCAAGACAACCATAACGCCTAGCAGGGTGATGGGTCATTCTGTCCCGCATTATTTGATACAACAGAAAAAAAACGCCACCGTGGTGTTGAGAGAACCCTACGGTGGCGGTTTGACGCGTTTTAAGACGGCAATGTCTTAAGAGTCGTCACGATCATCTTTGTCTGTGGTGACTTCGATATCGTTGCTGATGTCATCATCATCTAGATCGTCATCTGGTGACATAACATCATCGTCATCATCCGTTGTGTCGAGATCGACATCAACATCAGCTGCATGCTCATCCTGGTCCAGCTCTTTATCCTTCTCGTCAGGAAGGTCCTCGTCTTGCCGTTTCAGGCGAGAGAGGTGAGTGGGCTGTGTTGCTCCACATTTCGGGCACACGGGCGGCACGCGGTTTAGATCATAGAAGCGCGCATTACAATCGACGCATGTCCGTTTTAGACCGAGTTCAGGTTTTGCCATAGTGTTGGAAGCCTGCCATGCCACATAAAGAGAAGAGAATGCGGCCATGCCACTTCACGGCGATCCTGTCAAATTTTTCTCACATTTTCGTTTTGTTGATGATCGAAGAAAGGTTGTTTGTTGAGGGTGGATTGACAGCAAGGCACTCCCTCTATGATGAATAGATCCTATGACTGTTCAACGACCTTTAACTGTTTCTGCTTCTTCCGCTGGGCTTGCAGGCCGTGTCCAGGTTCCGGGAGATAAATCCATTAGCCATCGCTCTCTGATGTTTGCCACATTGGCGCACGGGACAACGCGGATTTCCGGTCTGCTTGAAGGGGAGGACGTGCTGTGCACGGCTGGGGCGTTACGCCAGCTTGGTGCTCGCATCATGCGTGATGAAAAATGTTGGTTGGTTGAAGGGTGTGGTATCGGGCAGCTGAAAGAGCCTCAGGATGTCCTGGATATGGGAAATTCTGGTACGGCAGCGCGGTTGCTTGCAGGGCTTCTTGCAACACATCCGATTGTGAGCGTTATGACGGGCGATTCGTCTTTGCGTTCAAGGCCAATGGGGCGGGTCACTGTGCCACTATCGGAGACAGGTGCTCGTTTTGTGACACGGCAAGGGCAACGGCTACCATTGACGGTGGAAGGGACCGGGAAAGGTAAGCCGCTTCATTACCGTCTTCCCGTTGCTTCCGCTCAGGTGAAATCAGCTGTTTTGCTTGCAGGATTAAATTGTCACGGTGAGACGGTGGTCGAAGAGCCTATTCTATCGCGTGATCATACCGAGAATATGTTGCGTCATTTTGGAGTGGATGTTCGCGTTGACCCTCTAGAAGGTGGCGGGCGGCGTATTGCCATCACAGGACCGGTGACATTACAGGCGCGTGATGTGATTGTTCCAGGGGATCCATCCTCAGCGTCTTTTCCACTCGTAGCCGCGTTGCTCGTGCCCGAATCCGATATCGTGATTGAAGGTGTTGGTCTTAACCCACTTCGTACCGGGCTTTTCGTAAGCTTGAAGGAGATGGGCGCTCATTTGGATATATTGAATGAACGCGTTGAAGGTGGCGAATCCGTAGGAGATCTACGCGTAAAGGCTGGAACATTGCGGGGGATTACAGTGCCTCCAGATCGGGTTCCTTCCATGATTGATGAATATCCTATCCTGGCGGTAGCGTGCGCTTTTGCCGAAGGCGAATCGCGTCTTCAAGGGCTGGCGGAATTGCGCGTTAAAGAGAGCGACCGTTTGGCGTCCACTGTTGCCTTGCTTGAGGCGAATGGGGCTAATGTCCGTGTTGAAGGGGATGATCTGATCATTCATGGGCAAGAGCGTTTGCTTGGTGGTGGTCATGTGAAGTCTCATATGGATCATCGCCTGGCGATGAGTGCAATTGTTTTGGGGCTTGCTGCAAAGCGCCCTGTTTCTATTGATGACACGGCTTTTATTGAAACGAGTTTCCCTGGCTTTGTGGATCTTATGAACCATTTGGGGGCAGGAATTCCGGCATGAGTGGGACGCGGAGGCTGATTGTCGCGGTTGATGGTCCTGCTGCCGCAGGTAAGGGGACGTTGGCTCGTGCATTGGCAGAGACGCTCGGCTTGCCTTATTTGGATACAGGATTGCTCTACCGGGCTGTAGCGCGACGTGTTTTAGATCAAGGGAAAAACCCAGCTGAGTGCGGGGCAGAACAGGCGCGGGTTCTTCAAACAGAAGATTTACAGCGCGATGATCTACGTGCGTCAGAGGTGGATCGTGCAGCATCGTTAGTTGCACGCCAGCCTTCCGTACGGGCTGCGTTGCTTGAGCGACAGCGGGAGTTTGGGCAGGCACATGGTGCTGTCGTTGATGGACGTGATATTGGCACGGTGGTCTTCCCCAATGCTGATGTGAAATTGTTCATTACAGCGTCTCCCGAAGTAAGAGCGCAGCGTCGTTACAAACAACGTCACGGTGTGTTGTGTGATGATCCCGCGTTGTTAGCAGAAGAAGTGGCGGCGCTTGTTGCTCGTGATGAGCAAGATGCTTCGCGAGCGGTATCGCCCTTGCGACCTGCGGATAATGCAATACAGATTTTAACGGATGATTTGGGAGCCGAGGCGGTCTTGCATCGAGCATTAGATGTTCTTCGCGACCGGGGATTATATTCGCATTCGTGATGGATGTTTGTGTTGGGAAACAACGGCAAATCCGGTGGCTTATAGGTCCTGTCATAGGGAACATCATTCTGTGGAGCGTGGCTACTGTTCTGCTCAGCGGGGAGCCTGTGCTTTTCGGAATTGCTGCCTTGGCCTATGGGGCGGGGCTTCGTCACGCTTTAGATGCTGACCATCTAGCAACTATTGATAGTGCGCTGCGTTTGGATGTGCATCGGAGGGATGGTTCAGCTGGAGCAGGGTTGTTTTTTTCTTTAGGGCATTCGACCGTAGTTTTGGCGATGTGTGCGTTATTTTTCTTTGTAGGAGAAAGCATACAGCATCACGTTCACCTTTACATGATGCAGTGGTCAGTCATTGGTAACCTTGTATCAATTGTTTTTCTCTTGGCGGCAGGAATGATGACGCTGCTTGATGGAAGGCGTGAAGTATTTCATGGTCGTAGAGGGAGATTGCTTATCCTTTGCCGAGGGGCGATGCATTATTTTTCTGCACGGCCGTGGGGACTTTATCTTTTGGGGCTTCTTTTTGCTTTAGGTTTTGACACGACGGCCGAAGTAAGTCTGTTGGGTGTGTCAGCAACACAGTTAATGCGAGGGGTCTCAGTGTGGCGGGTGTTGCTGTTGCCCTGTTTGTTTACAGCAGGAATGGTTTTGTGTGACACGCTGGATGGTATTGGGGCGTGGCGTCTTTATCGTCAGTCATGGTGTAATATGTTTTTGCAAAGGCGATATCGTTTATATTTGACATTTATTTCGGCATCAATGGCGATATCTATTTCAATTATTCAGATAAATTACATGATAAAAGGTGATTTATTTATTAAAAACAGTAACAATGGTTGTTTTTATTTTGTTATATCAAGGATTAATATAGGTTTATTTTTCTCGTTTATTATGGTGTTTGTATGGATAGTATTTTCGATTAGGCGAAGGTGTGTAAAGAGATAGAGAATATGGGAACAGTTGTTTATTCAATGATTGTTTCTTGCCTAATGGAATCATTATTTTTGCCTTGACAGATTGCACTTTAAAGTGATTGCTGAAGCAAGGCCATGTGCATGCAGCTGTGCCATGGGGGTGTCCCGTACTTGGTGTATTAGGACATTGTCATTTTATCATAGACTCTCTCTCTTAGCTGCGAGAAGGGAGGAGACGTCGTTATATTTCAGCATGATGGAAGAGGACGGCGCAAAGCTTGGGCTATCCACTTTGATTAAGTTGGGCCCTGGAAAATTGGAATTACATGGCTTCTGCCACTCAGAATACCTCGAATCACGGTACAGAAGATTTCGCTGCTCTTTTGGACGAGACTCTCGGTAGCGATACAGGTTTTGACGGTTCGGTTGTTCGCGGCCGCATCGTTCGTTTGACAGATGATTATGCAATCGTTGATGTCGGATTGAAGAGCGAAGGGCGTGTTTCTCTTCGTGAGTTCGGCCCTCCAGGTGTGACGCCGGACGTTAAGCCAGGTGATGTGCTTGAACTTTACATTGAGCGTTACGAGGACCGTGATGGTTCTATCGTTCTGTCTCGTGAAAAGGCACGTCGTGAAGAAGCTTGGACAGCGCTTGAAGGCGCATTTGCGAATAATCAACGCGTAAATGGCACGATCTACGGTCGCGTGAAGGGTGGTTTCACGGTAGATCTGGGTGGTGCAATGGCCTTCTTGCCAGGAAGCCAGGTTGATATTCGCCCTGTGCGCGATGTCGGCCCACTTATGGGACAGCCACAGCCGTTTCAGATCCTTAAGATGGATCGTGCCCGTGGTAACATCGTTGTCTCACGTCGTGCTGTGTTGGAAGAAACTCGTGCAGAACAGCGCTCAGAGCTCATCCAGGGCTTGAAAGAGGGCATGATTCTGGACGGTGTGGTCAAGAATATCACTGATTACGGTGCGTTTGTTGATCTCGGCGGTGGTGATGGGCTTCTGCATGTCACGGACATCGCATGGAAGCGGATCAATCATCCTTCCGAGGCTCTGCAGATTGGCCAGCCAGTTCGTGTTCAGGTCATCCGCTTTAACTCTGACACGCAGCGTATTTCCTTGGGTATGAAGCAGCTTGAGGCTGATCCATGGGAGAATGTGGCTGTTAAGTATCCAGTCAATGCACGCTTCTCTGGTCGCGTGACGAATATCACTGATTATGGTGCGTTCGTAGAGCTTGAGCCAGGTGTTGAAGGTCTGGTTCACGTTTCTGAAATGTCTTGGACGAAGAAGAACGTACATCCAGGCAAGATCGTTGCAACTTCTCAGGAAGTTGAAGTGATGATCTTGGATGTCGATAGCAGCAAACGTCGTATTTCCTTGGGGCTGAAGCAAGTTCAGCGTAATCCATGGGAGCAGTTTGCTGAGGAACATAAAGTTGGTTCTGTTATTGAGGGTGAAATCCGCAATATCACAGAATTCGGCCTCTTCATTGGTCTCTCCGCTGACATTGACGGCATGGTTCACATGTCTGATCTGTCCTGGGATGAGCCTGGTGAAGTGATGATGTCCCGTTATGAAAAGGGGCAGGTTGTTCAGGCGAAGGTGCTGGATGTTGATGCAGAGAAGGAGCGTATCTCCCTCGGTATTAAGCAACTTCAGGATGACCCAGCTGCTGACATTCTAGCGCGTATCCACAAGGGTGATGTTGTTACCAGTGTGGTCACAGCGGTTCAGAGCAATGGTATTGAAGTGAAGGTGGACGATGTCCTCACTGGCTTTATCCGTCGCGGTGAACTTGCTCGTGATAAAGCAGAGCAGCGTCCAGAGCGCTTCGCTGTTGGTGAGAAAGTTGATGCCAAGGTTGTGACGCTTGATCGTGCTTCGCGTAAACTCGCACTAACCATTCGTGGTCGTGAAGTTGAAGAAGACAAGCAAGCTATCAGCGAGTATGGCTCCTCTGACTCCGGGGCTTCCTTGGGAGATATTCTTGGTGCGGCTATTCGTCGTCGTACTACCGAGGACTAAAATAAGAAAATCTTATCTCTAGTGAAATAGACTAGAGGTATTTGTTTCTGTATAAGTGGGGGCGGTCGTGTTAAAGACCGCCCTTATCTATTTTCGTTGGTTTGGCGGATTATTCGGTTGAGTGACAGAACCGTGATGGGTTGCTGAGCTGTGCTGAGAGGTATGGCTTTGACGCAGTTTCTGTTAAGAGAAGTAAGACGCACAAAGTAAACTGTCGCGCTCAGGGGGAATGATGGCTGTCATTTATAATACGAACTATACACATAACCCCAATTCATATCTTACACTTGCCATCAAGCAAGCGGCAGAGCTTCTCTTCGGCAAGGATAATGTCGTCGTCGCAGATAATATGAGTTTGGGGGGACTAGCTGCTTCAGGAGAGCACGATACGTTCCTCTGTATTGATGGGCAGCGTCTCAATACAGCGTTGATGCGCCGCGTACGTCCTGCATTTCGCACCATGATTCTTTGGACATTCGAAGATCCTTTCATGAAGGACTTCAATGTTGAGGCTGGACCATTATTTGATTTTATTTTTACCAATGATCCCTCATGTGTAACGGCTTATGGTGAAAAAGGGCATTATTTACCTTTAGCGGGGAGTCGTTGGCTGCATGAGCGGCCTGTTCAGGCTGATGGAGATTTTGATTACGATCTTTTCTTTGCAGGAACGATGTGGCCGAACCGTGTGCAGACGCTGCGTCGGGTTATCGCTGCTTTTCCAGATGCTCGTTTAAAGCTTATTTGTCCGGGGAATGAATATCTTCCTCCATTGCCGGATGATATCGCAAATTTGGCATTACAGCGCCCTGTCAGTCACGAAGCGTTTATTGATTTTGCGAATGCGAGTGCTGTGACACTCACAATGTTTCGTGATTATGCTAGTCATGGGGATGTCAGTCAGGCGACAGCTCCTGGGCCTCGTTTTTTTGAACTTGCCTTAGCTGGGGCTGCTCAGGTTGTGGAAGTCGCCCCGGGGATGGATCCCGTTCACTTTAAGAGTGTAGATGGTGTCAGCCTGGCCTATGATCCTGATGAAGTGGTCGAGGCTGTTGGCCGTTTATTGAACAATAAAGCAGGACGTCGCCGATCTGCCATTGCTGCGCAGAAGGCTGTTTTAAAACAGCATCTTTATGAACATCGTTTAGAACAAATCCGTGACATTACCGGCGCTGATTTTAAGCGCCATGAAGGGCGTGGTGTTGAGTTATTGGGTCGCCGCAATCGTTTGCGGGTTTTGCTCTGCACACATTCTACGATTCATGAGCAAGAATGGGGCGGTGTAGAGGTTTATCAACGGGGTTTATGTTCCCTATTGGGCCGTGACATTGAATTTTTCTACTGGTTACGTCGCGGTAATTTTTGCCGATTGATAACGGCAGCAGGGAAAGAGCTGGAGTGTTTCGAGATTGCGGAACAGCCCTGGCAGGATGTTGTGTGCGATGCCGCAGAAGAGACGATGTTCTCTGGGGTGATCAGCCAGTATAATATTGATGTTGTACATTTCCAGCATTTGGGTCACCATGCCCTGTCATTGCCACTTATTGCGAAGGCCAATGGAACAGGTGTCGTATTTTCAGCACATGATTTCTGGTTGGTCTCATCACGTTATAATTTGTTGAACCAAGATTGGCGTTATGTAGAGGGAGAATTCTCCTCTGTCTTGGCGATGGATGTGATGCTCAAGATTGCAGAAGGCGTTGAGTATGGCGGGGAGCAGACACGACGAGCCTTTATCAGCCGGATGTTGCATCATGTTGATGCGGTAATGTTTGGCACGGAACATTCACGAAATCTGATGCACACGGTTTATCCTGTGCTGGATCGTAAAATGAGCCTTGTGAATGGTATTCCGAGCCCAGAAACGACGGTTCCCGTGGTGCCGAAGGAATATACACCTTTGGATGGACGTCCACTTGGCGTTGCTATCGTGGGGAATTTCCTTCGGACGAAGGGAGCGGATACGATCCTGTCACTGATTGAGGTAGCACATCCGGCTCACTTCCACTTTCATATTTTTGGGTATATCCACCCGGATTATCAAAGTGTTTTTGACCGTATGGAGCGTTCCAATGTAACGGTTCATGGGCGTTATGATATTGGAAGTACGACTGCTCTAAAACAGGCGGATGTGTCGCTTGCTCTATCTATATGGCCAGAGACTTATTGTATTTCGCTCTCTGAAGCCTGGCAGCATGGTCTTGTGCCCATCGTGACGGATATTGGTGCACTTGGTGATCGTGTCACGGATGGGGTGAATGGCTTTAAAGTGCCAGTCAGTCGTCCTGATATCGTTTTAGAACGTTTAGAGCTTCTACGGTCCTCCGATACATTACGTAAGAAGATGATGGAGGCCATTTCTCCCAAATTGTGGACACATGAGGGGGAATATGGCGAGGGCTTGTTGGCATTATATCGTCGTATTGCACCGCGTCAGAGCATGGGGGTTTCTGAGCTTCAGTTCGATGCTGGGCAGTTGCATTTGCTTCCATTCTCATCATGGCGTCATCAGGCGCCTCCGCGTCATATTTTTGATCCACCGATCCGGCATGATCTTTCGATTTGCTTGCCGCCGAACATCCAGGATTGGTTCGCCATTCAGGGTGCGCAGTGTTACGTGGACGATATTTGTCATTGTGTCTTGTCTGAAGGGTATGAAAAACGCTTCAAACCGGCTGACGAATTCCACATTCGTGGGTGGACCTTCTTGCCTGGTGTTACCACGTCTGGGCAGGTGCATGTTGTTTTAATTAGTGACCAGCCTGATGAGCCTCTCATCTTTATCGAAGCGGCACGGGAAATCCGTTCTGATATTTCGAGACTTTTCGGGAGTGATGTCCCACGTCGTACTGGCTTTGCAGCTCAAGCGGCTTTGCGTGGGAAATGGTGTGAAGGCCGATATCGCATTGGGCTTGTAAACGTTATCAATGGTCGTGGTGCTTTCCAGCTGCTGTCCCATGGGATTACAGTAGAAGGAAGTAAGATTAAAACGGTCTATACGGAGCCACCATCGAATGATGTTATCCTGAGTGATTTCCGTCGTGTGCTGCAAAGTGATGGTATCTTGAGGGGAATTCGTCTCTCACGCTTCCCTGAAGGGCCTTTCTATCCCTATGAGCACGGTGTCATGTGCTACTTCATTGATGCGTTTGACATTATTGAGGGAACGGGAGAAGACGATCCAGATCGCGGTGCTCTTTTTGTGCGTGGTTGGAGTTTCTTAGAGAATTTGACACGTTCAGGTCAGATCTTTGTTGCTATGGTGAGCGAGGATCAAGACGACGTTGGTCTTTTTGCGGTTGAACGTTTTGCGCGTGGAGATGTGCAAGTGGTTCATCGGGATGCGCCATTATGTTCTGGGTTCCATGAAACTTTGCGTCCTTGGCAGGGGCAGATCAATAAAATGGAGGGACGCTGGAAAGTGGTTCTCGTTAATTTTATTGGTGACTTGTGTGGTATGGGAGCGACAGAACTTTGTGTGACCTTTAAGAAGGGACGCGCTGTAGAGGTTGATTACAAGCCTGTTTCTCGCGAACAAGAGGAACGCATGTATTCGCTTATTAGTCGATTGCTAAAGCGGTAAAAGGTCCTAGTTTATGAAGACGTCGTCTGGCCCGTTTGGTATGCCTCCAGACGGGCGTCGGCCACGCTGGTTCACCTTTGATGAAGCGTGGTACCGTTTGCGTTATCCAGAGATAACATCTTGGATGGAAGAGTTGAATTATACAGATATTCAGCTCTTTTATCGCGAGGTCGGATGTGCGTATGGGCACTCGCCTAATCGCTATTTTGATGAAAAATGGTATTGCGAGACGTATCTTGATGTGAGGAAAGGGGTTCTATCCCAGACCTGGAAGTCAGGGTTTGAGCACTATTGTAAGGAAGGCTATCGCACGTATTCGCCTCACTGGCTTTTTGATGAAGTGGCTTATCGACGTCGGCTGCCCTCTCTGACGGATCGAGTTTTATCAAAATCTGGTTTTTGGAATGGCTATGATCACTATCTTGAAGAGGGGGAAACTCATGGGCTTCAAGCAAGTGCTTTCTTTGATCTTTATGCTTGTCGAGAAATAAGGTCACGCTTTCCAGAATGTTTCCAGGAAGACGGGTTGTTCGCCTCTTGGTTGGTATTGCCGTCCACCATTGCGGATGCGGCGCCGGTATCATGGTATTTTGATCCCATTTGGTATGTACAGACCTATCCTGACGTTCAGCACATGATCGAGGAAGGTCGATACGCGAATGCGTTGCACCATTATTTAACGAATGACACGCCTCGCAACTATGATCCGAATCCTTTTTTCTCAGAAGAGAAATATGTGGCTGGCTCACCCGATATTATCCCGACTCTTGAAGCTGGGATGTTTCGTAACGCGTATGAACATTTTGTTCGTTTCGGCGCTCATGAGGGCCGTTCTCCCGAAGAGGGGGTTGATCTAGCCCACTATGGGAAAAATCCGTTAGTAAAGGCGCAATGTGAGAGTGGTTTATATGACAGTGTTTTTGCGCGTTATGTAGCTGAGAGACGGGGCTATGCACGGTCAACGGGTGCTCAAGCCGCTGAGATAGAAGAGGGATCATCGCGTCTCTTATTCCAGAGAGAAGCCGCAATGTTATTGTCAAGTATTGCGCGTAACCCGTTGGATTTCAGTGTTTCAGGGATGCCCGAACTTAGTGTAATTATGGTTGTTCATGACCAAATTACGCTAACATTACAAGCTGTTGCGTCGTTAAGAGCGAATTATCTAGGTAATATTCAACTGATTATTGTTGATTCAGGCTCTACAGATGAAACATCTCGAATAGAAACATTCATCCACGGTGCGGATATTCTGCGATATAGTAGGAATATTGGTTATTTGGCTGGGTGTAATGAAGCTTTGCGTCATGTAGAAGCGCCGGCTGCTTTGTATCTTAATAATGATTTACGTCTTTATCCCAATGCATTGGCCTGTGCACTGAAGCGGTTATATCAGTGTGAGACAACAGGTGCTGTGGTCGCTAAGTTGATACGATCCAATATGCGTCTTCAAGAAGCAGGATCTGTGATTTGGCGAGACGGTGCGACGTATGGGTATCGTCGTGAAGATGATCCTAATTTACCAGAAGCGAATTTTGTTCGCGAAGTTGACTATGGATCGGCGGCCTTTCTTCTGATTCGGACTGGTCTTCTGCGTCGTCTAGGCGGTTATGATGAGCGTTACAAACCGGCTTATTTTGAAGATACAGATCTCTGTGTACGTTTAGGGAAACTAGGCGTAAGAATTATTTATGACCCATGTGTCGTTGTGGAGCATTTAGAGTTCGGTAGTTCCGGGCATGCTGGATCACATAATTTGATTCAACGACATTGGAAGTTATTCGCGCAAGCACATAAAGAGTTTTTACGCTATCAGCAGCCACCGCATGTGAGAAATGCCTTATTAGGGCGCGAACGGCAGCAACCTGATTGTAAACGGGTTCTCTTTATTGAGGATCGTTTACCTTTGCGGGGTCTAGGGTCAGGCTATGTAAGATCCAATGATATCATTCGGTCGATGGCAGAGATGGGATACCGCGTAACGGTATATCCGGTCATGCGGGCGCGAGAAGAGTCTTTTCTATTATATCGTGAATTTCCAGAAGATGTAGAGCTTGCTCTGGATCAAGATATGTCAACACTGGCAGGTTTTTTGGAAGAGCGTGCGGGTTATTATGATCTCATTTGGATTGGTCGTACACATAATATGACGCGATTATTGCCGATCTTAAGTGAGGCTAGTCGTTTCTTATTTCGTTGTGCCGCCGTTCTGGATACAGAAGTTGTTGCCGCTCCAAGAACACTTCTCCGGCGCCGTATCTTGGGAGAGGATGTATCGTCAAAAGTCGAGAATCTTGATGATTTATTGAAAGAAGAGCTGCAAAGCGCTCATTACTGTCAACAAATCGTTGCTGTTACTGAACATGATGCGTCTTTGATTCGTCGGGCGGGATATTCAAATGTTTCCGTTCTAGGTCATGCGATGCATCCAATGCCGACGTCACGACCGTATCGAGATCGTAAAGATATTCTATTCTTAGGGGCTATGCATAGCGAGATATCTCCTAATTACGATAGTATGATGTGGTTCGTGCGGGATGTTCTACCTCATCTTGATGATCTACCGGAGGATGTTGTTTTACGTATCGCAGGCTATTGTGATCCTAGCGTTGATCTGACACCGCTGGCGCGGTATCCGCGTGTGGAACTGCTAGGAGCTGTGGAGGATTTAGAGCCCCTTTTTGATCAATGTCGTGTGTTTGTGGCGCCAACGCGCTTTGCTGGAGGGTTGCCTTTTAAGCTCCATGAAGCTGCGGCTTATGGTCTTCCAATTGTTGCGACAACGTTATTGCAAGAACAAGTTGGATGGCGAGAGGGAGAGGCTTTGTTGAGCGCTCCATCAGATGATCCTGGAGCTTTTGCGCGAGCTGTGAGAAGACTATATGACAATGAAGATCTGTGGCAGCATGTGAGATACGAAGCGCTAGAAGCTGTTAAGCGAGATGTTGATCCAGCAGCTTTCAAAGCGCGGTTAGCGGAAATCATGGCAGCGTCCCTTGTTTCATAAGTGGGTGGACGTGGTAATATGAATCGGAAAGAGAGCATATGACGACGGAAAAAGGGCTCAAGGCGAAGGGACATGTCTTGCTATGTAGCGGTGGTCGCTACGAGAGCCATGCCAATGCGCAGGTACGTGAGACGATCATGGATGGCTTGGTCGCATGTTTTGGTGAGGGGAATGTTACGGCCGTTGACATTTCTTCTGCGGCTGCTTCTGTTCGGACGCTTCGTCCTGTTCTCGTCTTTGCAATGGGATCTTACCTGCCAGAGAGCACTTATTTTGGAGAAGTATCTCGTGAGGCGAAAAAAATTGGTGCAACGACAACTTTTTGGGCAACGGAAGATCCTTACGAGCAGGATGCACATTACCAAATCAATGATGATTTTGATGTGATTTTTTCGTGTGATCGTTGGGGGCATCATTTCTATCAGCGTGACCGCGTTTTCCATATGCCTCTAGGGGCATGCCATGAGCTGCATTATGTCCCGATTGATGAGAAAGTAGAAAGAACGATAGACGTTCTCTTTTGTGGGGTGGCGTTTAGCTCGCGCAAAGAGGTTGCACGTAATTTGATGCCTGTTTTGGAGAAATTAAATACGCGGTTTATTGGCCCAGGTTGGGGGGATATGGGTATTGGTTTTTCTGATGCGCGTATTGAGAAGAAACAGCTTGTCGAGCTTTATAGCCGTTCCAAGATTGTATTGAATTTAGGTCGTTCGCTTCATTTTGAAAATAAGCGCTTCATGATTTCACCGTCGACCCCAGGACCTCGTACATTTGAAGCTGCTTTGGCTGGTGCTTTCCAGGCTTTTCATGAAGAAACCTACGAGTTGCGCCGTTATTATGCTGCCGATGAAATCCCAGTATTTTCTAACCGTCGCGATTTTGAAAAGCTCGTGGATGAATATCTGCATGATGATCAGAAACGCATAAAGATGGCTCGTAAAGCTCAAGAACGAACGGAAAAAGAGCATCTTTACGTCCACCGGATTCAGAAGATTGTTGACCATCTTCAAAAAGAAAATTTATTAGGACGGCCGAATTAAGAGTATTTTCTTTTCTCGGAAGTAATGACCCCCTTTCTTGCTTATGAACAAGGAAGGGGGTTTTTTTTGGAATGTGTTATTGTGGTGCAGGGCCAAGGATGATGCGTGACATATCGGCAGGCCGGATCCAACGATGGAAAGCGGCTTGGACTTCTTGAGGGGTCATCGCATAAATAGCGCGTGCTGCTTGATCGGGTGTATCGAGCGGTAATCCCAGATCAATATAGCTTAACCATGTTCCTGCCAGAGCACTAAAGCTTGCACGGCCCATAGGTTGGCTGCGTAAAAGTGTTGCTTTGGCGAGGTCGAGTGTTTCGGGGGAAACGGGTTTTTGCCGTAACATTTCGATGTCTGCTAGGGCCAGTTTTTGGGCTTTATTGACTTTGTCAGGGTCAGCGCCGAAGCCGACAGAGAAACTTGTGCGCGTGCGAGAGTAATCAAAGGCACTGCCGACACCATAAACATACCCTGTTCTTACCCGAAGATCTTGCATGAGGCGTGAGGAAAAGCCGTCTCCCAAGATCTCATTACCCACAGCTAAGGCATGGCGATCAGGGTTTTTCACATTCATGCTAAGGGTTTCAGCGAGGGTGACTTTATCTTGAGAGCGCCCTGGATCATGAATCACAGCCTGAGAGGCATGACTATCAGGGAGAGGTGGGAGATCTAGGGATGGTGTGGGACCATCATTCTTCCATTGACCGAATGTTTTTTCTATTTCCTGGCGTGCTTTTTCGGGGGTGATGTCACCGATCACGACGATTGTTGTGAGGTCTGGGCGGTATGTTGTGGCATAATAGCGTTTCACATCATCAAGTGTAATGTGACGAATCCCTTCGGGAGAGGCTTCACGTAATGTCGGGTCTGTTGAGGGTACTAAGGCTTTTCGTAGAGCACGGCCAAAATGGTAACCTGGCGATTGGAGTGTGCCTATTTGAGCCTGAGCTGCTTGTTCTCGGGTGATGAGGAAAGCTTTTTCGGGAAAAGCGGGGTCAAGTTCATGCTCAGCTAATAACGCAAGACCTTCGCTGAAATTCTGCGTAAGAGTGCTGAGCGAGAATGAAGAGCCTGCATTTTCATCGGCAGAAATGTCGTCTAGAGCCCGCGCGAGGGCGAGACGATCATGGTGATGGCTTCCATAAAGGAAGAGACCATCAGTAAGGCCAGCGACGCCTTCTTTTCCTTTAGGTTGCTCGAGAGCAGGGTTTTGGCGAATGGAGCCGAACAATTCTACTGTATGGCTTACATGTTCTGGTTGGACGAGAAGCCTTAATCCGTTGGGTAGAACGGTACTAACAGGCTGAGGTGATGCCGGAGGAAGCGTTAATCGTGCTAATGCTTTTTGAGCCCAATCGGGCAAGGTGACGTTATTTGTTGGTGGCGTGCTGAAAGATTCAGTACCACCAAATCCCTTATCCGAGATCGGGTGGCCTGAATCACTTGGTGTCAAAATGGCGGTGATGGCTTGTTGAGGTTCAAGCCATTGACGGGCAAGCTCATCCACTTGTTTTTTCGTAACGGACCGAAAAGCCGCGATCATGTCTTGTGGGTTGTTAAGATGCTGGACAGCAACAGCTTGTGACCAGCTGTCAGCGAGGCCGGAAATACTATTGGCATTGAACTCCAGAGCGGCAATCTCGCGTTGACGTGCGGCGTCGATCAGTTCTTGAGGGATACCATTTTGGCGATAATTCTCGAGAATATGTGCCATTTGGGCTTGTAATGCGTTGGCATTTCCTCCTTTAGGGAAGCCGGCATAGGCTGTGGCGATCCCGCCTTGTGCTTCTGGCGAGTACAGAAACCCCGTTTCTAGGGCTTTGCCTTGGGGGACGAGTGTGAACAGTTCTGCACGTTCGTTAGCGAGGGCATCGCTCAGAAGTGTGGCCGCTGCGTAGAGAGGGTCACGTTGGCTAGGCATACGCCATGCCATGGTGACAAGTCCAATAGGGAGGTCTGTTGGGAGTGAGAGTTTTTGTGCTTTGAGGGATTGTGGCGTTACGGGAACGCGCGGGGGAAGTGGACGTGAAGAAAGAGGGCCGAAAATAGCCTTTACCTTCTCAAGTGTTTGTTGAGGGGCAATGTCCCCAGCAATGATGAGGACAGCATTATTGGGAGCATACCAGTTTTGGTAAAATTGGCGTAGTTGCTGTGTTGTGGTGGCATCGAAGGAGGCACGTGTACCAAGTGCATCATGCTCATACGGTGTGTTGTGATAGAGTATGCTACGAACTTGTGAGAGGTAGCGATAAATAGGGCTTGAAAGATCGCGTGAGACTTCTTGCTCAATCGCTCCTTTCTCATGCTGCCATTCTTTATCGGCTAATGTTAGCCCTTCCATACGTCCTGCTTCAATTTTTAGGAGAACATCAAGGTCAGATGCAGGGGCAGTAAAATAATATTGTGTGACGTCTGATGTTGTGTCTGCGTTATTATCATTGCCTAAACGAGCACTTAGGGTGGATAGCTGATCGCGGCTCAGGGTAGATGAGCCATTGAACATCATATGTTCAAGTGCGTGCGCTGTGCCGGGGAAGCCTTTGGGTGTGTCTGCACCGCCGACCTCATAGTTCACCATTGTTTGTACAACAGGGGCGAGGCGGTTTTGAATGATCACGACGCGGAGGCCATTTGGTAATGTTGCTCTCAGGACGGGAGCAGAAGAGATCTCCGATGAGGCTTCTGATGGAGAGAGTGGGCTAGAGGTCGATGCTGCCCTTGCCGCTGGAAGTATGGTCAGAAAAGAAGCAGCTAAAAGCGCAAAACGAGAAAACGTGTGAGACACGGGACCTCCAGCATAGTTAAAGTGAGACGGCCAAAGAGATATTGCTGTTCTCTAGTAAAGGGCTTGACGGTAAGGTTGTCTATGCTTGAATTCTAGAGAGTCTATCACGAGGGGGAGAGATACTGTGCAGCTAGCCGAAATGGCTCGGCGTGTAGATGATGCGATACTCGATGGGTGTTTCCAGCCTATCGTGAATAGGCTGCCTCAAAAGATGACGGCTTGGTCGTTAGGGACGAGTTTTCATGTGGGCGCTGTATTATTCTATATCGTGTCTTTCATAGGTCCAGTTATCTTCGTTGGGGCTTCTGCTGATGTCCTGGTGCAGACGCTTTTTGCAATTGCATGGATCATCACGCTTGTTTTGGTATTCCAGCGTTTTCGCCCTCATGGTCAGCAAAATGCTATGAATCCGTCACGCATTATGCTGCGGAGTATGAGATTATGGAGTCTCGCTATTCTTTTGTACGGCATTTATGGCCTGCATGGGATTGAGCCTGCTATGGGGTTGTGGGAGTATTTGGATGTCTGTGCCCGGGCAGCACTGGTGATTGGTTTGTATTTTATGGCGTGCCAATCTCCACCACCTGGTATGCGGCGCTCGTCTAAGTGGAAGTATAGTTTCCGGCGACGGGGGGCGTTAAAGCCAGCGTCGTCATTGCGTTTGTAGGTATCAGCACAACAAGCATTATTGGAGTGGGGCGTGGCAATTAAGCTGGGTATTGGGATTATTACCTACAATCGTAAGGAAATCTTACGGCAATGTGTGGAGCATATACGTGCTTTTACGCAGCATTCGTTTGAACTTGTTGTCGCTGATGATGGGTCACAGGATGGAACCCCAGCGCTTTTAGAGCGTCTTAATGTGCCCTACATCACCGGAGATAATCGCGGTATTGCGTGGAACCGTAATCGTGCTCTTTGGTGGTTGAAAGAAGAAAAGAAGTGCGATGTCATTCTGGTTTTTGAGGATGATTGTCGTCCATGCGAATTTGGCTGGGAACGGCCCTGGATTAAAGCGGTTGAGGCCTATGGTCATATGAACCATATGCCAGAAATTACATTAGAAATTGATAATGATGTGTCTTCCGGCTCTGGTACGGCGGAAGATCCGTATATAGCGCCCATGCATCAGGCTTTTTGCGTGGGGTATCATGCTCGTGCGCTTGATTATGTTGGCTATTTGGATGTGCGGTTTGAGAAATATGGTGAAGAACATGTCGAGCACACGCATCGTTTTTTAAGGGCAGGCTATGGCGGGCTTCCGCAATTTCGCACTCCTGAACGTGGCCAGGTTTTTTTCCTACGTGGTGGTTTAGAGGCTTTGCCGTCAGAAACACATGGAACGCCTGACTGTGTTAGCCGGAATATTATTGTGCATCGTCAGATTCAAGGTGATCCTTTCTATCGTGCGCCATGGCGGAGTGACGAGCAGCTCTTTCTTTTTCGTGAAGAAATGGAAGCTGCCCGTAACCGTCCTCAGTCGATAACACAGCCCAAAGATAATGGATTTGATGTAATCATTTCTTTGGGGGGTGATGAAAAAACGAATTTTTTCATCAAACGTATATTCGGTAGGGCGGATTCTTCTTTCTTTGATGGTTTTGTCACGCCATTCCATAGTTTGATTCACTTGTTTGAGACTGACTTCCAAGGATTGTTCTCAACGGCTTGTTTGTATGGGTACTGGGATGCTCTGCGCTGTCGAGATAGTTTGCTTGTTTATCATAATTGTCTTGATATTCCTGAAGGAGAGCACACAAGTGTTGAACTCTTTCACAGCCAGCTGGGGCGTTTGAAACAAGAATATGCGGATCATCTTGCAAAGTTAGATGTGCTTTGTGATGGTACTCATCGTGTTTTATTTGTGCGGGATTGGCACGATGCTTTGCACTATGAAGGGACACATCGTCCTTCACATGCATTGACGCCGGACTTTCGTCGTTTAGTAGCGGCTCTTGAAGCACGTTATCCTTCGTTAGAGTTTCGTGTGTTGTTTACCAATTTTGGTTCAGCCAGTGTGGCAGACTCACGCATGATTTTTGCGAATCTTTCCGTGCCCGATGTGTGTGATGATGAGCGTAAAGTAGACGCATGGGGTAGAATGGTGTCGCAGCTCGGTATTTACCGTCGCGGCGATGAGGCGTGGGATGATGAGGAGGTAGCATAGTGGTCGACTATAAGGCTTGGCAGCATTATGTTCAGCGTGCTGTGCTGTTGTTGGTCCTTTGCTCTGGTGCCGCTTCGGCAGCGTCTCCCAATGTGGGGATGTCAGAAGGAAGCATGCTCGTTCCTTTGACGCATGGTGAGGGCGTTAACCGGCAAGATGTTCATTATCAATGTTCGTTTGATGAACGGAAGGCGAATAGTGATCAGAAGGAGCTTGTCGCATCGCTTCCTCCAGAGAGACATTTTATTGTCTCTTATCTGAATGCCGATACGGCGGCTTTGGCAGCATTTCCTGTTGATTCTAAAATGCTGGTTTTTGCCAATATCGTTTCAGGATCAGGAGCAAAGTATGTTGCTGACCGGTACGCGTGGACAACAGAAGGCGATGAGGCCATGTTTTCTCGTGTCGATAGGGAAGATTCGGCCATTAATTGCCATGTGGTAACGGTAGAAGCGCCATCGAAGTCGGCGTTAAATCCTTCTCCTCAAATATCGTCTCATAGTCCGAGTGAGTCTGCTCAAACCGGTGAAGATCAAGGGCACTAACTATCGTATATTGAGGAAAAATGAGGAGATATAAGCCGTGAAAAGGCGAGAGTGTCTCCCGTTGTTTTTGGCTTCGATGCTGGGAATGAGTGTTTTTGAGGCAGCGCGTTCTAAGGAACGTGCTCCTGTAAAGATTGCAGAAGCTTGGCCAGCCCATACAGCATGGTTAATTCTTTTGGGGGCACAGGAACGTCTGGTTGCGTGTGCGGCGCGCCCAGACGATGTGCCTTGGATGTTTCATTTAGTTCCGACATTACGCCATGCTAAGCCTATACGTTCAGGTGGCCTTAACCCAGAGCTTTTGTTGCAGTTAGGGGTAGATCTCCTCATTTTGCCTGCTTCAGAGGTCTCTCACGAAAAGATATTACGCAAACTGGGGTTGGCGGTAGTTTCGTTGGGGTTTTCCGATTTCAAAGGACTTTTAGAGTGCCTCGATATGACGGCATCTCTCTTACAGACAGATTTTGCTGTTCAGCGAGCAAAAGCTTATCGTCAGTTTTTATTGGGATCGCTAGGGGATATGCGAGAATACGGGGCTGGCCCACGTATATTGCATGTTGCGTCATTATCTCCGTTAAAGATTGATGGGACACACACGATCATTGATCAATGGATACGGGCCTCTGGTGGGTGTAATGCGGCGACGGTGTCGGGAAATCATATAGACGTCACGCAAGAACACATCTTAGCGTGGAATCCTGATATTATTATCCTCTCAGCAACCATCACTGAAACGGAATATTTCTCGCAGCAGCCTATTTTTTCGTGTTTGCGCGCTGTGCGACAGGGACAGATTTATCACAACCCGGCTGGGTTATTCTTATGGGATCGATATGGCCCTGAGATTGTGCTGCAAGTGCAATGGCTGAAGCAGATCATTGCAATAGGACAGGCCCATCGGATGGATCTGTGTGATGATGTCAGGGAATTTTACCATAATTTCTATGGGATCTCGTTGAAACAAGAAGAGGCAGGGCGGATATTATCCGCCCTGCCTCCTTCGTAAGTCTTGGGTTTAGCCGCGTAATTGGCGAGCTGCGGCAACCATGTTGGCAATCGCAGGGCGAACTTCTTCCCAACGACGTGTTTTCAAGCCGCAATCTGGGTTAACCCAAAGTTGACGACGTTCTACTTTCTTTTCTGCTGCTTTGAGCAGGGCCACCATTTCTTCGACGGAAGGAACGCGTGGGGAGTGAATGTCGTAAACACCTGGCCCAATTTCGGCAGGGTAACGGTGATGGGTAAATGCCTCCAACAGCTCCATCTTGGAACGGGCTGTCTCGATGGAAATGACATCAGCATCCATAGCCGCGATGGCTTCAATAATGTCGTTAAATTCCGAGTAGCACATATGGGTATGGATCTGTGTTTTATCCTGCACACCACTTGCCGTGACGCGGAAGCTTTCGACAGCCCAGTTTAGATAGTGTTTCCAATCTTTACGACGAAGAGGCAGCCCTTCACGGAGAGCGGCTTCGTCAATTTGAATGACGGGACACCCTTCTTTCTCAAGATCTAAAACTTCATCGCGGATTGCAAAAGCAATCTGGCGACATGTTTCTGAGCGTGGTTGGTCGTCACGTACAAAGGACCAATTGAGGATGGTGACAGGCCCCGTCAGCATGCCTTTTAAAGGCTTTTTGGTGCAGGATTGTGCGTATTTCCACCAATCCAGTGTCATGGGTTTGGGGCGTGCAACATCTCCGTAAATGATGGGAGGGCGAACATAGCGGGAGCCATATGACTGAACCCAGGCGTGCTTGGTGAAGGCGAAGCCGGAAAGCTGTTCACCGAAATATTGCACCATGTCATTGCGTTCAAATTCGCCATGAACCAGTACGTCGAGGCCGACTTCTTCCTGCCATGCAATCGCATTGGCCGTTTCTTTTTCTAAGAACGCGTCATATTCAGCTGTGCTGATTTCTTTCTTAGCGTGACGTGCACGTGCCTGACGTACTTCCTTGGTCTGAGGGAATGACCCAATGGTTGTGGTTGGGAAGAGAGGAAGGTTGAGAGCTTCTTCCTGGGCTTTTTGGCGTATTGGAAAGGCGGACTGACGTTGTGTCAGGGAAGCGTCCTTCTGAGCCGCACGTTCTTTCACGGTTTTATTGTGGATGCGCGACGATGTTTTACGGCTTTTTACAGCTTCATCGGCTTTGTTCAATTCTGCCCGGACTGCATCACGTCCTTTATTGAGAGCTTTCGCGAGAGTAGCGAGTTCCTCAATCTTTTGGAGTGCGAAGGACAACCATGACTTCACTTCTGGGTCGAGGATTGTCTCACGTTCTACGTCAATAGGCGTGTGGATAAGAGAGCAGGAAGGAGCGAGGATGAGGTTGCGGTGTGGTGCAACTTTCTCCAAACGATCCAACAAGGCGCTGAGATCAGCACGCCAGATATTACGGCCATCAATAACGCCCAAGGAGAGGACGAGTTCAGGATGCGCTTTGTTGATGAGTGTATCGAGTTGGTGAGGCGCTCTTACGAGATCAACATGTAGACCATGGACTGGAAGGCTGAGTGCCGTATCAAGATTGTCACCCAATTCACCAAAATAGGTGGTGAGCATGAGCTTAATGGTGGGAACGCTACTGGTAAGGCTTTGATAAGCTTGCTTCAACGCATTGCGAGCTGCGTTATCAAGATCAAGCACGAGAATAGGTTCATCAATCTGGACCCACTCTGCACCTTCTTCATGAAGTTTTCTGAGAACCTCAGCGTAAACAGGAAGCAGGTTGCCCAAAAGATCGAGACGATTGAACGATTCTTCACGGCTTTTGCCAAGCAATAAGAAGCTTACAGGCCCTAACAAGACGGGGCGTGTGTTAAATCCCTGTTTTTTTGCTTCGCGGTATTCGTCAAGAATTTTTGTTGAAGCCAGGTGGAATGTCTGGTCGCGTGTAAATTCTGGGACGAGATAGTGATAATTGGTATCGAACCATTTCGTCATTTCAGCGGCGGGGACGTCTCCTTCGTGATGGTGGTGCCCACCACAGTCACATGTTTTGTGGTCTTCAGCACCTTTTGTTTGGCGCCCGCGAGCCATTGCAAAATATGTGTCGAGGCTGACAGTCCCTTCGGATTTGCCGTAAATTTCTGGAACGGCTCCTACGAGGGTGCTGGTATCAAGCACGTGATCGTAAAAAGAAAAGTCATTGGACGGTAGGATATCAGCGCCCTGCTCTTTCTGACGCTTCCAGTTTTCAGCGCGTAATTGGGCCGCTGTCTGGTGTAAATCGGCTTCAGAGCTATTGCCAGCCCAGAAACTTTCAAGAGCTTTTTTGAGTTCCCGATGGGCGCCAATGCGCGGGAAACCGAGTGTCGCAACGTGCACAGTCATAATTATTTGCCTCGTGGCGTAGCGGCAGAAGCCATGCAAACTGCCTTCCTCTCATAACCGTCCCTTGGCAAAGGGGTAAGGAGGGGGAGACAGCCTGGCAGAGGCCCCTGTCGACAGTAGTTGTCGTGTCCTGGCGAGAGAAACAGCTTGGCTTCGTTTCCCGAAGAACAAGTTCTTCCTCATCTCGGTGAACCCCTCGATAGAATCAGGCCTCACCACCGTGACGCACCAAGAAGTGGCAGGGCTTCGAAAAATAGTCAATATCCTATTGCACATATAATGAAATGGTTATATATCGCTTTTCATGGATCGTGCCCTTATCATTTTTCAGGCTCTTGCGGAGCCGACGCGTTTAAGAATTTTACGTTTGTTGCGTGAAATGGAACTCTCTGTGGGGGAGCTGGCCCAAGTTTTGGGGCAGAGCCAGCCGCGTGTCTCTCGCCATGTCAAAGTGTTGGCTGAGGCTGAACTTGTTGTGAGGAGAAAAGAGGGGAGCTGGGTTTTTCTTGCTTTGGGAGCAGAAAAAGATTTGCAGCCTATTTTTTCTGCCTTGGATCATTGGCATCCGCCTGAATCGGAAGATGAGGATGATCTTGGCCGAGCGGATCGGCAGCGACTCCAGGCTGTGCGTAATGTACGCATGGGCGCTGCTGAGGATTGGTTTGAGGTGCATGCCGCAGAATGGGATGCGATTCGCTCACTTCATGTTTCCGAGAGTGAAGTGGAAGCAGGTATCCGACACATCATAGGTGACGCCCCCATCGGGAGTCTGGTGGATATCGGCACAGGCACTGGGCGTATGTTGGAGCTGCTCGCAGGGCAATGTCAGCATGCGCTGGGGTTTGATCGTAGCCCGTCTATGCTGCGTTTGGCGCGTGCTAAGTTGGAACATGCTCAAACCGCTTCTGGAGAGAAAATCAATCTCCGGCAAGGTAACTTCTACGCCCTTCCTATTGCTGAGAATGCGACTGACTTAGCGATTATCCATCAAGCACTCCGTTATGCTCAGCATCCTGCAGCCGTCATCATAGAAGCGGCACGCATTCTTACGCCGGATGGAAAGCTTTTGGTGGTCGATTTTGCGTCTCACCAAAGGGAGGAACTGCGTATGCGCGACGCCCATGTGTATTTGGGGTTTAGCGATCAACAAATGAAAGATTGGTTCCACTCAGCAGGATTGGATCTCGTATCTACGCAGGCTTTGGCAGGGGAACTAACTGTGAAGATGTGGCTTGGTCAGCTTCAATCAAAATAACTGAAGGACGCTTTACGCGTATGTAAGAGGAAATTTATTTGTCATGCCCGAAATTTCATTCGAATTTTTCCCTGCCAAAACAGAGGACGGGGCTGTTTCATTACTGAAGACAGCTCAGACATTAGCGGAGTTTGATCCGCGATTTATGTCGGTAACCTATGGTGCGGGAGGATCAACTCAAGGCCGGACGCTTGCAACACTGTGTGATATGGCGAAGTGTGTTTCTGTGCCGCTGGCCGGGCATTTGACATGTGTTGGCGCCTCTAAAGGGGAAGTGGACGATGTGGCTCGGTCCTTTTGGGATGCCGGAATTCGCCATATTGTTGCTTTGCGCGGTGACCCTCGGCCGGTTGATGGGAAAGCGCAACGGTTTGAGCCGCATCCGCAAGGGTACCGTAATGCCGCAGAGTTAGTGAGTGGTCTGAAGAAAATTGCGCCATTTGAGATTTCTGTAGCGGCTTATCCTGAGACGCATCCGGAAGCTCTCAGTCCTGAAGCGGACCTTGATAATTTAAAGCGTAAGTTCGATGCTGGTGCAGACCGTGCGATTACGCAATTCTTTTTCGATGCGGATATTTTCTTGCGTTTTCGTGATCGTCTTAGTGCTGCGCATATTACCAAACCCGTTATTCCAGGTATTTTGCCTTTGAGTAGCGCAGTCCAAGCATGGAAGTTTGCTGCAATGTGCGGGGCGTCTATTCCAGAGGAATTGCGTGTTCTTTATGGTGATCTTGATAAATCGCCAGCAGTACGCGCCCGAATTTCAGCTATTTTAGCAGATCGTCTATGCCAAAAACTGGTAGCAGAAGAGGTCGGTCATTTTCATTTCTATACTTTGAATCAGGCTGTGCCGTGCTCGGCATTGAGCCTTCTTCTAAGGCATGGAAAAGTACCATCATCCTTAGAGTAAGTCGTTAAAAAGAGCGATTAACAAAAAAGCCCTCCAGTTGGAGGGCTTTTTTGAGGAAAGGTTATTTGGCGTCACGCTGTTTATTGGGCGCCAGAACCATAATCATCTGTCGGTTCTCAAGACGTGGTCGTTGTTCAGCTTTCGCAATTTCTTCGGTCGCTGCGCGGATGCGTTCCATCATCTTGTAGCCAAGCTCTTGGTGAGCAACCTCACGCCCTTTGAAGCGTAGGGATACCTTCACCTTGTCTCCATCCTCTAAGAAGGACATGACGGCTTTGGCCTTTGTTTGGAAGTCATGCTCGCCCGTACCGGGACGAATTTTCACTTCCTTGATTTCAATGACCTTTTGTTTCTTACGAGCTTCATTACGCTTTTTCTGCTGCTCGTATTTGAATTTGCCGTAGTCGAGAATCTTGGCCACGGGAGGTTCAGCAGTTGGGCTGATCTCTAATAGATCGAGTCCCTCTGAGAAAGCACGCGCAAGTGCATCACGAGTTGGCATGATGCCAACCATTTCGCCGTCAGCGTCGATGACACGGACCTGCGGCACACGGATCTCTTCATTGACGCGCGGTCCCTCCCGATGAGGGCCGGCGTTAAACGGCGGTCTAGCTATGGTCAACTCCTGTCACTTCATTCTCTTATTCCCATCGACCTATTTAAAAGGTGATGAGGGATATGTGTTATTCCGATTCAGTCATAGCCCTGGCATGAGGGAGGTGCAAGGGCTTGTCTTCCCTAGATATGCGTATCTGTTTTCTGACGCGCAATATCAGGTGCTTGTGCTTCTTGGCTGAGCTCATGAATTGCGTCATCCAGGGAGCACACTTTTTGGTTTTGTTGGCCTAAACGACGCATGCTGACGGTTTGTTCCTCAGCCTCACGACGGCCAACAACCAAAATAACGGGAACGCGTGCAAGACTATGCTCACGTACTTTGGCATTGATTTTCTCATTACGCGTATCGAGTTCAACGTGAAGCCCTGCTTGACGCAGTTGTGAAGCAACTGTCTGAGCATAATCAGCCGCATCTGTCACGATGCTTGCAACGACGACTTGAGTTGGTGCGAGCCAAAGGGGGAATTTCCCGGAAAATTGTTCGATTAAGATTCCCAAGAAACGCTCAAAACTGCCGAGAATAGCCCGGTGTAACATGACGGGACGGTGGCGAGCACTGTCTTCCCCGATGTAAGAGGCATCCAGCCGTTCTGGTAGGACATAATCCACTTGCAGGGTTCCGCACTGCCAATCACGTCCGATGGCATCTGTGAGGACGAATTCTAGCTTAGGTCCGTAAAAGGCACCTTCACCTGGGTTGAGTTCATAATCAACACCAACCATTTCACAGGCGCGTTTCAAAGAATTTTCAGCACGGTCCCATACATCATCCGATCCTGCACGTGTTTCTGGACGGTCTGAGAATTTGACGCGGAAGCTCTCGAAGCCGAAGTCTTTATAAACTTCCCCTAGCATGGTGACGAAACGTGCTGTTTCATCAGCGATCTGGTCGTCTGTGCAGAAAATATGGGCATCATCTTGTGTAAAACCACGCACGCGCATGATTCCGTGTAAGGAGCCAGAAGGTTCATAGCGATGGCAAGCGCCAAACTCTGCCATACGGAGTGGAAGTTCGCGATAAGAGCGTAACCCGTGGCGGAAAATTTGAACGTGACAGGGGCAGTTCATCGGCTTGAGGGCGAGAGTTTTATCTTCATCCTCAACGGTCGCGATGAACATATTTTCGCGATATTTATCCCAGTGGCCAGACGCCTCCCATAGCGCTCGATCTACGAGCTGAGGCGTACGAACTTCTTGATAATCATGGCGTTGCTGAGCACGGCGCATATAGTCTTGAACAGTGGAATAGAGGCGCCAGCCTTTAGCATGCCAGAAAATCTGACCGACGGCTTCTTCTTGAATATGGAAAAGGTCCATCTCTCGGCCAATGCGGCGATGATCGCGCTTTTCGGCTTCTTCAAGACGTTGGAGATAGGCTTTAAGTTCTTTTTTATCGCGCCATGCGGTGCCGTAAATGCGGGTGAGCATAGGGTTGCGATGATCGCCGCGCCAATAGGCGCCGGCAACGCGCATCAGCTTGAAGGCATTACCAACGTCAGCCGTTGTGCGCAGATGTGGTCCACGGCATAAATCGAGCCATTCCCCTTGGCGGTAGATGGAAATTTCCTCAGTTTCGGGAAGGTCACGTATCAGTTCTGCTTTAAATTTTTCCCCGCGTTCTTCAAAGAAGCGAATAGCGTCATTCCGATCCCAAACTTCACGTTCGAAAGCTGTTTCCTTGGCAATGATTTCTTCCATCTTCTTTTCGATGGCTTCGAAATCATCGGGGGTAAAGGGCTTGTCACGTGCAAAATCGTAATAAAAGCCGTCTTTAATGCTGGGGCCAATGGTCACTTGAGTTCCAGGCCATAAAGTTTGCACGGCCTCTGCGAGGACATGCGCTGCATCATGACGGATCATGTCCAGAACGTCGTCATCTTTACGTGTAATGAAGCGAAGCGCTGCATCGTGCGTGATGGTCGTCGCAAGATCAACAAGATTGCCATCGACTTCCATCGCGAGAGCTGCACGGGCGAGGCCTGGACCAATGGAGTTGGCGATTGCCGTGCCTGTTACTGCCTCATCGAAGGTGCGAATACTTCCGTCGGGCAGAGTAATGGCAGGCATGAGAGTACTCCTTGGTCTAAAGCGTTAATGGCATATGGAGGGTGAGAGGCTTACGACTCAGCAACATCACCCTGTGATTCATCAGGGGGTGGGACTTTGCACTCTTTTTCTCTGTGGCTCAAGTTTGAGAAGAGGCCAGGAGGCGAGATAAGCGGTAACACGCTCCACGGTAAGCTTTGTGAGGTCGTCAACGAGAAGCATTTGGCTATAGCCAGGAGTGAGGGAAAGTGGTGCGCATCGCCGTGGATCGCTCTCTGAGGAAAAGAGAGTGAGGCTAGGGCGGTCCATAGTCGCAGCGATATGCATTGGACCTGTATCGTTACCGATCACGAAGTGTGCTTGATGAATTAGCCCTGAGAGCTCAATCAAAGAGGTTTGTCCTGTGAGGTCAATGGCATTGGGGACATGTTGCGTAATGGAGGTGCCAAGTGATTTGTGAGCTGGGGCTCCGACGATTACCGGTGTTAACCCACAATTTTTTAAATAAGTGGCGAGAGCGGAGAAGTGCTCGATCGGCCACTGTTTGGCTGGGCGGTGGGACGCCGCTCCAGGGACTAAGACGACGTAAGGCTCTGTTATGATTGGGCCATATTCAACGAGCCACATGGGGACTTCGCGTGGGCGAGGCGTGATCCCTGCGGCGAGAAGTTGATCATTCTGACGGGTAAGCGTGTGCATCTGCCGCGCCATGGGATTGAGGTGCGGAGCATTGGCTTGAGGAATTTGCCCTGACCAGAAAGGGGGCTTGGTAAAACGGAAATAAAGCCTTGTGCGCCCAGAATTCTGGAGGTCAAAAACACGATCAAATCGTCGGATGTGGCGATAAAGCGAGAGTAGGGCACGCCAGTCTGTAAGCTTAGGTCGATTATCCACGATAACACTGTCAAACCACGGGCTTTTTTGTGCCAGAGATATGTAAGGCGAACTCGTGAGAAGACTTAAATGATCGTCAGGAAAGGCGTGACGAAGTGAAGCAAAGGCACTGAACGCTTGGAACATATCCCCTAGTGCACCATGTTTGATGACGAGGATATGAGCCATGCGATCAGATTCCCAAGACTACTGATTATTCAGGTTTTTTACCTGTAGAGGCACTATTGGCGACAACAACCATAGCTGGCTTTAGGAGACGGTCTTTTAAGAGCCATGTTGGTGAGTAGGCCTGCACAACGTAACCAGGTGCATGGTCGGGGGATTCAACCTCTTGCATAGCTTGGTGAAGATTCGCATCGAATGGTTTGTTGTGAGCATCGCTGCGTGTGATGCCGTTTCGCTCTAGAATGGAGATAAATGAGCGCTCGGTGCTTTCAAAACCTTCTCTCAAGCGTGTGATAATGTTGCTTTCACCTTCTTCTGCTGGAGGAAGAGAAGCAACACCACGTTGAAGGTTTTCAGCAGCTTCGACGACATCCTTAGCAAATTTCTGAACCGCATATTGGCGGGCATCCTCAACATCACGCTTAGCGCGTGTGCGGAGGTTTTGGTTGTCAGCTTCAGAGCGTAACCAGCGATTCTTCATTTCTTCTAATTCAGCTTCAAGGGCTGCAATACGTTCTTCTGGTGTGGTTTCTGTTGCTGGCGTTTCTGCACCATGCTCTTCCTTGTGGGAGGTGTGTGATGCTGTGTTATCTTGCTTTGTTTCTTGATGTTCGGTCTCGGTATGAGGATTTTGTTCTGTCATAGCACGCCCCTGTTGCGTCTTTCTGGAAATGGGCCTTCAGGACGACCCCACCTGCTTGTCCAAATAATGATCATTGCGATGAAAGCAAGGGGGAAGATGCATTGTATAAGTCTTTGATTCTCTCTAAGGGTCGCAGAAATCGTGATGTTTGAGCGATGTTTGTATTTCATGCTAACATCCGAGAAGCCTTAGTTCTTCTTGGTAATTAAGAAAGAACGTTACATGGTTCGAGACGACCATAGGAGCGATCATGACAAAGCCTAGCCTGGCGGGTATGGAGAAGAGTTCCTTGGATGAAACCCAGGGCACACGGGCGGAGGGTGCCCCCATTATCACCTTAGTGGATGATGACCGTAATATTCTCGCATCGGTGCAGATGAGCCTCGAAGCTGAAGGGTTTACGGTTCATACCTATACTGACGGGGAGAGTGCGCTCCAGGGGTTATTGTCGCGTCCTGTATCATTGGCCGTTTTGGATGTAAAAATGCCACGGATGGACGGTATGGAGCTGTTGAAACGTTTGCGCGCGCGCTCCAATATGCCAGTCATTTTTTTGACGTCTAAGAATGAAGAAATGGACCAATTAATGGGGCTTCGCCTTGGGGCGGATGACTATATTACTAAGCCATTTTCACTTAAATTACTGGTAGAGCGGATTAGAGCGCTTTTGCGGCGTCATGAGGTGAGTCAGGCCGAGGCAACGGGCGAGGCCGGAGTTGGGCAATCCATTCTAATGCGTGGCGCTTTGGCTTTGGATGAGGCACGCCATCAATGTTTATGGAATTCAAAAGAAGTTGCTTTAACCGTGACGGAATTCCTCCTTGTGAAGGCCTTGGTTGTGCGGCCAGGGCTTGTGAAATCTCGTGATCAATTGATAGATGCGGCCTATGGGGACAGCATCTATGTTGATGATCGTACAATTGATAGTCACATCAAACGTGTCAGGAAAAAATTTCGACAAGTTGATGAGAATTTCAATCAAATCGAAACGCTCTATGGCGTAGGCTATCGCTACCGAGAGGCCTAGCTTCCCTCCCTGGCGCAGGGACGAGTGAGATTACGCAGATAGGCTATGGTAGAGGGTTGATGATTGAGTAGAGCTGGGTGAAATAAATGACGAGGCGTTCTCTTTTTACCTGGCTGATCAAGCTACAACATTGGTTCTCCCCTTTGTTGGGGCGGATGCTGTTGGTGAATATTCTGCCGCTTATTTTGCTGGCAGGGATGCTTTTATACATCAATCAGTATCAGCGCAGCCTTTTGGAAGCGGATGTGACGGCTTTGCGCGAGCAAGCGCATATTTATGCGGGAGCCTTAGGAGAATCCGCAGTTCGACGTGGGGGATGGAATGCGGCCCGTCTTGATGTGGATTTGGCTCGTCCTCTGTTGAAAAGCCTCATGGACTCAAGTTTGAATGCCCATGCGCGTTTGTATGATCTTGATGGTCGTTTATCGGTCGATAGTCATCGAGATTTTCAGGCAAGTCATCCAGAACAAGGGGGAAATACGAGTGAAGGACGGTGGGAACCGCCCCAGAATAGTCTGGTGGACCGCTTCTATGCTTGGATTTTATTAAGGCTACCTCTCACCTCGGATGAAGGGCCTGTCCCGCTTGATAATTCGGCTGATAGTGATGAAAATAGTAAGACAATAGAGAAAAGTGGAAAAGCTGTACCCGCCCAAGTAGAGCTTCCGCCCTATATTCGCCGGACAGATGCTCATGAACTGGTGATTACAGTGGTGGAGCCTATCATCCACGATGGTAAGACATTGGGTGAGATACAGTTAACGCGACATGCTCCAGAAATTGATCGTTCTTTGTTTGCCGTTAGGTCGTCCATTTTATCGCTCTTGTTGCTGACCTTATGTGTCACTGTCTTCTTGTCGTGGTATTTATCATTGACGATTGCGCGTCCCTTACGACGCCTTGTGGCGGCTTCTCATGACATGCGAGAGCCGGGTTCTGGGAAGGGACGGGAAGATTGCGTGCCTCAAAATTTGCTCAGCCGTAAGGATGAGATTGGGTCCCTTGCACGGGCGTTAAGGCGGAGTACTTTGGCACTTTGGGCACGGCTCGATGATACAGAGCGTTTTGCTGCTGAAGTAAGCCATGAATTAAAAAATCCGCTTTCGTCTATTCGTTCAGCTCTTGAGACATTGCCACGTATTCGTGATCTTAAAGCGCGCGATCGTTTACTGGAGATTTTACAGGGGGATGTGCTGCGCCTTAACCGTCTTATTACCGATATATCAGACGCAAGTCGTGTTGAGGGTGATCTAAGACGAGGTCAGCGTGATTGTGTCGATATTGTTTCGCTTCTTGGTGTGATCGTAGAGATGCATCAAACAACGCGGAGTGAAGATGATACGATTCTCGTTTTAAAAACGGCATCTCCGGCGGATACATTATGTGTTCGTGCGATAGAGGACCGTCTTGTTCAAGTGCTGCGTAATTTGATTAGCAATGCGATATCATTCTCCCCCCCACGGGGTGTGATCACGATTCATGTAGCTCCTTGCCGGGGGGAGGAGCGCGCCACTGGGGAGCATTCTTTGAAGTCAGATATTGAAATTTGTGTGGAAGATGAAGGACCTGGGGTTCCTCCAACAAAATTAGAGAGTATTTTTGAACGCTTTTACTCTGAGCGCCCTGGGAATGAGCGATTTGGTCAGCATTCTGGATTAGGCCTTGCCATTAGTCGCCAAATTATTCAGGCGCTTGATGGGGAGCTTTATGCAGAAAATCGATATGACAAAACAGCTGATATGTTAGAAACCAATATCATTGGAGCGCGTTTTGTTGTTCGGCTGCCACGATGTGGTTGATGGTAATGAGAGATTATAAAAATTTTTCCCATTATAACATAGGCAGTATGGTTCTGTAGTTATGGTTATAATGAGTGTCTTTTAGTCGTGCAGTTGGAGTGTCAAAAATGACGGATCATCATTCTCGGCGTATCGTGGTGGTGACGGGGCTCTCTGGTGCCGGGAAGTCCTCCATTTTGAAAATGTTGGAGGACTTGGATTATGAAGTGGTCGACAATCCACCGTTAGACCTTTTGGATGCGTTAACAGGTAGTGCGGGTAAACGGCTAGCGATTGGGATTGACGTTCGAAGCCGGGGGTTTGAGGCTCATCGGGTGTTGGAGCGTTTGTCACGTTTGAGGGCATTGCCTCATTGTGCGGTCCAGTTGCTTTATGCCACGGCAGAGAATGATGTGATTTTACGGCGCTTTACGGCAACGCGGCGGCGTCATCCATTGGTGAGTGGGGGCAGTGTATTAACCGGCATTGAGCAGGAAGCCGATCTCTTAGAACCGTTACGGGCTGATGCGGATTTAGTGATTGATACGTCTGATTTGCCGGTGCCGGAGTTGCGCCGTCTCATAACCGCTCGCTTTGGAGAAGGGGCAGGGAGCGATCTTTCGGTCGTGCTTATGTCCTTTGCCTATCCTGCAGGTCTACCACGCGAGGCAGATATCGTCTTGGATGCTCGGTTTCTTCGTAACCCACATTATGATGAGACATTACGTCCGCGGACAGGGCTTGAGGCTGATGTCGCGCATTATGTTCAGGAAGATCCCTTTTATGCGCCCTTTTACCAGCATGTTTTGGGATTAATTCGGGTTGTGTTGCCTCGCTTTATCGCTGAGGGGAAAAAATACGTTACGATTGCTATTGGATGTAGTGGTGGACGTCATCGTTCAGTGACCATTGTTGAAGCATTAGCGCGAGATCTTGCGCTTTTCGAGAATGACATAGGGGAAACACACGTGCCGGTAATGGTTTTACACCGTGAATTGGCGCGGCAGGGATTGGCTTCGTGGCGCTGGGCCATCCCTCCAGAGACGGGTAACGCCTGATCATATGATTTTTAGAGCGTGGAGGGTGTGAGATCAGTAATTCCTGAAAGTAAGAGACATGGTAGAAACGAATTTTTCAGAAGAAATTATTAAGCAACTTGATGATGCTGATCAGTGGTGCAGCCGGCATGGTCAACGTCTCACAAAGACGCGACGTCAGGTATTAGGGCTTGTTCTTTCAGAGAAACAGCCGTCTGGCGCCTACGATATTCTATCGCGTTTACGGCAATGGCAACCCAGGGCTGTCCCGCCGACGGTTTATCGTGCCCTAGATTTTTTATTAGAACATGGTTTGGTGCATCGTATCGAACGTTTGAGCGCTTTTGTGGGATGCCGACATGCATTGAAATGTGGGGGGGGCTGTCGAGAGCATGGCACATGGGGGGTGCACCGGGCCCAGTTCCTCATTTGCCGACAATGTCAGCAAGTTGAAGAGTTAGAGCAGGATGTTGTCGCGACGGTCCTTTTATCCTCCGCGCGTGCTTATGGCTTTCAAGCAGAAGCGGCAACAGTAGAAATTGAAGGGTTATGTGCTAGGTGTCATGCCCAGTTAGCGCATTAACGGCTGATAGAAGAGCAATAATTCTGAGAATAAGGTGAGTTATGGTGGGGATGGAGTACGGTTTACTCGCAGAAGTAAAGCGCGGTGGACGCGTTGAGTCTCGGCATAGTGGGTGTGCTGTGGTGGTGGATACAGAAGGGAATGTCGTCTGGTCCTTGGGTGATGCAGAGCGCTTCTTATTTCCTAGGTCAACAGTAAAGGCCTTTTTAGCTCTTGAGTTGGTTGCGAGCGGAGCGGCTGATCGTTTGGGTTTAGGAAACGATGCTCTAGCATTAGCCTGTGCTTCTCACGGAGGAGAAGAAATCCATACGCGATTGGCCGCTTCAATGTTGGAGCGTGTTGGGCATACAGAAACGGTGTTGGAGTGTGGTGCCCATTGGCCAAGTTATGAACCTGCTGCACGTGCATGGGCGGCTCAGGGTCATAGTGTGGCATGTTGTTTGCAAAATACATGCTCAGGGAAACATGCAGGAATGGTATGTCTGGCTTGTGATCAAGGTATTGATCCTGCCGGGTATACGGATCCTGATCATGAGATCCAACGACGTGTTACGTCTGTGCTTGAGCAGGTTACGGCAGCACCTCATCGTAAAGAAAATCGTGGAATAGATGGGTGCTCTTTACCGACTTATGCCATTCCTTTTCGGTCATTAGCGTTAGGCTTAGCACGGTTTGGTACAGGAACAGGATTAGAGCCTTTTTTAGCGCAAGCCTCATCTCGGTTGCGTCGAGCGGTTGCTGAGCATCCTTTTATGGTTGCTGGAACAGATCGATATGACACAGCAATCATGGAGCGTTTTGGTGAACGTGCTTTCGTTAAAATGGGAGCAGAAGGGATTATGGTTGCTGCACTTCCTGAGGAAGGTTTGGGCATTGTCGTGAAAGCTGAGGATGGTGCAGCACGCGCAGCAGAAGTCTTCCTGACAGCACTATTGAAGCGCTTTGGCAAGCATAGTTTGTGCCGAACAGAAGCGGATGAGCTGTTTTTAGAAGATTGGATGCATCGTACCTATGTAAATTGGCGCGGAATAGAAGTAGGCTCTATTTATGCCGTTAGGCCATAAGTAAGCGGCCTTGTGATGGAATGCCGTCGGGGAAGTTTATTTTAAGTTTCTTTTTGGATAAGCCGTTGGAACAGCCTAAAAGCGCTCATTAAATAGGAGCATCCCTCATGAAAACGACATCTCAGGAGCCGAACGTTCCAGAGTCTGGAGAGGTATCCAAGGTCAACGTGGCAGCACGGCGACGAGTTTTGACTGTATGTATTATCGCAGCACTATCGGGTCTGATATGTGGGTTGGATATTGGTGTTGTCTCAGGGGTCCTTAAACCCTTTGGAATTGAATTCCATGCATCTACGATCACTCTTGAGTGGATCGTAGGTGGAATGTTGATTGGGGCCATTATTGGAGCGTTTACAGGTGGGACGCTATGCCAATTTGTTGGTCGTAAATATGCGTTGATTGTATCTGCTGCGATGTTCGCTATTGGTGCCTTTGGATGTGCATCAAGCAGCTCAATCATAGAAATGTTTATTTTTCGGGTCATTTGTGGTCTGGGAATGGGCTTTTCAGCTTTTTCTGCGCCTGCCTATTTGTCAGAGATCGCAAGTAAAGAATCACGTGGAGCGATGGGGTCAACTTATCAGCTCATGTTAACGATCGGGATTTTCTTAGCATTTTTTTCGAATAGTTGGTTAGCGCCGAGCGGCTCATGGCGCTCTATGTTGTTGGTTGAAGCGATCCCAGCTGCATGCTTGGCTGTTGTGTTCTTTTTTCTACCACACAGCCCACGTGATTTGTTAATGCGTGGCCTTCGTGATGAAGCTTTTAAAGGGTTGTCTCTTCTTCGTGATAATCCAGAGAGTGTACATGAAGAGTTGGATTCCATTGCTGAAAATCTTCAGGTTAAACAAGATGGCTGGCATTTATTTAAGGTAAATTCCAATTTTCGTCGTTCTGTTGCGTTGGGGATGTTGTTGCAATTAATGCAGCAATTCGCGGGTATTAATATTGTTATGTACTATGCACCGCGCATTTTAGAGGTGGCTAAATTCAGTCCTTCTGGCCAAATGTGGGGTACGGCAGTTATTGGGCTCGTCAATGTATTGATGACTTTTGTGGCTGTTGGATATTCTGATCGTTGGGGCCGCAAACCAATCCTTTATACGGGTTATGCTATTATGGCCGCGAGTATGGCATCTCTAGCAATGATTCTAGCACATGGGCCGAACTCGACTGTTTTACAGATGTCAGCATTGGCTGCGGTTATTTTCTTTGTTGGGGGGTTCTCCATGTCTGCTGGGCCTTTGGCATGGGTCATTTGTGCCGAAATTCAGCCGACAGCAGGGAGAAATTTAGGGCTTTCTCTCTCAACGGGAACCAATATGTTCTGCAACCTTCTCATTGGTACGACTTTTTTGAGTATGCTTGAGTTCTTTGGTTCTGCTAATACGTTCTGGATATTTGCAGCTTTTAACGTTTTTGCTATCGTTATGATCTATCTTTTTGTTCCAGAGACAAAAGGTGTGACGCTGGAAACTATCGAGAAGCGTCTGATGAGTGGTGTAAAGCTTCGCAATTTAGGTCGCTAGTTTATAATATTAAAAGACACATATTCTATTATTGAATGTAATAATGGATGTGTGTCTTTTTTTGTGTAAAGGAAAGGTCTACCCACGATTATGGTTGATGATGAGGGCCGTAAAGAGAGTATCAACACGTCTGAAAATGATAACCAGGACGATTCCGTATCATTTTTTGATCCAACGCGATTCAAAATTATAGCGATTGGGGTCGTTGCTGCTCTTGCTGGATTTATGTCGGGTGTTGATATCGGCGTGGTTTCAGGGGCGTTAGACTTCTTTGGTCGTCAATATCATGCATCGACATTGGCATTGTCGTGGGTTGTGAGTGCGATGATGGCGGGGGCCGCCTTAGGCTCTGTGAGCGCTGGGTGGTTATCCCATCATTTGGGACGTAAGAGATCTCTCATTATTGGGGCGGCTGTTTTTGTGGTGGGGGCTGCGGGTTGTGCGCTCAGCTGGTCCATTCCTTCGATGATTTCATTTCGTGTTGTTATGGGGATTGCTGTCGGGCTGTCGGCATTTACAGCCCCTCTTTATTTGGCAGAGATTGCGAGTGAAGAGTCCCGTGGGGCAATGATATCAACCTATCAGTTGATGCTGACTGTGGGTATTTTTGTTGCCTTCTTGTCCGATACCTATTTCTCATATAGCGGCGATTGGCGTTGGATGTTTGGCGTTGCGGCTATTCCAGCGGCTTTATTCTTGGTTGGTGTTTTGTTCTTGCCTTACAGTCCTCGTTGGTTGGTGATGCAAGGGCGGCATCGCGAAGCGCGTCAGATCTTGCTCGATTTGCGCAATGATCCGTTGGAAGCAGCAAAGGAAATTCAAGCAATTCGTGCACAGTTAGAAACCAAGCAAGAAGGTTTCAAATTGTTTAGGACGAATTCTAATTTTCGTCGTTCTGTTGGGCTTGGCATTATGCTCCAGGCTATGCAGCAATTTGCCGGTATTAATGTTGTTATGTTTTATGCCCCAAAGATTTTGGAGGCAGCGCATTTTGATGAGCAATCGCGTGTATGGTGTACAGCGATCATCGGAATGGTGAACATGTTTGCGACGTTTGTTGCTATTGGGCTGGTCGATAAATGGGGTCGTAAACCTATTCTGTATGTTGGGTTTACGGTTATGGCGGTGTCTATGGCGGCGCTGGGCTTTTTGTTGAATTCGGGCATGGGAAGTGAGAGTTCACAGCTTGCAGCTGTATTTGTGCTTATGGTGTTCTGTGCTGGCCATGCAATGTCGGCAGGGCCGCTGATGTGGGTATTGTGTGCTGAAATTCAGCCAGTAGGTGGACGTGAATTTGGAAATGCGGTTTCCACATTGACGAACTGGATTACAAACATGCTGGTTGGGCTTAGTGCGTTACCATTAATGGAAATGCTGGGGGCTGCTGAAACCTTTTGGTTGGTTGCTGCCTTGAATGCATTATTCTTTGTATTCACGAAGCTTTATGTTCCCGAGACCAAGGGAATGTCCTTGGCGGCTATTGAGAAGCGGTTGATGAGCGGTGTGAGACTGCGGAGCATCGGTCGTTAGTTTTTGCAGAACAGTAAAAATAAATAAAGAAGCCCTCTCCAATGTTATGGAGAGGGCTTCTTTATTTGGAATACAAATCTGAGGTGAATGTATCTTTTAGATTACAAGACGTAAGGCACTAAGGCACCCAACTGTGCCCGAAGGAGCTTCTTCTCTACAGGAGGAAGTGCTGCGTAGAGCAGTGGCAACAGACGAACTGTTGCGAGTTGGTCCTTTTTGAAGAGTTGTGTGATCACCGAAAGAGAGACAGGATGCCTCATGACGTTATCGGCGAGGCGAATGAAGGGAAGGTCATACCATTCCCGTCCATCGGGGGCATGTTGTGTGGTGTGTAGACGGAATGTTTCCCACAAATTGATATCAGATCTGTCTGAGATCAAAGGCTCTCCAGGAACGGTTGTAAGGAAAGCACGACGGCGACTCATCCCCCCTGTCTGGCGCAGAGCGATATGACCAACCTGATTTGTCAGAATAATATCATAGCTCAGCATGCTTGTGAGGCGGCTATCGGCAAGGATAGAAAAATCGAGAATATTATTTTTTTGATCGAGCGAGAAAATAAAACCCTGATGGGGGGCCGAGTTACTTTGGAGAATAAATAACGCTGTGTTGTTTTTCCCAAGATCTTGAGCACATGCACGGGATCCATGGATTTCAAGTTTGCTGTCATTCCAAGGGATGAGGCGTGATACAGAAAGGTTATGTTCCCCCGGTAATTTTGCCATTGAAATGGGGGAAGCGTCATCTTCTTGAAAGCTGGGTAATGCGTCTAGGGCTTGAGCAACGCCTTGGAAAACAGCACCGCGCATCCAATCAAGGACAAGAGGGGTGCGTCCCTGATGGCGGCTGTCTTGGCATTCATTGTCGCCCTCCGTATCAAAATACGACAGATCCAGCCTGAGGTCACGACGACGGCGTGCTCGTTCAATAAAATGTTCTAGGCTGCGGACCTGGTAGTGCATGATGCGGGCGGTGTTCCAGTCTGGCAACGTATCCGTGATGCCAGGAACGGCTGACCAGGTTATGTCACGACCTTGCGGGTCAACATAACGGCCCTCAGAAAGCGGGAAGTAATGGGGATTAATCCATTCACCATTCCAAAGCTGTGGGCGGATGAAGGTTTTCACATGACGATTAATAGGAGATTCAAGCGCGCTATGACGTGTAAAAGCGTGGAAAGGTGGGAGATCTGGCGTCGTGATATGACCGCTACTGCCGTAGATACACCAGTTAATGCCAACAGCCCCAACGGTATGATCAAAACTCCGGAGAAAATTTTTCAAGTTATTATGACGGTGGAGGGCTAGATATTCATCCGTGTCAATGAAGCCAATCCAGTCGAATTCATCTTTCAACGTTGTGAGGACGTCAAGATAGACAATACGCTGACGTTCTCCCACAGGTTGTTGTATTTTCCAGGGTGTTTCTTGTAGGTCATCAATATGGAATATACGGATATCGTGCTGGGCTGAGGCGGCTTTAAGAAGCTCTAACGTTCCGTCATCCGAACCATCATCAAAAATGATGAATGTATCGACCCCTAATAGGGCATGCCAACCGAGCCAAGGAAGAATATCATGAGCCTCATTACGGACAATACCGACCAAAGCAGTTTTCATGAGGCACACCATCTCCATTATTGGGTTACGATACGATTATTTCAGCCAGAAAAGAGCTAACCTCAGAGCCAGCGCTTTCCTTATCTCTCTGCATCGTAATGCGAATTACGGGTATATGGAAGCAGAAGTAGCGACATAAAATTTTGGACAAAATTCATGAGTAACAAACAAATGGGCGAGATGCCAGAATAGGGGCATCTCACGCTGTTTACTTGCTGTAAGTTGTATGTGGAGAGTAGGTTTATGAGGCGGAAGAGACCGCGCTTATCTCGGAAAGGGATTTAACGTTTTCACGAGACATGGCGTCTAATAGTTCATGTTTGAGGCGTGTTAGAACAGTGGGTCCTTCATAAATGAATGATGTATAGACTTGAACGAGACTTGCTCCCATTTGTAGCCGTTGTAGGATGTCGTATCCACTTTCAATCCCCCCCGAAGAAATAAGCGTCAAACGACCTTTTGAGATCTGCGAGACATGTTGAAGAACATGGCGTGATCGTTCAGTGAGAGGTCGGCCCGATAATCCACCCGCTTCGTGCCTATGAGGCGATGAGAGGGTCTGGGGGCGGGCAAGTGTTGTGTTGGTTAGAATGAGACCATTTGCGCCGTGATTAATGGCTGCCTCGACAATAGGCTCGTAAGATTCATCATCAATATCTGGAGAGAGTTTGACGAGAAGCGGTGGGCGGTCAGAATGTTTTTGTTGGATGGCATCTAATATCTGGCTCAACATGTCAGCACTTTGTAGGTCGCGCAGCCCTGGCGTGTTGGGGGATGAAAGATTGATGGTGATATAATCGGCGTAGGATTTGACGCGTCCAATGAGCGCTGGATAATCCTCCAGAGGGTGGGCGTTTATTTTGTTGATACCTAAATTGATCCCGATGGGATGAGAGCCAGTATGGATAGTCCCGTTGTGTGATGGGCGATAAAGATGAGCCAAATTCTGGCAGAATTGATCAATGCCACAGCTGTTAAATCCCATACGGTTGATAATGGCGCCATCGTTGAGAAGACGGAAAAGGCGAGGGCGTGGGTTGCCTGGCTGTGGGCGTGGGGTGACGGTGCCTGCTTCCACATAGCCGAAGCCCAAATGGGCGAGCCCACGGATAGCACGTGCATTTTTATCAAACCCTGCGGCGAGACCAATGGGGTTAGGGAAGGACAGCCCAAGAACATGAGTTTTTAAAGAAGGGTCATCCGGGGTGGTTTTCCCTGCAAGGCCTGCCCCAATTGAACGGATGGCAATCTCATGGGCAAGCTCTGGATCAAGTTGACGCAACATCCAGCTGGCTATCTTCCCGGTGTCAATCATTCTTCTTCCCCTTTGATTTTAATGGAGATATCACCACATCAGGGCCTCTCATGGCCTATGTTATGGAAGCATACCCATTATTCTTGAAGGTAGTAGAGGCAAAATGACGTGGGATGAACCCTATCTTGAGACGTGCTGCCGTTCTGCATTGCATAGATTGCTGCTCAGTGGTGACGGGGGGCGCCCGGTGGCAGCGCCAGCAGGAGCGCGTATCCCAGACTTTCGTCAATCGTTGAAAGATCGTCCTTGTCTTGAGCGACTTCAGGAGCGGGGTTTTGCACGGCAGAGGGAAGATGGTCGTTTTATCATTACAGCCGAGGGTGTGGCGCGCCATGCGATTGAAATCGGTGGCGCTAAGCGGCGTTCTCGGTAAAAAATACATGATTCCTGTAAGGTCATATTTGCGATTTTTGGCGGAGAACGCTAGATTTCTCAGACTATGAATGTTTTTCCCTCCACATCATCTTCTGTAGCGGCATCGAACGGTGCGACTGCTGGATCGGCCTTTCCCTTGCCTCCTATTTCTCTAGGAGATGGAAAGGTTATAGAGGATCCCGTTATCCTGGCTCCAATGTCCGGTGTGACAGATTTGCCTTTCCGCCGTTTGGCCCGTGAGTTGGGGGCAGGATTGGTCATTTCGGAGATGATTGCTTCTTGGGCAATGATCCGTGAGAATGAAGCGACACTTCGTATGGCGCGCACGGCTGGTGAGGATGGTCTTAATGCCGTCCAACTTGCTGGTTGTGATCCGGAGGCCATGGGCAAAGCAGCTCAGATGGCTGTCGAAGGCGGAGCGGATGTTATTGACATCAACTTTGGGTGCCCCGTCAAAAAAGTAGCCATTGGTCAAATGGCTGGATCGTCTTTGATGCGCGATGAGTGCTTGGCTGCGCGATTGTTGGAAGCAACGGTTAAAGCGGTCAATGTTCCGGTGACTTTAAAGATGCGGATGGGATGGGATCATACGAGTCTCAACGCGCCTCGCCTAGCACGCATCGCAGAGGAGGCGGGCATTCGTATGGTGACGGTGCACGGACGAACTCGACAAATGTTCTATAATGGGACCGCTGATTGGGAATTTGTTCGCCAGGTGAAGGACGCTGTCAAATTGCCTGTCATTGTTAATGGCGATATCACCACAATTGCCTCGGCACGCGATGCTTTGCATCAATCAGGAGCTGATGGTGTGATGATTGGGCGTGGATGTTACGGTCGTCCGTGGTTCCTTGCTCAGTTGGTCACGTCGCTGCGTACAGGGCAGGATGTGCCTGATCCTGATTTGGCGACGGAAAAGGCGATTGTTCTGAAACATTATCGCATGATGTTGGAGCATTTTGGTGAATATCCTGGGCTTCGTTTGGCCCGTAAGCATGTGTCTTGGTATTCAGCTGGTTTGCCTGGGTCAGCAGCATTTCGGGCAGAAGTAAACCGTTTAACCCAGGCAGAAGAGGTGATTTCCTTACTCGACAAGTTCTATGATGGGCATATTGCTGCGGGGTTCGTGCGTGATAGGGAACATGTCTCGACAGCACGACATGCGGCATGAGGCAAATTTTGTGACTAGAGGTGAGGCTCAATCATCAGCACTGCGCACGCTGCTTTTATATGGAACGAGTGGCATTGAACGGCGAGAAGTGGCCCGACATCTTCATGATCATAGTCCTTATGCAGCAGGTAATTTTGTTGAGGCACATTTAAGAGCTGTTCCTCGTGGATTACGTGCAGACCGGTTGTTTGATTCTCCTGAAAAAAATTGGATTAAACAAGCGCAGGGCGGGACATTATTGATTGATGAGGTTGATTGTTTATGTCCCGCTTTGCAAAAGCGTTTTGTTGATTTTTTGACGCACAATGATGCACGCGTTCGAGTGATTGTTGCGACGCGCTATGAGCGTTCTGTTTTGTTACAGCATGGTGATCTTGAAGAAAGCTTGTATCATTGGTTGACCTCTCTGGAGGCGAGTCAGTGTTTAGGCCCTGAGCGTATTCGGGCTATACGACTTCTGTCTAAAGGGGAATCGTTGGGGCTATCCGCACTGCTTGAGCCTGTGATGCGTCGTTATATTACGGCAGGGTTGGAAGCCGGTGAGCAAAATCTCCATGCTCATATTGTTGGTGCAGTGGAACGGCCTTTGATATCAATGGTATTGAGTCATGCCGGTGGGAATCAGCTTCGTGCGGCTGAATTGTTGGGGATTAATCGTAATACATTAAGAAAACGTATTCGTGATTTCGCTATCGTCATACCCAAAGGGGAATAAGGCGTGAGATATTTAACGATTGGTCGGGCACGTCGTTTCTTAGTGCGGTTGACCAGTGCTGACGGTGTTGTGTTGCTCACTGTTGTGGCGCTGTTCCTTGCATTTATTACCTTTGGTGTTTTGGCGGGAGGGATGTCTGTTGCCTATTTTCCACAGGTGCAGGCAGTACTTTTCTTATTAGATTTTATAACATTAATGCTCATTGCAGCAGCGGCTATTGCCCAGATAGGCCGCATGCAAGCAGAGCGACGTATGGGCCTTGCGGGAGCACGGCTTCACGTTAGGCTCGTGACGCTCTTCGGTATTATTGCTGTTGCTCCAACGGTTATGGTGGGAGCGCTCTCGGCCTTGTTTTTCCATTATGGTGTGGAAATATGGTTTTCAAACAGGGTGAATACAGCGCTGAGTGAGGCGCGTTATGTGGCTGCAGGTTATTTGCGTGAGCATAATGAAAATACACGTACAGAAGCATTTGCTTTAGCGAATACGCTACTCACAGTTCAAAATGATGAGTTGTTCGCCCGAGGGACGGATCTTTTCCATGATCCATCGCGTTTGCAAGCATTGCTTGAAGATGAGGTGACAGAGCGTGGTTTGAGTGATGCTGTTATTTTTGACCCTTATACGGACAAAGTAATTGCAACGGGTGGTCTTTTCGCCACTAAAGGAACAGGGCCACCACTACCTTTACCATCTCGATCTGTGGTTGCGATGGCCAGAACAGGGGATGTGGCTATTTTGGATCAGCCAGAGGCGCGTGTCGTACGAGCTGTCATCTCCTTGGGCGGGAATTCAGGGTTGATGCTCGTGATAACCCGTCCTGTTGATCCTGACATCATTCAACATATGCAGCGTACGACAGCGCTTGTTCAAGATTATCAGCGTATGCTCCGAAATCGGAACAAAACGCAGATCATGTTGGTCGTCATTCTTGTATTAATGAGTTTGTTGGTTTTGTCGGTTGGTATGTTGACGGGATTGGCTCTGGCAAACCGTATCGCTCATCCATTAAGCCGTCTTATTGTTGCTGCGCGTCGTATTGCTCGTGGGGATTTAGAAGCAAGAGTCCCTGTTGAAGGGCTGCCGACTGAACGTGACGATGAGGTTAAGACACTCTCATGGGCGTTCAATCGTATGACAGATCAGCTCTCGAGCCAGCGCTCTGAATTGATGAAAGCGTATGATCAGATCAATGAGCGCCGGCGTTTTACAGAGACAGTGTTGTCAGGTGTTTCTGCTGGCGTCATTGGGTTGGATAACCAGCAGGTTGTGGAGTTGCCTAATCGGGCAGCATCTGTGATTTTGCAGAGGGACCTCCAAGCGCAAATTGGTAAAAGTTTGGCTGTTTGTGTGCCTGAATTTACAGAGCTTTTAAATGCTGTAAAGCAAGCGCCAGATCGGGAACATACGTCTGAAGTACAGATTGATGCGGAAGGAGCTCAGGCCCCAGGAGGCCCTGGTGAGGGAGGAGGAGCTGGTGCTGGACGAACCCTTCTTGTGAGGATCGTTACGGAAAAACGCGCTGAACAAGATGGTGGTTATGTGGTGACATTTGATGACATTACTGTGTTACAAATGGCACAACGTAAGGCCGCATGGGCTGATGTTGCGCGTCGCGTGGCGCATGAAATTAAAAATCCTCTTACTCCCATTCAACTTTCGGCTGAACGGTTGCGCCGACGTTTCCAAAAGGAAATTACGAGTGATCCAGAGATCTATAATCAACTGGTGGAAACGATTATTCGCCAGGTAGGTGATATCGGGCGTATGGTAGATGAGTTTTCATCTTTCGCACGTATGCCTCAGCCTGTGATGAAGCGGCATGATTTGGCACGGTTATGCCGTGAAGCTTTGATTTTGCAACGACATGCCCATCCTGAGATTATGTATTGTACTAAAGATCTTGAGGAGGGGCCTGTTATTGTGCTCTGTGATAGGCAACTCATTGGTCAGTCATTGACTAATCTTTTACAAAATGCGGCTGATGCTATTGCGATGACGGGGCGCAAGGCGACAAAAGAACAGCCCTGTATTGGTGAGATCGGTATTTCATTGCATGCTTGTGGGCATCAGGCTGTTGTTGGAGTAAGTGATAATGGTATTGGCCTTCCTTCAGTGGAGCGCCATCGCTTGGTCGAGCCTTATGTTACTCATAAGCCAAAAGGTACAGGGTTAGGGCTTGCCATTGTTCATCGGATCATGGACGTTCATCATGGGATACTTTCTTTGGAAAGTTTGACAAAAGATAAAGATATGTCAGGGGAAGAGAAAGTTCAGCCTCCTGAGAAACAACACGGGACGCTTGTTACACTTTGTTTGCCTTTGGCAGAGGGAGAAGACCCCGTAGGTGGGCGTATCGGAGCATGAGGATATCAGATGGGACATGAGATTCTGATTGTCGATGACGAACCAGATATCCGTTTTCTCCTTGAGGGAATTCTAGGCGATGATGGTTACGAGACCTACAGTGCCGCGAACTCTGATGAGGCGGTACAGTTGTTTCGGGACCATCGTCCGTCTTTGGTTATTCTTGATATTTGGCTTCAAAATTCAAAGATGGATGGCATGGAGCTCCTGCGATTGTTTAAATCTGAGGAGCCGGATGTTCCTATTTTGATGATTTCAGGGCATGGGACGATTGAGACGGCAGTCGCTAGTCTGCATGAAGGGGCCTACGATTTTATCGAGAAGCCTTTTCGGTCAGATCGGTTGCTCGTTGTGGTCCAGCGTGCGCTTGAGGCGGTGCAATTAAAGCAAGAGAATGCTGAATTACGTTTGCGGGCTGGTGTCCAAAAAACATTGATGGGTAACAGCCAGCTCATGATGGCATTACGAGGGCAGATTGCTCGTGTTGCCCCAACGAATTCTCGTGTGTTGATTACGGGGCCAGCGGGTGCTGGTAAAGAAGTCGCAGCGCGGATGATTCATGCTCAATCTAAACGTGCGGATGGAGCCTTTGTTGTACTGAATTGTGCGACATTATCCCCCAATAGCTTCGAAGAAGAGCTGTTTGGCGTTGAAGCTACTGGAGATCAACCGGCTCGGCGAGGTGTGTTAGAGCGTGCGCATCGAGGGACGTTATTGCTCGATGAGGTTGCGGATATGCCCTTGGAGACACAAGGAAAGATCGTTAGAGCCTTGCAGATGCGTACATTTGGCCGTGTTGGTGGTCATAGCGATACAAAAGTTGATGTTCGTGTGATCGCCACGACCAGTCGTGACTTACAAGAAGAGATTGCGGCACGACGTTTCCGTGAAGATTTATTTTATCGCCTTGCTGTTGTGCCGCTGAAGGTTCCGGCGCTTTCTGAACGGCCTGAGGATATTCCAGCTTTGGCAAAGTACTTTCTAGAAAGTTGTGCACAATCAGCAGGGTTGCCGCCACGGGAATTGTCGGTGGATGCCCTGGCGAGCCTTCAGACATATGAGTGGCCGGGGAATATTCGGGAGTTACGTAACTTAATGGAGCGTATGCTCATTATGGCCCCGACGAATGGAAATGGGGGGGGGCAGGACCCTATTCGAGCGGATGCCTTGCCGGAAATGGTACGTAAAGGAGCGCCATCAATGACACGTCTCAATGCAGATGCTGATGTGATGAGCCTGCCGTTACGGGAAGCCCGCGATAAGTTTGAGACGCAATATCTCCAGGTTCAGCTTATGCGTTTCGGGGGGAATATTAGCCGAACGGCAAATTTTGTTTGCATGGAACGTAGTGCTTTACATCGTAAATTGAAGCAGTTGGGTGTAACGCAAGAGGAACGGTCTGTAACAGCATTATCTGAGCGTTAGGGCGAGGGGAAAAAGAGACTTTTATGTCATCATTACTGTCTGATTCTGTGCAGTCTGTGTTTCTGGATTATCTGCGTCAGCAAGAGGAGCCAGTGACGGTTTTTCTTGTGAATGGTGTTAAGCTTCAAGGGGTTATTGTGCGTTTTGATGCGCATACGCTTTTGTTGAGGCGTGATGGGCATGTGCAGCTTGTTTATAAAAATGCCGTTAGCACGATTATGCCTATTTCTGTTGTTCCTGATTTTTCGGAAGGGATAGAGCTACCTTGAGGAGAGAGCCACAACCAACCGAGCCAGAACCAACCCGTGCGGCAGTCATTTTACCTATCGATAAGACGGGTAATCATCATAACCCGCGGGCTGCTGAATCACGTTTGGAAGAAGCGGTCGGGTTGGCTTCTTCTATTGGGCTAGAGATTTCATATAAAACCATTTTTCCTTTGCGCACCCGCCGTCCCGCGACATTGCTGGGAAGTGGTCAGTTAGAGCAGCTAACAGAAGAAGTAAAATCTCAGCGTATTGGTGTTGTTGTTTTTGATGCACGCCTTTCTCCTGTTCAGCAGCGTAATTTGGAAAGAGCTTTAGGCTGTAAGGTTGTTGATCGAACCGGTCTTATTCTTGATATTTTCGGTGCCCGTGCAGCCACAAGAGAAGGTGTGCTCCAAGTTGAATTGGCTCATCTTGAATATCAACGTTCTCGTTTGGTGAGGCTGTGGACGCATTTGGAACGTCAGCGTGGTGGCTTTGGCTTTTTGGGCGGGCCGGGCGAGACGCAGATGGAAGCGGACCGGCGAATGTTAGACGAGCGGCTTGTCAAGTTGCGGAAGGAACTTGAACAAGTAAGGCGCACGCGTGGTTTGCACCGGACCGCACGTCGTCGTGTTCCTTATCCCATTGTAGCGCTTGTAGGATATACGAACGCAGGGAAATCGACCTTATTCAACACGATTACCGGAGCCGGGGTTCATGCCCAGGATCAGCTTTTTGCAACGCTTGATCCAACAATGCGTGAACTGACATTGCCATCAGGGCGAAAGGTCATTTTGTCAGATACTGTGGGCTTTATCAGTGAGTTGCCGACGGAACTTATTGCGGCTTTCCGTGCGACACTAGAAGAAGTTGCGGAAGCCGATATCATATTGCATGTGCGCGATGCGGCGCATCCAGAGAGTAACGCTCAGCGTAGTGATGTGCTTGGTGTCTTAGAGGATATGACCAAGGATAACATGCTGGATACAGCATGGCCAGAACGTGTCATTGAAGTGATGAATAAAGCAGATCTTTTGGGTGGGACAACTGTCATCCCTAAAAGAGAGGGATCCGTGGCTGTATCGGCGCTGACACAAGCAGGTTTGCCCGATTTGCTTGAGGCGTTGGACGCATTCATGACGCGTTCTATGCAGATTGTTCGTGTGCGTGTTGCCATTACGGCAGGGGCCGCATTGGCTTGGTTGTATCAACATGGTGAAGTGCTGGAACGTGTTGATAGTGAAGAAAGCGTGACGCTCAGGGTTCGTCTTTCTCCCGTTGATAGAGAGCGTTTTACTCGGCAATATCCTGATCTTTTTCAAGAAGAGGATTGTCGTTAACGGATATTATTCGGTGTTGGATGCGCGTTTCTGAGATTAAAGATGGATGAAGCAGAAAGGGGGCCGTAGCGATAATCATGCCACGGCCCCCTTTCTTTATGTCTTTTCGTTTATGTGGTGCTTATTGAAATTTGAGTAAATTTTCGTGGGATTGTTTGTTGAAGAGATCGTGTTGTGTCTCATTCAGTCCGTTGATCGAGACGTGCTTCTCATGAGCTCTTAGTTTCTCGATAATCTTTTCGAGGCCTTGGACAGCTGTAATATCCCAGAAATGTGCGTTTGTGAGGTCTAGAATGACTGTTGAAGCGTCTGTTGTATAATCAATAGCTTCATTGATGAGGTCGGCTGACGCAAAGAACACTTGGCCTTTTATATGATAAGTCAATACGCTGTCATGGCGATCTGATTGGATGTTAACCAGTTTTGAGGCGTGCCAAGCAAAGAAAACGCCTGATAGAAGAACACCGACGACAACACCAGCGGCGAGATCGTGGGTAATTACAACAACAATGACGGTAACAATCATAACGAGGCTGGAGAGTTTCGGACGACGTGTAAGGTCACGTAAGCTTCCCCAGGCAAAGGTGCTGATTGACACCATGATCATGATTGCGACCAGAGCCGCCATAGGGACGTGCGAAACCCATTGGTGGAGAACAACCATCAAGAGCAGCAGGAAAGCACCGGCCGTAAATGTTGAGAGGCGCCCTCGCCCGCCATAGCGTAGGTTCCCGACGGTTTGGCCAATCATCCCGCATCCTGCAATACCGCCGAACAATCCAACAAGGATATTGGAAATGCCAAGCCCTGTGCATTCACGTTGAGGAGAGCCATGTGTGTCTGTTGCGTCATCGACAACAGAAGCAGTCATAAGAGATTCGAGGAGCCCCACCGCCGCAGCTGCCAGGGCGTAAGGGAAGACAATTTCCAAGGTTGTCCATGTGAGTGGGATATGGGGAAGCGTAAGATGTGGGAGGCCCGTGGGAAGTTCTCCTAAATCAGCAACAGTGCGTACGGGCATGGGATGAAAAATTGTGATCGCTGTGAGGATAATGATGCAGATGAGGGGGGAGGGAATACCATTAAAGACACGGGGAATGAGATAAATGATGATAAGCCCCAGAGCGATTAATACATAAGTGTGCCAGGTGACACCGAGCATTTGAGGGACTTGGGCGGAAAAAATAAGGATGGCGAGTGCATTAACAAACCCGGTGCGGACTTCGCTCGACACAAAGCGCATGACGGATTGAAGGCGGAGCAGGCCGAACACGACCTGAAAAGCACCTGCCATTAAGGTGGCGAGCAGCATATAAGGGACACCGTGGGAATGGACGAGAGGCGCCATGACAAGCGCAACAGATCCTGCGGCTCCGGAGATCATTCCTGGACGACCGCCAAAAATGGCTATGGAGACAGAAATGACAAAGGAGGCAAAAAGTGAGACAGCGGGGGATACCCCGGCAATGTAAGAAAAAGCGATAACTTCAGGAATGAGAGCAAATGTTCCCACCATTCCAGCAAGAATTTCGCGCACCGGACGTCGCGTCCATTCTTGAACGTAGGATTGAGCAGACATAGTTTTTGAACGGGCCTTCTTTTGATCGTGAACAAAATAACAAGCAAGGTGCACCCGTATTCCGGCCCGGGGCGGCAATTCCGTTTCAATTATAGAATGTTACTTTGTTTCTGTGAAGCGACGCTGTCGCAACGTGTGATAAATGATTTTGTAAAAAATGCAGATTAGGGCTGGACGACACAGCAAGGATTTAATAGAACTCTCCTCGCTGTGTGGCGGATGTAGCTCAGTTGGTAGAGCGCCGGTTTGTGGTACCGGTGGTCGTGGGTTCGAGCCCCATCATTCGCCCCAGCCTTCCCTTAAAAATTCGATTGTTGGTGTTTCCCTCGCGGATAGGCGAATAGTCGCGCGAGCCCATTTGTTAGCCTGATGGGGTGTACGCCAAGGCGCTGTTGCATCGCGGTGATATCAATATCTTTATCTTCTAACAGGCGTCGTATTTCTTCTGGGGTGACAGTGGGTACGCCGGGGAGAATTCTGCTGAGACGGCTGAGGATCATGAGAAACTTTACCGGAAATGTAATAATAAGGCGCGGGGCAGATCCGCTATAGCGTAAAATCAGAGTGATAAATTGGCGATAGCTCACGCGCTCTGCCCCAGCGATATTCAGACTCTCTGCATGTTGAATATCATGGCACGCCATAAGGGTGAGTGCCGCGCAAAGACACCGAGTGACATCACTTTGTTCAATAGGTTGAACCCAGGAGCGTCCTCTTTTGGGAAGGGGGATAACGGGGAGATAGCGTAATAATTGTGCCAGGCGTTGTACATTATTCTCTCCTTCGGTCCCATAGATCATGGTTGGATGTAGAATAAGAGAAGGGCGAGGGTCTGCTTGAAGTGCTGTTTCTCCTGCAAGGACACCACGGGCGTGATCATCTGGCCATTGCGTGAACTTACGCGTGCTGCCGAGGGCGATCATGGGTGCTTTTGTCGATGCTAAAAGCGTGGGAAGGAAACGCGCATGGGCCGTGTTGACAAGGCAGGCAACGTCATGAAATGCCGCAGGAAGTGTATGAGGTTGCGTTAAGTCGATTTGGCGAATGTCAATAAATGGCAAATCCCGTGGGGAAAGGCGCGCACGTAGCTTACGTGGTTGACGGGTGAATGCGATAATGGGCGTCTTAGAATCAAGTAATTTTCGGCAAAGTGCAAAGCCTGTACGGCCTGTTGCTCCAATAATTCCGACAGGGGTGGGGTAAAAAGGTTTCATTGCACATGCGCAGCCGTCATATGAGCCGAATCGAGTAAAACATCTACGGGTTCTGAGAAGGGAAGATTTAATATGTCATACAATGAGAGATCTCCGAATGTAATGCTGAAGGTGCGATTCTGCGGTTTGAGAAGATAATCGCTTAAAGGGGTTAGAAGAGGATGCGTTTCTGTGATGGTGCCTAAATCTTGTACAGCTTTTTCACGACTCATAGCGAGGTTGTCTTTCAATAGGTTTGGGTGCGTAAAGAAAAACAAACAGTCTAAAAGGTGATCTCCCTTTATGGAGAGGGTTGAATCATCAAAGATAATTTTTTGAAGTAGATGATTGTCAGACGGCTCATGGATAAGAGCCGGCAGAGACATTGGCATGCGATAATGGCTGTTGAATGACAGGAGGCCTGTCTTCGGAACAATGAAGCGTAAGGTAAGGACACTCTCCCAGTTATCATATTCTTCTTGGTTTGTTTGAGAAAAACGGATGACGCTTTGTTGGCCTGAAAAAGGCAAGGGGAAAAGGTGATGGTTTGTGAGGCGGGCATGCAGTCCCTGAAATTCCCCTTCAGTGCGTAGCACCTCGTTTTCATGACGGCGTGTCATAACGAAATGATCTATTTGAAAATGGCTTGTATCCGTGGCGTTGCTCAATTTGAGAGAAAGACCGTTGAAGCCAAGGGTGCCGGGAGACGTCCATATCGTTTGAAAAGGGTTATTATGGAATTGCTCCGATAGAGAGGCGTCACTACGGAAAGGGTGCTGCAACCAGTGCATTGTCCCCTGATGAGCATTAAATTCATCAAGGGTAATGCTCACTGGGAGGCGAGGGGTCTCTGAAAGATTTAATGCAGGGAAAAGGAAAGATAATTTCCCTGAAAAAAGCGAGGCCACGAGCGGAGAAGCGATATCAAGTTTTGCTGTGAAATGTTGGATATTGGCGTAGGTTTGAGAGCCGAGACCATAACCTTCGAAGGTGAAAGTTCCGATATGGAGATGGGACAAAGAAAGGTTAGGGTTCAGGATGGTGGGATGAGAGATAAAGAATGTTTCAAGCCCTTCAACATGCATACGTCCGAAACGGATGGCCGACATATCGTCGAGATTGAAAGTCATAAAAGCGGTAGGAACATTATGGTCATCCGTCGCATGACTATTGGGGTGGGCGTTTACAGCGTAAGGAACAAGCAAATGTCGGAGAACACCCTTAGAAAATGTAAATTTTAAAGTGGGATTCTCATAGGTTGCTTTTGTGATGAGTACACTTGCTAAACTGATATGACCATCAGACAGGATCTGAGGGTGTCCTAAGCGAATATGATGAGCGTGAAACGTAATATCATGATAGCGGAAGGTCACATTGCGTAGAGAAAGTCCGCGAACCAGAAGTGCAGGGGAAGCATCTTGGTAAGTAAATTGGCTTCCCACTGGGAGATTTTCTTGAAAACGCGCTAAAGCTTGATTGAGTCTATGATTGGCCTCGCGGTAGATGCCAACGCCAGTAATAAAAAATATTAAGGCCGTCAGACAAAGAGTTAGCCAAGGTCTTTTCACAAGTTTCGTCTCTAGAAGTGGCGATTATAGTACGGGGGACAGTCTTCTAGCTAAGCTATCACAGCCTTGTTAGAAAGGTAATAAGCCTCAGCCTATGTTACCGATTTAAGAATGATTGGGAGGAGCGGAAAACAATGTGGTATTAGAATACCACATTCGTATAAATGCTGATTTTCAGCCATAAATTCTTGGTAGAGAGTCTTAAAAAACACTTGACCTGACAGCGTTATATCGCGATAACTCCGCCATCTTATGTCTCCTCTAGGATGTGTCTCTATGAAAATAGGGACAGGGAAAAGGGAGGCTTTCCCGGTGGACGATGTTCGTTCCACCTCAAGTTGGAAATGTCATTGATGAAGACCACACTTTCGCTGAAACCTGCGGAGGTGACGAGAAATTGGGTCCTGATCGACGCCGAAGGGCTAGTCTTGGGCCGTCTCGCCACCATCATCGCTAACCGTCTGCGCGGTAAGCATAAACCTCAATATACTCCACATGTTGATTGTGGCGATGCCATCGTCGTGATCAATGCGGAGAAGGTTGTGCTGACTGGTAATAAAGTTGGGCAGAAGCTGTTCCATTATCACACAGGTCATCCTGGTGGGATTAAGGAGCGCAGCATTCGCCAACGTCTGGAAGGTAAAAATCCAGGCCATGTGGTGGAGAAGGCTGTTGAGCGCATGATCTCACGCGGTCCTTTGCAGCGCGCTCAGATGAAGCACTTGTACGTTTATGCCGGAACAGAGCATCCTCATGAAGGTCAAAAGCCTGAGAAATTGGATGTTGCTTCCATGAACCGCAAGAATACCCTGAACCGTCAGTCGTAAGGCCAGGACATGTCAGAGACTCAAGAGCGCCCAGCCGAGCGCACCGGCACGCTGCAGGATCTTGCTAGCGCTGCTCCCGTTACCACCAATGCTGCACCGGTTTATGAAGCCAAACGTGACGAGCATGGTCGTTCCTACGCAACAGGCCGTCGTAAAGACGCTATTGCACGTGTATGGGTTAAGCCAGGTAAAGGCGACATTGTTGTCAATGGTCGCCCGGTAACAACCTATTTTGCACGTCCCGTGCTGCGTATGTTGATTACACAGCCATTCCTACTCACCGATCGTTACAATCAGTTTGATGTGTACTGCACGGTGACAGGTGGTGGGCTTTCCGGCCAGGCTGGTGCCGTACGTCATGGTATTTCCCGTGCTCTTTCACATTATGAGCCTGAGTTGCGCCGTATCCTGAAGGTTGCTGGCTTCCTCACGCGTGATAGTCGTGTTGTTGAACGTAAGAAATACGGTAAAGCTAAAGCACGTCGTTCCTTCCAGTTCTCTAAGCGTTAATTTTTCAAACGCGATTGAACTTAAAGGTCGAGAGAACCCCTGCTCACTTTATGTGGCAGGGGTTTTTCTATGTGCGGAAATATGCCAGAGTGTACCGCAATTTTACCTGTCCATGTGACAGCATATCTTCAGGACCCTGGCATGATGGCTGATTTTTGTATCGAAAAAACCTCTACTCCTACGTCACCAGAACGGCGCGCAGAACTCCTTAAAGACCCGAAATTCGGTCGGGTTTTTACAGATCATATGGTGGTGATTCGTTACAAAGAAGGCCAGGGATGGCATGATGCAAAGGTGACGCCACGTCGTCCTTTGGAAATTGATCCTGCATCGACTGTTTTACATTATGGGCAGGAAATTTTTGAAGGTATGAAAGCCTATCGTGGGAGCGATGGGGAAATACGGCTTTTTCGTCCAGAAGCGAATGCGGAACGCTTTGCGACTTCTGCACGCCGTCTGGCTATGGCAGAGTTACCAGAGGATCTTTTCCTAGGGGCTATTGAGGCTCTTTTGAAAGTTGATCATGATTGGATTCCAACCAATCGCGATCAAAGCCTTTATCTGCGTCCGCTTATGATTTCGAATGAAGTCTTTCTCGGTGTAAAGCGGGCTGATGAGTATTTGTTTGTTCTTCTTGCCAGTCCAGTAGGCGCCTATTTTAGTGCAGGCTGTGTGCCTGTTTGGGTTTCTGAAAATTATACACGCGCAGCTATTGGCGGCACGGGAGAGGCTAAATGCGGCGGGAACTACGCGTCTAGTCTTGTGCCACAGCAAGAAGCGGCATCAAAAGGATGTAGCCAGGTGTTGTTTCTCGATGCGCGCGAGAGACGCTATATTGATGAGATGGGTGGGATGAACGTGATGTTCGTCCGTAAAGATGGTTCGGTTGTGACGCCGCCGTTAAATGGAGCCATTTTACGTGGAATTACGCGTGATAGTCTTCTGAAGCTTGGCCGCTCTATGGGCATCACAATGAGCGAAGAGCCTATTGCGATTGATGACGTGTTTGCTGGTGCCGCGTCGGGTGAGTTCGTGGAGGCTTTTGCCTGTGGTACAGCAGCTGTCGTTTCACCTATAGGTATTTTACGTCGTGAATCGGGTGAGGTTCGTTTTGGAGATGGTGAGAATGCCGGGCCTGTTGCTCTCCGTTTGAAGGAAGCTTTGACGTCTTTGCAGCGTGGTGAGGCCGAAGATTCGTTTGGCTGGGTTCGTCGCGTTTCATTGTAAGTTTATAGACCCCTAACGCTGTAAGACCCGTAATCAGCGTTAGGGGAGGGTTTATTTCTTTAGATCGGAGCGAATGGGTCGTTTACGCGTCGTTCCAGAGCTTTTTCAGTCCCTGATAGCTTCGTTTAATGACATCTGCTGGGTCTTCAAGATAGAGACTGTCTTCTACATCTGAAGAAAATATTTCGACGGCACAGGCGCCTCGAAATCCAGCGTCCCACGTTGCTTGTAGAAGAGAACGGAGAGGGATGTCGCCATCTCCTGGGATGAGGCGATCCCCCGCAGAGCGTGGGGTCCTCCAATCGCTAATTTGTACGACGTTGATGCGTGAGCCTGCGGCACGAATGGTTTCAGCCGCTTGAGGTTGTTGCCAAATATTCCAATAATCTAGACAAAGCCCTAGAGCAGGATGTCCCACTGTATCGATGATCTCAAGTGCTTGGTTAATCGTCCAGATTCCTGTCTCACTATTGATCGATGTTGGATTGAGAGGTTCCAGCGAGAGGGTTATGCCCAATTCTTCAGCGAGGGGACAAAGGCTCTTCAAGGCCTTAATGGTTCCATTTAAGCATTCCTGAACATTTCCCTGTGGAGGGGCCCCCGTGTTTACCACAAAGGGGGCGCCTTGGGTGTAAGGGGCAAGGGTACGCATTGTATGCTCTAGCCGGCGAAGTCGTTGGGCCGGGTCTTGTGGCTCAGACACCATTTGACTGCCATAAAAGGTGCGTACGAGTGGTTGGACAGAGCTGACTTTAAGACCACTTTCACGAACAAGACGCATTTGCTCATCAAGTCGGTTGAGGTCCATTTTTGCTTCACAGAGCTCGATCGTTTGTACGCTCAAAGAAGGGAAACGGCGGATATCTTCTTCAAAACTCCATGGTTGGGTTGTGAATTGATTCATACCGAGAGGGAAAGGGAATGTGCTCATAGGGATTATTTCCGAAGGAAGTCGAGAACGATTTGATTGAATTTTTCTGTTTCATCCATGAACAGCATATGTGAGCTGTTATGGAAGATGACGGAGTCGCAGTGCGGCATATGGTCTGCCACCCATTGAGGTCCAGCTGCGGGAAGCACCTTATCTTTTTCTGCAATGAGCATGAGTGATGGGAGTTTTATTTGTGGGAGAACATCACGCCAATCTTGCGTGGTGTGGTCTGCCATCATGGCCGAGCATGCATAAGAAGGGCATTTTTCCATCTCATTTAACAACATAGACTTTTCGTCGTCTGGAAGAGAGGTATTGAGACAATCTAAAAGATTTTGTTCATCAAAGGCTGAGCGATTAAAAGCAAGTTGTTGCTGTAAGAAGGTCAATCCGGCCTGGTCATAACAGGTCGCGTGACCGAGTTTCCAATCTGGTGAAAAATATTGTTTGGGTGTTTGTTGAACGTAGATTGCGCTGCGAAGGCGATGGTCTCCAAAGAGCTCAAGATAAGACCAAATAATGGGAGAACCAATTGACCATCCCAAAATAGTGGCGTCTGTGAGGTCAAGCGTGTTGAGAATATCGCGGAGATCAGCGGCTAGTCGCGCAATACGATAACCATGTGTTGGTTTGTCAGAATTCCCATGGCCACGAAGATCAACTGTTATAACGCGGTGATGACGTGATAACGCTTCAATATTGCGGTGGAAAAAACGGCTGGAGAACGTCCATCCATGCAGCATGACTAATGGGCGCCCTTGCCCGTATTCCTCATAATGAATCTGGATATGATCGCTTGTCGTCACTTTTGGCATATCAAAGCCTCCCGCTATATAGGGCAGATCAGAGTGTGAATTTTGCTTGCATGCTCAGGGCATATTCGAACAATTAAACAGAAATAAGGCCGCAATACGTCATAATCTATAGGTGGATACCACAAGTATAGAGCATGAGCTTTCTCTGAGTGTCATTGTTCATTATCTCGTACAAGCAGGTAAATTACTCTATCGGGTGCAGCGTCATGGGGGAAGGGTTGTGGTTCTATTGCAGGTTGAGGAAGCAGAGAAGAAAGCGTTGTCCTATGCAGGAGATTTTGGGATAGAGCGTGTTTCGTTAGAGCAGGCTATTGGTCGCGTTTTACGCGAAGATATCAAAGCGGAGCGTGATCAGCCACCTTATAATCGAGTGATGATGGATGGGATTGCGTTGCGTTATGAAAGCGCTTTTCCCTTGGAATGTGTTGGTCTACAGCCTGCTGGACAGCCTCCTATGGTGTTGGAAGAAGGACGGGTTTGTGTTGAGGTCACGACTGGATCAGTCTTGCCTGAAGGAGCTGATTGTGTCGTGCCGATTGAGCATATTCATCTGGAAGCGGGAATGGCGTCCTGGAAAGGGGATGTATTGCCACAGAGGGGGCAGTTTATTCATCTTCGCGGTGCGGATAGGAGAAAAGGCGATGTGCTTTTATCGTCAGGTCAGCATTTAACGGGGCCTGCACTGGCGGTCTTAGCGGCGAATGGCATGACACATGTTCACGTAAGCCGTCTTCCAGCAGTGGCTATTCTTGTTACGGGAGATGAGCTTGTCGAAGTAGAAGCATCGGTGCAGCCATGGCAGATCAGGCGTTCGAATGATTATGCTATTATGGGAATGTTACGGCAGCATGGTATCCAAGAAATTGCGCGTTTTTTTGTTCATGATGATGCAGAAGGCACGCTGCGGATTTTACACAATATACTAGACATGCATGACGTAGTCGTTATTAGCGGTGGGGTCTCTATGGGGCCTTTTGATTTTGTGCCTCGTGCCTTAGAAAAAGCAGGCGTACAACAAATTTTTCATAAAATTGCACAACGCCCAGGTGGTCCGCTTTGGTTCGGGCAAGGACAGGAAGGACAACGTGTTTTTGGCCTTCCAGGGAATCCTGTCTCTGCGATGGTCTGTATGGCACGGTACGTCTTACCGCTTCTCACAAGGGCTTCGGGGGGTCGTGAGTGTGATGCTGTGATGTTACGTCTTACAGGTCCTGTCTCGCGTTTGGCACAGCGGACTCGTTTTGTCCCTGTGCAGCGGCGGGGAAGAGATGAGGCTGTGCCATGTCCTGTGCCGACTTCTGGTGACTTTATGACTCTGGCCCATATGGATGGGATTGTGGAATTATCTCCAGGTGATGTTGATGCGGATATCGGTGAAATGGTTCGGTTCTATGGTTGGTCATAGGACGCAGGATTATTGGGGGCGGCCGTTACAAGATCTTCGCATTTCCGTAATGGATCGCTGTTCGTTTCGTTGTCCTTATTGCATGCCGGAATCGCTTTACCCAGAAGAGTTTCGGTTTCTTTCTGGGCAGGAACGGTTGAGTTTTGATGAGATTGTCCAGATTGCGCGTGTGGCTGTGCAGTTAGGGGTGCGTAAGCTGCGCCTCACAGGGGGAGAACCCTTATTGAGGGCAGATCTGCCGGAATTGATCACACGTTTAGCCTCCCTAGAGGGGGTTGAGGATCTGGCTTTAACTACGAATGGTGTGCTTTTACCTCGTCAAGCATTGGCCTTACGTCAAGCAGGGTTGCATCGAGTAACGGTCAGTTTGGATGCGTTAGACCCGACAACGTTTGAACAGATGAGTGGTGGGCGTGGGAGGGTTGAACAGGTTTTAGAGGGGATTGAAGCTGCACGACGTGTTAACTTCCCAAAAGGGATAAAGATTAATACCGTTGTCCAGCGTGGTGTTAATGAGAAGGACGTTCGTCCGCTTGCTCTTTATGGGCGCCAGCGCGGTATTGTCGTTCGTTTTATTGAGTATATGGATGTTGGTACCCGTAATGGCTGGCAGATATCCGATGTTGTGCGTGCAGAGGATATTCTCGCTCTCTTATCGGAAGATGGAGAGTTGGAACGATTGCCTTCATATGAGCAGCATGACGTGGCGCAGCGGTATCGTTATCGCCATGACGGGAGCGAAATTGGAGTGATTGCTTCTGTAACATCGCCTTTTTGTCGTGGATGTTCGCGAGCGCGTCTTTCTTCAGATGGGAAATTACACACGTGCTTATTTTCAGCTGAAGGGTTTGATTTAAGGTCTCTTTTACGCGGGCAGGATATGTTCTCTTTGGAAGAGGTAATGCGTTCTATTTGGCAGGAAAGACGCGATCGCTACAGTGATAGGCGTTTCCACCAGCACGATAAATTGAGCAGTGGATCGCGTGTTGAAATGAATTATATTGGGGGATGAAATGAATACGCTAAGTCATGTGGATGGGCGTGGTGATAACCCCAAGATGGTGGATGTTGGGCACAAGAAAGTGACAACGCGGGAAGCTTATGCTCAGGCCCGAGTGGTGTTTCCTGCTGTGGTTGCAAAAACTCTGCAACAGGCTGGTTTCATGACTAAAAAAGGCGCTGTGCTCACGGTAGCGCAGATTGCCGGTGTGATGGGGGTAAAAGCGACGCCCCAGCTTATTCCTTTATGTCATTCATTGAACCTGAGCGGATGTGATGTGGAGCTGACTCTCGAGGGGAATGATGTGGTGATCCATTGTCGTGTCTCATGTGAGGGACGAACGGGCGTGGAGATGGAAGCGTTGACGGGAGCGAGTGTTGCCGCTTTGACGGTATATGACATGTGTAAAGCCCTCAGCCATGATTTGGTTATTCAAGATGTACGGTTGATCAGCAAGTCTGGCGGGAAACGGGATTTTCAGCGGGACCTCACATGACAAAAATACTTTATGGTCTTGTTCTTGCGGGGGGAATGAGTTCCCGCATGGGGCGAGACAAGGCAACGCTCGTTTATCAAGGGCAAGCACAGTTACAACGAGCGATGGCGTGTCTGGAGCCATATGTCGAGAAAGCGTTTGTTTCCATAAGAGAGAGTCAAAGATCTGAGCCTTCTCGTGCTTCTTACGAGCAAATTATTGATGAAGAAGGGATAAAAGGGCCGGCGGCAGGGTTACTTGCTGCGTATAAAGCTTTCCCTCATGCTAATTGGCTTGTTCTGGCGTGTGATCTGCCTTTGCTGAGAGACAAGACGCTGCGAGATTTATGTCATCAGTGGCATGATTCTTTTGAGCCGAGTAGGGCGCCGATAGCATATCGGAGTACTTACAATGGGTTGCCGGAGCCGCTATGCGCCATATGGACACCGCCATTGTTGGAAGCTTTGAAAAGCTATGTGACAGAGGGTGTTTTTTGTCCCCGTAAAGCACTGATTCGTTATGGTGTGTCGACGTTATCTCCGTCCGAGCAGGAGTGGTTGGAGAATGTAAATACACCATCTGAGCGTGAGGCGGTGTTAAAGCATTTAGGGGATGCCAGCATATGAAAATATATTTGGAATATTTTGCTCAGTTGCGTGATTTGGCGGCTCGTTCTCATGAGGAAAGGGAAACGACTGTGACGACGCCTGCGGCTTTGTATGAAGATATAAAGAAAGAATATTGCTTTCCTTTCCATCGAAAGCAGCTTCGTGTCGCGGTGAATGATGCTTTTGTTCCTTGGGATTATCCCTTGAAGGCAGGTGAGCGCGTTGTGTTTATTCCGCCTGTAACTGGGGGATAATTCATATGTCGCTCTTTTTCAAAATTGCGCATGAGCCAATTGATCGGCAAGCTTTGCAGGCTCCCCTTCACTTATCGGAAGCAGGTGGGTTTTGCTCTTTTGAAGGGTGGGTGCGCAACCATAACGAAGGTCGTGCCGTGAACGGCTTAGATTATGAGGTATATGAAGCGCTTGCCACGGCTGAAGGAAGGAGAATTCTTCAGGAGGCGCAGAAGAAATTTTCCCTTTCTGCGGCATCTGCCGTGCATCGATCAGGGGCTCTCTGTATAGGGGATATAGCCGTATGGATTGGTGTAGCGGCGCCGCATCGTGATGCGGCTTTTAAGGCATGTCGGTACATTATTGATGAAATAAAAAAACGCTTACCGGTATGGAAAAAAGAGCATTATCTGGATGGCGATGCTCAATGGGTGATGTGTCATCATCATGAGGATGTGGCGGATAGGTGATCAATCTCATGTTCTGTGCGAAATTCGGCCAATTTTTGGGCGATGTCTTGGCGTAGTTCGTCATCGTGCGGGGCGTTAGGTCGACTTAATTCGCGTTCCATAGCGAGGAGAATATCTGGCGTGGCGTTCTGAACGGATTTGCGCCAGAATTCCAGGGCTTCTTCAGGGCGGTTCATAGATAGAAGAAGAGCGGCATAATTATGCTGTCCGCGATAGTCGCCTCCTTCAGCAGAGCGTCGATACCAGTCGAAAGCTGCTTGCGGGTTAGGCGGTGTTTCCCATCCTTCTTCAATGAAACGCGCGAGAAGGTTCATTGATTTGGGATGGCCTTTAAGGGCAGCACGGCGGAATAGGATGAAGGCTTGCTTCATGTTTTTTTCAACACCGAGCCCACGCATATAGAGGATTCCTAAATTATAGGTACCCCATAGATCTCCCAATTGTGCAGCTCGGTTATAGTGCTGTGCGGCTGTTGGGAGGTTGCGTGGGCAGCCCCAGCCAAATTGCGCACAACGTCCCAGCATATTATGAGCAGGCCCATAATGAGCTTTTGCTGCAATGGTAAACCACTCATAAGCACGCATATGATCAGAAGGTAGATATTGGCTATTGAGAAGAGCTTTCCCCCAGAGGACTTGTTCGAGAACATGGCCTTGTGAAGCTTTTTGATAAATTTCTTGAAGATCGTCGGGCAGGGGAGGCGGTGAAGGTTTTCTACTTTGGCGGAAACGTTGGAGAAACCGTGTGAATACCATCAGATCATGCCCCTCCAGTGGAATGTGTCGCGATACAGAAAGAGCTTATAAAAATAACTGATGATGATAAAGGTACCCCAGTGCGCGAAGGGTTGGAACCTCATCTTGGTATATGGCGTTTTATAATTATTTATAGACGGATAACTAAAATAGGTACTTCTGGTGCGCACTGCGGGACTTGAACCCGCACGTCCTTACGGACCCGAGATTTTAAGTCTCGTGCGTCTACCATTCCGCCAAGCGCGCACTTAACTCAGAAGCGGGTTTTCCTATATCATACGTAAAAGCGTAATACCATAATGGTGCAACCATTTTTCTGCATTTAATCGTCCCTTACGTCCTTCAGGATACCATTTATCAACGCAGGCCCAGAAGTTTGCACTGTGGTTAAAGTGGAGCAAATGGGATAATTCATGGACGATGACGTAGTGACAGACGCTGGGTGGAGCGAGAATTAAGCGCCAGCTCAGCATGACGTGGCCTTGTCGTGTGCAGCTTCCCCAACGGCTTTTTACGTCACGTAGTGTGAGGCGAGTGGGGGTTATTCCCATATGTTTAGCGTGATGTTCAACAAAGGTGGGAATACGCTCTGCGGCAAGGTGACGTAAGAATATTTTCAGGCGTTTTTCACAATTATCTGAGGATGTCTTTGTAATATGAAGCCCTTCTCCATCGAGCCAGATGCGTCTTGACGAGGGCTGCTCTTCTATATGAATGGGGTAAGAGCGCCCTTCTATGGGAATACTCCCTTGTTTAAGAGCGGAAGGTGGGAGCTCGTTAAAGGCTTCGTGAATCCATTGAGATTGTGTTTGAACAAAGGCGATGGCTTGTTGGTGAGTTATGTGAGGTGGAATGGTGACGATGAGAGCATTTTGTTGAATATCAACACGTAAAATGACGCGCCGGGCACGGGTAGATTTTTTCCAAATGATAGGCGGCGCGAACATCAAAACCTATTTAGAATTATTCTTTAAGGAGTTTGTGCATGGTGGTGCATGATCCGGCCATTCTCCGGGCCAATCGGCTTGATGGTCTTCAATCATGCCAGCGTAGCGTTCATTAAGACAGCGACCGCGCGCGGATGCCCCTGAGGTGTGTACGGTGTCTTGAGAGCCGCTTACGAGGGGATGCCAGTCGGGAAGGTCAAACCCATCACGCAATAGGCGATAAGCGCAACTAGGGGGAAGCCAGTCAATATCGCGAAGAAGGGCTGGCGTTAAGGAAATACAATCAGGGATACGACGTTGGCGACGGTGATAGTCAGTGCAAAGACATGTTTGAGTGTCAAGGAGTCGACATGAAATGTCTGTCCAAATGATCTCATCAGTTTCTTCATCACGAAGTTTATGCAGGCAGCAACGACCACATCCATCACAAAGGGATTCCCATTGTGATTGGGTCATGTCTGCTAATGGGGTCGTTTTCCAGAAAGGAGGTGTGGAAGTCATAATAACGTAATGTTGAGATCTTTAATGTTGTTTCAACCAAGCTGAGAAGCGTGCTTCTAACACAGGTGCATGTGTGGACCAGAAATTATTATTAATAACGAGGGAATTGTTGGGAAGAGGTTCAGGTAGGTCTGGAAAATGAGGGAAGTTCTTATCGAGTTGGGTAAGGGTTGTGCGGAGACTGGCGTGGTTGGGATTATTGGGGACGCTCCAATAATATTCCGTGTAGAGCGATAAATGTGCAGAAAGCTCTGTGACATAAGAATCTCTACGGAGGACGGAAGCTGCTAAAGTATCATGGGGGATAACGCCCATGAGAAAGCCCCTGTGTTGAAGGAGACGGTGCGCTTCATTTGGGGTACGCCACCACAGAATATAGGGGCGAAGTTGATCAAGGCGGTGGAAAGCATGCTCTATCCCCTGTGGGGTGGAGAGGACATCGTAAACATGTCGTGGTGGAATGCCATCAGCAAGGAGTGCAACTTCCAAGGTAATACGTGCTGTTTGGGGGAGGGCGCGTTGTCCTGGTAGTTGGACGACATTCCACAGATCTTCCCAATGCGGAGGAGTGCTCAGGCGTGAACGGTCCCAGGTGAGAATTGTTTCCGAAAAACCAGCTGGTTGGCCGCAGCCTGTATTGTTTTGAATAGGATATAATACGCCTTGTGCACAACCAATGGTCAGCTGGGTACTATCAAGCATGGCGGCTTGCCAGCGTCTCGGGTGTTTATTGATCACCTCTAGAAAATTATTATTTGTTCCATCCCATTCTCGGAGGCGAATTTTATGATTTTTGAAGGTGGGAGGTATAATGAGAGTGTGGCCATGGAGGCTGTTCTGAGGCAGCGCCCAGGTGGATAGATGAGAACGTGGAGATGCCACGCTATCGTGCGAGAAGGTGCTTGTGATGGCTAAGAGGATGGCGCACAAGAAGGCGATAATTGTCTCTTTTTTGATGAGAGTGATGAAGGCCCCCAGAGGCGGGCATTGTATCATTTGATGGGATGTATTCACGCGAAAGGCACTTGGAGTTCAGAATATTGTTGGGAGGGCTACGGATCAGTTCCGTAGTGAATACACAAGATAACCGGGCATAGAAATGATAAAAGCTTAAAAACTGTTAGAAGAAAAATAAATAAAATCTTTATATCATGATCACAATCATGCTGTTTTCTGTCAATTCCTGAGTATGACCCGTATCAGGTCATTGTTTAACGGTTTGATAGTAAAGCACACAGTTATGAGACTATCTGTTCATCCTATATATGAAATATAGAGTAATCTTTTAAGAAAAGCTTTTATCCAGATATGATTTTTAGTATAGTGGCGAAAATATTTTTTTGAGGGGTTGTAAAGCACACCATGAGTAGTCCTGTTGAAGTGGGTCAAGAGGTTCTGTCTGCTCAAGGGCAGATTATTGCACATTGTGTGAAGCGTCATGGTATCCGTGTGGCTTTTGCAGTCATAGCGCTCGTGTTTCTCTTATTTGCTGCCATATCGTTTCATGGTGTGCTGTGGGCGCTTTTTTTTGCATTCTGCCACTTTGGGATATTCTATTCAGCATTGTGTGTTTTAGGGGTCGATCTTCTTTTTGTCGTTTTGTTTATTATCCTGGCGGCTATTTCACGCCGTCCTGGCTTGGCTGAGGAAAGGGCGCGTATCGCACGCGATAATAAGCTGCATGAATTGAAACAGTCTATCGCCTTGTCCGCCCTTCTTAATGTGGTGACAGGCCCAATGGGTCGGTCTGCCGGTGGGTTCTTCTTTAAAAAGGCGCGGTCTGCTTTTTCTCGTAAAAAATGATCTGGAGTTTGCTGATTCTACGGCGAGATGAGGGAATTCTCGCCGTGAATGTGACGCTCACGAAAAGGTGATCTGCAGCGGAATGGGGAGATGAGGAAACACTTCATCGCCCCATTTTTGCTATAAAAAGCGCGAAAATTAACTCTCGAGGAATATAAGAATTTATTCATTCTGCGGCAGCGTGTCACATAAGGAGACTAGGCAAGGAGCAGATAATATCTTAATTCCTTCGGGTGAGATGGTTTGTTGTCAGATCATCGACTGATTATATGTGAAGATTGGGATAGGGACGTGGCGAGAGCGCGATATGTATCACTGACCCGTTGTTATGATGGGTATGGGGAGTGGTATGATGCTCACTGAAGTAGATCTCTTTGGTATCTTCGTTTCCCCTATCGCTGTTTATGCCGTTGTCGCCGTATTTGTTACCCTAATATTCCGTTTTCTTTTGTGGAAACTTGGGGCTCTGAGCTGGTTTTGGCATATTGCCCTCTTTGAGATTGCTTTGTATGTCTGCGTGCTTTGCCTCTTGGTGCTTTATGTCTGAGGGGGGAGTATAATGGTTTGGTTGCGTCGTTTGTTGCGCCCTCTTTTGACCCTGATCGTTGTTTGTTTAGCGGTTGGGTTGGGCTACGTTGTTTGGGACATTTATGTCCTTGATCCTTGGACACGTGATGGACGTGTTCGCGTGTATGTTGTTGATGCCGCTCCTGAGGTTTCAGGAACAGTCGTGTCTGTTCCCGTTGTAGACAACCAATTTGTCCATAAGGGTGATCCTCTTTTCGTTATTGATCCGTTACGGTTTCATCTAAAAATTGATGAAGCGAGGGCGCGGTTATTGGGTGTTACAGAGGATTATAAACTTAGTATCTCCAATGCACGTCGTCGTAAGGGACTGAGCGGCGTTGTCTCTCGCGAAGAGCAAGAAGACTTTGATTCTGAAGTTGAGACGAGACATGCGAAGGTTGAAGAAGCTCAATCGGATTTAGATACGGCTCTTCTCAACCTCCAACGTTCAACGGTTTATGCGGCGGTTGATGGTTATGTGACCAACCTTAATCTTCGTGTTGGGGATTATGCGCAGGCGGGTCAACCACGGATGGCAGTGATTGACGCGCATAGCTACTGGGTTAATGCTTATTTTGAAGAAACCAAAATGCACGGGGTACGTGTTGGGGATCCGGCGCGTATCAAGCTGATGGGATATCGCCATGTTCTCAGAGGGCATGTCGTTAGCATTGGACGGGGTATTAATGACGAAAATGGTGTGTCTGACCGGTTAGGTCTTCCAGACGTCAATCCCATTTTCACATGGGTACGTTTGGCACAGCGTATCCCGGTGCGTATTGAGTTTGATGATGTCCCTCCGGAAGTGACTTTGTCAGCTGGTATGACCGCCACGGTGGCCGCTGGTTTAGAGAAAAAGGGTGGGCGTGGTCTGTTAACGACGTGGCTCCAGGATCATTTGTGATATGAGGCGCGCGTTTCTTTTGACCATCTCTGGTTGTTTATTCTTAACATCCTGCATGGTTGGTCCTGATTATAAGCCTGATCATTTTCCGGTGCCGGACCATTTTACAAGTCAACCACATCCGGCAACGAAAGAAGAAATTGCGGCTACTGAAGCGTCGTTAAAAGAGTGGTGGGCTAAGTTCCAAGATCCCGTTTTAAATTCATTGGTAGAACGGGCTATTAAAGGAAATTACGACCTCCAGGTCGCTTCACAACATATTTTGAGTGAACAGGCCTTAAGGCGCTTAGCCCAATCTGATTGGTATCCACAGTTGGATGCTAATGCCGGAGGGGGCGATAGTCGTTATTCAATTAATGTTGATAACTGGCCGATCCGTCCTGGTAACCCAGTGAACCATCCAGATGCTTCTGTTCTAACCTATGGAGCACGGGCGAATTGGGAGCTTGATGTGTTCGGGCGAATTGCCCGGCAAGTACAAGAGCGTAAACGAATCGTTGATGAATCAATTGAAGCACGCCGGGGCGTCTTAGTTACGTTATTAAGTCAGCTTGTCGGTGATTATATTATTCTTCGGACTGTGCAGGAACGCTTGAACGTTACTGAGGATGCGATTCGCACGGCGCATGCAAGTACTCAATTGGTTGAAAGACTTTATACCAATGGTGTGGGCAATACATTAGCTATTGCTCAAGCAAGAGCTGAGGAACATGCTGAGAAAGCGCAACTGCCGCCTTTGCATGCACAACAAGAACGTATGATTCATGCCATTGCGATGCTGATGGGTGAAATGCCAGGGACGATAGAGCCAGAACTAGAAAAAAGGCATCCTTTGCCAAAGGTGCCAACTTTCCCAGCAACGATTCCTTCGATGGTTTTGGCTAATAGGCCTGATATCCGTGAAGCAGAGCGGCATTATGCAGCAAGTATGGCGCGTATTGGTGTCGCAGTGGCTCAGCTTTATCCGAATTTTAGCATTCCATTAACATTTAATCCGAATGCTTCTGCCTTGTATCAGGCGTTCCAGGTTGGCGGTATGAGCTGGAACTTTATGATGATGATGTCTCTTCCAGTGCTACATGGTGGGAAATATGGTGCGCAGATTGCAGAAGCGCGTTCCCAAGCAGAAGCCAGCCGGTTGCAGTACCGTCAGACAGTACTGAATGCTTTCCGTGAAGTAGAAGATGGTCTTGATGATTGGCATCAAGACAATGAGACGGTTAGCCAGCAATGGGCAGCAGCCAAAGAAGCAGGCTTAGCGCGTGAGCGAGCGCAGAAGCTCTTTACTGCGGGTTTGACAGGGTATTTGAATGTTTTGAACTCACAACAAACAGCCCTGAAAGTGCGAGACGATGCTGTTCGTGCAAGTGGACAAAGGCTGAACGATGCCGTTACACTCTATGTTGCCATGGGGGCTGGCTGGCAGGGGCGTGAGTTGACCGATACACGGTTGCCAATCGAGAAAAAAGGACAAAGCATGCTCATGAGGGCGTTTACGCGTTAGTGATCAGGCCATTCCTTTATAGTGTCTCTGTTTGAGAAGTGATTGAAGTTCTTAAATACTATCAGAGAGTATATTGACGTCATCTATAACGTGTCCCACATCATGATGTATAGGAGAAGCGTAAGATGGAAGTGGAGCCACATTCTGCGAGGGAATTCTTAGAACCTAAAGTTGAGGAACTGTTTAAGCAGGCGGTTGCGGCGGGCTTCCCGCGAGATGAGGTTCTGGCCGTGCTGATTGATTTGTTAGATGACAGTAATTTAGGGGGCGTGGAGCAGTAATGAGCGATCCGTATACGACTCTTGGTGTGAGTAAAACAGCTTCTGATCAAGAAATTCGCAGTGCTTATCGTCGTCTTGTAAAACAATATCATCCTGATCGGAATCCTGATGATCCAAAGGCGGAGGAGCGGTTTAAGGCCGTTGGTAAGGCCTATTCCATTATAGGGGATAAAGAGAAGCGCCAACGGTTTGATCGCGGTGAGATTGATGCGGATGGTCAAGAGCGTGCCCCCTTTGGCGCAGGAGGAGCCGGAGGATTCAGCGGCGGCTTTAGTGGGCAAGGAGGCTTCGAAGCTGACGATTTGGGTGATATTTTCTCAAGCATGTTCGGCGGTGGAGGAGGGTTCCGTGCTGGTGGCCAACCCCGAAGAGGTGGAGACCTACAGGGGGAGCTTCGTATCTCTTTTACGGAAGCTTTGTTGGGCACAAAGCGTGACGTTAGCTTAGGGGAAGGGCGTCATGTCAGTGTTAATATTCCGGCAGGGATTGAGGATGGGAAGACCCTGCGTTTGAAGGGGAAAGGCTCTCCTGGCCATCCGGGACGTGATGGCCGTCCGGGCCCGGCAGGAGATGTCCTTCTCAAAATATTTGTGGCGTCAGACCCTTACTATACCCGTGATGGACGTGATGTTCGTGTCACAGTAGATGTGGATTTGCGAACGGCTGTACTGGGTGGAAAGATCCATGTGCGCACGCCGAAGGGGACTGTTGCTGTTATGGTGAAGCCTCATTCTGATAGTGGGACGACATTACGCTTGAAGGGGCGTGGTGTTGCCGCAACGAAGCAGCATGCCGCAGGGGATTTGTACGCGACATTGCGTGTTGTCATCGGAACTCCTGATGAGAAGTTAGAGGAATTCTTGCGTCAGCAGACGGTAGATGAAAATGTGGCTGGTGAGGGATAGCGGTTTATGGCCCAGTCTTCTACACGTTTAGCGGCATGGTGGCGGTGGTTTCGTCGTAGTTATTTGCCAAGTGCCTTCGTTGCAATTGTGTTTGTGTGTGTTTTATCGCTACTCAGTGTGTACGGAATCATGGAGAAACACGGCTTTCATCTCGCTGGAGGCTGGTGAGGTCGTGTTTTATAGGAGGGCGGGTATGCTCTTCCTTTTGTGATGAGGGGGAGCGTCATTGAGTAATGAAGTAGCGCGTTCATTGTCTTTTTTGCCAGCTCGTAGGCGGGCTTTTTCTGTCGTGTTCGCGATTGAGCTGTGGGAACGCTCTGGTTATTACGGAATGCAAGCGGTTCTGACCCTTTTTATGGTCGAACACTTGCATATGTGTGATAGCGATGTGAACGACATGCAAGGCGCGCTGGGTTGGCTTATTTACGCTCTTCCTGTGTTAGGCGGGGTGATCGGTGATCGGCTCCTGGGGATACGCCCCACTTTAGTATGCGGAGCGATAGGTCTTACAATAGGTTATTTTACATTGGCATTGTCTTTGACAATGCCAATTGTGTTTTTACCTTCTTTGGCCTTAATTGCGCTTGCAAATGGTCTTTTTAAGCCTAACGCTGGTGCTCTGGTGAGGCAGATTTATGCGGGTGATGGGGCCGCTCTCGATGCGGCTTTTACGCTGTATTACATGTCTGTAAATGTGGGCTCCACGTTCTCCATGCTCTTGATGCCATGGTTGCAGCAGCGTTTTGGCCCTATGATTGCCTTTATGGTATGTGGGTTTGGCCTTCTTATAGGCGTAATCTATTATAAATTTCGTTCATACTGGTTAGACAATTTTTTTTCTGAATATCGCCTTAAAGAAAGCGTTGGTTTCGAGTCCCCGGAAAATGGGAAGCGATTATGGGGGGGGCTGGGGTTAGGTTTCTTGGTCACCTGGGGAGCGGCTACAACGGCGCTCCGGCATATTGCTCTTATGCACTTTGTTGTGGTGTTGGCGATCATAGGTTTACTCCTTCTATGGTACGTGATTTATCGTCGCGCTGCCGTCTATGAGCGTGCGGGTTTATTATTGAGTTATATCTTAAGTTTGCAGACGATGGCTTATCTGGTTTTTTACCAGCAGCAGCAAAGTTCATTGACCCTTTTTGCTCTACGTGCCGTGTCAGGTGCTTATAAATTGGGGAGATGGACGTTATTTTCGATGTCGGCTGGCCAATTTCAGGCGCTTAATCCCATTTGGATTATGGTGTTGAGTCCGCTTTTAGCATGGTTATATCAACGCGAAGCGCGCACGGGGCGTGAAATTATGTTTCCTCTCAAAATATTGGGAGGGTATGTATGTGTCGGATTGGCCTGTTTATTATTATGGCAAGCCTCTTCAAGGGCATCGGGGCTGATATCGCCATGGGTTATGGTTGCAAGTTATGGTGCAATGTCTCTGGGGGAGCTTCTCACAATGGGGCTAGGTCTAGCGATCATTGCTCGTTATGCTCCCATGCGGGTTAGTGCGCTCCTCATGGGGAGTATGTATTTCCTATGGAGTGTTGGGATGTATGGTGGGGGGATGGTTGCCAATTTAGCGGCTATGCCAGTGAATGAAATTCATGAGGCTCATCAAGCATTTTTTTATGCTCCGCTCTTTCGAAATCTTTTTTTAAGTGCCGGTGCGCTATGCATTGTCGTACTGGTTTTTCTTCCGTTAATAAAACGTTTAGACGTCCAGCATCGGGCAAGTGTAAGATGATGATTTTAAGGTGTGTTTCTAGATACAAGGACGGCGTTGAAGCGAAATCATTTCGTGTGAGTCCTGTAAGGTATTGGTTACAACTAGTTGAAACAAATCACGAAGAGCAGCACTTTCATGAATGTTAACTGGCATAAAATGGTTGGACGGGTTGGTCTCGTTTCACTCGTGTGTTTTGGTCATGCTGTGGCGCAGGATACAGACCTTTCTGATGGACAGGACAGGCTGCATTTGACAAAGGCTCAGCGTGCGTCAGTGTTGCAACCTTATCGGCCAATGGATGGTTCGCAGTCTTCTGGAAGTTTTATTCCCAAGAATAATCTTCCTATTCCGGGCGATCCTTTGGCGCCGTACCCAGGAAGCAAGGCGGCACCACACCAAAAGCAAACAGGTTTTTTTCCAAATAGTTTTCAGGATTGGTTACAACAAGACAGCGTTTTTGGAGATCCTTACGGCTGGCGCTCTTACCTGCAGGATCATGGTGTGACCTTTGGTGGCCGATATTTCTCGGAGACGGCGGGGAACCCTGTGGGAGGCAAATCTAAATCTACGCGTTATGCAGACGAAATTGCATTTAGTATTGATTTTAATTTAAAAAAATTAACAGGCTTATCAATCGGTATTCTCCACTTTATGACGACGGCTCGTCAAGGTGCGGGGATCGGTCAGACCTTACCTGCTGTTGATAGTCCACAAGAAATTTTTGGTTCAGGTGAGACGATGCGCCTCACGAGGCTTTCGTGGGAAATGCCGTGGAACCGTTATGTTAGTACAGAAGTGGGTGAAATCAATACAGAGAACGATTTTGAAGCGTCCTCCACCTATTGGGGAGCAAACTTATACTGCCAATTCCAGAATAACGGTATCTGCGGTATGCCGCAGTCTATCGCTATGAACTCTGGATATGGGTATTACCCTACGGCTCACCCGGGGGCATGGGTTAAGTTTTATCCTGCTGGTAACGATCATTATCAGATCCAATTTGGGGCTTACAGTGTCGAGCCCAATATTTCAGCCGTGCGGAATGGTTGGAGATTGGGAGTACATCAGGCGACGGGTACGTTCCTTCCATTTCAATTGGGATGGCACCAAGGCGGGAAGGATGATTATAGTGGCCCCTTACAGACGAACGTTCATATAGGTGGGTATTGGGATACGTCTGAGGTAAAAAATGTTTATTCCCAGCTCAGTTCCTATGGGGTGCCTGCCCAGCTAGCTCAGGAAGCGCAGGTTTCGAAGGTAAGGGGTCGTTTTGGTGGATGGGTCCAGGTGGACCGTATGTTGGAACGTGATGAAAATGATCCGCGCCGTTCAACCGCTTTTTTTGGGTCTTTCACATGGGGAGACCCACGAACAGCGGTTGCTCCTTATTTTATGACGCTTGGCGTGGTTAGGAAGGGGACCTTTGCCGGTCGCCCAGATGATACGATTGCTCTGGGTATGAAAACGATTTGGATCAATGAGAAACTAACAAAATGGGCCAGAAATAAGCAAAATGCAGGGGCTATGGGGGTTTATAAACCAAGCTCAGAAACGGCACTGGAGCTTAACTATGGGTGCCGTTTGGCCCGGTGGCTCTTAATACGTCCGGGTGCGCAATATATCTGGAGTCCAGGAGCTACAAATCGTTACAAGAATGCTTTGCTTCTTGATCTGCAGGCCAGTGTGACGTTCTAATATAACTTTGAGGGAGTGAGGTAAATGCGTTTTTTCTCCGCAGGGTTCCCGAGATCGGTGTACGTGGGCGCATTTTCCTTTCTTCTTTCTGGCTGGACCTCGGTGCATGCGGAGGATGTAAAAAAAACGGCAGCGGAACAAAATTGGTTTTCCGATATCGATGTTGGCTTTTTAGTTGAAGGCGGTGCGATGGGAAATAGCGGCCATCCGCGCAATGGGATGAATTTTGGCCAGCTGTTGCCGTCGCGGAGTGGCCAGCCGACGCTTGATCAGATTGCGATTACGCTCACAAAGCCTGTTGACCCTATTGGTGGCGGATATGGTTTGGGAGTAAATTTGCAGCTCCTTTATGGATCAGATTCACGTTCCTACGTTATTTCAGGTATTTCAGACCGGTGGCTGAATAACCGTAATCAGATCACGCCGACTGTTGCAAATATTGCCTTGCACATGCCTTGGCTGACGCACGAAGGGTTGGATGCTCAGGTTGGTATTTTCCCATCCCCCATGGGCGTTGAGGTGCTTAATCCAACGGCACGTGCGTTCTATACGCTGTCGTACACAGCCCAATATTCTAACCCGTTTGAGCATGTAGGCGCTTTGTTTCAATGGCATTTGAATAAGCATTATACGGCTATTTTTGGCATTGATGCGGGTAATCAAATGTCCTTTGGAAAGGGGAATAATAATGGTGAGCCAGCCGGGTATGTTGGCTTTAGCGGGAGCTCGCTTTTCGGTGGTGCTCTGTCGTTCACGTATCTTTTGAGAGTTGGGCCGGAAGATGCACGTCGCTCTTTGGGGGCGGTACGGGCACATTCTGCACAGCGTTTTTGGAATGATCTCAATGCAACGTGGCAAATTTCACCGAAATGGAGCCTTACGGGGGAATTTACCCAGGTGCATGATGAGGGAATGCATGCTGATACATGGAGTGGTGTTGTATGGGGTGGGTATGCTGCAACATCCACGTTGACTCTTAATGTGCGTGGAGAAGTCTATCGCGACAGTACGGGCCAAATGGTGGTGCAATATCCTGATAATGAAGGTTATGCTCACGCTTTGTTAGGGTTGCCAGCACGCACTTATACGGCACCACCAACGACATATGGGGATCTTTCCTTCAATGCTGTGTGGCGTCCCAATGTCGGGCATCATATCAAAATCTTTCAGGTTCGCCCGGAGATTCGGTTTGATCGTGCCCTTAATGGGACACGTCCCTTTTCGGATTTTGACCGTCGAGGGCGCATCCTCTTTGGAGGGGATGTGACAGTAGGATTCTAACGGCGTCAGCTAACCACGACCTCGATAGCCAGGGACTTCTTGGGCTGGAATCCATACATCTGTTGGTGGCGTGTTGCTTTGCCAAAAAACATCAATGGGGATTCCACCGCGTGGATACCAATAGGCACCGATTCTCAGCCATTCAGGGTCAAGGAGCTCAACAAGGCGTGAGGCGATTGTCACAGAACAATCTTCGTGGAATGCGCCATGATTGCGAAAACTGGTGAGATAGAGTTTGAGAGATTTGCTCTCAACAATCCAGCCACGCGGGATATAATCAATAACGATATGAGCAAAATCGGGCTGACCTGTAACAGGGCAAAGAGACGTAAATTCTGGCGCTGTAAAGCGAACGACATAGCGTTTTCCAGGGTGAGGAGCCGGGACCCGCTCTAGGATAGCTTCCTCGGGAGAATGGGGCTGTGCTGTTTGACGTCCGAGCTGGCTAAGAGCGTCTGTTCCTGGTGCAGATGGACCGGGTGGATGGGGGTTAGACATTAAATTTCTCCTGTAGGTTGTGAGAATTATAGGGAAGGGATTTGCAAAAAAGAAAGATTCAGTGCAGAAGACCCTCACTCTTTATTAACCTATCGTCCCCTGGAAGATCGCCATGGACATTCGTAACATCGCTATTATCGCCCATGTCGATCATGGGAAAACAACGCTGGTAGACCAGCTCCTCCAGCAATCAGGTTCGTTCCGCGAAAATCAGCACGTTGATGAACGTGCGATGGACAGCAACGACCTAGAGCGTGAGCGCGGGATCACCATTCTCGCAAAATGCACCTCCGTGGTGTGGAAGAACACGCGTATTAATATCATTGATACACCAGGTCACGCCGATTTCGGTGGTGAGGTTGAGCGTATTCTGAGCATGGTTGACGGGGCGGTTATCCTCGTTGACGCAGCAGAAGGGGCCCTCCCTCAGACGAAGTTTGTGCTCGGGAAAGCTCTTGCTCGCGGCATTCGCCCTATCGTGGTGGTGAATAAGATTGACCGCGGTGACGCGCGTCCTGATGAAGTGCATAACGAGATCTTTGATCTTTTTGCATCATTGGATGCGAATGATGAACAGCTTGATTTCCCGATGCTCTATGCGTCTGGACGTCAGGGCTGGGCTGATACGGAACTCGAAGGGCCACGGAAAGATCTGTCTCCGCTGTTTGATTTGGTTGTTCGGCATGTGCCAAGCCCAGGGCTTGATGAAAACAAGCCGTTCGCTATGGTGTCTACCATCCTCGAAAGTGATAACTTCCTTGGTCGTATTCTGACCGGTCGTATTGAGCAGGGTCGTCTGCAGGTTAATTCGCCAGTGCGTGCGATTCGTCGGGATGGCACGATTGTTGAATCCGGTCGTATTACGAAGCTTCTTTCTTTCCGTGGTCTGGACCGTGTGGCCGTCGAAGAAGCAAAGGCTGGTGACATTGTAGCAATCGCGGGTCTGTCTGAAGCGACGATCCCTGATACAATCGCTGATCCTTCCATCGGTGAGCCGCTGCCTTCAACACCGGTTGATCCTCCAACCTTGTCGATGACCTTCCGTATCAACGATGGCCCGATGGGTGGTCGTGAAGGGAAGAAGGTTACGTCGCGTCAGATTCGTGATCGCCTCTTCAAAGAAATTGAAGGGAATGTTGCGATTAAGGTCACAGAGAGCCCTGAGAGTGAAGCGTTCGAGGTTGCCGGACGTGGTGAGCTTCAGCTCGGTGTGTTGATTGAGACCATGCGTCGTGAGGGTTTTGAGCTGACAATCGGGCGCCCGCGCGTTTTGTTCCGTGAGAACCCAGAGACAGGTGAGCGTGAAGAGCCATATGAAGAGGTCATCGTTGATGTCGACGAGCCTTATTCTGGCGTCGTGGTTGAGAAGATGTCCTTGCGTAAGGGGATGATGCAGGACATGCGCCCTTCCGGTGGTGATAAGGTGCGTCTCAGCTTCTTGATTCCATCACGTGGTCTTATTGGTTATCATGGCGAGTTCCTGACCGATACGCGCGGCTCTGGCTTGATGAACCGTTTGTTCCACTCTTATCAGCCTTATGCGGGTACGATTGAGGGACGTCGGAATGGTTCCTTGATTTCAGCTGAAGATGGCAATACAACGGCTTATGCTCTGTTCTCTTTGCAGGATCGTGGAACGTTGTTCGTCGATGCTGGAGAGAAAGTATATACCGGGATGATCATCGGTGAACATTCTCGTGAAAATGACCTAGAGGTGAATGCGGTTCGTGAAAAGAAACTCACGAATATGCGTGCAGCGGGTAAAGATGATGCGTTGCTCCTGATCCCACCTCGTAAAATGAGCTTAGAGCAGGCCATTTCTTACATTGAGGATGATGAATTGGTGGAAGTAACGCCTTCAGCCATTCGCCTCCGTAAGCGGTATTTGGACCCACATGAGCGCAAGCGCGCAGCGCGTGGGAAAAAGGACTGATTGTGAAAAGGCCGGGTAAATCCCCGGCCTTTTTTCTTAGTGGTGTCTTGGGGGCATGATGATGCCTTCGTTATAATTCATTGAAATATAGGTTTGGATTCGTTTGAGGGAGATGAGAGATGTCTAAAAATCTTTACGCAACGATGACTGCGCTTCCTGGCTGTCGTGATAAAGTGGCGCAACTTCTTACCAATTTGGGAAAAGATGTACGAGCCGAACCGGGATGTGTACGATTTGTTGTCTATACACGTGATGATTCCCCCGATTGTTTCCATGTTGAGGAAAGTTATCGAGATGAAGCGGCTTTCCGCGCTCATATGGGAACAGAGCACGGAAAGCATTTTAACAAGGCGATCGAGACGTTGGTAGAAGGCGGTGCGTCCAACGTGGTCTTTCTAAGACCGGTTGAGTGAGGCTTACAGTCAATTGTCGCCAGGTTTGCCGCGACTGGTAGAGTGTTCAAAGCGAAGCGCTCTTTCAGGATGGGCAACGGAATGGGCCGTGTGAGCGGCCATCGCGCCTTCTGAAAATCCTTGAAGGATTAACTTCAGTTTGCCTGGGTAGCTGGCGACATCGCCAATGGCGAAAATACCGGGTGTGCTGGTCTCTAATGTCGCCGGGTTGACAGGAATCGCGCTACGATGGGTTTGAAAGCCCCATGTTGCGATAGGCCCTAGGTCTGTCGATAGTCCATAGAAAGGCAGAAGTGTATCAGCCTCGAGATGCCGTGATGATCCATCCATTGAGGTGACTTCTACGGCATGAAGTTTACCTTCTGAGCCATGTAAAGCATGCAGCTGGTAGGGAACAATTTTTTCAATTTTCCCTTCAGCGATTTTTGTTTCAATTTTAGCGAGTGTTTCAGGTGTACCACGGAAGCGGTTACGCCGGTGGAGTAAGTAAATATGTTGAGCTACCTCTGACAGTGAGAGCGCCCAGTCGAGAGCAGAATCTCCGCCACCGGCAATGACAATACGCTTACCTGTAAAATCGGCGCGTTTTCTGACGTGATATTGCACAGCATGTGTGCGTTCATAAATGTCTAGATTTTCAAGTGGTGGGCGATTGGGGCCAAAAGCGCCGGCGCCCGCAGCGATAATAATGGCTTTTGCCTGCACGAGGTCACCACGCTCATTGGTGAGAGAAAATTCACCACGATGCCCTTTAAGGGTTGTGACCCGGCTGCCGAGAAGACGCGGGATTTGGAAAGGAGCAAGTTGAGCTTCTAACGCCGTGATGAGAGCTTCCCCCGTAATGGCCGGATGTGCGGGAATATCATAGATCGGTTTTTCAGGATAGAGCGCTGTACATTGGCCACCTGCGTATTCCAACGCGTCCATGAGGACACAGTTTAAATGCAGCATACAGCATTCGAATGCGGCAAAAAGAGCTGTTGGGCCTGCACCAATGATGGCGATATCTGTCGTGATGGAAGAATGCGTATGTGTCATAGAAGAATCTCATAAGCATTTTTTGAGTGATGGAGTAGTACTTTTCAGTAAGTTATTGTCGGTAAATGACATTAAAAGTGTTGGATTGTCATTCGGTAAAAGAAGTTTTTTCCGTGAATGGTGAGAAAACTTTTCAGAGTGTAGAAAAGAGGTCAGAAGAGTAGAAACTGTGACTGTTTGCGTCAGCGAATGGCATATAGTCCTGAAGATAAGGATGCTCGTTGCGTGCCCGAACATTCTCATATTGTGAAGCGTTATGAACAAGAGCTGGCACAGTTGCGGTCGCTCATGGCCCAAATGGGCGGTATGGTAGAGCAGCAGCTTTCATGGGCTCTCTCTGCCATTGCGGATGGCCATGAAGACGCGGCACGTTTGGCTGTAAAGCAAGAGGCTGATGTTGATTTACTAGAATATCGCATAGAAGCCCTAGCTATTCGCCTATTGGCGTTACGCTCCCCCATGGCGGATGATTTACGTGAAATTGTCTCGGCTATGAAAATTGCTGGGGATTTGGAGCGTATTGGAGATTATGCAGCCTCTATGGCGGTGCGCGTTTTACAAGGTCGTATAGCGGGGCTAGGGGCCATTTTAGTGTCTTTCCGGCAGATGGGACATTTAGTCCAAGATAATCTTCGCCGATCGCTGGATGCTGTTTTGCAGAAAAATAAGCATGCATCGTTGAATGTATGGCATGCAGACCTCCCCGTAGATGACTATTATACAGCTATTTTCCGTGGTCTTTTGGCGAATATGATGCAGGACCCGCGTCATATATATTCTGGCACCGAACTGCTGTTTATTGTGAAAAATTTGGAGCGTATCGGAGACCATGCCACGAATATTGCTGAGCGGGCATTTTTTGTTGTGACGGGTGATGTTTTACCAAGCAGGCGTCCACGAGGTGGGGCATTAAAAGAAGAGAAGGGGGCAGGGACGTAGTGAGTGGCCGAAAGATTGCTGAACCAAAAGGTTTAGTCCTTATCGTGGAAGATGATGCGTCTTTATTGTTGATGTTACAGTACAATCTCGAACAACGGGGCTATCGCGTTGTAACGGCAGGCAGTGCGGAAGAGGCCATAGAGTGCTTGGAAAAAAATCGTCCTGATCTTGCAATTCTTGATTGGATGTTACCAGGTTTGTCAGGTCTAGATTTGTGCCGCCGTATTCGAGAACATGCTGTTTTTCGAGAAATGCCTGTTCTTTTCCTGACGGCTCGCTCGGATGAACAAGATGTTATTCGTGGGTTAGATATTGGGGGCGATGATTATCTTATCAAACCATGCAGTATTGATACGTTGGAGGCGCGGGTAAGAGCGTTACTGCGTCGAAAACGTGGGGCATATACGGGGCTTTCTTTTGCAGACTTGACGTTAGATCCTGAGACGCATCGTGTTGAACGTGGCGGGATGTTGTTGGCTTTGGGGCCGACGGAATATCGTATTTTGATCGTGTTAATGCGTCATCCTTATCGTGTTTTCAGTCGGGAAGATTTGCTGGCACGGGTATGGGGCAAGAATGTGCACGTAGAGCCCCGTACGATTGATGTGCATATTCGACGATTGCGCAAGGCGTTAAATCAGAATGGGAAAGAGGATTTAGTACGCACGGTGCGTTCAGCAGGATATGCGTTGGATGATGGTGTGGTGACGCCCTAATGTATGAGGCTCTTTTGCGCGAATGTCTGGAGGGATGAGCCTAACATTAGTCTGTTTCGTTGTTCTTGCGGTGATGGGTTGGGCCGGTGTTGGCATTTTATTATGGCGTCGTCCGCCCGCAGAAAAGCATAGAGAAACTGTAAAGGAAGCCGTTTTTCCCTCCCCTGATTGGGGGAAGCTGATTGATGATATTCCAGCCTATATGGTGCTTTTGGATGGGATGGGGGCGGTTGTTCATGTCAATCAGGAGGCGCGTCATCAGTTTGATGAGCGTCTGGGAGCTGTCCTGCGTCATCCTGAGGTTCGGTCCCTTTTAGAGGCTGCTTTGAGAGAATGGCATCATCATTCGCAGGGGCCCTATTCGATTTTTTCGGCGAGTGTCACGCTTGATGTGCCCGTTTCATGGACAGTTCATCTCGCTTTGCGATGTGTGACAGATGCTCATGAACGGCAGCCGCATATTTTAGCGGTGCTGTCAGACCGGAGTGAAGCGCGCGCTATTGACCGTATGCGTGTCGATTTTGTGTCGCATGCCAGTCATGAACTGCGTACTCCTTTAGCGTCGATCAGTGGTTTTATTGATATGTTGCGTCACGATGTGGAAGATAAAGCGTTACGCCAGCGTTCATTAGAGATTATCGCGCAGCAAACAGATCGGATGAAACGCCTTATTGATCGGTTGCTTTACCTTTCATATGTTCAGGCACGTGCCTTTCAGCGCCCGCAAACAGTTATTAACGTCGATGATGTTATGGTTCTTCTTCTGGATGAAGTGGCGCCACGGTTTGAGGGTGATGACACAATGTTGCGCCTTGAGGTGGAAGAGGAATTGTTCATTCAGGCGGATGAGGATGAACTGGTCCAAGTATTCCTCAATTTGATTGAGAATTCCTTGAAATATGCACGGAAAGAAAGAGACATTTTAGAAATCAGAGTATTTGGTCGCCAGGTTGTCCCTCAAGATCCGTTATGGCCTGGGGGCGATGGTATTCTTTTGGGGGTGAGTGATAATGGGAAAGGCGTTGATCCACGCCATATTTCACGTCTGACAGAACGTTTTTATCGTGTGAAAGAGGATGCTTCGTCAGTCACAGGAAGTGGATTGGGTTTGTCGATTGTACAGCAAATTATTGAACGCCATGAAGGAAGCTTTCGTGTGCAAAGCGAGCTCGGACAGGGGACAATCTGTTTTGCATGGTTACCAAATCCTGTTCTCTGCCAGGGACGCGAAGGTGGACATTAATCCGCTACGGTACTGTCATAAGAGTATCATAGAAATTTCATACTGAACGCTGGTTTGTGTCGCTAGATTCGCTTCTGGAAACGATTTCTCTGTTGGGGAGGGGCGCTTTCGGGTGTTTGGATGTGAAGGATGGTGGCATGATGTTAACGCGGCGCCAGGTGTTGGGGATGGGTGGGGCATATGCTCTGTGGGCACGTTCCATAAGAGCGCAGGCTGCGCCTTCTTTAGCCCCCAAGCCCATAGTTTTTGCTCATCGTGGGGCTTCAGCGTGGCGACCTGAACACACCTTAGCATCTTATGCGAAAGCCATGCTTGATGGTGCTGATTTTATTGAGCCTGATTTAGTGATGACGAAGGACGGACATTTGGTCGTCCGTCATGAAAGCAATATTGCTGAGACCACAGATGTTAAAGATCACCCAGAATTCTTCGCGCGGTATCGCACATGTGTGATTGATGGAGAGAAACAAACAGGGTGGTTTACAGCAGATTTTACATTAGAGGAGTTAAAGACTCTCCGAGCACGAGAGCGGCTTGCAGCTATCAGAGAACATAATACGCGGTATAATGACCGCTTTGAAATTCCGACATTTGAAGAAGTTATTGATGTCGTTGCCGCACAATCTGCTGCGAGTGGAAAAATTTTTGGTCTCATTCCAGAGATCAAGCATTCAACATTTTTTCATAGTATTGGGCATGATCCAGAGGCGGTTTTTCTAAAAACTATCGCAAATCATGCCTATACGCGTCAGGCCCCTTTAGAAGTGCAGTCTTTTGAAACCGGCAATTTGAAGAAAATTCGAGAGTCTGTTTTAGAAATTAACCCACAGGCTCGGTTGATGCTTTTAATGGGGGAGCGCCAAGAAATTCCTCCTGATTTGTTCGCTAAGGGTCAGAAAATAACCTTTGGGGATTTGATGACGCCTAATGGATTACGTGAGATTAAGCGTTATGCGGATGTTATTGGGCCGTCGAATACGGATATTATCCCTCGTGATGCCCATGGAGCGTGGCTCGAACCAACCTCTTTGATTAGTGATGCGCACAAAGAGGGGTTGTTGGTGCATTCTTATACAGCACGACCAGAAAATATTTTTTTGCCGCAACACCTACGCAGCAAAGGGAAGCTTGTTGATCGTAACCCTAACGGAATGTTGGCGGAAATCAGACGTTATTTAGACCTCGGCTTGGATGGTTTTTTTACAGATGACCCGGCATTGGGGCGTATTGTTGTCGATGCAGGATGAAAATGACGGAAAGGAGGGGGGCCGATAAATTGACTTAGTTTCCGTTCTTCGTTCAGATTTCTGTCTCTGAGATGAGAATGAAGGAGATCTCTCATGGCTGATCGTATCCCAGCAACGTTGATTCCTGGTGACGGGATTGGCCCAGAGATTACGGACGCGACGGTTCGTGTGCTGAGAGCATTGGAGGTCCCGTTTGAGTGGGATGTGCAGCGTGCTGGTGTAACCGCGTATGAAGCCACAGGCTCTGTTTTACCGGATGAGGCATTAGAAAGTCTTAAGCGCACCGGGTTAGCGCTTAAGGGGCCTTTGACGACGCCTATTGGAGAAGGGTTTCGTTCCGTTAACGTGACGTTGCGGAAAATGTTTGGTCTTTATGCGAATGTGCGCCCAACAAAGACGCTCTTGCCTGGTGGTCGTTATGAGGGGGTTGATGTCACTGTTGTGCGAGAAAATGTCGAAGGACTTTACGCGGCGATGGAACATTACATGCCTGTTGGGGACGATACGGAAGCCGTTGCTTATGGAGCAGGCTTTAATACGCGTGTTGAATGTCAGCGGATTGTTCGCCACGCCTTTGAGTATGCTCTCAAGCATGGTCGTCGGAAAGTGACGCTGGTACATAAAGCCAATATTCTTAAAATATTGAGTGGGTTGTTTCTTCATGAAGGGCGGCGTGTTGCCGCTGACTATGCAGGAAAAATTGCGTGTGACGAGCGCATTGTGGATGCGTGTGCCATGGAGCTCGTGCTCCATCCTGAAACCTATGATGTCATTGTCACAACGAATTTGTTTGGGGATATTCTTTCTGATCTAACCGCCGGGCTTGTTGGCGGTTTGGGAATGGCTCCTGGTGCGAATATCGGTGAGAACATGGCTATTTTTGAAGCCGTGCATGGGTCAGCGCCGGATATTGCGGGGAAAGATAAAGCTAACCCTATTGCTTTGCTGCGTGCTGCTGGATTGATGTTAGTCCATGTTGGTCGTCAGGACCTTGCAGAAAAGCTCGAACATGCCATTCACGAGGTTGTGGTCACACAAGGGATCAGGACAGCAGATTTAGGCGGTGAGGTTGGGACAAAGACCTTTACTCAAGCGTTATTGAGTGTCGTGGAAGGCTAGAGGGAAAAATCTGATGACGCATGAAAAGATAAGCTCCTTCTGGCGTACACTGTCCTGTGCAGGCCATGACTATCGTTATGTTAGTTTAGATGCTGTGAGTGAGGGGTTGGGGGATGTGTCACGTCTTCCGGTTTCATTAAAAATTCTGCTTGAAAATGTTCTACGCCATGGTGGGGATGGCGCCGGTTTTGTGGAATGGCTCAAAGAGGGGCGAAGTCAACGTGAAATCCCTTTTAGCCCGTCGCGCATTCTTATGCAGGATTTTACGGGTGTGCCCGCTGTGGTGGATTTAGCCGCTATGCGTGATGGCATCATCGCTTTGGGAGCTAACCCCGAGAAGGTAAATCCACAAGTGCCGGTAGATCTCGTGATTGATCATTCGGTGCAAGTTGATGTCTCTGCGGAAGATGATGCTCTTTCTCTGAATATGAAGCGGGAGTTCGAGCGTAATCGCGAGCGCTATGCGTTTCTTCGATGGGGGCAAGAAGCGTTTAAGCAGTTTCGCGTGGTGCCACCAGGAGCTGGAATTTGTCATCAAGTTAATTTGGAATATCTGGCACCAGTCGTCTGTCAGACGAAGGATGATAAGGGGGACATTATAGTATACCCTGATACGGTGTTTGGTACAGACTCCCATACGACCATGATTAATGGTCTTGGCGTGTTAGGATGGGGCGTTGGTGGGATTGAGGCTGAAGCCGCCATGTTGGGACAAGCAGGGAAGATGCTTATTCCTGACGTTGTCGGTGTGCGCTTAGAAGGCCAGCTTGTTGAAGGCACCACAGCCACGGATCTGGTGTTAACCATCACTCAGCGTCTACGCGCTAAAGGCGTCGTCGGGCGTTTTGTTGAATTTTACGGCCCAGCGCTTGAGCATCTTCCGGTGGCGGATCGGGCGACGATTGCCAACATGGCTCCAGAATATGGCGCAACCGTTGGGTTCTTCCCTGTTGATCGGTTAACGACGGATTATTTGTATCAGACGGGGCGTTCAAAAGAACATATTGCGCTGGTAGAGGCTTATCACAGACAACAAGGGACCTGGCATGAACCAGGCCAGATGCCTCCTCATTTCACAGATCATCTCACGATCAATCTTTCAGATGTTGTTCCATCACTGGCTGGGCCGCGCCGCCCACAAGATCGTATTGCTCTGGGGGATGTGAGTGGTGCTTTCCGTCATTTTCTGGAAGAGACATCTCAAAATTTACCAAAACGAGGGCGGGATCTTCCCGTTTCAGGCCAGTCTTATCGTTTGAAAGATGGGGCGGTTGTCATTGCAGCGATAACATCGTGCACGAGCACCTCCAATCCAGAGGTGCTGTTAGCCGCAGGGCTGCTTGCGCGGAAGGCGCGTGCTTTGGGTTTGAAACCAAAACCATGGGTTAAGACGTCCTTAGCACCGGGCTCGCGGGTTGTGACGGATTATTTAGAACGCGCAGGGTTGGATGCCGACCTTAATGCGCTGGGGTTTCAAACAGTTGGGTATGGGTGCACGACGTGCATCGGGAACTCTGGCCCGCTAAAGGATGAGATATGCGAGGCAATTGAGCAAAATGATTTAGTTGCCGTGTCTGTCTTGTCTGGAAATCGGAATTTCGAAGGCCGTATTTCTCCGCAAGTGAGGGCAAACTATTTAGCGTCCCCGCCGCTCGTCGTGGCCTATGCGCTCCTTGGAACTGTGGATCAAGATATTACGACCTCTGTGTTGGGTCATGATCCGCAAGGAAAGCCCATTAAATTAAGCGACCTATGGCCAAGTCGTGCGGAAATTTCAGATTTGTTAGGGTCTTCTCTGAGCCGTGATACGTTTATTGACCGTTATCGTGATGTGACTTTAGGGACAGAGGCATGGCAGAAGCTGCCCGTTGCTAAAGGTTCAGCGACTTATCCGTGGAATGATCAATCAACTTATATCCAGAACCCACCTTATTTTGAGGAGCTGACCTCTAAGAAAGTCTTTTTAGATGACATTTCTCAAGCGCGAATCCTGGCATTGTTGGGTGATAATATCACGACAGATCATATCTCACCGGCTGGGGCGATCGGTTTAGAAACTCCTGCAGGGGTTTATCTGCGTCAGCATGGTGTAGCCGTCCAGGATTTTAATTCGTACGGGGCACGTCGAGGCAATGATCGTGTGATGATGCGCGGGACATTTGCTAATATTCGCCTGAAAAATGAGATGGCGCCCGGCACGGAAGGGGGCGTGACTCGCTTCTATCCCGGGGGTGATGAGATGACTATTTTTGACGCAGCAGAGCGTTACCGGATGTCTTTAGTACCTCTAGTGGTGATTGGCGGCAAAGAATATGGCATGGGGTCATCGCGTGATTGGGCGGCGAAAGGAACCAGGCTGCTAGGGGTGCGTGCGGTTATTGCGGAAAGCTTTGAGCGTATTCATCGTTCCAATTTGGTTGGAATGGGTGTCTTACCTTTAGTGTTTCCAGAAGGAGTGACACGTCACACATTAGGGTTAAAGGGAGATGAGTTGTTATCCTTAGAAGGTCTTAAAGATCTTGTTCCACGTGGAACTGTGAGAGTGACGATAACATCTTCTGATGGCTCTCAGCAGACGGTAGAGGTGCTGTGCCGTGTGGATACGGTTGATGAGCTTCTTTATGTGAAAAAGGGCGGCATTCTTCCCTATGTTCTGTGCGGTATGGCTAAAACGGCATGATAGAAAATTGTTGGCTATGACATGATGATTACGCTTTTGTCCCCTATGCAGACGGTTTGCTTGGCTCAGCAGCTTGCTGATCGTGTCTATCAAGGAGACTGCATCGCTTTATCAGGGGATCTTGGAGCGGGGAAAAGCACATTTGCGAGAGCCTTTTTGAAGGCCCTCGCGCGTGATGAGAGCTTGGAGGTTCCAAGCCCGAGTTTTGCATTAGTGCAGCCCTATGACACGCCCAAGGGACCCGTGTTTCATTATGATCTTTGGCGGCTATCTGGCCCTGAAGGTTTGTATGAGCTGAATTGGGATGAGGCGTGTGAAGCGATCATGGTGGTTGAATGGCCAGATCGTGCTGAAGATCTTCTTCCGCAAGAGGCGCTGCATGTTCATCTTACCTATGGCGAAAAAGAAGAGGAACGTCATCTTACGATGAGTGGTTGGCCAGAATCACGTTTGATGGGATTGAGTGTGTGAGAGTTGCGACAATCCCGGCGTCATTGCCGTTTCTGGATCATGTAGCGAAAAATTGGTTGGAGCGCATTGGTCTTAAAGGGGTGAATGACGCCCAACAGGGTGGACAGGTTGGGACAATCCTCGTGCCTGGACGCCGGGCAGCGCGCGCTTTGATGGAGGCTTTCCTCAGGGTGTTAGATGGAAAAGCAACGCTCCTCCCAGCCATTGTCGCGCTCGGTGATGTTGATGGTGAAGCGTTATTTTCAATGCGCTTGGAGGAAGGGCTACCTCCTGCTGTTGAGCCGACACGTCGTTTAGCGGTGTTGGCCCGTTTGATTGTACAGGCGTCTTTATTCCGTGGCGTAGAAGGGCAAGGGGCTGAAACGATCGAGCGTGTTTGGCCATTGGCGCAAGCTTTGGCCGACTTGATGGATGAAGCGGAGCGTTGTGGTGTTTCATTAGCTAAAGCCCTACCAGAAGCAGTTGCGGAGGACTTTGCTGACCATTGGCAAAAAACGCTTCTTTTTTTACAAATTGTTACGGACTTTTGGCCGAAATGGCTGGAGGAAGAGGGACAAACAAACGTTCTCGCGTGGCAGATTGCTCTTTTACACGCACAGGCGAAGGCATGGCGAGAAGAACCACCGCAGGCACCCGTTTGGGCGGTCGGATTTGTCGATGGTTCAGCGGGTGTGTCGACTGTTTTGAAGGCTGTTGCGTCTCTTCCTCAAGGGGTTGTGGTCTTACAAGGTGTTGATTGCGCTTTATCAGAGCAATTGTGGGATTCATTGTCGGAAACGCATCCTCAAGCTCTTTTCCGAGAGCTTTTGGATGATATTGAAATAAAGCGGCAAGAGTTAGAAATGTGGGGTACGCCACGTCGTCTTGGTCGAGAAATATTGTTACGCGATGTTCTTCTGCCGGAAGAAGGGATTGCTCGGTGGGGAGAAGAGAGAGAAGAGCTGGATAAAGCAGGGCTGAGCTTTTTGCCGGCCGCTGACTCGCAGCAAGAAGCGCAGGCTATTGCCCTTATTTTACGTGATGTTGCGTCTCATCCAGGGCGGACAGGTGCTTTGGTGACGCCGGATCGAGCCTTAGCCCAGCGCGTAAAGAGTGAATTATTACGTTTTGGGATTTACGCTGATGATAGTGCGGGAGAGTCTCTTGTCCGCACACCGTCGGCTGTTTTTTTACGGCTGATTGCAGCCGCTGTTACGGCGGATTTGTCCCCGGTTGCCTTGTTAGCGGTCATCAAGCACCCATTAGCTTCATTGGGGATGTCACCTGGTCAATGTCGTGTTTATGCGCGGTTGTTGGAGCGTGTTCTCTTGCGTGGGCCTGCTCCAGCGCCAGGAATAAAGGGATTACAGGCGGCATTAGCGGAAAAGCAGGAGAGTCTCTCGTCTGATGAACGAGGAATGTTCACGGTCAAGGAGCTACAGTTTTTTCTAGAGAGGCTTGAGGCTGCTTTTGCGCCACTTCTAACCCTTCAAGGGAAGGTGCCTCTTCCTGATATGTTGGAAGCGTTGATTCAAACAGCAGAGGCGCTTGCCGCGGCTGGGGCCGAGGAGACTGATGCTCTATTGCAAGAAGAGGGGTCCCGTTTATGGCGGGGAGAGGATGGGGCGATGTTGTCTCATCATCTTGTTGAATTAGCGACCTATACCGACTTACTTCCTCCGCAGCCAATCAGTGCGCTCGAGAACTTTTTGACGGTGTCGATGGCTCGGAAAGCGCTAACAGGGCTAAGGGGGCATCAAGACGGCGTTGAGCTCGCTCATCCCCGGATTTCTATTTACGGGGTGTTGGAAGCCCGACTGCTTGCCTTTGATACGGTTATATTAGGAGGGCTGAATGAAACAGTTTGGCCACCACTGCCTGACTCTGGACCATGGATGAGCCGCCCTATGCGGCAGCGTGTTGGGTTGTTTTCTCCAGAGCGGCAGATTGGGGCTAGTGCGCATGATTTTGCAATGGCGGTTCTCGCGGCAGATCATGTGGTATTGTCACGTTCTCAGCGGCGTGATGGTGGGCCTGCGGTGCCGGCAAGGTGGCTTGTACGCCTTTTTGCTTTTCTTGTGGGGCAGTCACAGGGGGGAGAAATCCCCGTGCATCCCGCTTTATCGTGGCAAGAACAGCTTGATCTGCCTTTAGGAGAGGCACGTCCTGTCTTACCGCCTGAACCGCGACCTCCGTTAGTTTTAAGGCCGCGCGGTCTCAGTATTACGGCTATTGATACGCTTAAACATGATCCCTACGCGATTTATGCGCGGTATGTGCTGCATCTTAAAGCACTGTCACCTTTGGAAGAAGGTGTCGAGCATGCTGATTATGGGATGATTGTGCATGCTGCATTGGACCGAATGTTTCGTCATTACCCAGAAGGCTGGCCAGGACGTTCTTCTCAGATATTGAAAACATATTTTGATGATATCTTAGAAAACTCTGCTTTACGTCCTGCCTTACGTGCCTGGTGGCGGCCTCGTTTATATCGCATTGCTGATTGGGTGGTGATGCAGGAAGCAGACCGCATGACTGGGCGTGTCATGGTACGGTCTTATACGGAAGTGGAGACAAGCTTTATCTTAAAGGATCTTCCGGGAGGAGATTTCCGCCTGAGAGGACGGGCTGATCGTATTGATATTGCACGTTATCACGATGTGGATAACCGCCCTCAAGCATGGGTCTTTGATTATAAAACGGGAGCCCCCCCTCCTGTAAAAGATGTGGCAGAGGGGTGGGCATCACAGATGGTATTGGAAGCAGCGCTTCTTGAAAGAGGGGCCTTTAAGGGCGTGCCTTCCTCTGAGGTTGTGCAATTACTTTATTGGCATTTGAGTGGTGGGGCAACGCCTGGAGAAATACGCAAAATTCCTTCTGATCAGGGGAAGGTTGCACGACAAAATGATGTGAGCTTCGCTGATCTGGTGGGGGATGCGTTGGAACGGTTGCGTGCTTTGATTGCAGATTACGATGATCCACGACGTCCTTATCGGTCGCAACCATGGGCAGGGCGTGTGTTGCGTTATACGGATTACGCTCAGCTTGCGCGTGTTGATGAATGGCGATTGTCAGCAGGGGAGGGCGGCGTGTGATTGATGCAGATTCGGAGCGTCAAAATAAGCAAAAAACGGCTATTGAAGTCGCTGATGATGCACAGCGTTTAGCGTCGGACCCCTGTGCATCGGTCTTTGTGTCTGCCTCAGCGGGATCAGGAAAAACAAAGCTGCTGATTGACCGTCTGTTACGGTTAATGCTGCCTATTGAGGGCGTGGATGATGAGGGGCGCCCAACTCTCGTGAAAGGGTCTGATCCAGCGCGTATTTTATGCCTGACCTACACAAAAGCGGCCGCGGCAGAAATGGCCAATCGTTTGCAGAATAGGTTGGGGCAGTGGGTTTCTCTAGCGGATGAAAAATTGGGGGAAGAGCTGAGGGCCCTCAACGTGCCTGATACGGCTGCGACACGTGCGCAAGCACGGGGATTGTTTTTGCGTGTATTGGATCTCCCTGGTGGGCTTCGTGTTGAGACCATTCACGCTTTTTGTCAGTCTTTATTACGGCGTTTCCCATTAGAGGCAGTGTTAGATCCGCATTTTTCCCTTATGGAGGAGACCGATAGCCTTTTAGCGTTGCGTCAAGCTCTTGAGCAGGAGCTAGGTGAGAATGGAGACCATGCCACGACGCTGGCAAGTATTTCGTCATTTGATGACGTCGTGCAGCGTATTACGGGCTTTAATGAGAAGATTGGACGTTTACAGTCCCTTTTGGCGCTTTGGAAGCAAAGCCCTCAGCATGTGTTGGCAGCCTATAAGCATCTTTTGAAAACGGGCAATGACGATACGGCTACGCTTGAGCGGGAAATATGCTCTCCCCCGAAAGAAGAGTTTTTGCGGGAAGGTCTCCAAGCCGCATGGCCCGATATGTCCGAAAGTGGGCGCCGGAGCGGTCAAGTTTTGTTGGATTGCTTGGCACAACCGAAAGATGAACGTCGGGATGAGGTTTTTAGGACCATTTTTCTGAAGGTCAGTGACGGACGGCCCCGTAAAATGAATTCCATGGTCGGGAAAAAGGCTCAATCTCTTGTTCCAGAATTGTTGGAGGCTTTGGAGCAGGAAGCCCAGCGGCAATGGGAATTGGAAGAGCAACGACGCGCACAAAAACTTTTGGTGGTTAATTATGCTCTTTTAGGCCTCGCGGCCCCGGTGTTGTCTCGTTTTTATGACGAGAAGAAACGGCGTGGTGTCGTTGATTATAACGATCTTATTGCGCGAACACGTGATTTGTTACGTGATCCAGGGGTCGCCTGGGTGATGTATAAGCTGGATGGTGGGATTGACCATCTTTTGCTTGATGAAGTGCAGGATACGTCTGCCTTACAATGGGAGATTGCTGGGGCATTAACTAGTGACTTTTTTTCAGGGGAAGGACGCCATCAGCTCGGGCAAAGGCCGCGAACGGTTTTTGCTGTGGGAGACTTTAAGCAGTCTATTTATAGCTTCCAGGGTGCTGAGCCAGAGCAGTTTCATGCGTGGCGCCGTGAATTTGCGCGGCGGGTGAATGCGGCTGGGCTTCTTTGGAGAGAGCCGGAGTTGAATGTCTCTTTCCGCTCTGTTTCACCAGTGCTGCAGTTGGTTGATTGTGTATTTAAAAGCGATATCGCCGCACATGGACTTCGTGAGGTGGGGCGACGCTCATTGACAGCTCATATTTCAGCGCGTCCAGGGGAAGGGGGGCGTGTCGAAATATGGCCTCTTGTCCCGTCAAAAGAACATGAAAATGAACAGACACAGGATGGAAGTGTCATAAGCCCTTGGCGTGCACCACAACGCAATGAAGACCAGCGGAGTGCACCACAACGTTTGGCCGAGGCGTTGGCTGAATGGATCGCAGGGAAAATTGGTATTCCTTTACAAAAAGGACAGTTACCGTTGCGTGCGGGGGACGTTCTGATACTCGTTCCCAAACGATCTGCTTTTTTACGAGCGCTTATTCGTGCGTTGAAGCTGAGGCGTATCCCAGTGGTCAGTTTTATTCGCTCTGGCTTAACGGAACAGGTCGCTGTGCGCGATTTGATGACGCTGTGTGCCGTTTTGCTTTTACCACAAGATGATCTGAGCCTCGCCAGTTTTTTGACGTCCCCTTTAGGAGGGATCAGTGATGATTCTCTCATGGATTTGGTGACACTGAATGGAAAGAAGGCCCTTTTAGGGGCAGACGGTAAGTCTTTATGGTCTGTCTTACGAGAGCGGTATTCAGAGCGAGAAGAGTGGACGCAAGCCTGGGAGCATCTTTCTGCACTGTATCGGCGGGTGGATTACGACACACCTTACACGATTTTAGTTCAGGCATTGGGACCTCAGGGAGGGAGGGCGCGTTTATTGGCTCGATTGGGCCCCGAGGCTGCAGAACCTGTTGATGAGTTGCTCAGCGCAGCCCTAACGTATGAATCCCAACATCCACCATCGCTTCAAGGTTTCCTTCATTGGTTAGAAGCGAGCCAGACAACGACACGTCGGGAGCCTGAGAGTGACATAGATGCCGTACGAATCATGACCGTCCATGGGTCAAAAGGGCTTCAGGCACGGTTAGTCATTCTGCCAGATACGACGTCGGCGATGGATCGCGATCGCGACGTGTTGTGGAGGAGGCAGGACGGTGGGGAGGATTTACCGCTTTGGGTTCCCCATAAGAATGATATGAGAACAACGCAAACCGATCTCTTCACGGGGGAAGCGGCAGAGCAACGGCGTGCTGAACGCAATCGCCTGCTTTATGTGGCTTTAACACGTGCGAGTGATTCGTTGGTTGTATGTGGTTGGGAGCCTTCTGGGCGCGGCGATATCGCTGATACAAGCTGGTACCAACAGTGTTGGGATGGATTTTCTCGATTAGACAACATCACGGCAGAGCCACTTGGACTGGGCTGGCCGGGGGATCGTTTGATTTTTGAAGCACCTGTTGAACGTCGGCAGAATTTATCCTCTTTGGGCATAGACGTTACGCCTCCCATAACATTGCCTTCATGGCTTGGCAGTGCGCCTGAATGGCAGGTTGCTCCAGCCCCACGTGAGGAAGCACTAGCGCGTCCTCTAACACCGAGCCGTCCAGAAGGGGCTGAGTTTGGTCCACTTCCCGTGGCAAAGTCTCCTTTAGACATTTTGCATCAGAAGGTGCGGGACGATGCTCTTCTCAAAGACGAAGGCCGTCAAAAAGCAATGCAACGTGGGCGGCTTGTGCATCGTCTTTTGCAGCTTTTACCAGGGATTCCTGAAAGAGAGCGTGAAGATAAAGCGCGTTCCTGGTTAGCACGACCTGCATGGAAATTATTGCCACGTGATGTTGACACCCTTTGTCGACAGATCATGGGTGTTTTAGCGGAGCCACGATTATCTCCTCTTTTTGGACCGTCAAGTTGGTCAGAGCAGGCGATTTCTGGAACACTCATGCAGGGTACATTAGGGCGTGTTGTTTTAGGGAAAGTGGATCGTTTTTGTCTTCAAGCAGAGAGTGTGTGGCTGTGTGACTATAAAACGGGCCGTCGGCCACCTCGTGAGGCTTCCCAAACACCATCGGCTTATTTGCGGCAAATGGCTGCTTATCGTGCTGTGATGCAGCAAGTGTATCCAGAACGAGAAATTCGCTGTTTTCTCGTCTGGACAGAAGGGCCAGAAGTGAGTGAATTACCGGCGGACCTTCTTAAAGAATATGAGAGAAGTTTTTGATAATTATCAAATATGGTTGCGCTTTTGGAAAAGCGCCCAATATCTCTATGTCCGAAGGCATTATCGCATCATGGATTGCGTTTAAGGGAGTTTTTTATGAGTGAGCATACAGTTGCCGTAACGGATCAGGGTTTTGAGGCAGACGTTCTTAAAGCAGATGGTTACGTTTTGGTTGATTTTTGGGCAGAATGGTGCGGTCCTTGCCGGATGGTCGGGCCTGCTTTGGAAGAAATTGGTGCCGATTACAAAGGTCGCGTGAAAGTGGCGAAGGTGGATATTGATTCCAATCCTGAAACACCAACGACTTATGGTGTGCGGAGCATCCCAACGATGATTATTTTCAAGGGTGGGAAGCCAGTAGCGCAGCAAACGGGTGCACTTCCAAAAAGCCAATTGAAAGCATGGATTGATCGTACATGCGTGTAATGGCCTGAAAGTATATTTTGTGTTCCTGACAGAGATGTGCTGTCATTTGGAGGCGTTGTACCGTTTTTCTTAGGATAGCATGAGTTGGGAGCGTGGCCAGGACGACAGGGAGAGTGTAAGATGGGAGGATGTCTAAGCGTCCAGTCTTTCCTTCGCCTGTCGTTCTGACCTCTTCAGAGGCAGTTGCATCATTATGTGAAACATTGCGTCATGAACCCTTCGTGACGATTGATACGGAGTTTGTTCGAGAGAAAACATATTGGCCTAAGTTATGTCTTGTTCAGTTGGGAGGGAAGAACGACGTTGCGTTGATTGATGCTTGTGCCCCGGGGATTGATTTGACGCCTTTAGCTAATTTGTTGGCAGAACCTTCGTGTAAGAAAGTATTCCATGCGGCTCGGCAAGATTTAGAGATATTTTTGCATCTCTTTGGGCGTTTGCCCGTTAATGTCTTTGATACTCAGATTGCGGCTATGGTGGCCGGATTTGGTGAGCAAGTGGGGTATGATAGTCTGGTAGGGGCTATTACAGGGCAATCAATTGATAAAACGCATCGCTTTAGTGACTGGGCTGCACGTCCATTAACGAAAGCACAAATTGCGTATGCAAGCGCAGATGTAACGCATTTGCGTGTTGTGTATTGTGCATTGCGTGATCAATTGAAAGAGCAGGACCGTATTCATTGGGTTGAGGCTGAGCAGGCTATTTTGACGGAGGAGAAGACCTTTCGTCCTGACCCACGGCGTTTGTGGGAAAAATTAAAGGCACGCACGAATAATCGTCGCATGTTGGCCATTTTGAGGGAGATTACAGCGTGGCGTGAAGGTGCTGCGCAACGTGTTGATGCCCCCCGGCAAAGAATTGTGCGTGATGAAAGCCTCTTAGAAATTGCTGCGGTGAAGCCACGGACCGCGAGTGATCTGGCGCGCATTCGGGGTGTTAGTTCTGGGTTGGCCGATGGAGAAATGGGCAAGGAGCTTTTAAACGCGATTATTGTGGGAGAAGCTGTTTCAGAAGATGAATTGCCAGTACCTCCTTCGAGAAAAAAAGCGGATCGCCCTAAAGTGCCTCAAGGTGTCGTGGCCTTATTAAAAGTTTTGCTCGCGGCGCGTTGTGAGACATATCGTGTAGCGGCCCGTTTGGTTGCCTCGAATGATGAATTAGAGCAACTGGCATTGGGAGAGACAGATTTACCTGTAATGAAGGGATGGCGACGGGATGTTTTTGGGCAGGAGGCACAATTGCTTCTTGCAGGAAAGGTCGTTTTTTCTATTCGTAAGGGGGAATTGCATGTGGAAGCGCCGTCGCTTTAAGAAGTGATGGTGCGTCGAGCTAAGAGATATGAACTCTTCCACCTGCATTTGAATTATTGCTAATGATGGGTTCCTTCTTTGTAGAGTAGAAGGAACTAGATGAATGGGAAAGGGAAGCCGAAGGCTATGGAATGGACAGAGGAACTGATCGCCAAACTTCGGGAATTGTGGAGCCAAGGTCTCTCAACGGCAGAAATCGGGCGACAATTATCCATTACGAAGAATGCGGTTGTAGGTAAGGCACACCGTTTGGAGCTTCCTCCACGCCCTTCTCCTATTCGTAACAAGGGAGCAACTTCTGAGGGAGGCGCTACCACGGCACGTTCACGGACTAGTAAAACGACGCGCCGTAAAAAAAATGCCGAGAGTGAGTTACCTTTTGAGGATGCGAAGGAAAGAAGAGTCCCAGCAGCATCAGATGGGGCTTCGTCAGCAGGGGACGTGAAAGAATCGGCGAAGAAAGTTAGCGAATCAGTTGCCGTGGAAAAAGTTTCTTCCCGTGAGAAGAAGGCTCAGCCAGAGAGGAATATTCTTTCCGAGGATGTCGTAGCACGGGATGTTTCCAAAGAAGAATCACCCCCTGTGCGTTCGTCAGCGCCTCAACCACGGAAAGTTGTCCCGCCTCGTCGTGTAAGAGAGGCGATGGACCGTCCTACTCGGCAGGGGCCATCATGTCAGTGGCCCATTGGTGATCCTGGGACACCAGACTTTCACTTTTGTGGTGCTACCCCCTTACCTGGCAAGCCTTACTGCGGTGAGCATGCGGCTATTGCCTATGTAAAGATACGGGACCGCCGGCATTAGTGGACGCAGCGCACCTACCCCCTCTTTATCAAGAGTAAGGAGGGGGTGCGTTGGTCTCATGGTTAACTGGCAGGATCTTCAGCCTTATTAGGCTCATCATTTTCTACTTGTTTGGCAGGTGTGGCAGCGTTGGGCTGCTGCGGTGTTGTGATGATATCGAGTTTGCCGATAATTTCGCCACCTTCATCAACCTGCAGACGACGGCATGAAGCATCGCCGTTCAAACGGCCGGAATTACGGACACATAAGCTATTTCGTGCCGTTAATTCGCCATCTAGTGTTCCACTAATTTCGGCAGTCTCTACGTTGGCAATACCTTGAAAGGCTCCACCGTGAGCAATAACAAGCTCTTTCGCTGTGAGATGATCCGTTTCAACAGTGCCTTCAATGACGAGCTTTTCAACATCTTGAAGAGCGCCTTTGATCGTGATTCCCCGACCGATCACTAATGTTCGGGAAAAATTCGTTTTGGGCCGACGTTCTTCTCCATTGTCGTGATTAGACGTTGTATGGCGCGCACGAGAGACGAGAGCAGGAGAGCGGGAAGGAGCAAAGGACATATTATCTCTAATGTTACGAAAAGGGGTTGGTTGAGTTGGGGATGTGTTCCCTGGAGTTGATTGGGAGTTATCAGTTGAGGAAGGTTTATCAACCAAGGGGACCTCGCTATTGTCTCTAGAGTAGCAGAAGTGAAGAAAGTCCATTAGGGCGGAAGCCCCATTGGAATAGATAATACCCAACTGGCACAAGATGATGGCAAAATCTTATACGCCACTACGTGATGGCGACAAGCGTTGCGTGGACGTGTGGCGCTGTTTTCTGTCCAGTGTTGTTAAGATATGTCAAAATTTCACAAGATGATGCAATGCGTTTTGTTAATTCTCATGAGAGTTTCTTGTGAGGAATGGGGTAATAAATAAGCCGTTGCTTCGATCCATCGAGGCTTTATGGTGCAGCTGCATTGTTATGAAAAGTTAGGAAAATTATGTCAGATTCATCCACCCCTGTGCGGTATGATCTCCTTTGTGTTGGCAACGCCATTGTCGATATGTTGGCCTCAGTAACGGTTGATAAGGTGACGGAGTTGGGAGCGGTGCCTGGGAGTATGACTCTCATTGACACACCGACAATGGAGAATTTGCAGAAAACCATTACGGTGGAACATGTTGCAGGGGGCGGATCCGCTGCGAATACCGCCGTTGTCGCTGCACGGATGGGAATTCGCTCTGGATATCTTGGTAAAGTTGCCAAAGATCAAGCCGGAGATGATTTTACGGATGATTTGAAAGCACAGAAGATTGCTTTTCCGTCGCGTCCTTTGGAAGCATCTCATGGGAGTGATGTTATTCCAACGGCACGTTGCATTGTTTTGGTGACGCCTGATGGGCAACGTACAATGTTCACATATTTGGGTGCGTGCGTTGAGTTTACGCCAGATGACGTACAAGAAGAAATTGTTGAGCAGTCAGCGGTAACATATCTGGAAGGGTATTTGTTTGACCGCCCACGTGCGCAAGAAGCGTTTCATCGGGCTGCTGAGCTTGCCCATAAAGCAGGGCGTAAAACGGCATTAACACTTTCTGATACGTTTTGTGTGCAACGTCACCGTGATGCCTTCCGTCAATTAGTGGCGGAATCGATCGATATTCTCTTTGCTAATGAGGCGGAGATCCAGGCGCTTTATGAAACAGAACGTTTGGATGATGCTCTCGTCCAAGCAGCACGTGATACGGCCCTTGTGGTTGTGACGCGGGGAGCAGCCGGGGCTGTTGTGCAGTCTGGCTCAGAGCGCTTTGATGTACTGACTGCGCCCGTGAAGGTCGTGGATACTACTGGAGCCGGTGATGCGTTTGCTGCAGGCTTCTTGGCGGGTTTTGCGCGTCATAAATCCCTGAAGGAGTGCGCAGAACTTGGCAACCGTGCAGCTGGCTCGGTTATCACTCGTTTAGGGGCTCGTCCTAGTGAGGACTTTGATATAACGGTTTAATATCAAAATAGGATGGTTTTCAGTGGGAAGGCATAGATATTTTGGTGCTGCTTCCCACTGAAAGGACTCTATAGATCACGCCACCCAATAGAATGGATATGATTTTCTTCCAGGCAGTGGCGTGTTTCAGGGGCTATGAGGGCATTGAGTTCCCCTCGTTGGTCATAGCCAGGCATAAGCTGAGCCATTTGAGTGTTTTGGTGTGTCGCTGGGTGGAAATAAATCTCACTTGTTCCAGACGGAAGCTGTGGGAGTAGAGATTGAACTTTTTCTGGCGTCATATGGCCGGACCATCGAAGGCCGAAGCAATAGTGATTCGTTTTTATCCCGGCCAATCGGATTTGTGCGCGCAGTATATGCGTCCAATAGTGAAGTGCTCGATCCCCTAGGGAGGTTGCTTCGTTAAGCGGATTGGAAGGCTCATAAGGGGTACGCACAGCTTTTAAGCCATAATTGAGCCCAGTTTTAATCAGTAAATTTCCAATAGTGGGATGAAGATGCATGTGTTTATGTGCATTGGCATGATCCAGTGATAAGCCGCTGAGAGAAAAAGCACGAAACTGAGCTTCAATTTCTCTTTTCATGGCTGAGCGTGCATGGGGAGAGAAAAAATAGCGAATGCCAAGTTCTAATTGATTACGACCAAACCACCCTTGAGTGTCTGTAATGGCGGGGAGCTTTAAAATTGAATCGCCTTCAATGGTTACAAGATGGAGGCCGACCTTTAGATTAGGCATGCGTCGTGCGCGTTCGATCGCATCTTGAGCAGCCGGTGCTGCCACCATGAGGCTTGTTGTCGTTAAGACACCTTCACGATGTGCCTTTTCAATGGCTTCATTAACTTCAAGGCTCATCCCAAAATCATCGGCGGAGATGATGACGCGGCGCTGATGTGACGGTAAGGCCATAAGAGAACATATCCGTAAATAATAAAGGGAATAGCTGATAAGCTATTCCCTTTGATGCAGCCCATAAACGTGATGGGGTTTTAATTAGTTAGCGTGACGCTGGCGAAGGAACTGGAAGAACTCCACACCTTCACGAAGGCGACGTTTCATCATCTGAGGATCACGAATCATCTCGTTGACGATAGAAGCAATTTTTGACGGACGGAAATAAAATTCCCGGTAGAATGTTTCTACACTCTTGAAGATTTCTGTGTGTGACAGATGAGGGTAGTGAAGAGGAGCAATCTGCACGCCATCATCATCAATCAGCTCAGCTTCGTCTTCGTTTAACCAGCCATTCTCGGAGGCCTGCTTATGCAAGGCGGTACCAGGATAAGGTGCCGCAAGAGAAACTTGCAATGTATGAGGGTTAATTTCCTTAGCGAACTCGATGCTTTCACGAATTGTTTCGCGTGTTTCGCCTGGGAGACCAACAATGAAGGTTCCGTGAATTTTGATACCCAGTTTATGGCAATTCTTCGTAAATTCACGTGCAACTTCAATGCGCATACCCTTCTTGATGTTGTGAAGGATCTGCTGATTTCCGCTTTCGTAACCGACGAGGAGCAAACGGAGCCCATTGTCACGCAATACTTTTAATGTGTTGTAGGGAACATTAGCTTTTGCGTTGCAAGACCATGTAACACCCATCTTGCCAAGCTCACGCGCAATCGCTTCAGCACGAGGGAGATCATCGGTAAAGGTATCATCATCAAAGAAGAATTCTTTGACCTGAGGGAAGTATTGTTTTGCGAGTCGTACCTCTGCGGCCACATGTTCAGGGCTGCGTGTCCGGTAACGATGTCCCCCAACAGTCTGCGGCCAGAGGCAGAAGGTGCAGCGTGATTTGCAACCGCGGCCTGTATAGATGGAGATATAAGGGTGCTTTAGGTACCCAATGAAGTAATCTTCAATTTTAAGGTCCCGTTTGTACACTTCCGTCACAAAGGGGAGGCTGTCCATGTCTTCAATCATGGAACGGTCTTTGTTGGTGATAATCTCACCAGCGTCATTCCGCCAGGTAATACCGTCAACGTCGGCAAATGGCGTGCCTTCAGCAATTTCCTTAATGGTAAAATCGAATTCGTTACGTGCAACGAAGTCGATAGGGCTACCCTGAAGCAAGCTTTCGTTAGGTTGCACGGCTACTTTGGCGCCGACCATGCCAATTTTCAGTTTTGGATTGGCTTCTTTCAGCATCTTGGCGACTCGAACATCGGAGCTGAAAGAAGGGGTCGATGTATGAATGATGACAAGGTCACGATTCTTAACATCTTCCAAAATAGGTCCCATGCCCATTTTGGCTGGTGGAGCATCGATCAGACGGGAGCCAGGAACAAGCGCCGCAGGCTGGGCGAGCCATGTTGGATACCAGAAAGAACGAATCTCTCGTTTTGCTTGGTAGCGTGATCCTGCACCACCATCAAAACCATCGAAGGAAGGGGGTTGTAGGAAAAGGGTTCTCATCATGATCGGACACTACTCCTGTTGATGTCTGACGTGTCGACGCCGTGCCCATGGACGCTCGGAGAGGAAGGGTCGTCGGCTGCGCGTGGTGTTCGACGACGGGACGCTGATTGTGTTTTGTTACGGTTGATATGGACTGTTCGGCCACGCCATGCAACGCGCGAGCCGCGCGCGCTGGCGATCATGACGGCAGCAGATAGCCAATCTCGTAAAAGAATGTAAGGGGAAATGCTGGGTAGTGGGCATTTCGTCAAGCGGGAAATATGGCGAGTTGTTAAGCTGCGTACTAGCCATCCCCCAATTAGTAACAGCCACGCTTTCCGCGATTTAGGAGAAAGAATGACACTCAGTGTTGCCCAAACAAGTGGGAGTTGGAGGGATGAAAGAGCATAACCAAGAGGTTCAATGCTTCTTACCGTTCGCCCCCAACGAATCTCGTGCGCTAAAAGCTCCCCAAGAGTTTCCTCCGCAACGGTAGTTAAGCACAAAGTGGGAGCTAATGCGATAGTTCCGCCTTGGCGTACAATACGTTTTCCTAGTTCCGAATCATCAGCAAGATAATTGACGAGAGCATGGAAACCACCAATGCGTTCAAGATTTTTCTTCGTAAGTGCCATGGTCGCGCCTAGGCAATCTTGCCGACCGAGAAGGCGAGACATCATAACACCCGGAAGAAAATTGCTGTTGATGCTATAGGCCCCTAATTGCCGGACAAGGCGTCGGTCTGCAGGGAGCCCGGCATAAAGCGTCGTGACAAGCTGCACATCAGGTTTAAGCAGTGTAGCAACGATGCGCCGGAGATAAGAAGGTTGAACATGAATATCGGAGTCCGCGATCACAAAAAGATCGTGCTGGCACACCGATTGCATGTTGACGAGGTTGCTTACCTTACGGTTTGGTCCGTGGTTGGTTGTATCTATGACAACTGAGACAGGCCGTTCCGGGAAGCGGGCGCGCAAGCGATCTATGATAGGCAGAGCCTTATCATGAGGGTGCTGCACGCCAAAGATGAGCTCATAATTAGGATAATCTTGCTGGAAAAAGCTTTCAATGGCTTCTTCAAGAAGAGGCTCTTCCCCTGCGAGTGGTTTGAGTACGCTTACAGGAGGGCTGGTCTGAGGAGAGGCATCATGGGATGAAGATGCAGTTTCGCGTTCCATCCTACGGAAACGCGAAAGCAAGGTAACGCCGATGATGCCTTGAATATGGCCGGCAATCGATAAAAGGCCGCTAACGGCAGCTGCAAGTGTCGTCAATGCCGGCATCGCTTACCGTGCTCCTTTGCTTTTTTCATCACAGCATGAGGAGAAAACTCCCGTGCTGTTTGCACAGGAGTCGTGTGGTGAAAGAAGACTCGGAGGGTAAAAGGCCATACAGTGATTATTCATGAAGGAAATCATCAGCCTTTTGAGTCAGATTTTTTGTCAAACCGCTGGCTCCGCTTTGTCCGAAGATGGCTCTAAAATCGGATCGTTGGACGGCGACTTGGCTAATGTGACCATTCAGGAGGATGTCAATGATACGCCATCCCTGAGGGGTTTGCGACATAACATAGTCGATGGATGTTGCATCGCTCACGGGGTCTGCTTTGCCACGGATTGTGGTATGAACAACTGTGCCGCCCGTTGAATTCTTTTTCGTCGTAGGCGAGACCATGAAGACAGCATCCGTTCCAGGCTTAAAGGTGGATGCATAATGTGCAGCGGTGAAACGCTGAAAAGCAGCCAAAAGCTGTGAGCGCTCATCGGCCGAGAGGTGGTCAAACCGTAGCCCAATGGAACGGCGCAGAATGGCACTTAGATCAAATGCCTGATCAACGGCGGGACCAATGATAGTGCTACGTTTATCGGCACTATCTCCATCCGTTTCAGCCTTTTGTAGGGCTGCATACAGTCCTTGGATCGGCGTAGTGGCGGCGGATTCGTTTGTATTGCTGGCTGCATGTGCAGCTGACACGATGGGGGTTACACTAAGGCCGCTAGCAACGAATAGGCTTCCAACGAGCAAGACAGAACGGGTAGTGTGAATCATAAAACGCCTGTTCATGTTCATGCTATTTCTCCCATATGGTTTCGTACAAGTTTGCCGTCATCCAGCTGCCTTGTAACAGATGGAGACGCTCCGTGCTGTGTTAGATATGATACAGTCATGATGGCAATATGGTGTTTTGTCATTGAATGAACAGTTACCAACGAGCTATATCAGCACATGAATTGCGTGGCGTTTGCCGTAGCTGGTGCTGCCATGGCCACGCGCAGTCCATATATTGGGCGTGGCTTTGGAAAATATAAAGAGGCAGTTTTCCGGTTTGGTCGCTGTGTGGAATTGTTGTCCCGACATGTCGGGGTGTGCTGGGCGTTGCCCCAGAGAGTGATCAGAGGATTATAATGGCCGTACCATTGATGCAGGCTGTCCGAGTTGGACGGTACGTTCTCAAGCAGCACCTATCAGGGCGTAAACGCTACCCGCTTGTGCTGATGCTTGAGCCGTTGTTCCGTTGCAATCTAGCTTGTGCGGGTTGCGGTAAGATTGATTATCCAGCGAAGATATTAAACCAGCGCATGAGTTTGCAGGAATGTCTTGATGCCGATAGTGAAGCGGGTGCGCCCATTATCGCCGTTGCAGGTGGTGAGCCGCTTTTGCACAAAGAGATGCCTCAAATTATTGAGGGTCTGATTGCGCGTAAGAAATACGTTTATCTTTGCACAAATGCGTTGTTGCTCGAAAAAAAGATTAACGATTATAAGCCATCTCCCTTTTTCTCTTGGGATATTCACCTGGATGGCGACCAGCAGATGCATGATTCTTCTGTTTGTCAGGAAGGGGTTTATGACCGTGCTGTCGCCGCTATTCGTTTGGCAAAATCCAAAGGATTCCGTGTTTCCATAAACTGCACTTTCTTCGATGGTGTCGTCCCGGAAAGAGCTGCTGCTTTCTTTGATGAAGTCATGAAGATTGGTGTTGATGGTATCATGACGGCTCCGGGCTATGCCTATGAGCGTGCACCTGACCAGGAGCACTTTCTTAATAGGCAGAAAACAAAGACACTTTTCCGGGATATTTTCCGTCTTGGGAAAGGGAAAAAGTGGCGGTTTACCCAGTCTCCTCTCTTCCTAAACTTTTTAGCAGGGAACGAGAACTATCGGTGCACCCCATGGGGTAAGCCGTTGCGGACCGTCTTTGGTTGGCAGCGCCCATGCTATTTGCTGGGAGAGGGCTATGCTAAAACGTTCAAGGAATTGATGGACGATACAGCATGGGATCAGTACGGCACAGGTGCTTATGAGAAATGCGCAGATTGCATGGTGCATTCAGGGTATGAATCAACAGCGGTTATGGATGCTGTGCGTCGCCCATGGCATTTCATTAAAGTAGCTCTTACAGGCCCTGAGACAGAGAAACCAATGCTGCCTGAGATTTCTCTCGCTAACCAACGTCCTGCCTCTTATGGGTATGATGAACAGGTGGCTGAGCAGATGAATCGTATTGAGACAAAAGAGAAACCCAGCCGGGGGCCGCGTATTCGTGTTAACGGTAAGCCGGTTAATACGGCGGTGGAATCTGCCGGCGCAGCGAGATAATTAGTATTTAAGGAGTTTCTGCTGGGCAGGTAGGCTATGTTTTAGCAGCCTACCTGTTCTATGCTCCCAACCTCATGCTCATCCCTCTTTTAACGATTGTTATGCTGATCTTCCTCAATGGCGTTTTTGCTATGGGGGAGTTAGCGCTGATTTCTGCAAAAAAACCGCGTCTTGCACGTATGGCAAGTGAGGGAGTAGCGGGGGCCGAACGAGCCTTAAAATTAGCAGAGCATCCACATAAATTCCTTCCGACCGTCCAGATTGGCATGACGCTCGTGTCAATTTTGGAAGGGGCCTTCGGGGGGAGTCAGCTTGAAGAACGCGCGAGTTCTTTTATTGGGCTTGTTCCTGCATTGCGGCCTTTTGCTGGTGAGATTTCGATTGTTGTCGTTGTCGCGCTGATTACCTTTGTCATGTTGGTTTTTGGCGAGTTGGTGCCAAAGCAAATTGCGCTACAACGTCCAGAGATAATTGCAAGCCGCTTGTCGCTGTTGCTTCTCGGTCTAGCGAGAGTGACACAGCCGATCGTCTGGCTCTTGAGTCAAACCTCAAGTTTCGTTTTGCGTTTGATGCGCAGTGGCTCTTTTACCCATTCAGCCGTCACAGAGGAAGAATTACGTGCTGTTCTGACGGAGGGGATGCAGGCTGGTATCTTGGAAACAGAAGAAAGAGCCATTATCGAGCGTCTCTTGCGGTTAGCTGATCGTCCGGTGAGGGCGATCATGACGCCACGAAATGATTTATTTTGGATAGATCGTCATGCTAGTCGAGAGACGTTGGTCCGTAAATTAAGGCAATCATCTTATGGCAGAATAGTTGTCTGTGAAGGTGATGTAGACCATCCTGTTGGCGTTATTTTAGCAAAAGATATTATGGATCGCCTTCTCTTGGGGCTGCCTGTTTCCATCGAAGCTGTATTGAGGGAAGCTCCTGTTATTCCTGATAGTTTGACGGCCCAGGGGATGATCGAACGTCTTAAGGGTATTTCTCTGGGAATTGTCTTTGTCTTGGATGAGTACGGATCATTCGAAGGCATTGTTACACCATCAGATGTTTTCGAAGCGATTATAGGTGATGAAACCGCAGAGACATCATCAAAAAATCTCACGGAAACGGAAGGTGTTGAAGAATGCGAGTTGGATGGTGTGATGCCCGCTGATGAGGTTTCGTCTAAACTCGGTATTCCTCCATTTCCAGATACAGCGACTTATCACACATTAGGTGGGGCGATTATGGCTCTTTTAAAACGTGTTCCGGCTAAAGGGGACAAAGTCGTTTTTGCCGGGTGGTTATTTGAAGTGCTTGAAATGGAGCGGCGACGTGTTGTGCGTGTACGGGCAAGCCGTCGGGTTTTGGCACGTAATTAAGCTTTTTTAGGATATTGCGGTCAAAAGTATTGTTGCGCTCTTGGCTATTTGTGGAAGGCCAGATATACAGCCCCGTAGATCACCCTCCCTTGTATCGCTCGATGGTTAGAGTGGTGAGGTGATGGTGATGCGTCAGTACGGGGAATTGCGCATGATCACGCTCTCGCCAGATTATCGTCCATCTGACGATGAAGAATTCATGAATGAACGACAGCTTGAATATTTTCGCCAGAAGCTTTTGCACTGGCGAGGGGAGTTGCTGCGTGAAGCTGGAGATACCCTAGCGAGTTTGTCCGAAGGCGGTATTCATGAGGCTGACCTTGCGGATCGTGCGACGGTTGAAACAGATCGCGCTTTTGAATTGCGCACGCGAGATCGTGCTCGTAAGCTGATCGGTAAGATAGATATGGCGTTAGCGCGTATTGAAGACGGTAGCTACGGTTATTGTGAAGAGACTGGTGAGCCGATTTCTCTTCCACGATTAGAGGCACGTCCTATCGCGACGCTTTCTCTTGAAGCCCAAGAGAGGCATGAAAGACACGAAAAAGTGTACCGTGACGAGTAAGGGGCTTGCATAGCTGCTCTTAACACGGTAGGAAGCTCTGCAATAGAGCGTGTGCTGCTGTAGCTCAGTGGTAGAGCACTCCCTTGGTAAGGGAGAGGTCGCGAGTTCAATCCTCGCCAGCAGCACCATTCATTTTGGCTAGCAGATTTCCGTTATCAGACAGGGTGTTTTTTTGTCAACCTGTCTGTTCACCCTCTCTGTATAGGGTATCGTTTCGTTTCTTAACTAAGTCGGCAGATTGACTTGTGTCTGTACTTGGGGGAAATGTAGTCGGAAGTCGTTCTCTTCGTGGTCGACATTAAACCTGCGGGTAGTACCGGGAGGGACAGCACTGTGAACAGTGTTGGTTCTTTGAAAGAAAAGGTTTCATGATTTGCGGTGTGACCATTTACGGTATTCGTAACTGCTCGACGGTGAAAAAGGCGATAAGTTGGCTAGATAGCCAGGGTATTGCGTATCATTTCCATGACGTTCGTAAAGATGGTCTCGCACAGGAGCTCTTGATGACTTGGGTGCGGGCGTTGGGTTGGGAGAGGCTTCTCAATCGTTCGGGAATGACTTTTCGGAAACTACCAGAAGAGGACAAAAATGGCCTTGATGAGGCTAAAGCGGTGTCGTTGATGCTGGCGCATCCTGCTTCTATTCGTCGTCCGATAACGGTTTACGGGGCGTGTATACAGGTGGGGTTCAAGCCAGAGGCTTACGAAGCGGCATTTTTGTTACATTCTGAGGATAACTAAACGTTCTGATTGATACCGACCTTCAGATTCTGGCCGGTTATTTTGGGTAGATTTTGGAGGACGGAGCAGATTTGCGCCGTCACCCTATTGCATGTGTTGTGCGCATAGCTGCTATATTTTTCCGGAATATAGGAAAAAGGAAGACGCTATGGCGAATCCCGACCAACTTGCGAACTCGCTTCGCACCCGTCACATCATGATGATCTCTCTTGGGGGCATGGTGGGTGCTGGGTTTTTCATTGGAGCAGCATCAGCCATCCTAAAGGCAGGCCCTGCTGTATTCATCTCGTACATCATTTCTGGGTTGATCGTTTATTTGGTCAATCTTTCTATTCGTGATCTTGCATTGGATGGGGGCCCAGATGGTGGGTCTTTCATGAAGCAGATTCGTACCCACCTTGGTGAGCGCGTGGGCTTTATTGCGGGTTGGGCCTATTGGTTGACCTGGGTTGTTGTGCTTGGCGCTGAGGTATTGTTTGGTGCTGAGCTTTTACAGCCGTACATTCACTTACCAATTGTGACGTTGGAAATCTTGATTCTCATTGTCATGACAGCCGTCAATCTGATGTCGGTTAAAGGTTATGGCGAGTTTGAATATTGGTTTTCTTTGATTAAGCTTCTTGCCATTGGAGTGTTTGTTGCTGTGGCACTCTGGGCGCTAGGGCGCGGTTTCTTTGGGTGGGGACCACAGGTTCCTGTGATGCATAATATCTTAGGATATGGTGGTTTTCATCCTAAAGGCTGGATGGCTGTTATTGCTGTTGTGCCGACAATCTTCTTTTCCATGAATGGCAGTGAGATTGTAACGGTTGCCGCGCTTGAGTCTGAAGATCCAGATGGCAATATTGTCAGGATTACCCGGACAATTGCTGTTCGGATTGGTGGCTTTTTCCTCATTTCTATCGCCCTGATTTTGGCATTGCGCCCATGGACGACGTTAGATCCTTCACAGTCACCTTTTCTTTTTGTGCTACGCCAAATTGGTGTTCCATATGTTGATACGTTTGTCTGGGCTGTGATTGTAACGGCTGTCTTATCATCACTGAACTCAGCGATTTATGTAACGTCACGTATTCTTTTTGAGATGGCGGAACATAAGGATGCTCCTGCGTTCTTTTTGAAGGTTGATGAGAAGACGCAATTACCACGTCGTTCCGTGATTGCTTGTTTTATCGGTGGTGTAATTGTCGTTCTTGCTTCGACACTTTCGCGTGACGAGATATTCTTTGTGATGCTGAGTTTGACAGGGACGTTAATGCTCTTCAATAATTTGCTGATTGTTTTGGCACGCATGAAGATGGATGCGAAGAACCAGTTTGCTCCGCGTTTGGCCTGTTTCTTGCTGGCGATTACGTTTGGGTCGATGTTCTTGGTTCCGAGTACGGTGAGCCAGGCGTTAATGGGGGCTGCTGCGATTGTTATCATCGGTATTGCTGCCTATTTCCATAATCGTCGCTTAGAGGCGTAAGACTGTTTCTCATTAGGTGAAATACGACAGAGGGATATGGAAGCTTTTGTGAAGCAGCCCCGTTCTTCATCATTGGAGAATGGGGGGATCAAGTCGTTAGCGGTGGTAACACCGGCACGGTTTCAATCTTTGGTTGGTAGGCGTGCAAACGAGATTTGCTCACGTTTCGAAGAGTGGACTGTCCCTCTGACTGTTATCGGGCGTTTGGGGGCTTTCCCTCCAGACACTTGGCGTCGTTACGGCGTCTTACCACTGCTTGATCAGCAGGATGGTACGGAAATTCATCTCGAAGTGCCTTCTTCCCTGGTAGAAGAAGATACGTTGAAGCCTGGTGATGTCATAAGGGCGACAGGTTTTGTGCGTGCGCGATTGCAACGAAGTGAATTAGTCTGCCGATTGGACGTTGTATCCCTGGAGGCTCATGATCACGGGGCCTCTCTCTCATCAGGGAATGGACAGCTTCTACATAGTTTTTTGCGTGATCTTTCCGTAGGATATCATCCCTTTCCGGTGCGGCCAGAGGCCACATTGCAGGTTTTGGGAATTGGAGTGCTTCCTGCCGTCTTAGACGAGCTCTGTCAGACGTTGGGTGGCTTATGGCGGGAGAGCTCGGTACAGCGCACCTTGCTGCCAGCTAACGATCCATTAGCTTTTGTGAAACAATTTCGTCAGACAGAGTCGTTTGACATTGTGTTGGTCGTTGCGGATGAAAAAAGTGCCGCGATGTTAGAAAACCAGGACGTGTTAAAAATATTGTCTTTATGTCCAGCCCACCGCTTGTTGGTTGTGGAGCGTGGAAAGGAAGGAGAAGAGTCTCTCGCGCGCTATGTGGTGGATCATAGCTTTCCAAGCTTTGTCGAGGCAGGACGTTATATCCGCCGAGAAAAAGCATGTTTTCGAGAGAAACAGGAAGAAGAGAGAGCGATTCAGGAAGAGCTTAGTGCTTTGCGGGCAAGTATTGCTGAGCTTACGGACACGTCTAATCGGAAAAAAACCAAATTAGGGATCGTGATTTCGTTGAGTGTGTTGGCCGTAGTGATAGCATTCTTCGTTCTATTGATAACGAATAGTCGAGTTTTTCATTATGTGATGGGTATTCTGTAAAACCATGCCTATTTGGATAATAGGCATGGTTTTTAGAAGAGTTAACGTCGTGTCAGGGAAGAAAATCCTGCAATTCTGGGATTTCCTGACATAGGAGTATGGCATCCTCCTTCGTTAGTAGACATAAAGCCCGTTGTAGATCCTGTAAGTGTATTGAAGGATGCGCTTCAATCCATATGAGGAGACCTTCCAAGCTTAACCCTTGACGTCTATCCAAGTCTGGCAAGGAGAGGAGTTCAGGAGGCGTAAAGTCAGGTAATGGGACAGCTTCGAAAAGGGTCTTTCCATGTCCCGTTTCCTCTGGAAGAGAGAAAACATCGGGGCGATGTGTGCGACGTGTCATGACGGTGGCCATGCCCATGGGGGTTGGGACATCCCCCAATGTGAATTCACGATAGTCACGAGGGAAAAGGCACAGCAGCCGTGGGTTGTGCTCTTGGATAAGCGCAATGAGCGGACGATGAGATTTTGGAGGATCTGCCTCCAACAACATGCCTTCAGTTGAACGCAGAAGGAAAGCACGTGTGATTGTGCAAGGAGGGGCCGCTTGCGGATTTAACAAAAGTTGCTCTCGTCGTGTCAGTCTCTGTCGAAGATAAGCAAAGCCTGGACGTTGAGCATAATCAGGAAGATGAAAATCATCCTCAGATGATAAATTCTTCTGATCGTCAAGTTGGGTAATGATTGAGCGGAGGCGGTGAAGGCCTGCTTCAAGGAGCGTCTGCCATAAAGCATTTTGGGTTTGTCGCGCGGCATTTAATAATGTTGGAGAAACATTTTCTTCAATGTCATTGCGATTAAAGTGACGATAATGATGTGGTGGTAGTTCTTCTGCACTATCAGAGGACGGACAAATATAGTGCTGGATACGTCCTCCTTCCCAGTGAGGAGTCCCATCACTTTTATCTAACGGAGTTCCTTGCGGCGTGACAAGACGATGATGCGGAATATCAAGGGGCTCTCGTTCTGAAGCGTGGTTTGGAGAGGTCAGATAAGCCCCACGGACGAGTAGGCGCGTAAAGGCATGATCAGCAAAAGAAGGGGTGGCATGTCGTGTGTGTGTCGCCACAATGTGCCCTCGAGGGCGATGGCGATGCCCAGAGCTGCCGTAGATACACCAGTTTAAAGCAATACCAGCAGCGTCTTGGCCGCGGGCGAGAAGAGTGGATAAGTCTGGCTCAGGCACGAGGTATTCATCACTATCAAGGACAATGAGCCACTCTTCCTGACCGATGAGATGATTGAACGCGTAACGTGTTAAAAATTCTCGGCGCTCTTCACCAGAAAATTCTGGTTCTAAGGAAGGGGCATGCCACGTGACGGGCCATGCTTGCGCGAGAGACTGTACAATTTCAGATGTACCATCCTCGGAGCCTGCATCTATGACCGCGATATGGCGTATGCCGAGGGAAAGATGCCAAGAAATCCAATTAAGGATAGTATCCTGTGAATTGCGAACAAGAACGGCACAGGCAGCTGAGGGAAGATTATCGGACATTAACACGTACCATGGCATGTGAGACAGTGGAGTCGGTGCTAGCGCGCATTTCAATTTGGATAGGAAGCGCTCCAGCAGCTTGGATTCGTTTAGCAACAGGTACGACCAAATTTTGAGTCAGGTCAGAAAGTATCTGCAACTGCTTGTCTGGCGTGCTCTGCATGGGTGCTATGCCCTGTATGATAAAAAGAATATTAGACTTGCGAGCAAGTGCTGCTTTGGTGGCCGTTTCAACGGGGGCTGCATAATCGCTTTCAGGCGTGCCTTCCATGATTTGCAAGAAAGGGGCCTTCGGCGTGGGAGCTACAACAGGGGCTATATACGGCTTAGGAGGCGTTCCCGCACGCGGATCAAAGGTGCGTTGGTCGAGAGGAGAACAGCCTACTACCCCTCCCATAACGGCAAATACCGCAGGAAGGTAACAGAAGGAAAAAATCCGTGAAAATTCGAAACGGTCAAAAGCATCCATAATACACTAAATAGTCGCAGGAAGTAGAGTATTAGGCAAGAGGGAAGCGGGCATGCAGTAAAAACTTGTCTTACCCCCCTGTTGCTTCAATCCAGTGGTGCTATGGATAAAGGGTCTTTAGTTCCAAGTTAAATCGGAGGAACCGACCAATGGCCGTTAAAATTGCAATCAACGGATTCGGACGTATCGGGCGTTTGGTACTGCGCGGTATTATCGAGAGCGGACGCACGGATGTTGTTCCAGTGCTGATCAACGATCTCGGTTCTGTGGAGGCGAATGCCCACCTCCTGAAATATGACACCATTCATGGTCGTCTACCGGCTGAGGTAGAAGTGTCTGATGGCAATCTGCTGATCAAGACACATCAAGGTAAGACGATTGGCCCGATCAAAGTGACGGCTCATCGTAATCCAGAGGAAATTCCTTTGGAGGGTGTTGATGTTGCTATGGAATGTACGGGTCTGTTCACAGCACGTGATAAGGCTTCCGCACTTCTTAAAGCGGGTGCAAAGCACGTTCTGATTTCTGCTCCTGGTAAGGATGCAGATGCAACGATCGTCTATGGCGTTAACAACGACGCTCTGAAGCCAGGCATGCAGATCGTGTCTAACGCTTCTTGCACGACGAACTGCCTGTCCCCTGTTGCTTCTGTGTTGGATGAAAAATTCGGCATTGAGCGCGGTTACATGGTAACAGTTCACTCTTATACGGGTGATCAGCGCACTATCGATACCTTGCACAAGGACCCACGTCGTGCGCGCGCTGCTGCGGTAAACATTATTCCGACAACAACGGGTGCTGCTCGTGCTGTTGGTTTGGTGTTGCCTCACCTGAAGGGTCGTTTGGATGGAACATCTATCCGCGTGCCAACACCGAACGTTTCTTTGGTATCCTTGGATTTCGTTCCAAAGAATGCGCCAAAATCGGTTGAAGAAGTAAATGCTGCAATGCGTGAAGCTTCTGAAGGCCGTCTGAAGGGCATTCTTGGCTATAATGAAGAGCCATTGGTGAGCCATGACTTCAATCACGTGAAGTTCTCTTCCACCTTTGACGCAACAGAAACAGCTATCGTTGATGGCGGTAAGCTTGTGCGCGTATGTGCTTGGTACGATAACGAGTGGGGCTTCTCCAACCGGATGTCCGACACGGCGTCATTGTTTGGGAAACTCTAATCATGGCTTTTCGCACGCTTGATGATGTGGAGGTACGCGGTAAACGCGTACTTCTCCGTGCCGACCTCAATGTGCCTGTGCATGACGGGGCGATCACAGATACAACGCGCATTGAGCGCGTGTTGCCAACGATTCGTGAGCTTTCTAAGAAGGGTGCTAAGGTTATCCTTTTGAGCCACTTTGCCCGCCCTAAGGGTAAGGTGGTGCCAGAAATGTCTCTCGCTCCTGTTGGTAAGCGTCTTGCGGAATTATTTGGCCATCCAGTTTCCTTTGCCAAGGACTGCGTAGGACCAGATGCTAAGTCCGCTGTTGATGCGATGAAAGATGGTGATGTTCTCTTGTTGGAGAATACGCGCTTTCATGCAGGCGAAGAAAAGAATGACGCAGAATTCTCTAAGGCTCTTGCAGCTAACGGGGATATCTACGTTGATGATGCTTTCTCTGCGGCCCATCGTGCGCATGCTTCAACAGAGGGCGTTGCACGTATATTGCCAGCTTATGCTGGTCGCTTGATGGAAGCTGAGCTGAAGGCTCTTTCTGCGGCTTTGGAGAATCCAAAACGTCCTGTTGGGGCCGTTGTTGGTGGATCCAAGATTTCCACAAAGCTTGATCTGATCGGTAACATGCTGGATCGCGTGGATGTGCTCTTCATTGGTGGGGCCATGGCGAACACGTTCCTATCAGCTCAGGGCGTAAAGGTTGGCAAGTCCCTCGAAGAGAAGGATATGCACGATACGGCGCGGAAGATTACTGAACTTGCGCAAGAAAAAGGCTGCAAGCTCGTTCTTCCGGTGGATGCTGTTGTCGCACGTGAGTTCAAGGCGGGTGCCGAATCATCTGTTGTGCCTGTGAATCAGGTTCCCGATGACACGATGATTTTGGACGCTGGCCCGAAGACGGCTGAGCTGATTGAGAAGCACCTTGCTGATCTGAAGACGCTCGTTTGGAATGGTCCTTTAGGGGCTTTCGAGATTGAGCCTTTTGATCGTGCAACTGTTGATGTAGCACGTGCAGCGGCGAAGCTGACACAGGAAGGGAAACTCCTGACTGTAGCGGGCGGTGGTGACACTGTTTCTGCACTTCGTCATGCCGGTGTTGTCGATAAAATGAGTTATGTTTCCACGGCTGGTGGAGCGTTCCTTGAGTGGTTGGAAGGGAAGGCTCTTCCAGGTGTTGAGGTTCTACGCGCTAAGTAAAGTAAGGCGTATAGCTCATGTGAGATGGGGGTAGGGGTTTTCCCCTATCCCCATTTTTATTGGTCATTGGTTTGCATGACGTAAGAAGCGCCCCTCTCATTTGTTCAATGAATGAGAGGGGCGTTCTCAGATAACCATCTCCTAGCGACAGAGATGGAAGGGTCTACTTTTAGACGCTAAGGCCTTGCTCTCGGCGTCGATCGGCAACGGCAGAAGCCATAGCTTTTTGGAGTTTCTCCATAGCGCGGGCTTCAATCTGGCGAATACGCTCCCGAGATACATGATAGTGATGAGAGAGCTCCTCCAATGTGGAAGGATCTTCTTTTAAACGACGCTCGGTCAAGATGTGACGCTCACGCTCATTGAGTGTTTTTAAAGCCTCAGTGAGTAGAGCTCTACGCCCGCTCATCTCTTCGGAGTCAGCAAGTGTCTCTTCTTGAGTCTCATGCTCATCGACGAGCCAATCCTGCCATTCGTGCTCACCCTCGGCGCGTAACGGTGCATTCAGGCTATGATCTGGCGAAGAGAGACGTTGATTCATTGAGATGACGTCGTTTTCTGGCACCCCGAGTGTTTTAGCGATCTTTTGCACCTGCTCAGGCTGCAAATCACCATCATCAAAGGCCTGCATCTGCCCTTTGAGGCGGCGCAAATTAAAGAAAAGCTTCTTTTGTGCCGCTGTGGTGCCCATCTTAACCAGGGACCAGCTATGGAGAATATATTCCTGCATAGCAGCACGAATCCACCACATTGCGTAGGTCGCTAAGCGGAAGCCACGGTCTGGATCGAAGCGGCGGACAGCCTGCATGATGCCAATATTACCTTCACTAATAAGCTCGCTTATAGGAAGGCCATAACCGCGATAGCTCATAGCGATTTTAGCGACGAGACGCAGATGAGACGTAACGAGGCGATGCGCAGCGCGCGTATCCCCCTCATCGCGCCAACGGCGTGAAAGGGCGAGTTCCTCTTCAGCGGTTAGGAGAGGGAAACGGCGGATTTCTTGTAGGTAGCGAGAAAGATTATTTTCTGGCCCTACAGACGGAAGAGCAATTGGAGACCTCATGATGTTCGACTCCTTGCGCCCAAGTGGTGGGGTTGTTTCACGAAAAATAATCGCCACATGGAATACGTGACCAAACCCTCCAGGGGTGACGCAGCAAATAGGGAAGGACTTTATCTAACGTCCCCGCTTCTCATCCCTCTATTAGGCAATGCCGAAGCGGTACGTCCGTTCCGGCGATGCGTCGGATTCGTCGGATCAAGGATATTATTAATAGGTTTATCCTTGTCAGTCAAATGTTACGCAAAGTTTAGTCGATCACTTTTCGGATATAATCGCCGCAAGTTCTTGTAAATCTTGGGGAAGAGGCGTCTCGAATTTGAGCATATTTTTTGTTCGTGGATGCATGAAACCCAGTACGGCGGCGTGAAGGGCCTGGCGTGGGAAGTCGAGGGCTTTTGTACGGATGTCTTGGGGAAGATGTCGTGCAGCTGCAGGAATACGACGGAGATATGTAGGATCCCCGATTAAAGGATGACCTGCTTGGGAGAGGTGGACACGAATCTGATGCGTTCTGCCAGTAGCGAGGCGGCATTCCACAAGTGAGACGCTATTGTGGAATAGGGCTTTCGTCGTGAAGTGGGTAAGAGCGCTTTTTCCGCCTCGTTGGACGACCGTCATGCGCTTTCGATCGCGTTTATCGCGTCCGATGGCGCCATCAAATGAACCTGATGGTGGCAATGAGCCCCATGCGAAAGCAAGATAGGCTCTTTCGATATCGCGTCGAGCGAATGCGTCAGATAGGGCTTGGTGGGCTAAAGGTGTTTTAGCGACGACCATGGTGCCCGATGTGTCTTTATCCAGACGATGGACGATGCCTGGGCGTTTTTCTCCGCCAATTCCTTCAAATTCTGGTCCGCAATGTCCGAGTAAGGCATTGACCAGCGTTCCCGTTTCGTTGCCGGGGGCAGGGTGAACCACAAGGCCGGCCGGTTTATCTAAAACAATCAGATCGCGATCTTCATAAAGAATCGTGAGGGGGATATGTTCGGCTTGTGGTCGGGCTGGCTCTGGAGCAGGAAGATGGAGCTCTAAAAACATTCCCTCTTTTAAATTAAAAGCCGGGTCACGACGTGCCTCGCCATTGCATGTGAAATGGCCTGTTTCAATTAGGGTCTTGACCCGAGAGCGTGAAAGCGTGCCGATGGCGTCAGCCAAGATGCGGTCTGCGCGCTGGCCGGCATGTTCTACTCCAACATGGAGGGAGAAAGACGTTGCAGTATCAGCAGAGAGGGAATCGGACATGGAACAATCAAACATGCATCAGGGTGTAGCGAACTCGATACCAAACAGCGAATCGAATCAACTCCCTGCGTCATCAAAAGGTCTTTTAGTGTTGGTCGTGGTGATGGGAATCATGATCGTCATAGGTACAGGGGCATTGTTATGGGTTATTGTCCATCGCATGATGCATCCGCACGCGGTTTCTGAGCAATCTCTGCCCCAAGCGGTCAATACGGTAACTCCCCCAATCTCAGGAAATCCTGCTCTTTTGGCGATATCACGCCACGGTGATGAACAGATTCGCAGTGTGGTTCCCCGTGCTGATGGAACGTTAGCTGTTACGCTCGTATCGTCACAAGGGGATGGGCGTATTGTTGTTTGGTTGCCAGAACAGGCGCGTATCATTGCAGAGTTTGACTTAAGAACATTACGGCCCTGATGCAGCAAGAATGGCTGTCATGAGGCCAGGAAAGCGTTTTTCCAGTTCTTCGAGCCGCAATGTATTGCGATGTGTGACTCCTTCAATGCGTGTGTGAAGAATCCCGCCTGCTCGTAGAACTTGGAAGTGATGTGACATGCTTGATTTCGGACGAGAGGCTAGTAGCGTACTACAACTGGCTTCCCCTAAAGAGTGGAGATGACGCACGATGTCCAGGCGAACTGGGTCAGCCAGGGCGCGTAACACTGTTAAAATATCGAGTTCATCGAGATCTGGATGCGTATAGATATTGGCCATGGGGGTGTTATCTCTCTCTTGAGATCATCGTGCAATATGTCTATAGTTCCATATATATCGAACTATAGAGTCGATGATGAATTCCTACTTTGGGAAATGGCCTTTCTAACCGGTCGGTAAACAGAGAGGCTCATCAAGGAGAAAGCTTATGCCTACGTTATTTGATCCCATCAGCTTTGGATCCATTCACGCTAAGAATCGTGTCGTGATGGCTCCGTTAACACGGGCGCGTGCTGGACAGGATGGCGTCCCAACACCCATTATGGCTGAATATTATACGCAGCGTTCGAATGCGGGTCTTATTATCTCAGAGGCTACCGGAATCTCTCGTCAGGGCCTTGGTTGGATAAACGCACCGGGAATTTGGACAAAAGAGCAGATTGAGGGCTGGAAACCCGTCACACAAGCCGTGCACGCACAGGGTGGAAAAATTGTTTGCCAATTATGGCATATGGGGCGTCTGGTTCATTCCTCGGTAACGGGAGAGCAGCCTGTAGCGCCATCTCCTTCAACGGCTCCAGGTGGAATACACACCTATGATGGAAAGAAGCCTTATGAGGAGTCACGTGCGCTCAATGTTGAAGAAATACAGGTTATTGTAGAGCAATACGCACAGGCGGCACGGAACGCGATGGAAGCTGGATTTGATGGTGTTCAAATCCATGCCGCTAATGGTTACCTTATCGATACATTTTTGCGCGATGGCACGAATTATCGGTCCGATGACTATGGTGGAACAGTGGAAAACCGTTTGCGTCTTTTGCGTGAAGTGACAGAGAGTGTGGTAAAAGCCATTGGAGGCGAACATGTTGGTGTTCGTTTATCGCCTAATGGTGAAGTTCAAGGAGTTATTGACAGCAAGCCTGAGACGGTATTCGTTCCTGCGGCGAAAATGCTGCAAGAGTTAGGTATTGCGTGGCTTGAGCTGCGTGAATCAAGCCCTGAAAGCACATTCGCTTTTGATAAGCCAACAGAACAGCCGAAGCTTTCGCCTGAGATTCGGAAAGTGTTTCAGCGTCCTTTAGTGCTTAACCAGGATTATACAGCAGAAGAGGCGAAGGCCGCTGTATCAGAAGGGAAAGCAGACGCTATTAGCTTTGGGCGTCGTTATATTTCTAATCCTGACCTTGTTCATCGTTTAGAGAATGACCTGCCGCTTCAAGATGATGATATGGGAACATGGTATGGTGCTCATCTTGGGGCAAAAGGATATACGGATTATCCAACAGCAACGTCGTAACATTTTAAGATCAGGCGGATAAACGACCGCGAACGGCCCTCTTTAAAGAGGGCCGTTTTTTATGCGTTTATGGTTAAATTATGAGGATAAACGTGTGAGTTCATAAAGGGCGACGGCTGACGCATTAGAAACGTTGAGGCTCTCCATTGGCCCAGACATATAAATAGACGCGATTTCATCACACGTTTCACGGGTAAGGCGACGTAGGCCTGCTCCCTCTGCTCCGAGAACAAGGGCAACACGTCGATTACCTAAATTATCGCTATTGAGCCGGATTCCGCCAGCATCAAGCCCAATGACCCAAAGTCCGGCTTGTTGTAGGCTTGATAAGGCGCGTGAGAGATTTGTCTCTCGGATCATAGGGACAACATCAAGGCCGCCTGAGGCTGCTTTCGCCATGGTTCCGGTTTCCGGTGGTGTATTACGGTCTTGAACCAGGACAGCGGCCGCGCCGAATGCGGCGGCTGAGCGTAAAATGGCTCCGATATTGCGTGGGTCTGTCACCTGATCCAGCACGAGGATAGGTCCAGGTCGTTCAAGGGCTTCTTCTAAGGAGGGAGGGGTAAGGGCTTCAACACGGAGACAGACTCCTTGATGAACAGCATCGCGACCGCAGAGAGAATCAAGCTGCTCCCGGTCAACAACCATCGGTTGATGAGTGGTCGCGGGGAGTAAAGAGAGCGTGTCACGTGTTACGAGCACTTCATAGACAACCCGTTGTGGGTTTTGCAGGGCTGTTACCGCAGAGTGAATGCCATAAAGCCAATAACCCTGAGCGGCGGCTTTCTTCCCAGTACGGGGCAAGCCTTTCTCCTGATTAGGGCGTTTACGGGAGAGATCATGAGCAGGAGGAATGGTGGCCCGAAGGCGTGATGATGATTTTCTAGCCATATAATCTTTATAATCTGATAAAACGGTCATTGACAGAGCCAGCGATGACGCTTATCAAGCACTCAACCTTAGACGGAGGGATGCCCGAGTGGCTAAAGGGGGCGGACTGTAAATCCGCTGGCGTACGCCTACGTTGGTTCGAATCCAACTCCCTCCACCAATTTCCAGAATTTATATAGTGATGTTTGGATGTTGGTTCGTTTCTTTTGGTTCTTCTAGAAAATATGATTATCCCGTTATTTTTCGTTCACCGTCGTGACGGTGTCACGATAGTTCAAAGAATGACAATTGTTGCTGTGTGTCTGCATCATTCTGGAGTGAAAGTCCGGATAATGTCACCCCAAGTAAACGAATAGGTTTCGGGAAAGGGGAGAGCGCTTTTAAAATCCCTTGGCTTATGGTGAAGAAAGTTTCTGCTTCTGTCATGAAGTGTGGAAGCGAGTGGGCACGGGTAATGGTTTTAAAATCCGTATATCGAATTTTGACCGTGACAGTACGTCCAGAAACGTGATGCTTTAAGGAAGAGGTCCAGACTTTTTCCGTTAGCTGTCGGAGTATTGGCTCGGCCTTGTCATATGTTGGAATATCCACTGAGAATGTTGTTTCAGTCCCCAATGATTTGCGTGGTCTGTTAGGTTCTACGGGTCGATGATCAATCCCATGAGCGATATCGTGGTAAAAAAGAGCGGCGCTGCCAAAATGAGCCCGTAAGCCATCAAGTGGATAGCGCCCTAGGTCGGCACCCGTGCGAATGTTGAGAGCATGCATTTTGGCTGTTGTGGCAGGCCCAATTCCATGGAAGCGTTCGACTGGGAGAGCGGCTGCAAATTTTGGGCCTTGGCGAGGTGTAATCACAAAGAGCCCGTTTGGTTTATTTTGTTCTGAAGCGAGTTTTGCCAGGAAGCGATTGTAGGACACGCCTGCTGAGGCGGTAAGTGACGTTTCTCTATAAATGTCAGCACGAATTGCTTCAGCAAGCGCTGTCGCTGACGTGAAGGGAGCGAGGTGATCTGAGACATCCAGATAAGCTTCGTCCAAAGCAAGAGGCTGGATTAGAGGTGTGTAACGTGTGAAGATTCGATGAATATGTGCTGATATGGCGCGATATTGCTCAAACCGTGGAGGAACAAAAACAAGGTCTGGGCACAGACGTTGCGCCACACGGGATGGCATAGCGGAGCGGACGCCATAGCGTCGTGCTTCGTAACTTGCGGCTGCGACGACACCTCGTGCTTGAGAACGCCCAACGGCAATAGGGCGATGACGTAGGGTAGGGTCATCACGTTGTTCTATAGAAGCATAAAAGGCATCCATATCGATATGAAGGATGCGTCGTAGAGGTTTGCCTGCAAATTGGTGAGACATGAGCTTAGTGTAGCACACGAGGGAGAAGGATTGTCCTTCTCCCTTTAGGAACGTTAAAAGATACTCATCAGCTATACGTCGTCAGAGTGCAGAGGAATCGTATTACGAAGCTCTAGTTCCAAATCTTGGACAATGAAGCGCCATTCTTCTGCAATACCATCAAGCGTTTTTTGTGATTGTATGCGTTGCCACAGGTCAAGGAGTTGTTCATTCAGCGTGGAACGAATGAAGTTTTCCGCTTTTCTAATGGCTGGATGGGCGCGAAGAGCGGCGAGTTCACGAAGAGTAGCATCGCGGCGTTCGACCATCCAATAGTTGAGTTCATGTTGAGGGTCTTGCAACTGCATACCAAATGTGTTGGCCCATTGGGTCGTGTAACGGCTGGTATCAAGTTCTTTATACGCGTCCGCACCGCTATTGCGCGCATGTTTCCATGTCCATTCGGCCATAGATTTAAAGTAATAGTGGGAGATGCAAATGCGATCATAAGTGCCATAATCGGCAAACGCAGGGTCACGTGGGAAGGGTGGTGGTGGATTTAGGTAGTTGTGTGTATCTCCATTTGTAAGGCGGAACGTGTAAGAAGTTACAGGGTTCCACAATGGATGATGGGGGCGTGAATGAAGGGTTCTGTTTGGACGGCAGGCTGATTTTACAAGACGCCATCCATCGCCAATGGCCCCGTTTCCGACGATACGTTCATTACGTTGTGTAAGCGGTACAGCAAGGTCTGAAAGGCCGTTCGCGTTCATAGAGGATGCAATAAAGCGCCAGTTCACAGCGATCGCATCGGTCTGCCAGTGATCAATCCAATTTAGATAATCTGTTAATAAAGGATAGGGTTGGGGGTTGAGTGTAATGAACTCATCCCCATCAACAATAAAACACCATTTAAAGTTTAGAATATCAGGAAGGGCATTGAGGGCATGACCATAAGCTTTAAATTGTGGGCTTTGGTCAGAGCTTGTTGGATTATCAATCCACGTAATGATCCCTTGATGGGCGAGTTCTTCCAAAAGCTTTTCTGAACCATCAGCATTATCATTACTATAGATAAAAAAGTGCTCTACGCCGATAGAACGATGGTAGGCGATCCATTCAAGAAGATAGATTCCTTCATTCCGTACCGTTGTGACCATACATACGGTTCGACGTGGTTCGATTGTGCGACGAGCAGCATGTGTCAGGGCATGTAGGAAGCCAGCAAACGAGCTATCAGCGCCTGACCAGGCCAATAATGAATCCTCTTCTGGGCTATGAAGTTCACGCGCCACAGGGAAAGGACTGATAGTTTTGTTGGCATGGGTAAGGCGCCGTAATTCCCAGTGAGCTAACTCAGGGAGGGCTTTATCAAGCCAAATATTATTTGGAACGATATCCTGTAGCTCTTGGCGTAAAAGAGCATCGTGGAGAAGGCGTTCGCCCAGCTTCTCGATTTCTTCCCAACGAATGAGAGGGATGAGACTATCAAGTGCTGGAAGAAGATTATCGCCGTTATAATTCTGGATATAATGAACAAGATCATTGGCCGTAACATCGCGTCGTGCGAGGTGGGCAATGTCGTTTGCAATACCATTCAAACGGTCAGTGCTTGAGACGGGGACAAGTCTAAATTCTTCCCATCCCATGACATGGTTACAATCACCGACAACAGGGTTTGCTGTTTGGCCGTCTGAAAAGGGGCGTGTTGTGAAATAATTTTTGGGGCGTGATGGATCTTCAAACGAAAAGAGCTGGCTTTGAGGACCACTGACATTCATTTGAACCGTCAATACGCAACCACGTGCTGTAAAATGTTCGACCCAAAGTTGAGGTTGAGAGGGCGTGTCTGTGGTTAAAAAGAGGAAGTCAGGACGGCTGGAAAGCCGTATGGCAACGAGAGGAATATAGCCTGTCTCATGTGGATCACGAGCGTTGCATAATAGGCCATCACGGCATCTGACAGCGAGATACGCATCGTGTGATGTCGCAACGTGGAAAAAAGAAAACCAATCCGAAGTGTGATCAGCTACGTCAGGTGTCAATGGTGTATGATGAGACATGCTAGTATTTCCTCGGTGCAGTATCGTGAGACCTAACAACTGAGGGTGTTATAGGAGGGAGATTACCTGTGAAGCAAGAAAGTAGGAGCCCTCTGAAAAAATACCCAATTGTTCGGTGAAGAATACAGTTCATTGTTTTTGGTAAAAGGTATACGCTTACTACTATATTAGTGCAGGAGCGATCAACGATGACTATTCAAAAAATAGCAACGAACCATTTGTCCCGTGTTTCTCTGCGTGATGGTCAGTCTATGCCGTGGTTAGGACTAGGCGTTTGGGAAACACCTGAAGCGCAGACCGCGGATGTTGTGCGGCAAGCTGTGAAGCTAGGATATCAGGCTGTTGATACAGCGCGTTTATATAAAAATGAGGCTGGTGTTGGTGAAGGCTTGGCTGAACATCCGAATATTTTCGTTACGACGAAGTTATGGAATGATGACCAAGGTTATGATTCAACGCTGCGTGCTTTTGAGAAAAGCGCACGCTTATTAAAACGTGATGTGGTTGATCTTTATTTGATCCATTGGCCAATGCCTAGGCAAGGGCAATATGTGGAATCGTGGAAAGCGCTGATCCATTTACAAAAGGAGGGGCGCATTCGTTCGATTGGTGTCTCTAATTTTGAAGAAGAGCATTTAGTACATCTCATGGACGAGACGGGGGTTGTCCCTGTGATTAATCAGATCGAGCTTCATCCTTATTTCCAACAGAGATCGCTTCGTGCTTTTCATGCAAAACATCGTATTCAAACAGAGGCATGGCGTCCCTTAGGGAAGGGGGTTATTTTAGGGAATTCTTTGATCCAAACGATTGCACAAAAATATAAACGGAGTTCTGCTCAAGTGATTTTGCGTTGGCATTTGCAGAATGAAATAGTTGTGATCCCTAAATCAGTAAATCCGGAGCGATTGGCTCAAAATTTGGACATTTTTGATTTTACATTGAGTCGGGAAGATATGGAGGCTATTGCCACTCTTGATCGCTCTGATGGCCGAATGGGAGAAGATCCACAGACGGTAACTTTTAAATAGAATCTTTCCTGCATGAGGGATATAGCAATCCTCATGCAGGAAAATTGTTAAATGTCGAGCACCTCAACAGAGTTCGCGTGTTCTTGGATAAAACGGAAGCGTAATTCCGCTTTTCGTCCCATGAGGCTTTCAACACGTTCCCGGGTTACAAGTGTTTCTTCCGTTGGAATAACAACGCGGAGGAGGGTGCGGTGTTTGGGGTTCATGGTTGTTTGTTTTAGATCAGAGACAGGCATCTCCCCCAAGCCTTTGAAGCGTGAGATATCGATACGTGATCCAGCTTTGAAATCTTTTTTGAGACGACGCTCACGGTCGGCATCATTCATTGCATAAATGGTCTTGCCCCCTTGTGTCAGACGGTAGAGTGGGGGTTGAGCAAGGTAGAGATGGCCACGTCGTACCAGCTCAGGCATTTCTCGATAGAAAAATGTCATAAGAAGAGAAGCGATGTGGGCTCCATCAACATCGGCATCCGTCATGATGATAACGCGACCATAACGAAGTTTTGTAACGTCAAAATTTTTGCCCGTGCCACATCCAAGGGCTTCAATCAGATCTCGTAGCTCCTGATTGGCACGCATTTTATCTTCTGTTGCAGAAGCAACGTTGAGAATCTTCCCGCGTAATGGGAGCACAGCTTGTGTCTCGCGATCGCGGGCTTGGCGTGCAGACCCTCCGGCTGATTCGCCTTCGACAAGGAAAAGTTCTGTTTCAGATGTTTTCGTGCGACTGCAATCCGTTAGCTTTCCAGGGAGACGTAACTTGCGTGTGGCGGTTTTACGCGCTGTCTCTTTATGTTCACGGCGGCGTAAGCGTTCCTCAGCGCGTTCGGTGATATAAACAACGAGGCTGTCAGCTTGTTGAGGGTTTCCACCGAGCCAGTGATCAATGCGGTCTCTCAGGGCGCCTTCGACAAGACGACTGGCTTCCTGTGTTGTGAGTCGGTCTTTTGTTTGCCCTTGGAATTGGGGGTCACGAATAAAGACCGAGAGTTTTGCGTTGAGTGTTCCAAAAACATCTTCAGCCGTAATGGTTGACGAACGACGAATTTTTCGTTGATCCCCCCAGTTACGGAATCCCTTTACAAGAGCAGCGCGAAGTCCGGCTTCATGGGTTCCTCCCTGAGGAGTAGGAATTGTATTGCAGTAGGATGTTACACTGCTTGTGCCATTCTCTAAAAAAGCAACAGCCCATTCCACGTTACCACTAGAGCGGCCGTCAGCAGCAACAGGAAGACTCGCTTCGCCAGACCATACCGGGGTTAAGAGAGCTGTGTCATCGCCCAGTTCAGCACGCAAGGCATCTTCTAATCCATTGGGGAAGTGAATGATGTCACTGTGTGGAGGAGGTTCTTCCCCCTTCAAAAGAGCGGGATTACAGGACCAATGGATGGTCACACCACGGAAGAGGGCCGCTTTGCTCTTACATAAGCGATAAAGGCGTGCGGGAGAAAAGCTTTGCTTGCCGAAAATTTCACTATCGGGTGTGAAACGAACAATGGTTCCGCGTTGTTTGGCAGGGACCTTGATGGTTTCGAGAGGGCCTATGGGTAGGCCTCGTTCAAAAATTTGGCGGAATCCTTGTCGATTCCGTGCGACGTCTACTTCTAATCGTGCTGAAAGTGCGTTGACGACAGAACTTCCAACTCCATGCAGTCCACCAGATGTGGCGTAAGATTTGCCAGAAAATTTTCCGCCAGCATGAAGCGTTGTAAAGATCACTTCAAGGGCGGACTTATTGGGAAAGCGTGGATGAGGATCCGTCGGAATACCACGTCCGTTATCGTGGACGACGAGGGTACAGGCTTCCTCAAGAATCACATCGATTCTGTTCGCGTGGCCAGCAACGGCTTCGTCCATAGCGTTATCAATGATTTCGGAAGCAAGATGATGATAGGCTGAATCATCTGTGCCTCCGATATACATGCCTGGACGACGGCGTACTGGCTCTAATCCCTCAAGAACCTCAATATCCTGGGCATTATAGTTTTGTACGTCGCCATGAGGAGAGTTATGAGAGCTCTCTTCTTTGGGATTCTTGTTTCGTCCCCGTACAAACATGTCGTCCATTCTATTTCCTGGCAACCTTACGTCGTGAATGAGAGGGATAAGGACTAACGATGATGCCGACGTGTCCGAGTCCGACTATGAGAAGAAGAGGACCGTGGTGCCGCACAGCTTTCATAAGAAGCTGGTTGAGAAATATCTTTAGCCTCAGCGTAATGCGCTAGGTCATCCCCTGTATCGAGGGCATTAATCTCATCAAACATGGGCATACGTTGATCACAGAAGATCGTGCCGGATTTTAATCCTCCCAATGATTGCACGTCTGCTAACTGGGTAATGTATTCATCATGTTGTTTTTGAGCTTGGCGGCCGTAACTGCTGCGAAAATATGTATCAAGGCGCTTTTCCGCGGTTGTTAATACGGGGCGGAAACGACCAATAAAATCGTTATAACGGCCCTGTGCTTGGCAAGAGAGAGCCGTCACCATAAGCTCGGATTTAAGCCCTTCAATAGCGAAAGCATTATGGACTTCGCTGGAAGAACGACATGAGGCAGCTTGAGCCAAGGGTGCTGCTAAGATTGAGCTCGTCAATGCAAAAGCGGTGCATAGATGACGGAACGAAAGAAATCGAGACAGAATAGACATAGGCAAACTCCGCTGACAGGGAACCTGCCTATACCATGATTTTTTAAAAGAAGGCATTGGCAATAAAAGAAAATTCGTTTCCTGACATTCTCTTTCTAGACAAGAGCGCTTATCCTCCCCCACTTGAATACTTTGGTTGGTGATAGGGAGAGAGGCATGGAAAGGCCTTTCCCGCTTTTCTGTGGAGTGGAATTGAACGTGCATTTGCGAAGTTCTGTTTTAAGCGTTGGGGTGGCTGGTGTAGCTCTCCTATCTCTTGCTGGCTGTGTCCAGAATCAACCGGCACAGCAATCGGCGAGTGCCGTGCCTAATCCTTTTGGGTATGAAAAGACCTCATCTCTTTGTGAAGTTGCTCCCCTGCAAACATCAGCTGATGGTCACATGAGCGTAGAGATGACGGTTGGCAGCGGTGAGGGACATTGTGCTGTTGCCATTAAGAAAGATGGGGGCGGTAGCTATGCTTCTTTTGGTGTAAATCCACCGCCAGAGCATGGGAAAGCTTTTTTGTATAACTACGATGGGCATACATATATTAGCTATACGCCGGTGAGTGCTTATGAAGGGCAAGATCAGTTCGGTGTTGAACTCATTCCAGCGCATGATCGTCCTCGGCGTCAGCTAACAGTGAAGGTAACAGTCAAGGCCGTGGGTGTGAGTGCACCGAAGGCAGCGGCACCTACAGCTCAAACGGCGACAACCGGTAAGAAGGCAGTGTCTTCTGGTAAGAAAACAGTGCGTAGAAGTGCTCGTGTGCGTCGTCACGTAGTAGCGAAGAGCCGTCACAAATAAGCAGATATAGATTATGGTAAAAAATAAGGCCGGGGAAATCCCCGGCCTTATTGATAGATGCCGTATTAATTAAAAAACAGAACTTCAGTTATCGAAGGTCAATTTCAACACGACGATTCTGAGGCTCACGTGAGTTTGGCCCTCTTGCCACTAAAGGCTCACTATCTCCATAGCCTTTGACTGAGATCAGCCCCGCAGCAATCCCATCTCGGATTAACTCTGCCCGGACAGCATTGGCGCGTTTAAGTGACAAAGCGAGATTATATTCTTTTCCACGTTGGGAAGAACCGCCAGCAGCTGAAGAATCTGTGTGGCCATTCACTTGAATACGGGTGAACTGAGCTGAGGTCGAATTACGTGCTGCTGTAGCAACGATACTCCGCGCCGTTGATGTCAACTCGCTGGAATCCCAATCAAAGAATACAAGATAGGTCCGGACCGGGGTCGGTGCAGGGGCTGCAACGACAGGGGCGACAGAAGGCATTGGCGGTGGAGCGGGGTTAAATTCGTAGCGTAACCCTAGCATAAGGGAGTGGTTAAAGTCGGTACGGGTTCCACGACGGCCGGAAACATAATCACCGGTTCCACCGTTAGCCATAGCCAAATCGCCTACAGCGGTGGCATTATGGCGATGGCGTCCTGTGATGGTGTAGAAGCGATATTCCATCGTTGTAGAGAGGCCAACAACCCAGGGAACGGGGATAGAAAGACCAAAAATCCCCTGATAGGCGAATCCCCCGGAAGTCCCATGAACATGCTGTGTATAATTACCACTAGTTGAGCTCAGTCGTGTATTCATAGACTGCCAGCCGTAACCGATACCGGCACCAAAATATGGATAAATCCAGTTCTGGCCTATATCCATATCAAACAGGGCATTGGTCATGACCCCATATTGCTGTTGGTGGCCACTTGTCGTGGTTGGAAAATTAGCGCCATGAAAACCGGAATAACGATTACGACGATAATTGCCTTCTACCTCGACACGGAAACCATTATTGAGCCCCCAGCCGATGCTGCCAAGTCCTGTAATACCCGCATCAAATTCATCTCGTCCACGAGGGAAAAGCCGGACATGCGGATTGACTGTCTGAGTCTGATTAAAGCTTGCTCCTCCCGCACCAGAGACGTAAAGCCCCCGAACAGGCTGAGCGTGAGCTAAACCAAAGGTCAGCACCGACATGCCCGCGGCCAATCCGCTATAAGCCAGTAGGGCCATGACCGTGGTGCGTTGTATCATGTGACTACTCTCCAACCAAACATACGCTCCCCTTCTTGCTGAAATGAGACGTAAGCGCAATGCGTCTCAGAAAAATATTCCATCAAGTAAGAGGCATTTTATCGATTTCCTTACGAGAGCCCAAAGAATATTCGAGTGGGCGCGAAATGTCCCGAACACCGAGCTCAATGATCCACAAATCAGGATCATATTTTTTCTGGCGTTGCAAATATGTATCAACTTGCTCTTCAATAGGACGTGTCTCGTCGTCATTAGTATCAAAATGGTGTCGGCGCCAAGACGAACCATATTCTTGTAAGACGACCATGTTGTTTGAGCGATCCCGGAGTATGATGAAAATACTTCCAGCATCATCATTTCCTTTATGGACGATCATTGCCGAATCACCATTTTGATCAAATCGACGTAAGAGAGCTCGAATCCAAAAACCACTTTTTAGTGAGAGAGACATGGAACGTTACTCGGCAGGAGAGAGTGATTCAGGAACACTATTAAGGGCAGCCCGATAGGCCGCCGGAGAACGAAGCAGTTGGACGGCTGCTTCCATGTCCGTTTTACCTCCTGCAAGGGGCGGACAATGATTTCGTAGCTCCATAATAGTATTCTTTGAAAGCGGGGGGTGATTTGCTCTTGTCTCAACTAAAAGAGAGTGCTCAAGGGATTTCCCTTCTCGGAGTGCACTTAATTGGGCTTTGACTGAGGGGTGTGATGTTGCTGTGCAGAGTTGAGGGGCAACTCCTATCCCTTGAATAGGCCATCCTTGAGGGGCGATATTGCGCGCCCATGTGACGACGATTTCCCCCTGATTAGGCATTTTACCAGCGATTTGAACAAATCCTTTACCGAATGTGTAGCTTCCGACAATCACAGCACGATGATGATCAGCCAAAGCGGCAGCAAGGACTTCCGCAGAACTTGCGGTGTCTTCATCGACAAGAACAATGATAGGCGTGTTATTTGTTAGGTCACCGCCTTGTACTGTCCAGATATGGTTGGCTGAGGGGTAACGCCCTTCTGTGGTAACAGCGACACCGTGATCAAGAAATAGGGCGGCTGTAACAACGGCTTGTTGTAGCAGGCCGCCGTGATTGCCGCGGAGATCAAGGATAAGACCAGGTAATTTGCCGGTTGATGAGGGTGTTGAATCACCTTCTTGTGGGCTGTCTGGGAGCATAGAAGAAAGATACTGACTGATTTCTTCAGCAGTTTGTTGTGTAAAATGCGCGATATGTAAAACGGCGTATGGCCCTTGATGAGACAGAGAAACTGTTTCTTGAGGAAGGCGCATCCGGCTTACAGCGAGTGTGCGTACACGCCCTTTAGCTGTGCGAATGGTCAAAACAATTTTGCTTCCAGGAGGTCCAGAAAGCCAATGTTGTAGCACGTGGAGAGGAATATGCCGGGTATTATGGCCATTAATGGCGAGAATTGTTTGACCAACGCTAACCCCTTGCGCCCAAGCAGAGCCTGATGTGTTGATATCACTAACGGATGGGTAGGACACTTCTGTATGGCGTTTAAGGGTAATGCCTACTGCACATGTATCATCGCGTTGGGTATGTTTTTCTGCGGCGACATCATCAGGGGAAAGATAGCGTGAATAAGGGTCAAGATGACGGAAAAGGCCAGCAAAAAAATGAGATAAGAGTTGATTGCTTCCCTCCGTCTGGAGGGTGTCACTGTCATTCCAGCTAACCTGGATGAACATGAGAATAAAATCGACCCAGTGAGAGAGATCATTCCCAGTTGGAATAGGGCGTGTGAGCAGGACTGATTTCCCTTGTTGAAGGGTAACCGTCTTGATTGATAGTGGAGCGGAGGGAGAGTTCCCATATATGAGATGTAATGATGGGTCTGTTTCTATTACGCCTCCTAGTCCCCACAAAGAGAGTTCCTCAGGAGAGTGTTCGTTTAAGAGGCGGGGTAATATAAAGCTTAAACCGGATGCTAAAACATTGCGTGTTACAGCGGTGTTGAGAGGTGTCTTGTGTCCCGGAGATGGAGGTGGTTTGGGTGTTGTGGGCGCTAGTCCTTCGGGTAGTTTGGACATGGATGCAGCAGCGTAGGTCGGAGCTGCGGAGAGGCCGACAACGAGGACGAGCGCTAGCAGCGTTGATTTGACAAGCTGTGGCGTCTTTAAGTGGAGACGAAAGGAGCGCAACGAAGATACCAACATAAATGGGCGACCGATGTGGGGAGTATAAAGTCCCTCACGACCACGGCAGAATACGATCTTCCCCAAAATCGAGAGATTCCTACTCTGCCTTTTTATAATAGTAGGTCAAGGCCTACCTTGGTCGGATGATACTGCCTCCTGATTCCATAAAGCAATAAGCAGTTCTTTTGCTAAAGAGGGTTGATTGCACATCGGGAAGAAGACTGTGTCTTTTATGTCTTTATGAAGCCTCCTTCTTTTTCCGGCTTTTTGCTTTTGGGGCGGGTTTTTCTTTCGTTGCGCTCTCTTTTTTGGGCGTTTTTTTGCTTCTTGTTGTCTTACTGGTCTTCCCTTTGAGGGGTTTCCCTTTTTCTTCTAGGAGGGTGATGGCTTCCTCAAGTGTGACATCTTCCATTTTCTGGTCCTTGGGAAGTGTCGCCACGGTAGAGCCATGCTGCACATAGGGGCCAAATCGTCCTTTCCGGACGATGATCGTTTCTTGGTCTTTAGGATGAACCCCAAGCGTGCGGATGGAGGCCAGCTTTTTGGCGAGCGCTTCAATGGCTTGTGGCATACCGATGGTGAGGACGTCTTCATCCTTGCCAAGGGTGCCATATATGCTTCCCATTTTAACGTAGGGCCCAAATCGTCCTAAGCCAGCTTCAATCATTTCGCCCGTGTCAGGGTGTGTTCCAAGCGAGCGAGGAAGAGAAAGCAAACCAATGGCTTCTTCTAAACTCACGTCATCGCTAGGGCGGTTTTTGGGTATCGTGGCGCGTTTCGGTTTGATTTTTTTGTTGTCAGGGTCGGGCTCGCCTTTTTGGACATAGAGACCATAGGGACCACGACGTAAGGTAATTTCTTCTCCCGTTTTTGGGTCATGCCCCAGGCTCTTTACCCCTTCTGCGAGAGAAGGGCCTTCACCTTCACTGATGGTGAGGGGGCGTGTAACGCGACATTCTGGGTAGTTTGAGCAACCAAGGAAAGCACCATGTTTCCCGAGGCGGAGTCCTAAACGACCTGTCTCACAAGAGGGACAGCGGCGAGGGTCGCTCCCATCTTCATGAAGTGGGAAGAAGTGATTGCCGAGATCGTGATCAAGTGCATCAATGACATCTGAAATTTTTAAATCTTTTGTTTTATCAACGGTTGCAGAGAAATCGTGCCAGAAGGCTTTCATAATGTCGTGCCAGTCGGCTCGACCGCCTGAGATGTCATCGAGTTGTTCTTCTAGAGACGCTGTGAAACCAGTATCGACATAGCGCTCAAAAAAGGATGTTAGAAAAGCGGTAACGAGCCGACCTCGATCCTCTGGAATGAAACGGCGACTATCCAGACGAACGTAATTTCGGTCACGTAAGACCCCCAAAATAGAGGCATAGGTGGAAGGGCGGCCGATGCCGATCTCTTCCATTTTCTTGACAAGAGAGGCTTCAGAGTAGCGTGGCGGCGGTTGTGTGAAATGTTGGTCCGCTGTGACGGCTTTGGTTGTGAGAGGGTCGCCTTCTTTCATGGGAGGAAGAAGGCGATTTTGATCATCATCTGTCTGGCTATCGTCGCGTCCTTCCATGTAGAGCTTTAAGAAACCATCAAAGGCGATGATGGAACCCGTTGCGCGCAACATGGTTTTATTATCTTGTCCAGCAAGAACAACGGCTGTCTGGTCAATTTCAGCAGATTGCATTTGTGAAGCAACTGCCCGTTTCCAGATGAGCTCGTACAGTCGACGCTGATCATGTGATAAAGCTGGGGCGACTTGGTCAGGGGTGCGCCGAACATCAGTTGGGCGAACAGCCTCATGGGCTTCTTGTGCATTCTTGGCTTTGGTCGCATAGGCCCGTGGGGATGTTGGGCAATAGCGGTCGCCAAAACTTTCATGGATGTGAGAACGAATCATATCAATGGCTTCACGTGCCATTGTGACACCATCAGTACGCATATACGTAATGAGACCAACGGTTTCTCCGTGAAGATCAACACCTTCATAGAGTTGTTGAGCAGTACGCATGGTCACTTGGGCACTCATGCCCAGTTTGCGCGAAGCCTCTTGCTGGAGAGTGGATGTTGTAAAAGGAGGTGCAGGGTTTCGTTTACTGCGTTTACGTTCAATCTTTTTAATGTGGAACGCAGTGTTTTCAACGGCCTGACGCGCTTCTAGAGCGTGTGTCTCATCAGGCAGATCAAATTGCTCAAGTTTTTTCCCGTTAAAATGAGTCAAGCGTGCTTTGAAGAGGGCTTGTTCAGGCGTGGTGAAGGCGCCTTCGATGCTCCAATATTCCCGAGGTTTGAAGACCTCAATTTCAGCTTCGCGTTCGCAAATAAGGCGCAGGGCTACGGATTGCACACGGCCGGCGCTACGACTCCCAGGGAGTTTACGCCATAAGACGGGTGAAAGCGTAAAGCCAACTAAATAATCAAGGGCTCGGCGTGCAAGATAGGCATCAATAAGCGGTTGATCGAGCGGCCGAGGAGCCGCCATCGCTGCGGTGATGGCGTTTTTGGTGATTTCGTTAAATGTAACGCGCTGGACGTCGATGTTTTTGAGAAGGTTTTTTTCTGCCAAAGCGCTTCGAACATGCCAGGAGATTGCTTCTCCTTCGCGGTCCGGGTCAGTTGCGAGAATAAGTTGTTTGGCACCCTTAAGGGCTTTGGCAATTGTTGCAATTTGTTTTGAACCGCGTTCGTCTGTTTGCCAGCTCATGGCAAAATTCTCATCAGGTCGAACACTGCCATCTTTTGGCGGTAAGTCACGTACGTGGCCGAATGAAGCGATAACGGCGTAATCACTGCCAAGATAGCGGTTAATGGTTTTGGCTTTAGCCGGGCTTTCCACCACTACAATACGTGTTGCTGCCATTATCCGTCCCTTTGCTTCACCTAATCAGGGAGGCGTGCCACGCGCCCACCTGGTAGACGTTCCACCACACCGTCCAGCTCTAATTCACTGAGTGCTGTTGTAACGGCTGAAACGGAGAACTGACAGCGTGACACAATCTCGTCAACTGGCGTTGGTGTGATTGATAGGAGAGAAAGAAGTTTTTTTTGTATGTCTTCAGGAGATGAAAGGGGCGCAGAAGGCGTGTTTTTAGGCAAAGATGAGGCTGCGGTTTTATCTTTAGGCGCCGGAAATTTTGTTGAGTGTGATGACGGCGCGGGGCGCGACGTTGTGGAGTTGATCGATTGTCGAGACTCGAAAAGTGGCGTCTCGTCGTGAAGAGATTGCTCCCAAGGAGCTGGCTGCCGGACGGGTAAATGTTGTGGGAGAGAGGTCAACACATCCATCCCATTTTCGACAAGAAGGCTTCCTTGTCGAATGAGCTGATTCCCTCCTCGAGAACGAGGATCAAGGGGGGAGCCAGGTGTTGCAAAAACAGTGCGATGATAGGATTCGGCGAGGGATGCGGTAATCAGCGTACCGGAATGGAGGGCCGCTTCAATGACCAAGCAGCCTTGTGTGATTCCGGCAATGAGCCGATTACGGCGTGGGAAATGACGTGCTTGAGGGATGGAACCGAGTGGAGCTTCCGTAATCAGGCAGCCCTTTTCGGCAATTTCTTCTTGTAATCGTTTGTTTTCTGGGGGGTAAGGATGATCAAGGCCGCCTGCGAGAGCGGCAACAGTCAGTCCAGGGTGGAGGGCACCACGATGTGCTGCTGTATCAACACCGCGGGCGAGACCGGAAACAATACAGATTCCCCCGGCGGCAAGTTCAGCCGCGATACTCTCGGCAAGGCGTAACCCCGCTGATGAAGCATTGCGTGCGCCCACAATGCCTACACCATTGATGGAGAGTCGTTGTGTATTCCCCTGTACGAAAAGCAAAGGTGGGGCATCAGGAATATGTGTGAGAAGAAGAGGGTATTCTGGATCGGAACGGAGGAGGTGACGGGCACCGCGCTGTGCCAATGTCGCTATTTCGTCCTCAATTTCAGTGAGCGTTGGGATATCGGGAGGTGTGCGCCCATTGCGTTGAAAACGATGTGGAAGAGCCTCGAGAGCACGGGATGCGGTGCCGTATAGTCCCAAAAGACGTGCAAAATTTACAGGGCCGATACCGCTGGTGCGGGCCAAGCGGAGCATGGAAAGACGTTCATGCTGGTTGGTGAGGGCAGTGGTCGACCGTGTAGACATAAAGGAGGCTACCTGAACAGGCTAATGAGATCATTCTTGCTGATGGGTTGTTTTACCAATACGTGGTTCTGTTCCTTGAAACAGGCGAACGATATTTCCGTAATGACGGAACCATACAAGGAGTGTGATGAGATCTACGGCCAGCGGTATGGGAGAAGATACAGGCTGCATACTCAGAGCTGGCGTGAGGAGCGGGGCTGCAAAGAAGGCCAGGAGAGCGCCTACGGAAGAAATACGGCTGAATTTTACGCCAAAAACCCATAAAATTGTGCTGATAAGGCCAACCGGCCAGCATAAGGCCCAAAAAGTGCCAATGCCGGTTGCAACCCCTTTTCCGCCACGGAAGCCAAGCCAGATTGGAAAGCAATGTCCAAGAATGGCGGCCATACCGGCAACAGCCATTGCAAGTTGAGTTTGGTGCACGCAGAGGGTCGCCGCTAATAAGACAGCAAGGAACCCCTTAAAAGCGTCAAGTAACAAAGTGGCTGCGGCAAGGCCTTTCCGCCCTGTCCGCAGGACATTGGTTGCTCCAATATTGCCTGAACCAATGCGACGGATATCGCCACCTCCTGCAAGGGCCGTTAAAAGCATTCCAAAAGGGATGCTGCCGAGCCCATAGGCCGCTAAGGCGATGATAGGAAGGCTCGGGGGGAATAATGACCATTGCAGGAAAGGCATTAATGAGCGTCCTTTAACAAGTGCGGGGCTGTGTAAACCTCACGTCCACGGTGGAAGGTGCGGAGAACTTTCCCTTTTAAAACACGACCATCAAAAGGAGTATTCTGTGCGAGTCCCGGCATGGAGCCAGCTGTGACGGTCCATTTCGCCTCTGGGTCAAAGAGGCAGAGGTCCGCCTTTTTGCCGATTGCGAGGGTTCCTGCTTCCAATCCAAGTAATTGAGCTGGAGCGGAGGTGAGGAGACGCAAGGCTTCGATAAGAGGCAGATTGGCTTCTAAGGTGACACCGAGCAAGGTTGCTAGCCCCGTTCCGCCAGCGCGCGCATGCGCGAAGGGGAGACGTTTATCATCAGCATCGGCTGGGACATGATCAGAAGCGATCACATCAATGGTGCCATCAGCCAAAGCGGCGAGAACGGCTTGACGATCATGCTCCTCGCGCAAAGGAGGGGAGAGCTTCGCATAGGTGCGGAAATCACCAATAGCGTCTTCTGTCATGGAAAAATATGGTGGTGCCGTATCACAGGTGACACGGATATTTTTTGCTTTGGCCTGTCGTATTAAATCAAGTGCTTCACCCGTGGAGATATGGGCAAAGTGGATACGTGCTCCTGTCATTTCAGCGAGTCTGAGGTCACGCGCAACCATCATCGCTTCTGCTGCAGCCGGGATTTGAGGGAGACCTAGGCGAACGGCAAGCTCACTCCCGGTTGCGCATCCCCCGCGTGCTAGAGTGGGCTCCTCAGGGTGGAGCACAATCAGAGCATCAAGAAACCGCGAATATGCGAGTAGATTTCGCATTTGTTTGGCGTCACTGATGGCGCGTGCACCATCGGAGAATGCAACGGCTCCTGCTTGTTTGAGCAAGCCAATCTCGGCCATTTCCTTCCCTGCGCAATGGCGGGTTAGGGCTCCGTAGGGATGAAGCGAGACCATATTCGTCTCTTCCCCACGTTTGGTGATGTAATGGACCAACGCAGGGGTATCAATTGAAGGGTCTGTATCTGGTAAAACGGCAAGAGAGGTAATGCCACCAGCAACAGCGGCCTGAGCCCCAGAGTGGATATTTTCGCGATATTCTGTCCCAGGTTCTCCTAGGCTTACACGCATATCGACAAGGCCGGGACACAATACAGCGCCCTGACCATCAATGATCTGAGCGCCTTTAGGGGCTTCATGCGTGTCATACCCAGCGATTTTACCGTTTTGCACAACCAGTCGTCCTGGCGTATCGCGACCAGAAGCGGGGTCAATGAGACGGACATTTTCAAAAACAAGGCTTGTCATGAGGGGCTCTGCATCCGTGAAAGACGGTCGAGTACGGCCATACGTACGGCAACGCCCATTTCGACCTGTTCAGAAATGACACTTTGTGGAGAATCGGCGACATCCGAGGCAATTTCGATCCCACGATTCATAGGACCAGGATGCATCACTAAAGCATGGGATTTGGCCAGGGAGAGGCGGCGGCGATCAAGCCCAAAAAGAGAAAAATATTCTCGTGCGCTGGGCACAAGCCCACTCCCCATGCGTTCGCGTTGCACACGGAGGCACATGGCGACGTCAACACCTTTGAGCGCTTTGTCCATGTCGTGATAGAGGGTGACCCCTTCCATCTTGGCAAAGGCTGACGGAAGAAGGGTTGGTGGGCCAACCAGGCGTATCTTGCTCCCCATAGCACGAAGAAGGTGAATATTAGAACGTGCAACACGGCTATGGCTGACATCACCACAAATGGCGATTGTTAGCCCATCAAGGCGATTGAAGTGCCGCCGAATGGTTAAAGCATCCAATAAAGCCTGGGTTGGGTGTTCATGCATGCCATCGCCGGCATTTACGACGCTTGCTTCTACTTTTTGTGAGAGAAGAGAAGGTGCTCCTGATTGGTCATGACGGACAACAAGGAGGTCACAATGCATGGCGTTGAGCGTAGCGGCTGTATCAAGCAGGGTCTCCCCTTTACTGACAGAGCTCGTAGAGACGGACATATTGACAACGTCAGCTCCCAAGCGCTTCCCAGCAAGCTCGAAACTCGTTCGTGTTCGGGTGCTATTCTCAAAGAATAGGTTAATGACGGTACGGCCTTGAAGAATATCGCGTGGAGCATTGCGTGAGCGACTGAGGAGAGCGTAGCTTTCAGCGAGATCCAGGAAGGGCGTAATGTCATTGGGTTGCATCCCCTCAATACCAAGAAGATGAACATTATGGCGGCGCACACTCATGATTCTAATACACTCCGAATACGAGCGAGAACCTCATCCTTGCCAAGAGCGAGGAGAGTGAGGTCGATCCCTGGTGAGGTGGTTGTTCCTGTCATAGCAGCACGCAGTGGCTGTGCAACAGCTCCCAGTTTCAGATCATGTTCTTGAGCATAAGAGCGTAGGGCAGTGTCAATATTTTCTGCGGTAAAGGGCTCTAGAGTCGCGAGCTTTTCGCTTATGCCGCGTAATACAGTGCGGCCATTCTCATCGAGAATTTTTTCCGCTTTGGGTGTAAGACTCAGAGGCAAGCGAAGACCAGCAAAGGCTGCATTATCGCTTAATTCAATTAATGTTTTCGCGCGCTCTTTGAGGCCAGGCATGAGGGTTAGGATGCGTTTGCGTACGGTCTCAGTGAGTTCTACATCATCATGTTTTGCAAGACGCTCCATAACGTCATTGGTCAAGCGCTCATCATCAGCCTGACGCATCCAAATACCGTTGAGATGTGTGAGTTTGACATAGTCCATACGGGAAGGGGATTGCCCGATTCCATCAAAGTCAAACAGCTTAATTTGCTCTTCCCGGGACAATACTTCGGCGTCGCCATGTCCCCAACCAAGGCGGAGGAGATAATTATCGAGCGCTTCGGGCAAAAAGCCTGCTTCGCGGAAATCGACGACGGATTGTGCACCGTGTCGTTTGGAAAGTTTTGCGCCATCAGGGCCGTGGATGAGGGGAAGGTGAGCAAATTCGGGTAAATCCCACCCCATTGCACGATAAATCATGGCTTGGCGAAATGTATTGGTCAGGTGATCATCGCCGCGCATGACATGGGTGATTTCCATGTCGTGATCATCAACGACAACAGCGAGAAGATAGGTAGGTGTTCCATCGGAGCGTAGAAGGATGAGGTCATCCATTTCGCTATTGGCGACACGTACATCACCTTGGACGTGGTCATGAATGATGGTTTCCCCTTCTTGCGGGGCTTTTAGACGAATAGCAAAAGGAGCACCTTCGGGAGCTTCCGATGGGTCGCGATCACGCCATGTGCCGTCATATCGTGGAGGGCGTTTCTCTGCGCGCGCCTTTTCGCGCATTGCGGCGAGTTCCTCTGGTGTGCTGTAGCAACGATAAGCCTGACCTTTTTCGAGCAATTGCTGCACGACTTCTGCGTGGCGTGCTTGTCTCGTTGATTGGAAAACAGGTTCTCCGTCCCAGTCGAGCCCCATCCATTTGAGGCCATCGAAGATAACATCAACAGCATGCTGCGTTGAGCGCTCGCGGTCGGTATCCTCAATACGGAGGACAAACTCACCGCCATGATGGCGTGCATAGAGGTAATTAAACAGGGCTGCACGGGCATTCCCGATATGGAGCAAACCTGTCGGCGAAGGGGCAAAACGGGTACGGATCTTCATGAAAACACCTTATATCATGCTCCAACGCAGGCGGCTATCACCTTGAAAAAGTCTGTTAGCGTACCTTTCAGCGGTCATTAATTTTAAAGCAAAGTATATTCCTTATTTATAGGGAGAATTACGGCGCTTTCTTTTTGAGTATTCCAGAGAGATTGTTGCGGTTATCATACGAAAGTGGACAGGATGTTCTGGGGGCGATGGATAGAACAGTCTTTGTTTCGGCAAGGGCGCCGGCTTTTTTGTTGGGTTCCTGTCGCTATGGGGGCTGGGATCGCCGCTTATTTCGCGCTTTTATCTGAACCATCTTTTCTTTTTAAATGTGTGGTCGCCATCATGGCATTCGGTGGCGTTGTGGTCTGTGTCTTGGCAAGGCCTCGCTTCCCTTACGCGTTGACAGCGCGTGCCTTGGGTATTGCCCTTGTAAGTGTTTCCGTGGGGTTCTTGGATGTGGCCGTCCAGGCGCAGAGGCAGCCGCCCATCATGAGGCTTCCTCAGCAAGCAGTGTGGGTGGAAGGCCAGATTCAGCACGTGGAACGGTTGCCACCACGAGAATATGTGGAAGATAAAGACCCCCGTTACCGTGTCGTATTGCGGCATGTGCGATTGGAATCGGTAGAAGGGGTGGAGGCGCTCCCCTTAAAGCGAGTGATCCGTATTACCTTGAAAAAAGGGGAGAAAACACTTCCCATAAGTGGTGAAGCCATTCGATTACGCGCTCTATTGCGTCAGCCTTCTATGCCGAGTTGGCCTTATGGACGAGATTTACAGCGTGAAGATTGGTTCAATGGCTTGGCGGGTAGCGGTATGGCGCTATCGTTTTTTCAGGTCATCACCCTTGGGCAGGGCGTGTTCTGGGGACATTGGCGTGAGGTATTAGCTGCCCGTATTTTAAGAGAACTTCCAGGTCAAAATGGCGCTATTGCTGCCACGTTGTTATGCGGAGAAACAGGAGCGCTTTCCTCGCAAACACGGCGTGATTTTTCTGCGTCGGGATTAGCACATTTACTTGCGGTGGCCGGGCTGCATTTGGGCTTCGTGATGGGGGCCTGTTATTTTGTATTAAGGCGTGGGTTAGCTTTTTCTGAGAAGGCCAGTCTCTTTTGGTCGTGCCGTGAGATTGCTGTTATCGGGTCACTCCTTTGTGGTGGGATCTATATTTGGTTAACGGGAGAGCATCTTCCCGGGCTGCGTGCTTTAGGGATGGCGAGTTATGGTGTGCTCGCTTTGTTGTTTGGGCGGCGTGTTTTGTCGTTGCGAGCCTTAGCGTTGGTGGCGCTTGGCATGGAGCTTTGGTGTCCTGCTGTCATATTAGATGTCTCTTTTCAAATGTCGTTTGCCGCGGTGTTGGTATTGATCGTGGGATATGATTTTTTATGCCCCTATCTGGAGAAACTCAGACAAAAATCATTGGTATGGGAGCGATGGGGTGTTCCTTTTTTGATGTTAGGGCTCACATCTCTTCTCGCTGGAATGGCAACGTTACCGATTAGCATGGCGCATTTTGGTGCTTTTCAACCGTGGTTTGTGGTGGCGAATCTTGTTGCTGTGCCCATCACAGGGATGTGGGTTATGCCCATGGGGTTACTGTCCCTCATATTGAGTCCCTTTGGGCTTGATACAGCAGCTTTGTGGGCCATGAGTTGGGGGATTAAAGTCATTAGGCTAACAGCACGGATGATGGCTCATGCACCATGGGCGAGTTGTGCTGTACCATCATGGCCAGGATGGGGAGTATTCCTCGTTATGGTTGGTTTAACGATGGTGTGTTTATGGCAAGGGAAAGGACGGTGGATGGGAGGGGTGATCCTGTCCGTTGGTGTTGGGGTCGCTTGGATTGTGCCGCGTCCCGTTCTTTTGTTAGCACCTGATGCTCAAGCCATAGCCCTGCATATAGAGGGGAATTGGTTTATTGGAGCGCCAAAAGCCGACGTATTTATTCGGAATGCCTGGCAACAAGATATGGGAATAAAAGCGCATATGTTGTCAGAGATATGCCCAACAGGACTATGTCGTCTATCGCTCTCTCGGCAGACAGTTTTGATTGATTGGGGAGCTCATGACGAGAAAATCATGCGTGGCGATGAGTCTCTTTGTCGGGATGTCATGTTGGTCGTGAGTCGGGAAGACCGTCGTGCATTATGTCAGACAGCGCAGCATTTGAATGGTGCGATGGCCCGGAAAGAAGGGGCATGGGCCGTTTACGGACAATATGACGGTCATTTTTCTCTTATATCGGATCAGACTGCACGCGGGGCGCGTCTGTGGGTCCCTCATATGGGCTATGTGGATGTCATTAATCTCCCTATGGCGAAGGAAGAATAGGAGGGACGTTGGTTTAAGAATGTGTGCGCTGTTTGGTTTTCGGAAGAGGAGGCGTTAGCTGCTTGTCTTCATAGAGGCATTGAGCCGTGACGGCGCATCTCCAGCATTCCGGTGTGCGGGCTTTGCATGTGTAGCGTCCCAGAAGAATAAGCCAATGATGAGAAGGGCGGAGCATCGCTTTAGGGATGCGCGTGACAAGAGCATCCTCAACTTCGCGAACATTCTTGCCTGGGGCGAGGCCTGTGCGATTGCTAATGCGGAAGATATGTGTGTCTACAGCCATTGTATCTTGATCAAAAGCTACGTTGAGAACGACGTTGGCGGTTTTTCTTCCGACGCCTGGGAGTGCTTCTAAGTCTTTGCGATTAGAGGGGATGTGCCCGTGGTGATGCTTCAGTAATTGTTGGCATAATTTCGCAACATTATGAGCTTTAGCACGCCATAGGCCGATCGTGCGGATATGGCGTGCAATACCTTCTTCTCCTAACGCGACCATTAATTCAGGTGTCGGAGCTTCGGCGAAGAGACCTTGGGTTGCTTTGTTGACGGATTTATCGGTTGCTTGAGCAGACAGCACGACAGCAACAAGTAATTCAAAAGAATTACGAAAAACGAGTTCACTCTCGGCATGGGGATATTCGTGAGAAAGAATTGTTATGAATTCTTTGACAGCGCGTAAACTCATCGCCTTTGTAGGAGTGGATACCACAGGAGGAACTCCGTTAGGATATTGTATCGGAAGGGAAGAACCTTCACAATTATACAGATTTTTAGCCATCAATAGGCAAAGCCTCCCTGATATCATGATGGGGAGTACAGCGTAAGAGGCGCATGCGCAGCAACCAGGGAGTTCGGTGGATCTATGCCTGACAATCAAGAAACGGCGACGAGCGGAAAGAATAAAGACCAAAAAGGGATATCCACTGTATCATTCGTTGGTGTCGTGCGTTTTGTTGTTCGGCGTTGGCTGGAACATCCTGGTCTTTTGAGCCGTACGTTGGGTGGTGTGGCTCTGGCGACGTTGGCTGATATTTGCACGCCTCTTCTCGCTGGGCGTCTTGTTTCGGATATCTCTTCGCCTTTGCGGGCGGAGAGTGCATCACGTATTGCCTTGCTGCATGATGCTCTTTTGATGGTAAGCGGATTGCTGGTACTTGGTTTGGTAAGCGTCATGGGGCGGCGTTTTTCCTATCTGGGCATTAGCCGCCTAAGCCTTGCGATCATGCGGCGTATTCTAGGCGATGCTTTTGCACGTGTGCAGCGTTTTTCAGCGGATTGGCACGCAAGTAACTTTGCGGGTTCTACAGTAAGGCGTCTGACGCGTGGCATGTGGGCGCTTGATTCTCTGGACGATACATTGCTGTTGCTTATTGCTCCAGAAGTTTTGGTCTTGTTTGGGACGACAATCGTTTTGATGGTGCGTTCACCATTGATGGGATGTGTTCTTGGGTTTGCTGTCATTTTATTTGCTTTTTTGTCTATTCGGCTTGCGCTGCGTTACGTAGCGCCGAGTGCGCGGGTGGCGAATCAATGGGATACGAAAATAGGGGCTGCTCTGGCTGATGCTGTGACGTGCAACAGTGTTGTGAAAGCTTTTGGTGCAGAGCGCCGTGAAGAAAGGCGATTGGAACGCCTGTCTTGGTTATGGAGCCGACGCACGTATTGGAGTTGGTTTAGGGGAACCAATAGCGCGAATTTGCAGGCTTCTTATACATTGCTGATGCGCGTGATTATGATCGGGCTTGCTGTCTTCCTATGGTGGAAGGGAGAAGCGGGGCCAGGTGATGTTGCGTATGTGTTAACAATGATGTTTTTGATTCAGGGATATCTCCGTGACCTGGGCCAGCAGGTGAGTCAAGTACAGCGTTCCGTCAATGAAATGGAGGAATTGGTTGCCCTGTTTCAAATGGAGCCGGGGGTGAAGGATGCCCCAGGTGCGGCTACTTTGCAGGTGTCTGAGAGGGGAAGTGATATTGAGGTAAAGGATGTATTTTTCCGCTACCCATCACAAAAAAAGCCGATTTATCAAGGGCTCTCATTACATATCAAAACAGGAACACGTGTTGCTTTTGTCGGTGCAAGTGGTTCTGGAAAAACGACGTTAACACGACTGTTACAGCGTTTTTATGATGTGAATGAAGGAGCCATCCTGATAGATGGGCAAAATATCGCTGCGGTCACGCAAGAGAGTTTGCGTCGTCAGATCGCGTTAGTGCCCCAAGAGCCTGTGCTTTTCCACCGAAGTTTAGCGGAGAATATTTCGTATGGCCGCCCAGATGCGAGTCATGCAGAGATTGTTGAAGCTGCGCAATTGGCGAATGCGAGTGTGTTTATTGATCGTTTGCCAGAAGGCTACGCCACGATGGTTGGTGAGCGAGGGGTTAAACTCTCAGGAGGAGAGCGTCAACGTGTGGCGATTGCACGAGCTTTTCTAACAAAAGCGCCGATTGTGATTTTTGACGAAGCGACAGCGAGTTTAGATTCAGAATCGGAAGCTCTCGTTCAGGAAGCGATGAGTCGTTTGATGGATCATCGTACTGTGCTGGTGATTGCGCATCGTTTATCAACGGTTCGAGAGCTAGACCGCATTTTAGTTTTCCAGAACGGTGTCATTGTAGAAGATGGCACTCATGACACATTGATGAAAAGAGAAGATGGAATCTATCAGCATCTTGTTCATCTTCAATCACTTGAAAAATAGATAAAAATTTAAAACATTTTGGTTAGATTGCTCAGCGGTATCTAAATGCAACGTCATTTTAGCGCTGCTTAGCTCAACTGTATGATGATATAAGCAGCCAAACGGGCAGCAATGAGATTCCTCTATAGGTGCTGCTTGGATGACGTTTTGAGGGAGATTGAGTAGGTGACTGAGAATAAGAAGCGTCCTCTAATAGTGAGAATTGGTAAGAAACTAAGGCCATGGTTCAATAAAGCGATTGCGAGTGGCTCATGTGTTTCCAATGCCCCTTTGTTAGAGAACAGTATTTTTCCGTGGGTTGAAGCGCTTGAGAAAGCGGCTCCGCTTATTATCAAAGAGTTTCAGGGCGTTATCGCCGAACAGGGTGGGGTACCGCCTTTGAGGGAACTGTCCCCAGATCATAAGCGTATTGCTCCAGATAATAGCTGGAAATCATTCTTTCTCTATGGTTATGGCATTAAAGTGCCTGAGAATTGTGCGAAGGCTCCTGTTACGGCCCAGCTTGTTGCCGGAATACCAGGGTTGTGTTCGGCTTTATTCTCTATTCTTGAGCCTGGTGGAGAAATCCCCCCCCATAATGGTGTTACCAAGGGAATGCTTAATTGTCATCTGGGACTCAGTATTCCGAAAGATGGCAAGAATTGTTGGATTAAGGTGTCAAATTACACCCTTCACTGGCAAGAAGGGAAAGTGTTTATATTTGATGATACGTACAATCATACAGTTCAAAATAATACGGACGAAATACGTGCTATTTTATTTATTCAGGTTGAGCGTCCAACGCGAGGGTTTGGGCGTTTGGTACAGAAACTCTTTCTCGGCGGCATAAAACGTTCAGCTTTTGTCCAAGATGCGAAGAAAAATATTCAGCGTTGGAATCAGCTGCAAGCACTACTGGAAAAAGCTTAGATTATTCAGAGTTAGGAGGAGCTTGCTAGGGCTTCTCCTTGGTGCTTATCCCTAACAGCCTGCGTATAGGGTTATCGTGCGGCAGAGAGTAGATTATGTGGTCACAAGTAGGCTGTTTACGAAATATACGGCGCCAGACGACGTCTCTATCAAATATTTAAAATAATAAAGAGTGATTTATCTGAAGTGAGGGTGTGGTATTGTTTTTTTGTTACAGATATCAAAGAAACGAAATCTAAATTCTTTCGTGATGAAAGTATATTGTGTAATTATCCCCACTAAATATCGAATCCGGTAAACGTTTGTTTGCGGAAGTGGTATATCACAGGTTTCTAATGTGTTTGAGGCGTATCAGAGTTATCGTTCAGGCGTCATTCTAACGTTTTTATTCGGTTGACGATCGTTACGAGAGCGCTTTAGGCGCGGTAGGTTGTTCATCAGTGTGAGTCATTACAAAGATAAAGAGAGGATGTTGCGTGCCAGCTTCGAATGAGTCAGAGACGATGAGCTCATCTCCGTCTAAGGGGTGGTGGCCTGTTCTGCGTCAGATTCTCCGTAATACTGGAGCAAGTCAGACGTCTCTTTGTGCAGCGGGGTGCGCTTTTTACGCAACGTTGTCACTTTTCCCAGCCGTTACGGCGCTCATTTCAGTTTACGGACTTGTGTTTGATATTCATACGGCTGAGTCGCAGCTACATTTAATTCGTAACTTGATTCCTGCATCGGCCTATTCGCTAATTGTAGATCGTATTCATACACTAGTTCAGCAGCCGCATTCATCATTAACGCTTGGCCTGGTATTTTCTTTAGCGATTACCTTATGGTCGGCGACGGCGAGTAGTCGTTCTATTCTCTCAGCTCTTAATATTGCTTATCATACAGAAGAAAATAGAGGTTTTCTGCGTTTCCAATGTCTTGCATTTGGAACGACATTTTTAGGAATTATAGGAGCATGTTTGACATTAGCTCTTATGGTAGCGGCTCCGGCTATTGTTGATTATTTGCCAAAGTATTTAGGACGTTTTGGGATTGATCTGGATAAAATCCCACCTTCTCTGCATTTTCTCGTCGATAAAGGAACGCCAATGATGGTTCATTGGCTTGCTCCTTCTCTCATGTTGTTATTTGTTTTTGTTGCGGTGACGCTTTTATACCGTATCGCTCCTTGTCGTGACTGGACGCTATGGCGTCTTATCGTGCCAGGAGCAGGCGTTGCGACAGTTTTGTGGGTCATCGCATCGCTGGGCTTCTCTTGGTATGTGTCACATTTTGCAAGTTATAGTGCGACATATGGACCGCTAGGTGCCGTAGCTGCCATTATGATGTGGCTTTTTGTCAGTGCTTATGTGGTGTTATTTGGAGCGGTGATTAATGCTGAACTTGAAGAAAATGCACGGCGGAAATTAAGCCATGCAGAGGCGCATCGTGTGACTGTGGAACAATCTTCAGGAGTGGAAGCGCATTAAAGGCAACGAAGAAGAGTGCCATGAATATGTGGCATTCTTTTAGATAATGTCTATTCTGAAGCGAGCGTAGAGAAGTCGGCTTGCGTTGCCTTAACGGGTGTAACGACTGTTATAGAAACAGGCGAAACGCCTCGTTTCATGATTCCCAACTGTATGGCAGCCATTCGCGAGAGATCAATAATGCGGTGACCTGTAAAAGGACCGCGATCCATAATGGTGACGAGAATACTTCGGTGAGTTTTGAGAGAGTGGACAATGACTTTCGTGCCGAAGGGTAGGGTAGGATGTGCAGCCGTAAGGGTGTTGTGATCAAAAGTACTTCCCTGGGCTGTGCGTTTAAATTGAAATTTTGTTCCGCCGTACCAGCTTGCGAGCCCTGTTTGCACAGAGTGATTGGGGTCTTTTTTAAAAACCCCCTCAGAAGAATGGGCTAAGGGTACAGCATGTGCTTGAGAAAATAGTAAGGGAATGGAGCATGCAACATAGAGACGGGCCGAATAACGTTTCAGTAGGCAAGTGAAGTATCTTTTGTGTTTACGATAGGGATGGCTATGATGGGCCATATTGAGCTCCTCGTATGATTTTTGATGAATATACATTGTATGCTAGCACTATGATGATCTTTTCTAAAAGATAAGAAAATGCTATCAGCCCGCCAGATGAAGCGACCTCTTATAGTAGTCCTGAATGGACCTAACCTAAATTTGCTGGGTTTACGGCAGCCTGATATCTACGGACATGCAACATTAGACGATGTGGAGCAGGTTTGTCTTCAGGCGGCTGAGCGCTTGGATGTAGCTATTGATTTCCGGCAGACAAATGGTGAGGGGGAGTTGGTATCATGGGTGCAGGAGTGTCGTAGTCGCGCGAATGGAATAGTGATTAATCCTGCAGCGTATGGACATACATCAATTGCTTTGCTTGATGCGCTTCATGCCGTTGAGTTGCCGGTGATTGAAGTGCATATTTCGAATATTCATCGCCGGGAAGCGTTTCGTCACCATAGTTACGTCTCTCAAGTGGCTCGTGGAGTTATCTGTGGGCTAGGGGTACGGGGGTATGCACATGCTCTCCAGGCGATGGCAGATATAATTGAGGATGAAGGATGAGCCGTATGCTCGTGGATAAGGAGGCTATTCGGGCGTTGGCCGATATCCTGACGGAAACAGGCCTGACCGAAATTGAAGTAGCAGAAGGGGATAGCCGTCTGCGTGTTGCACGCGAAGTGAGTGTGCAAGCAGCCCCAGCCGTAGCGCAAGCTCCTGCGCAGCAGCCTAAGGAATCTGCCGCTCCTGTAGATATGGCGTCTCATCCTGGTGTGGTGCCAAGCCCGATGGTTGGTGTTGCATTCTTGACGCCAGACCCCTCATCGCCGCCTTTTGTTCAGGAAGGTTCCCATGTGGCGGAAGGGCAAACCATTATGTTGATTGAGGCCATGAAAACCTTTAATCAGATTAAAGCCCCTCGTGCTGGTAAGTTAATCAGATATTGTGTGACGACTGGTGAACCAGTCGAATATGGTGCACCACTGGCGATTATTGAGTGATGTTTTCCAAAATTCTTATCGCCAATCGTGGCGAAATTGCTTTGCGAATCCTTCGTGCATGTCGCGAAATGGGGATTCGCACGGTTGCTGTACATTCGACGGCAGATTCGGATGCGATGCATGTAAGGCTGGCGGATGAAGCCGTTTGTATTGGCCCTGCAAGCTCTCGTGATTCGTATTTAAATATTGCGGCAATTTTATCAGCGGCGACCATTACAGGGGCTGAAGCTATTCATCCTGGCTATGGTTTTCTATCAGAAAATGCTGATTTTGCCGAGCTTGTCGAAGCGCACGGGATGGTCTTCATTGGACCAACCGCAGAGCATATCCGCATGATGGGCGATAAGATTACGGCAAAGACCACGATGGACGCCCTTGGTGTTCCATTGGTTGCTGGGTCTGATGGGGCGCTGGCCAACATTGAGGAAGCTCGGGAAGTTGCGGCGCGCGTTGGGTATCCTATTCTGATTAAAGCTGCCGCTGGCGGCGGTGGTCGTGGGATGAAGGTTGCTCAGGACGAGAGCGAGCTTGCTGAAGCGTGGAGTGTTGCGCGGACAGAGGCACGGGCGGCTTTTGGAAATGATGAGGTTTATTTAGAGAAATACCTCAACCGTCCCCGGCATATTGAGCTGCAAATTATGGGTGATATGCACGGTAATGTCGTGCATTTTGGAGAACGTGACTGTTCGTTACAACGCCGTCATCAGAAGTTACTTGAAGAGGCTGGTTCTCCTGTCATCACAGAAGAGCAAAGAAACCAGATAGGGCATACGGTCGTCGAAGCACTGGCGAAGATGGGCTATCGTAATGCTGGGACGTTAGAGTTTTTGTATCAAGATGGACAATTTTGCTTCATTGAGATGAATACCCGTCTTCAGGTTGAGCATCCAGTCACAGAGATGGTGTGTAGTGTTGATTTGGTTCGCGAGCAAATTCGTGTTGCGGCAGGAGAGAAGCTCAGTTATCGCCAAAGCGATATTAAGGTGCAGGGGCATGCCATTGAGTGCCGCATCAATGCTGAAGATCCGCAGACATTCGCCCCGAATCCAGGGGAAGTAAAAATGTTTCATGCCCCGGGTGGGCTGGGTGTGCGCATGGACAGTGCGCTTTTTGCTGGATATAAGATTCCCCCTTATTATGACAGCATGGTCGCGAAGCTGATTGTTCATGCTCCAACGAGGGATGAAGCGATTGCACGTATGAAGCGTGCTTTGCATGAATGTGTCGTGGAAGGTGTGAAAACGGTTATTCCGTTGCATGAGAAAATTTTAGACGATCCTGAATTTAGGGCAGGTGAGTATACTATTCACTGGTTAGAAAATTTTGTAGCCCGTCAAGGTGGCAAGTAAGGGTCGAAAAAAAACCGCTCTTTCAAGGGCGGTTTTTTATGGGGCCGATATTATCTTTGCTTTGGGAGCCTGCAATAGTCGGTTAGCGGCAAGCTTCACGAAGTCCAGCGCCTGCAGCCAGTGGGCAAAAAGGTAAAGCGAGGCAAAGACAGGCCCCTAAGAGGGATAAGTTAGTCGTTATAGACGCGCCTATTTGCATCGCATAGGAGCTTAGAGCGCCAAAAATAAGAACGGGCGTGTTAAGGGGGAGGACAAGTAGCGGCAGGATGAGGGTGTTACGGCGTGCGCCCAATATGCTGGCAGCGATTGTTCCTCCAATGAGCGAAAAGGTGAGGCTGCCGAGAGTAAGGCTTCCTAAAAGGATGAGTAATTCCTTTGTCTGCATACTAAACATGATTCCTAGAGGAACGCTTGTTAGTAGAATAGGCAGACTACTTGTCAGCCAGTGAGATACGATTTTAGCGAGCGCGATTCCTGCAGGAGGAAGGCCGCTTAACATAAGAAGATCCAAAGAGCCGTCGTCATAATCGGCAGCAAAAAGTCTTTCCAGAGGCAGTAGGCTCGCAAGTAAAGCACAAACCCAAATAATGCCTGGCCCCATCATATGCAAAAGAGAGGGAGAAGGGCCAAGGGCTAGAGGGAAGAGCGAAGAACATAAGATGAAAAAAAACAGCCCTCCCAGAGTATCAGACCCAAAGTAGAAAGCGAGGCGAAGTTCTCGTCGAATAAGCGTAATGAAAAGAGCTACCATAATGTTTCTTCATGAGAGGTGTTAATGGTGAGGGGGAGGTGAATGTTATTGGGGACATGGAGTGGCGTGTGACTTGTTAGCGCAACCATGCCGCCTTGCTGCCGGTGGTTGGCAATAAGTTGTTCTAGTTGGGTGATGCTCGCAGCATCCAGACTTGTAGCCGGTTCATCTAAGAGCCATAGCGGTGCTTGAGAGAGGTAGACACGGGCGAGTGCTGTGCGTCGTTTCTGACCAGATGAAAGACGATTTACAGGCATATGTACGAGTTTAGAAAGATTTAAGTAGTCTAAAATATAAGTAAGATCTGTAGGACAGGCTTTTCTTGTAAGAGTGAGGTTATCCTGTACAGTGAGTTGTGGCTTGAGGGCATTTTGTGGACCAAGCCATGCAATAGCTCCAGAATGATACATAGACCCGGAAGTTATTGGGCAAAAACCTGCGATTGTTCGAAGTAATGATGTTTTCCCTGCACCGTTAACTCCGGTGATATAGAGGGCATCGCCTGGGAAGAGTTGTAGAGAGATATCATTAAGAACTAACTTTTCCCCTCTAATGACATCAATATTGTTGAGAATAAGAGCAGGGTTAGCAGTCATAAGGGCCATGTATAAGCGCTGAGTAAGCGGTTAAAGCAAGAGAGAACCGAAATGGAGAATTTGCTTACGCAAAAGATTTCGGTATGAGGAACGCGTCAAGCGTGCAAGATGGGCACATATTACTATCCGACAGCAAGAAGGATGTTCCGAACTGACTGATTTGGTGCTGCAGGCGACGGATATCGCTAAGTCCTTTGGTGACCATGAGGTCTTACGTGGGATTTCACTGGATGTTGAGCGCGGTGAATTGATTTCTCTCATTGGCCCTTCAGGCTGTGGGAAATCGACTTTTTTGCGGTGCCTAAATTTTTTAGAGCATCCTGATGCGGGGCGTGTGTGCATTGAAGGTGTTACATTGGAAAGTAATAAGCATTGGCACCGCAAAGATGAGGCTCAGGCGCACCGTTTACGCGCCCATGTTGGAATGGTGTTTCAATCCTTCAATTTGTTTCCTCACCGTAATGTTTTGGACAATGTGATGATGGCTCCCCTTCAGGTAAAGAAGATGGAGTACGAGAAAGCACGTGCTATAGCGAGCGAATTGCTCGAAAAAGTGGGTTTGGCTACCGTTAAAAATCGTTATCCTGATCGCCTCTCTGGTGGGCAAAAGCAGCGTGCTGCGATTGCCCGGGCGTTGGCGATGAAGCCTTCTGTTATGCTGTATGATGAGCCAACATCGGCTCTTGATCCGGAATTATCCGAAGAAGTTCTTTCTGTCATGCGCGCATTAGACGAAGAAGGAATGACACAAATTGTCGTGACGCATGATATGCGTTTTGCTCGGGCGGCTTCCGATAGGGTCCTTTATCTAGAAGAAGGGCAGATCGTGGAAAGTGGCGATCCCGACGTCATGTTTGTTCATCCGCGTGAAGCACGAACACGCCGTTTTCTACGGACATTACTGTGATGCAGAAATATACGCTTTGGGGTTCAGTCAAAAAGAGAGTGTGTCTTTTTGTTCTGTTAGTGGGATGCCTGTGCGTATTAGTACCCAATGCCATGGCGGAATCCTATTCTGTTCCAGGGGCACAAAATGAGCAGGATCTTCCCTGGGCTTCCGACGGGGAAGCAAATGTTCCGTATGTTTTTCATGACCCTGCACATGAAGGTCGCATCACAGGCTTCGAATATGACTTGATGGGGGCCATTAGTGCCTTGTTGCACCGGCATGGACGTTTTGTTCAGAATGGTTGGGATGGGCTTATTCCGGGCCTATCGCGTGGTCTTTACGCGATGGTCATTGATGGGATTGAGATAACACCAGAACATGCGGAAGCTGTATTATTTAGTCGTCCTTACTATGTGACGTCTAATCGAATATTGGTCATGAAGGGGCATGAGACGTTGAATACGTTGGCGGCTCTTCATCATCATTCTGTGGGAACGATTAAAAATACAGCCGCTGAACATTTATTATTGCAACATGGCATTGAAGGGATTCGCTCGTACGAAGAGGAGACAGATCTTTTCACAGATCTACGTAATGGGCGTGTCGACGCGGTTCTTATTGATGAACCCATTGCTCAATATTATCGCTCTGACGATATGGAGTTAGTGGGAGACCCCATTGGCCGTATCACTTATGGTATTGCTTTTCCCAAGGATAATCCGGCGTTACGCGATGCTGTGAACACAGCCCTCGAGAACATCATACATGATGGCACGTTGCATCGTATTTTGGCGCGCTGGAATCTGTGGACGCCGCAAATGGCGGTTTATACTGGAGATTATGTAACTCTCAAGAGTAAACCGACGGCATGGGATGAGTATCGCAGCACAATGGCGCGTATGTCAGGCAGTGGTGCGTCCGCCTTATGGCATCGGTATCTCGCTTTTGTTCCTTTGATTGCAGAAGGGGCTGTGATGACATTGGCAGTTTCAGCCCTGGCTATGGTGTTGGCGGTAGCGATAGGGCTGATTCTTGCCTTGGGACGTCACTATGGAAGCGCCCCATTGCGTTGGATTTTTGGCGCTTATGTTGAGATTGTAAGAGGAACCCCTCTTCTTATTCAGGTATTGTTTATTTTTTATGGATTACCTGTTTTTGGGATTCGTCTTTCGCCCTTTATCGCAGGGGTGATGGCGTTAGGCCTTAATTATGCGGCCTATGAGGCGGAGAATTACCGAGCGGGTTTATTGTCGGTGCCGCGTGGGCAGATGGAAGCGGCCATTGCGTTGAATATGACGCATTTTCAGGCACTGCGTTTGGTTATTGTCCCACAAGCATTTCGGACGGTTGTTCCCGTCATGACAAATGACTTTATCGCGTTGATAAAAGATAGTTCCTTGGTGTCTGTCATTACGTTGACCGAACTGAGCCAGACATATATCCGGCTGTCATCAACCTATTATGATTATGTTGGAACGGGTTTGATGGTGGGATCAGCTTATCTTTTGATTGGGCTGCCTTTTGTAAGGTTAGCGCGTATGGCAGAGAAACGTCTCGGACGCGCCATAGGGCAAGGCCATCACTGAGGGGCCGCAGGATCTTTGAGCGCGGCTGAAGATAATGATCCTGAAGGAAGGGTATTGTCGTAAGTTTGCTGCAAGGCTTTTTGCCATAATGGAAGCCATTGACGGCTCGCTGAGATAAAGTTTTGGGCTGCGGGATGGCGAGAAAGTGTTTCTTTGCTCCAGCTGCCCAGTGGTGCAAGAAGTTGATGTGTATCGGGATCAAGAGGAGCGATGAATGTCTCTTCTTCGACAGCAGTCCATTGGTTCGGAGCTATGAGGTTAGCATGTATCCAGTCCGCATTGATCATAAAGGGCGGAAGGGGAAAACCTGACGTTTGAGTGTGTTTTAATGCAGCTTCAGCGAAGGATATTGCGGGCATATTGCTTTGTGGCAGAATTACATTTCCGAGAAATATGCAATCAACATTACTGGGGGTTATTTGTAGTTTGGTGAGATAGTTGCGGTCATCATGGCATGGTGTAAGCATCTCATCGGGTGATATTTGTGGCAAGGGCTGCTGTACTGCTTGTGCTATGATAAAGCCTGTTACAGCACCGTGATCAGTGCGCATTAAGGCGATGAGAGAGTAAGGAATATCCGACATTGCTTGAGCCTTCAGCACGGGATGCCATTCTCCCTTAGGAAGAGGGAGTGTGTGGCCCGCTAGAGAAATGTGATTTTGTATGGTGGCGTTGAGATCAGGTAATTCTACATGTGTGAAAGGGGTCGGCGCGCCGTCTGATGGTGATGTGTTGGGTGGTGGAGTGTCAGAAAATTTTTGAGGGCTCCCGGGTAACCAGGGAGCATAATGTTTGATGGATGGCGTCGGGAAAAAACAGGCCATGCCAATTCCGCCAATGCCGATGACAAGGCACGTGCGCCATAGAGGGGCACGTTTCCAAAGCTTTCCAAACGCGCTCACGGAAACTCCTTACAGGCTGGATTTGCTGAGGCGGGTTGTATAGGTGTCACCGCTTGCCTCTGCGGCAACGTAATCGTCATGCACCACAAGCTTGATCTGTTGCTTGTTTTGTTGTCGTGCAAGAATCAAGCTATCGCTAATCATATCTTCAATGGATCGCAATAAATCGCGCGCACTGGCCATATTCCCAAGTTTTTGCTGCTTTTGCATAAGCCGGAATAAAAGAGAGGGATCAATGCCTCCAGGCTCTACATGAAGGCCGTACCCCTCAATCATGTTCTCGATTTCCAATGCGGCAACGCGTGCCAGATCAAGCCCACGTAAGGTTCGGAATACGAAAATGCGGTCTAGGCGATTGAGTAATTCAGGCGCGAAGCCAGCGCGTAGTAATGCATCAACGGATTCTGACCGCATACGTTCGGGTTCATCAGAAAAGCGATCGGCAATGTCACTTAGCGCCTCTGTGGCGATATTCGACGTGAGCATGAAAATGGCACGCGTGGTGGAGACTTGCTCATTTGTTGACGCTTCTGTGATATGGCCATCATTCCAGGCTGTAAGAAATTTTTTGAAAACATCTGGATGTGCTTTTTCAATTTCATCAAGAAGCACAACAGAATCCGGTTGTTCTTTCAGGCCTCCTGTGAGGCGCCCAAAGGTATCAGACCCGACATAACCTTTGGGAGAACCAAAAAGTTGTGTTGCCGCATGAGGACTCGACATTTGTGTCATATCGAAATGGAGAAGAGGTCTTTCCATCTGGCGTGCAATTTGTTTGGCAAGATATGTTTTCCCTGTGCCAGGAGGGCCAGCTAGGAGAAAAATACCTACAGGTTTTCCACGAACCTGAAGGGCAAGTCGTCGACGTAATTGTTGGGCGATATCTTCGCACACTCTATCTTGCCCGATCACGCGTGCGCGTAATGATGCGGCGAGCTCTTCGGCATCAAGAGTTGTTTCACGCTGTTCCCGAGCAATGAGCTCTTCTAACGCACCACGATTCGTCAAACGACTAAGAACATCCATAATGATCCCTTTCCTGTGGCGGAGGCCACGTTGTGCCAAACGCTCAGCAGAAATTTCGTATAAGAGGCCGATGATGACAAAGAAGAGACTGATCAGCCCAATAGGGAGGTAAGCTGGGCGGCACCAGTCTACGACGGAATGTAAGCCTTCTATGAGACCATGCCAGGAGATGCCAAGCGTGATGCATAATTGTACGACGGCGAGGAGTACAAAAAACGCCATCATCAGCGGCATAATGCGATTTAGCCAAGGGATGAGGGTCTTTAGCATGAAGGGCAACGGTCCGTCATTAAGAGCATAGCGGTACAAGGCGGCATTATTGTACGATGATGGATAACGTTATCGTGGGATAAAGAGATGATAAAGGGGGTAACACAATATTCCCCATTAGGGCGTCAATGGTTGCAATATTGAGCGTATTTGTTGTCGTATTATTGGCCCAGCGAAGTTGGAGAAAGCCTGCTTTGTCAATAGGAAGAAGGATGTTTTGCATATGGGGGAAAGCACAACATGTTGGGTGATACCGCCACAGGTGATGTCCAAAATGCGTCCAGATTGTAGGTTCGCATCAGCGACGGAGATCACAGCTAATGAAATACGGCGTTCTTTTACAGCAGCCAAAAGGAGTGATTGTTGCTGAGGTGAAAAATAACTGCGCGCGATGGCGTAAGGGATTTTGTCGGGAGCCAGCATTGGAAGGTTGATGTCACCAGCGATGGCCGGGTTACTCGTCGTAACAGGGGTAGGGGTATCTTTATATTCTACAGACGATAGAGTGCGAAAAAACAAGCATAGTGGATATGATGAAGTGAACAGATGGATTGTAATTTCCTGAGTTACAGGAAAGTCTTGCATCGAGTAGAGGCTTTAGCGTATCAAAGGGGTGTTTCCTTCCACTTCCGCTCTTTTTTGGGGGGTGGCCCTAGCGGGCCGCCTTTTTTGTTTTGGATCAGAATTCTCCTTCCTCAGACGATAAGTTACCGCCAAACGCCATTATGCGTTTAAGTGGGTTAGAGGCACGTATTGCTGAACGGATTACTCCGACTTTGGAGGATTTGGGATTTGATCTCGTGCGGTTATCTGTTTTGGGGCGTGAAACGCCGACTGTTCAAGTGATGGCTGATCGCTCTAACGGATCACTCATTACCGTGGAGGATTGTGAGCAAATCAGTCATGCTGTGGGAGCGGTGTTGGATGTTGATGATCCTATTCCGGGAGCATGGATGCTTGAGGTTTCGTCAGCAGGGATTGATCGCCCGTTGACACGTCCGAAAGATTGGGAACGCTTTTCTGGGCATCTAGCCCGTATCGAGATGGACATTCCTTTAGAAGGGCGTAAGCGCTTTGCAGGGATTGTTCTGGGGATACGGGATCGCAATGGGATTTTGCGCCTTGATAATGGGGAGGAAGTAGAACTTCCTCTGTTAGAAATGCGTAAGGCCCGTCTTGTTTTGACCGATGAGTTGATCGAGGCAAGTGCGGCTCTTTCTGGTATTGTTCAGGATTCTGAGGATGAAAAAAATGGCAAAAAAGGCCGCATTCCTAAGCTGAACCCTAAAAAGCCGGGGAAGAAGAACTGATGACTCGTCTTATGCTGGTTGGAGGTCCGATCTAATGGACACGTCTGTTATCCGTCCCGAATTGCTGCTTGTTGCTGATGCGGTCTGTCGGGAAAAAAATATCGACCGCGAGCAAGTTCTGGAAGCGATGGAACAGGCCATCCAGAAGGCAGGTCGTGCAAAATACGGTCATGAAAAGGATATTCGCGCGACGATTGACCGTAAAACAGGGGAGGTCCGCTTAAGTCGGTGGACTGAAGTTGTTGAAACGGTTGAGAATGAGGATACGCAGATTCCTCTTCATATTGCGCGTAAATTTCAGCCAGAAATCCAAGCTGGTGAATATTTAGTCGATCCACTCCCTCCGATTGATTTTGGACGGATTGCCGCACAGACAGCAAAACAAGTGATTGTGCAGCGTGTGCGCGAATATGAGCGGAAACGTCAATATAATGATTTCAAAGACCGCGTAGGTGAAATCGTTAATGGGACGGTCAAGCAGACTGAATATGGTAACCTGATGGTCGAGATCGGTTCGGCTGAAGGGTTGCTGCGTCGTGATGAGCTGATCCCTCGCGAATCTTTCCGGAATTCTGATAGAATCCGGGCGTATATCTACGACGTGCGTGATGAAACGCGTGGTCCACAGATATTCCTCTCCCGTTCGCACCCTGGCTTTCTTGCCAAGCTGTTCGTTCAGGAAGTGCCAGAAATTTATGATGGCATCATAGAGATTAAGGCAGTTGCGCGTGATCCGGGGTCACGGGCTAAAATGGCCGTGATTTCTCACGATTCCTCCATTGACCCCGTTGGGGCGTGTGTCGGGATGAGAGGGTCACGTGTTCAGGCTGTTGTTGCTGAGCTTCAGGGAGAGAAGATTGATATCATCCCTTGGAGCGCTCAGGCCCCTACCTTTGTTGTGAACGCATTAGCTCCAGCAGAAGTGACGAAAGTGGTCATGGATGAGGATGCTGGTCGTGTCGAAGTTGTTGTGCCAGATGAACAACTTTCATTGGCGATCGGACGTCGCGGGCAGAATGTGCGGTTAGCTAGCCAGTTAACGCGGTGGGATATTGATATCCTGACGGAAGCTGAAGAATCTGAGAGACGTCAGGAAGAATTCCGTAAGCGGACCTCGCAATTCGTGGATCTGCTTGATGTTGATGATGTGATTGCAGGTCTTCTGGTGACAGAAGGCTATCACAGCATCGAAGATTTGGCCTATGCTGACCCCGATGACCTTCATGATATTGATGGTTTCGATGAGACAGTTGCTGAAGAGTTAATGTCTCGTGCGAATTCCTACCTTGAAGGACGTGAACGCGCATTAGATGAGCGCCGTAAGGAGCTTGGCGTCTCTGATGAGATTGTCGCCATGGAAGCTTTCTCGCCTAAAATTCTGGTAGAGTTGGGTGAGAAGGGGATCAAGACTCTTGATGACCTTGCAGATTTGTCGGGTGATGAGTTGGTTGAGCTCTTGGGTAAAGAGCGCTTAAATGAAGAAGAAGCCAACGAAATCATTATGGCAGCCCGTGCACATTGGTTCGAAGGTGATGAGCCAGGCGAGTCTGGCGCAGAAGCTTCATATAAAGAAGCCGCAGGAAGTGGAGAATCGGATCACGTCTAACGTTTCTGATATTGATGATGGACCTTCAGGTGGTGGCCAAAGGAAGACTCTTTCTTTAAGACGGTGTCTTCTGAGCCGTCGCCACGATGCTCCGGAGAATATGCTGCGCTTTGTCGTGAGTCCCGATAGGCGGGTTATTCCTGATTTGACGGCCAGACTTCCAGGGCGTGGTATGTGGCTTTGTGCAGATAGAGACGTGCTGAGTAGCCCCCAGTTAGGGAAGGCTTTTGCTCGGGGTGCGCGTCAACAGGTCAAATTTCCTGAAGGGTTGCTTGACCTTGTGCAAGAGGGGCTGGCAAAGCGTCTTCAGGATGGTATCAGTCTGGGACGGCGTGCTGGTGAAGCAGTTTGTGGATTTCAGAAATGCCGGGAACGTATTACGACTGGTAAAGTTGGGGTTGTGATTTGTGCGACAGACGCTAGTCAGGATGAACTCGCTCGGTTGATGTCTGGGCACCGGGATATCCCGGTTGTTCGGGTGCCTGACCGAGTTTTAGCTTCAGCTTTTGGGCGTGATCGTGCGGTTTATGCTGTGATAGCGCCTGGGGCGCTGGCACAGCGTTTTGTGACAGAATATAAGAGATTTTCGGGGGTGGCCAACGGTTCGCTCCCAGGGCCCGCGATCAAGGGTCAGTAAGGAACAGGCAGGACTATGAGCGACGGCAACGAGCGCAACCAACACGGGAACCGAACTGAGGCTCCGAAAGAGGGGGCTCCTAAGGATGGACAGAATAAGAGCGGGGGACGTTTGTCTTTGCGCCCTTCAGGACGCAAGGAAGGCGGACGGACCGTAGACGCCGGGTCTGTAAGGCAGAGCTTTAGCCACGGACGATCAAAAGAGGTCCGGGTTGAGGTGCGTAAGCCTAAACGTACTGGGGGCGCTGCTGGCGGTCGCGGTGGTCGTGGACCAATTGGGGCGCGCGGATTGACTGCTTCTGAGCAAGAGAAGCGTCAGAAGGTTCTTGAGCTTCAAAAGCGTCGCTTGGCAGAGGAAGAGGAAGCACGTCGCGAGGCGGAGAAGATTCGTATTCTTTCTGCTGCTGAGGAAGCACGCCGAAAAGAAGAAGAGGCAGTAGCTCAGCGCGAAGAAGAGAGTCGTGTTCGTGAGGCAGAGGCTTCAGCGGCACAAGCAGAAGGTGCTGCACATCAGGCGGATAAAGCTGATTCTGAGGCTCAATCAGAAAAGCCTCAAGCTGAGAAGAAAAAGCGTCATGTTGAAGCGCCTCAGCCGTCGAAACCGCTATCAATGGGCGGTGTTCAGTTGGCAGAGCCAACAAAGCGCCTGCGTCCACTTGCTGAGCGTGCAATTATGCCAAGCCGGCCCGTAGCTCAGAAGCCAAGGGCCAACACCCCAGACCCTTCTCTAGAGGTCGATTCGTCTGCTGCGCCAACGCGTAAGAGCGAGACACTTCATTTGCGTTCACGCGATGATGATACTGGGCGCCGTGGCGGCGGTGGTAATAGTGGCGGAGGCGGTGGTGGGCCGTCCCGTCGGGCGACACAGCAATCACGCCGTTCTTCTCCGCGTAAGGGGGGTGGTCAGGACCGTCGTTCTGGGCGCATTGATGTGCGTGCTGCGATTGAAGGAGATGATGGTAAGACCAGATCGTTAGCGTCCGTACGTCGTCAGCGTGATCGTGAGCGCCGTCAGGCAGAGCTAGAGCGTTTGCGCGCTGACCAAGTCCGGGTGGTTCGTGATGTTACTGTTCCTGAGACTATCCAGGTAGGCGAACTCGCAAACCGCATGGCCGTGCGTCAGGGCGATGTAATCAAAGCCCTCATGAAAATGGGGATGATGGTCACAACGACTCAGAGCATTGATGCGGATACAGCCGAGCTGGTTGTTGGTGAATTTGGGCATCGTGTGAAGCGTGTTGCTGAGAGCGATGTTGAGCTGGGAATTGAGGGCATTGAGGATCGTGAAGAAGATCTGAAACCTCGCTCTCCCGTCGTGACCGTCATGGGGCATGTTGACCACGGAAAAACCTCTCTCTTGGATGCGTTGCGCACAACATCCATCACAGATGGCGAGGCTGGTGGAATCACACAGCATATTGGCGCTTATCAGGTAGAAGTACCGTCAGGTCGTAAAGTGACCTTTATTGATACGCCAGGTCATGAAGCCTTTACAGCGATGCGTGCCCGTGGTGCGTCTGTTACAGACATTGTTGTGCTGGTTGTGGCGGCTGATGATGGTGTGATGCCACAGACGATCGAAGCGATTAAGCACGCTAAAGCGGCTAATGTTCCTATTATTGTTGCGATTAATAAGATCGATAAGGTTGGAGCGAATCCGGACCGTGTGCGCAATGATCTGCTCAATCATGAGATTGTCGTTGAGAGCATGGGCGGTGATACGCAGGAGATTGAGGTATCAGCTCTTAAGCGCCAAGGTCTTGATGCCCTTCTGGAAGGGATCTTGCTACAAGCTGAAGTGCTGGATCTGAAGGCAAATCCGAACCGTGTTGCTGAGGGTTCAGTTGTTGAAAGTCGCTTAGATCGTGGACGTGGTTCTGTCGCGACAGTATTGGTACAAAAAGGGACTCTCAGAGGCGGTGACATTGTCGTCGCCGGGGCACATTGGGGCCGCGTTCGAGCCTTGTTGGATGATCATGGTCGTCAAATTCAGGAAGCCGGGCCTTCGGTTCCTGTAGAGATCTTGGGTATGACCGGTGTGCCAGATGCCGGGTCTGTGTTTGTCGTTGTTGAAAACGACACACGTGCACGTGAAATTAGCGAGTTCCGTCAGAGAAAGATTCGCGAGAAAGCGACAGCTGTGCAGGTGGCTGCCCGTGGAACGTTGGATCAGATGTTGGCTCGTATTCAGGCGGGTGAGCAGAAGGAAGTTGCGCTGCTGATCAAAGCGGATGTGCAGGGTTCTTCTGAGGCATTGGCTGTGACGGTTGAAAAGCTATCGCATGAAGAAGTCGCTGTGCGGGTTCTTAATGCGAGCGTCGGGCAGATCACAGAGAGTGATGTGCAGTTGGCGAAGGCCTCTAATGCCGTCATCATTGCCTTCAATGTCCGTGCAACGACTCAGGCGCGTAGCCTTGCACAACGTGAAGGTGTGGATATCCGCTATTACTCCATCATTTATCAGGTTGCTGATGATGTGGAGAAATTGGTCAAGGGCAAGGTTGCACCAAAGCATCGCGAAAAATTCTTGGGCTATGCGGAGATTCGTCAGGTCTTCAATATTACCCGCGTCGGGAAGGTTGCGGGTTGTTATGTAACCGAAGGACACGTCAAACGTGGCTGTGGCGTGCGCTTGCTGCGTGAGAATGTCGTGATCCATGAGGGTGAGCTCAGCCAGCTTAAGCGCTTCAAAGATGATGTCAAAGAAGTGGCTCGTGGCTATGAGTGTGGTCTTTCCTTTGCTGGTTATAATGACTTGCGGGAAGGCGATGTGGTTGAGTGCTATGAAATGGAAGTGATTCCAGCTTGACGCGTCATCATTCTAACTTCGATGTTGTAAGCCCTGTTGAGGAATCCTCGACAGGGCCGAGTACGCGCCAGTTACGTGTCGCTGAGGAAGTAAGGCATGTGTTGGCAGATGTTTTTACGCGGACGGAGTTTCGTGATCCTGAACTGTATGGCGTAGTCGTCACGGTGACGGAGGTGCGTATTTCCCCTGATTTTCGTCATGCAACAGTTTTCGTAACGAGGCTGGGGCGTGACGATATTGGGGCCGTGCTCCCAGCGTTAAAGCGTGTATCGTCCTTCTTAAAAAAACAACTTTCACGTAAATTACGTTTACGTTCTGTCCCAGATTTGCATTTCCAGCCAGATTTGTCGTTGGAGCATGCTGAAGAGGTCAATCACTTACTGCGTTCGCCTGAGGTGCAGCGGGATTTGGGGCGTCACTCTGAGACAGAGGATTAACGTATCCAATGGCGCGTAAGCGGGGGCAGGATATTCATGGGTGGCTTATTTTGGATAAGCCCCTCGGCCCAACCTCGACGAGCATGGTGAATCGCTTACGTTGGGGGTTCGATGCACGGAAGGCAGGGCACGGCGGAACGCTTGATCCGTTAGCTTCTGGCGTTTTGCCCATTGCTTTTGGGCGGGCAACGAGCACGATTCCCTATATTATGGACGCCACAAAGCGCTATCGTTTCACGCTTTGTTTTGGGGAAAGCCGAACAACGGATGACCGTGAAGGAGAGGCTCTGGCGCGCTCAGAGATTCGCCCTTCTGATGAAAACATATGCCGCGTTCTTCCATCGCTTTGTGGAAATGTTATGCAAATTCCTCCCGTTTTTTCGGCGTTGAGGGTCGGCGGGCAGAGAGCATATGATTTGGCTCGGGCAGGGCGCCCGCCAGAATTACCACCGCGGCCAGCACGAATCGATTCCATCACATTGGTCGAGCGCCCAGATCGTGATCATGCCGTTTTTGATGTTCAGTCCGGTAAAGGGGTTTATATGCGCTCTTTGGCGCGTGATATTGCTCTTGCTTGTGGGACTGTTGGTCATATTAGTGAGCTGCGGCGCACCAAGTGTGGTCCTTTTGATTTGTCTCATGCCTATCGTATTGAACAGATAGTACTAGACAAAATAGAAGAAACTAGAGACAAGGCACATGCTCTTCCGGTTCCTTTATTGGATGTAGCAACCGCGCTGGTCGACATCCCGGCGCTGGCTGTTACAGAAGCTGAGGGGAAAGCGTTGATATATGGGCAAACAGTGTCTGTAAGCCCGCATATGGAAGCTTCTTTGTCGCGTCTTGAAGATAGTCTTTTATGGCGCGCGATGCTTGGAGAACACGTGATCGGTTTGTGTCGTGTTGAACAAGGACGGCTCAAAGCGGTTCGTATGTTGGAAAACCATTTATTTTTTGGAGAGAAAGATGTCGATCACCCCTGAACGTCGTGCGGCGTTAATTGCTGAATACCGTCTTGCTGAAGGTGACACAGGGTCTGCGGAAGTGCAGGTAGCCCTTTTAACCGAGCGGATTGTGAATTTGACTGAGCATCTTAAGGCTCATGCGAAAGACTTCCATTCGCGTCGCGGTTTGTTGATGTTGGTGGGCCGTCGTCGTGGTCTGCTTGACTACGTGAAGCGTAAGGATGAAGAGCGCTATAAGACGTTGATTGAGCGTCTTGGCCTACGTCGTTAATGAGGTAGTAAGCTTCGGAAGGAAGATATACTTCCTTCCGAAGTGCTCGAGTTCTTAATAAAGAACGCCAGAACAGTGATTGTTCAGCGTTTCAGGCCACATGGTGTCATGCCGAATTCTCGTCATCATCGCCATGCCGTCCGAAATGCTGTCCCTGTCTCTGGTGTATTGAAAAACTAATGATTATTCTTCCGGAGGAAGACGATATGTTCGATTATTATCGTAAAGAAATTGAGTGGGCGGGCCGTCCCCTTATTCTTGAGACAGGGAAAATAGCGCGTCAGGCAGACGGTGCTGTGATGGTGACCTATGGGGATACCGTGGTGCTTTGCACGGCTGTTGGTGCGAAGTCGGTTAAGCCAGGGCAGGACTTTTTCCCATTAACGGTTAATTATCAGGAAAAAGCGTATGCTGCTGGGAAGATTCCTGGTGGTTTTTTCAAACGTGAAGGCCGTCCTTCTGAGGCAGAGGTTCTGACCGCACGTTTGATTGATCGTCCAATTCGTCCGCTTTTCCCAGAAGGGTTCCGTAATGAGGTTCAAATCGTTGCGACGGTTTTGAGCCATGATATGGAAAATGATCCTGCTTTGGTGGCGATGATTGGTTGCTCCGCAGCGTTGACTCTTTCAGGTATTCCTTTTTTCGGACCGGTGGCTGCAGCACGTATCGGTAAATTGAATGGGAAGCTGGTTCTCAACCCAACATTGAAAGAGACAGAAGAAAGTTCTCTGGATCTCGTTGTGGCAGGAACATCTGAGGGTGTTCTGATGGTTGAATCAGAAGCCAAAGAGTTGCCAGAAGAAGAGATGCTTGAAGCCGTCATGATGGGGCATACGGCTTTCCAACCGGTGATTGATGCGATCATTTCGTTGGCTGAGCATGCTGCCCGTCTGCCATGGGACTTGCCAGAAACGTCGAAGGAAGAGATCGCGCTGCGTAAGCGTGTTGATAAAGTCGGCAATAAGTTGATGGCAGAAGCTTACAAAGAACGTCGTAAGCAGTCTCGTGTAGAGAAGGTTTCTGAAGCAAGAGAGCGTATTGCGGAGATTCTGGAAGAAGAGGGTTTTGATCCAGAATTAGCGAAGCCGCTTATTAAGGAATTGGAAGCGCAAGTTGTGCGCGGGGCCGTTCTTAAGACGGGGACGCGTATTGACGGTCGGGATTTAAAAACAGTCCGTCCGATTGTAGCCGAAGTAGGTATCCTACCGCGTACACATGGCTCTGCGCTCTTTACGCGTGGTGAAACCCAAGCGCTTGTGGTTGCAACGCTGGGGACGGGACAGGATGAGCAGGTTGTTGATGCTCTTTCCGGAGAGTATCGCTCGCGCTTTATGCTCCATTATAATTTCCCTCCTTATTCCGTTGGTGAATGCGGTCGCATGGGGTCGCCAGGGCGTCGTGAAATCGGGCATGGTAAACTGGCATGGCGTGCGTTGAATCCTCTTCTGCCATCTAAGGAAATTTTCCCTTACACGATGCGCGTGGTATCGGAGATTACCGAGAGTAACGGGTCTTCTTCCATGGCAACGGTTTGTGGCACGTCACTGGCGTTGATGGATGCGGGTGTTCCTCTTCCGCGGCCTGTAGCTGGTATTGCGATGGGGCTTATTAAGGAAGAGCGTGGCTTCGCTGTTTTGACGGATATTCTAGGAGATGAGGATCATCTCGGGGATATGGATTTCAAAGTGGCAGGAACGTCTGAAGGTGTGACAGCGCTTCAGATGGATATTAAGATTACGTCCATCACACCTGAGATTATGCAGATTGCTCTTGAGCAGGCACGTGAAGGCCGCTTGCATATTCTTGGTGAAATGAGTGCAGCTCTGACAGAGGGGCGTACTAAGATTTCAGGTCATGCGCCTAAAATCACAACAATGACTGTCGCGAAGGAAAAAATTCGTGATGTCATTGGATCTGGCGGGAAAGTTATTCGCGAGATTGTTGAAACTTCTGGGGCAAAGGTTGATATTGCCGAAGACGGGACTGTGACCATTGCTGCGGCTAATGATGAGCAGGCTCAGAAGGCTATTAGTCGTATTGAAGCGATTGTAGCTGAACCAGAGTTAGGCCGTATTTATGACGGAAAAGTCGTAAAAACAGCTGATTTTGGTGCATTTGTTAACTTCCTCGGACCGCGTGATGGTTTGGTGCATATTTCCGAACTGGCTGCGGGACGTGTGGGACGTACGACAGATGTTGTGAAGCAAGGTGACGCTGTGAAGGTAAAAGTCATTGGTTTTGATGACCGTGGTAAAGTGAAACTTTCCATGCGGGTTGTTGACCAGGAGACGGGTGATGATATCTCTACAAGTGTAGGAGATAAGCCCGGCCGCGCACGTCGTGATGCCGAGTAGTGAGTTGAAAGGGCAGGCTCTTCTGCCCTTTTTGAGTTATTTTGACTGAGTTGTAGGGACATCTGACCTCTATGAAGTCGATCAATACCATCCGTTTTTCTGGGCGAGATGTGTTGCCCCTGATCGAAGGGGGTAAGGGTGTTTCTGTCTCTACGGGGATTTCTGCCGGTCATTGGGCTGCAGCAGGCGGTATAGGGACAATTTCTGCTGTTAATGCAGATAGTTATGACCAAGAGGGAAACCTCATAGCGCAAGTTTATCACGGCCGGACGCGCCGTGATAAACAGGAAGAGCTCATACGCTACGCGATTGACGGTGGGATTGCTCAGGCGCGTATAGCGCATGAAATAGCCGGTGGTCGTGGGCGCATCCACGCGAATTTTATGTGGGAAATGGGGGCCGCTGAGCAGGTCATTACAGGCATTCTAGAAGGGGCTCCAGGGCTCATTCAGGGGCTGACATGTGGCGCTGGTATGCCTTATAGGCTTTCCGAGATTGCGGCTCGTTTTGGAGTTCATTACTACCCGATTGTTTCTTCTGCACGGGCTTTTAACGCCCTATGGCGGCGCTCTTACTCGCGTACAGCAGAGTTGTTAGGCGGTGTCGTTTATGAAGATCCGTGGAGAGCAGGCGGGCATAATGGCCTTTCCAACACAGAAGATCCTCTGAAACCTGAGCAGCCTTATCATCGTGTTGTAGAGCTCCGAAAAGTTATGAATCGGTATGGGTTGGACCATGTGCCGATTATCATGGCCGGTGGGGTTTGGCATTTGGAAGAATGGTCGGACTGGTTGGATAATCCAGATATCGGCTTAATTGCTTTTCAATTCGGAACACGACCACTCTTAACGCAGGAAAGTCCGATTCCGCTGGCGTGGAAAAAGCGATTGATGACCTTGAAGAAGGGAGATGTTTTTTTAAACCGTTTCTCTCCAACTGGGTTTTATTCGTCGGCCGTTAATAATTCATTCTTGCAGGAATTGCGTGAGCGGTCTGAGCGCCAGGTTGCTTATCGTCGTTCTGAGGAAGATGAATTTAATGTTTCGCATCATGTTGGAGTACGTAGACGTCAGGTTTTTTTGAGAGGGGAAGACCAGCAGCGTGTGCTTCAGTGGGAGCAGGCTGGTTTTTCTGAAGCGCTTCGAACTCCAGATGAGACGCTCATTTTTGTAACACCTGAACAAGCTCGGCAGATCTTAAAAGATCAAGCGAGTTGTATGGGGTGTCTGTCTCAATGTCGTTTCTCGAATTGGAGCCAAAAAGGACCAACTTACACGACAGGTCAGCCTGCGGATCCACGTTCCTTCTGTATTCAAAAAACTCTTCAAGAGATTTCTCATGTAGGAGAGGTTGACGAAGCCGAAGGAGAACGGATTGTTGACCATAATTTGATATTTGGTGGAACGAGCGCTTGGCGCTTCCGGGAAGATCCATTTTATGCAAATGGCTATGTTCCTACGGTAAAAGAGCTCGTTGATCGAATTATGATAGGGAAATAGGGCTTTTATTGTAAGTTCTGTTTTTTAGAAGGGGGATGTATCACAATGGTACATCCCTTTTTTATGGGAATATTAAATAAGAGCGAGTTCCGCTAACCGTGCACGCAATGCCGGAGGAAGAAGAGTCGCGCCCGTTTGCTGTGAATGGTTGTCTGATAGATCGGGAGGGGCGTCTTCAGGATTAAAATAACGCCATCCTTGGAAGGCCCTCATAGGGCGAGGCTGAACGTCAATGACCTCATCAGAAACGAGGATGAGGGTTCCTTTGTGGTTGTCGTCGCGTGTATATTCATCAAATCCGATGATCGGTTGGCGGCAGAGGATCAGCCCGTTCATGACACGGTAGATGGATCCGCCTTTGAGGATGTCATCAGCACGTTTGGGCATCGTGCGTGTGCGTACATAGCCATGTCCGTTGATTCGTTCGACTTTTAGCTCATCTCTCAAAGCATCAGGTGTCGTGCATCCGACGGCCAGTTTGATCATGTGCAGCATGATCATGTGTCCTTATTGGTTATAAGACTAAACGGGAAAGAAGAGCCTCCAGACGCAATCGTCCCTCTAGAGTCGCTTTAAGACATTGGCCATCATAAAGGAGATAATCCTCCTTTATACAGGCGTTCAGGATATCTAAGTCGAGGCAGCTTTCAAGGGTTTTCCCTGTTCGGGTGTGGAATGCATCGGTTTGAATGCCGTCGCGTAATCTTAGCCCCATGAGTAAAGCTTCTTGCCCACGTATATCAGAGGATAGAGGAAGCTCTTCACGTGTTCCATGGCCATGCTGCTCGACCAACGTAGCCCACGCTTCTGGTGCTCTATGGCAACGGGCGGCAAGCAGCGCTGAGTTAAGCGAGAGACGACTATGGGCACCTGGGCCAATCCCGAGATAGTCACCATAATGCCAATAGGTTAGGTTATGGCGACTTTCTGCGTGTGGTTGAGCATAATTAGAAATTTCGTAACTTTCTAAACCATAACGTGCCGCTTCTTCCCTTGTTTTTAGATAGAGCTGTGCGGCTAGATCATCTTCTGGAAGGATGAGGTCGCCTCTTTGATGAAGTGTTTCGAATTGCGTTCCGGGTTCAATAGTGAGTTGGTAGAGGGAAAGATGGTCTGCAGCGAGATCCAGCGCCTGCCGTAATTCGTTCTGCCAATCCTGCATTGTTTGATGCGGACGCGCATAGATGAGGTCAAACGAAAGGCGAGGGAAAATAGAACGCCCAAGTTCAAGGGCCTCTATGGCTTGATGACTATTATGCTGCCGACCTAAAGATTTAAGCGTGTCATCGCGAAGGCTTTGTACCCCCAAAGAAAGGCGATTAACGCCGGCTTGTCGGAAGGCTTTGAACTTATCAGCTTCTACGCTGGTGGGGTTTGCCTCGAGGGTGATTTCAAGATCATTGACGCATGAAAAATGACGCTGAGCATCGTTAATAAGTGCGGCAACAGTGTCGGGGGACATAAGAGATGGTGTGCCCCCACCGAAAAAAATAGATCCTAGGAGACGGCGGCCCGTCTGATTAAGACGGGTCGCCTGGTAGGCTAATTCTGTGCGTAACGCCTGAGAGAAACGTTCCTGAGGGATGGTTTCTCGAACATGCGAGTTAAAATCACAGTAAGGACATTTTGAAAGGCAAAATGGCCAGTGAATATAAAGTGCAAGTGGTTCAGGCACGGTATTTAAATAGCTACCCTCACTCCGAATTCCATCACGCGTTCTGGTGGGATACGGAAGAACTCGGTGATTGGTGTTGCGTTATTGAGAAGATAAAGGAAGACCCACATACGCCAAAGCGACATTTTCGGAACTTTGGAGCGGAAAACAAGATCATGAGAGGTGAAATAAGACGCCTGGATCGGGTCGAATTCGATCTCTTTGATCGCTGAAAGTGCCAATGGAAGGTTAGGCATCTCCATGAATCCATAACGGACGATGATGCGGCATATTCCAGGAGCGAGCTCCTTAAAGGTGAGGCGCTGATCCGGGGCGACATAAGGCTGGTCGAGTGTTTGAACCGTGACAAAAAGAATTTTGTCATGGAGCACTCGGTTGTGCCGTAGATTATGGAGAAGGGCGCTTGGCACAACTTCCGGATCGGCTGCGAGGAAGACAGCCAAGCCCGGAACACGTGTTGTTTTAGACTGGGTAAGACGTGTTAAAAATGACGCAACAGGCACGGCATCTGCGCGCTGCCGCTCACGAATGAGCTGCCGACCACGTTGCCAGGTCGTCATGATGATGGTGCTGGCGATGGCAATGGAGAGAGGGACCCAACCACCATCTGGAATTTTAAGGACGTTTGCTGAAAAGAAGATACCATCCAGAATGAAGAAAAAGCCGAAGACTATCCCCGTTTTAAGTGTTGTCCATTGGAAAACACGGCGGAAGACGACCATGGCCAAAACGCATGTGCAGAGGAAGGTCCCTGTAACGGCGATCCCATACGCAGAAGCAAGCGCTGAAGAAGAGCGGAACGCCAGAACAAGAATCACGGCGCCAACGGCGAGAATCCAGTTCAATGAAGGCATGTAAATCTGCGCTTCTTCGTGAGCATTCGTATGGATAATGCGCGAACGTGGGAGATAGCCGAGCTGAACAAGCTGACGGCATAAGGAGAAGCTACCAGAAATACCTGCTTGGCTGGCGATAATGGTCGCAAAAGTCGCGAGGATGAGCATGGGGATTTGACCCCAATGCGGGACAAGGTGAAAAAACGGATTTGCTAGCGTATTAGGATCATGAATAATTTGAGCGGCTTGCCCGAAGTAATTGAGCGTCAGCGCAGGGAAAACGAAGAAAAGCCAAACGTAACGGATAGGCGAGCGGCCAAAATGGCCCATATCCGCATAAAGCGCTTCAGCCCCTGTCACAGAAAGGACAACAGACCCTAAGGCCAAGAAGGAAAGGGTCCCATGTGTAAATATAAAATGTAAGGCAAGCCAAGGCGAAAGAGCCAAGAGAATCTTAGGATAATAGAAAATCCCACGGATTCCGAAAATCGCAATGGCAAAAAACCATAGAAGCATGACCGGTCCGAAGGCACGGCCAATTTTCCCTGTCCCCAGAGCTTGGGCCGCAAAAAGCCCGAAGAGAACAACCAGAGCAATAGGAATAATAAAAGGGCTGGCATCAGGTGCCGCGATTTCAATCCCTTCTACAGCCGAAAGGACGGATACGGCTGGGGTAATGATACTGTCGCCAAAGAAAAGGCAGGCCCCTGCGATTCCGACAAGTCCAAACACCCACCGGAAAAAAGACGTTTTACAGACACGTTGGGCAAGAGACATCAGAGCAATGATGCCACCTTCACCGTTATGATCAGCGCGCATGATGAGAATGACATATTTAATGGTCACAATAAGCATGAGTGCCCAAAATGTCAGACTGGTGAGGCCCATCACTTCCCACGCTTGCGCGGGGTGGCTTACCGAGCCAACCGTTTTGACAGATGACTGGAGTGCGTAGAGAGGGCTTGTACCAATATCGCCGTACACAACCCCAAGCACACCCAACATGGCACCAATCCCTTTGGGACGATTACTATGCTGGTCAGCTTCTTCTTGCGGAGGAAGACCGGTAGCATGACCAAGAGAGGTCGGATAAGTGGCTTCGGAGGATGCGTTCTTGAGGGACATGCCTTCCTGTTCAGACATGAGGGAAATCCTGTTGGCTACTGAGCCCGATCTATTAAGATAACGGGCAAGAAATCCCCTCTGCGGGGGCGTTTGGACATGTAAACTCAGGCTTCATGACAGCATTCATAAGAAGAATGCAAGCATCTTCCCGAATTTTACAAGGTTTTGTCTGTGGAGAAAGGAGGGCGAGTGCCAAAAATAGCACTTCCAACTCTTACAAGAGTTGCCCCTTCAGCAATAGCTTCTTCAAAGTCTGCGGACATTCCCATGGATAGTACTGTGAGACCATGACGGCGTGAAAGTGCGGTTAATGTACGGAAGTGGGATTGAGGATCTTCATGTTGGGGAGGGATAGCCATGAGTCCTTTCACATGAGAGCCAAAGCGTTTCAGGTTATTTTCAATAAATATATCAGCTTCTTGAAGTGGGATACCAAATTTTTGGGGTTCGTTCCCTGTGTTCACTTGGATTAGAAGCTCAGGAAGATGTCCTACTTTTTGAGAGGCTTTGTCGAGAGCCTCGCTGAGGGATGGGCGGTCAAGGCTTTCAATGACATCAGCAAGGCGGCACGCTTCGACGGCCTTATTGGTTTGGAGCCCACCTATAAGATGGAGCTTGAGATCTGGCCAGAGCTCACGGAGGGGGGGGAATTTACTCGCTGCTTCCTGAACGCGATTTTCTCCAAAGAGACGTTGTCCAGCTTGAAGAGCTGCTTCAACAGAGTCGCGCGGGTGAAATTTGCTCACCGCGACGAGGGAAATATCCGTTTCCGCCCGATGTGCCTTATGAGCAGCACGAGTGATTCGTTGTCGGATATCTTTTAGAGCGTGGGAAATGGTGTTCTCAGTCATAGCAGCAAGAAAACGCCATTGCGTTCAAGACGACAAGATGCAATTTCGGGAGAATGAGCACCATTTCTTCATCCCCATCTCGTTCGCGTTCCGTTTCCCGCAAAGGTAAACCTAAGACACCTCCTAGGGCTGCTGATCCAGTAAGGGATCTTGCCTTTGATATTATTCGTGGTGTTGTTGAGCATCGACGCATGCTTGAGACCACTTTGGAAAAGAGCTCGGTTGAAGAAGGGCGCGATCGAGCTGCAGGGCATCGTCTGGCTGCAGCGACCCTACGGCATATGGGAAGTATGACAGAGTTATTGCAGCCTTTGCTACGGCGCGAGCCTCCTGTCGCTGTACGTTGTGCTTTATTGATGGGGGTAGCACAGCTTTTATATTTGCAAACGCCTCCTCATGCGGCGGTCGGGACAATTGTCGATTTGCTGCATCGCCGTGGATTATCTCCTTTTGCGGGGCTTGCGAATGCTGTGTTGCGTCGCGTCTCTCAAGGAGGGCAGGAATTGCGTGAAGGGCTTGATGAAGCTCGCCTGGATGTGCCGTCGTGGTTGTGGAGTTCCTGGGGCTCGCGTGCGCGTGCCATAACGAAGGGGTTTTATCAGGAAGCCCCATTAGATCTGACCCTAAAATCTTCTGATATGAGGCCAGAGGAAGGGGACGTTTTACCAACGGGGACTCTGCGTCTTCCTCATGGGACACGTATCACGACGTTACCTGGCTTCACGGAAGGTTCTTTCTGGGCGCAAGATGTTGCCGCGACGATGCCCGTGCATTTGATGGGAAATGTACAAGGGAAGAAAATTGCAGATCTTTGTGCAGCACCTGGAGGAAAGACGGCTCAGCTCATCTGTGCAGGGGCGCATGTAACAGCCGTTGAGCGAGAGAATAAACGTGCTCATCGTTTGGAAGAAAATTTAAAACGATTGAAATTGACGGCAAAGATTGTTGCGGAGGACGCTATGACATGGCGCCCACACGAAGCACTTGATGCAGTATTGCTGGATGCGCCTTGCTCGGCGACAGGAACATTACGTCGTCACCCAGATGTTTTATGGATCAAGCGGCCACGGGATGTTCGTACTCTTGCGGAAGGGCAGAGTAAATTTATTGAGGCCGCTTATGAGATGTTAAAGCCAGGCGGTATGCTTCTTTACGCTGTATGTTCTCTGCAAGATGAAGAAGGGCCCGAGCGCATTCAAGAAGCCTTGGAAGATGGGAAATGGCGATTGGAGCCATTTACGGCGCAAGAGCTTACGATGATGCCAGAAGCGCTTACACCAGAAGGATTCTTCCGCACACATCCAGGCATGTGGGTTGAACATGGTGGAATGGACGGCTTTTTTGCGGCACGCCTCATTAAGTGTTGAGAAGGTAGGTTATCGAACGGTAGAACCGTTCGATAACCAGAAAACCACTTAGAGCCAAGGCGGCGTGGGCAGGTGCTTGCTTTTCAAAAATTCTGGGTTGAACAGTTTGGACTGATAGCGTGCTCCCCCATCACATAGAATGGTCACGATACGATGGCCTGGGCCGAGGCGGCGTGCAGTGCGTATTGCAGAGGCAACGTTAATTCCGGTTGATCCGCCAACAGAAAGCCCTTCATCCATTGTGAGGCTGAAGATTTGCTCTAGGGCTTCGGTATCTGGGATGCGTTCAGCGTGATCAGGAGCGCTACCTTCCAAATTAGCGGTAACGCGTGATTGTCCAATCCCTTCTGTAATGGAACTTCCGCTGACGCTGAGGTCATTCTGTGTGACCCAACCATAGAGGCCAGAACCTTCAGGGTCTGCTAAAACAATCTCAGGAGCTTTGGCTTTGTCTGTCTGTGCCTGTTCACGTAAACCGAGCGCCATTCCTGCGAGAGTGCCTCCTGTTCCGCATGAGCATGTAAAAGCATCGATATGGCCGTTCATCTGTGACCAAATTTCTCGCGCGGTTGTGAGACGGTGACCATCGCGGTTCGCTGTATTGTCGAATTGATTCGCCCAAAAGGCTCCTGTTTCTTCAGCGAGTCGACGTGAGACATGCACGTAGTTGCCTGGGTCTCGATAGGGTTTAGCCGGAACGAGCCGAAGATCGGCTCCGATCATACGGAGGAAGTCGAGCTTTTCTTTACTCTGTGTTTCTGGCACGACGATAACCGCTTTGCACCCCATTGCTTGAGCAACCAGTGTGAGGCCAATACCTGTATTGCCAGCGGTTCCTTCAACGACAGTTCCACCTTTTTTAAGGGCCCCACGCTTAAAAGCATCTTGGATGATCGCAAGTGCGGCACGATCTTTTACGGAGCCGCCTGGGTTCATGAACTCAGCTTTTCCATAAATATCGCAACCGGTAGCCTCGGATGCTTTACGCAAGCGGATAAGCGGTGTGTTACCAATAGCTTCAATCATGGAGGGATCAGGGGTGGGGTGTCCTACCTTTGTTAAAGGGCGTGCTGTGTAAGCGTTCATAACAAGTATCCCTGTTCACAATATCATGGTCTAGAGAGACCTTAACGTATGAGGTGGATGATGAAAAATATACTAGCAAAAGAAGCATGGCATTTTCTGGAACAGCATCCTGACGCAGTACTCATTGATGTAAGAACACCGCAAGAATGGGCTGCCGTTGGTTTCCCTGATGTGAGCACGTTAGGGCGTGAGGCCGTAGCTCTTACATGGAAGCCTGAAGAGGTAGAGGGCTTTCAGAAAGAGCTAGAAGAGCAGGTGTCTGATAAGAAGGCACCGTTACTTTTCCTCTGTCGTTCTGGCGTACGCTCCCATCACGCAAGCACGATTGCTTTGGGAGCGGGGTATGGAAATGTGACGAATATTATTGATGGTTTTGAGGATCGGCATGGCCCGGGGACTGGGTGGCGTGCTTCTGGGCTGCCGTTTGTAATTCGCTCTCTCGCGTAGAAAAAACTGGATAACGGTTTGTCAGAAACCGTTATCCGGCTCCTCTGTCGCATCATAATGTGGTGTTAAAATTGCGCACCACGGATAACGGCTATCGTAACTTGCGCCTTCTGCTGTACTGACGCGACCATTCGAGTCGGTAGGCACATGAGTCAGGGCAACGCTGTCATCAACATTGCCGCCAACGATGCTGAGTTCTTGCCCAAAAGGCGGAGCATTCTGCCCGGTAGTGACGACAATTCCGCAATGAGCGGGGAAGCCATAGGACGTCGGCAGCATAGAGAAGGTAACAGTGCGGCTACGCCCACGCCCGACACAGAGGATGTCTCCAACTTTCGGGGTGTATGACGCCGGATTCTGGGCTGTTATGCCCCAGTTTTGCCCACTGGCAGCAGCGTTAATATAGGTAGAGTGGTTAGGCGAGTAGGGGAAGCGGTCATTAGCACCGGCGACACGCATCACATAGGAAATGAAGGCCGCAGACCAAGCGTAGTTACCATCATGGACGGCATTGAAAAGGCGTCCTTCGCCATCTGTCCGGCCTGTCCAATGGCTTTCATTCTCTCCAGGGTCTTGCCCAATCCACCAATATTCCCCCACGCGTTGCCAAAGCCCGGGCAGGCGTTCCGGTTTCATGGCTGGGCTGCTTGGGTCAGGGCGGTCATGAGGGTCTTCATCAGCAACGGGCATGCCGAAGAGGCGCCACTCGCGCAGAGCTATTGCTGCGACATCTTGGCGGTTGAAAGGCGTGAAATTACGACTGGCGAAATCTGGCACGCGGTCATTATAAGCGAGCGTACCTGTCTGGCCATTCGCATATTGTACAGTAGGGGTAGACGCAGGATTCGTGCGTGGGGTGTAAGAACATCCTGCAAGAAAGAAAAGAATGATCGGTACGACAGCTGTTCGCTCAACAACACGTGAAACAGGCACGCTGCTCTCCTCAATTTGCCTATGATGCCTAATAAAAATTTACCAAGTAGGGTGAAGATTGTTCCTGTCAAACAATAAATCAACCTTCATACGGTTACATAAGAATAGTTTTGTGAATTCTTTTTGAAAAGGAGGAAGTAAAAATAATTTTTACCTCCTCCTGTCCGGTCACTGTCGTTTTGCAGTTTAGCTGCGTTCTGGCGGAGCCATGAAGGATGGAATAATAGGTTTGGGAACATGACGAGCCAGGATTGTATCCACGGCCTTTTTGTCTTCTTCCGTCAAGGACCATCCGAACACATCAGAAATACCGCTAATTTGTTCTGGCTTGCGTGCGCCCCACAAAGCGATGGTCGGGCCTTGGTCCAATACCCAGCGAATTGCGAAGACCATGAGGGACTTACCGCGGCGCTCTGCTACGGCTTTTAGTTCATCAACAGCGGCGAGATAATGCGAGAAATTCTCTTTTTGGAATTTGGGGTCACTCGCACGCAGATCACTCGCGGGGAAGGTTGTACTTGCGTTCATCTTCCCCGTTAAAAGGCCACGGCACAGCGGCCCGTAAGCAAGTAGAACAGCATGGTGCTTCTTGGCGTAAGGTAGGATATCTTTTTCGATATGGCGTTCAAAGATATTGTAGGGGGGTTGTACAGAGGAAAGTGGTGCGACTTCGCGGAAAAGATCCATCTGCTCGGGAGAGAAATTGCTCACCCCAAGAGCACGAATTTTGCCCTCTTTATGTAATTTTTGAAGCTCGCGAGCTGATTCCTCAATAGGTGTTTTGCTATCAGGCCAGTGGATCTGCTCTAGATCAATGGTATCGACGCGAAGGCGGCGGAGGGAGTCTTCCACTTCCTTACGAATACGTGCGGGGGTTGAGTTACGGAAAGGTTTGTCATCTTTCCAGTCTAATCCCAGTTTTGTCGCCACGAACGCACGGTTAGGCTTTTCAGCTAAAGCACGGCCTACGATCTCTTCAGAGTGACCAAACCCATAAACAGGTGCGGTGTCGATCAGGTCAACGCCTTCATCAAGAGCGCGATGGATGGTGCGCACGGCATTATCATCATCGGGACCGCCCCACATCCAGCCACCAATAGCCCACGTGCCTAGGGCAACGCGTGACACTGGCTTTGGCAATCCGGGAATTTGAATGGTGTTTGTGTCCATGAGAACTTCTCCATCAATGAGAATGAGAATTCGTGTGTCTCAATATATGTGAACTTGATGAGAGGCTTATGCAACCAGGAACGATAGGTTTATGGTCTGCTATGAAGACGCGTTATACTAGCGTCATAAGACGTGGCTAAACCACTCTAACTTTCTGGCTATAGGAGAGATCACGATGACAGAGGCACAGGATACGACAATTCCAGTGACCGTTTTGACGGGATTTTTGGGAGCGGGGAAAACAACCCTTCTTAACCATATCCTTACGGCAGATCATGGGAAAAAATACGCCGTTGTGGTGAATGAGTTTGGCGAACTCGGAATTGATAATGACCTTGTGGTTGATGCCGATGAAGAAGTGTTCGAAATGAACAATGGTTGCATCTGTTGCACGGTTCGCGGGGATTTAATTCGTATTTTAGGGAGCTTGCTTCGTCGCCGGAAACGGTTTGACGGGATTATCGTTGAAACAACTGGTCTTGCAGACCCTGCTCCTGTAGCGCAGACTTTTTTTGTTGATGAAAATATTCGCCAAAAGGCGCGTTTGGATGCTGTTGTAACAGTTGTTGATGCTGTTAATGCGATGAAGACCTTTGAGGAAAGTCACGAGGCGATTCATCAAGTGGCCTTTGCTGATGTCATTATTTTGAACAAGTGTGACTTAGTTGATGACGCCGCTCGTAAAGAAATTCGTGACAAGGTGCGCGCTATTAACGCTGTGGCGCATATTCATGAAGCCGAGCGTGGGAATGTTGATTTAAGCGATATTCTTGATCGGGGTGGGTTTGACCTTCAGCGTGCTTTGACGACGATGCCCGATTTTTTGGAAAACGAACATCATTCGCATGAAGAGGATGTGACGAGTCTTGCCTTCACAGTGAAGGAACCGTTGGATGAAGAACGTTTCCAAGCCTGGATTTCCGCAATTTTGCAGGAACAGGGGCCTGATATTTTACGGGCAAAAGGGATTTTGTATTTTAAGGATGAGAAAGAACGTTTTGCCTTCCAAGCGGTTCATATGATGGCGAATGGTGATTTCATTGGGCCTTTTAAGGAGGGAGAACCAAAAGAGTCACGTTTAGTTTTTATTGGGCGTAATCTGAATCGCCCGCGTTTGCGTCGTGGTTTTGAAGGGTGTGTTGCTTTATGATGAAGGAAGCAATGCGAAAAACGCTTCTAGAAACGCGTGGTGCGGAGCGTTGTTTTGAGAGCCCGATTGTTGGTGTGACAGCAACGCGGGATGGTACATCTCTGGCTGCTATGACAGCCGATGGTGAAGCGGTCCTCTTTGTGCGAGATGTGTTGCATCAGCCAGACCAATGGCGTGTTACACAAGTTCATGATGGGGCGTTAAGATTGGTGCAAGACTGTCACACTGATAGTTTTCTTAGTGGCGGAGAAGATGGTCGTGTTGTGAGGTTTTCTGCAGAAGGTTCGATAACGGAGCTGTATAAAGGGCGTGCATGGATTGATTGTCTTGCGAGCACGACGACGCATTTTGCGTTTTCGTGTAAAAAAGAGGTCATGTTGCGCAATGCAGAAGGGCACGAAAATTTCAAAACGTTAGAGCATCCATCGACTGTTAGTGGACTTATGTTCGATGCGAAGGGCCGTCGTTTAGTCGCATCGCATTATAATGGTGTGTCACTATGGTTTGTGAATTCTAAGGAGTCGACCGCGCGTTCTTTAGAATGGAAGGGTAGTCATATTGGGGTGTGTATGCATCCAGGTGGTGAAGCCGTTGTAAGCAGCATGCAAGAGAATGAACTGCATGGATGGCGTTTACCCGATGGCCACAATATGCGGATGAGTGGGTATCCTAAACAAGTTCACTCTATGGCGTTTACGCGCAGTGGGCGTTGGCTTGCGACCACTGGTGCGGATGCCGCTGTTCTATGGCCATTTTTTGGAGGAGGACCAATGGGGAAAGCGCCGGCAGAGCTGGCACGCCTTCCCGGGGTGTTTTCAACGGCTCTCTCCGTGCATCCCAAAGAGGATCTTCTCGCTATTGGGTATGATGATGGAACGGTCTTGCTTGCTGAAATTGAGGGTAAAGAAGCTCGCGTTTTACCAATCTGCAACGGCCATCGTAGTGGCGGCGTTCAACGAGGGGAAATTACGTCCCTGGCTTTTACTCCGCAAGGAGGCACATTAATTTTCGGTACCGAAGGTGGTTATGTTGGGGCTATCAATTTGGCTGCGTAATGATTTTCTATTCAAGCCGTCAAAAATTTTAATGTTCGGCCTTCCAAATGAGAGGGCTGGAGTCTTTTAATCTTGTCGGGGGAGTTTTTTGTAGGGTTATTTGCGAATGGGGGGCAGCTTATGGATTACTTCCGTAAGCTGCTATAATTTTTAGATATCAGTTTTTCTCTCTTGTAGTTGCTCTTTTAGAAAAAAGGCGATGGTGTCAAATGCTTGAACCGCAGCAGTCAAGATACCGGACAACTCAATAAAACCATGGATCATGCCCGGAAAATTACGATGAATGATAGGAACATTGGCGGCTTCAAGGCGGTTGGCGTATTCCACGCCTTCGTCATGTAGGGTGTCGAGTGATCCTGTGAGTAACAATGCGGGAGCGACACCTTCTAGTGTGTCAACGATGATGGGAGATGTAAGCCATGTATCGGCTTTTTTTTCATCATCAATATATTTATCTAAAAAATACGTTAGCGCTTCTTTAGTAAGAGGCGGAATGCTACCGTTTCCTGAACGAGATGCGTAGTTTCTAAGCGGTAGTCGTATATCGACTGAAGGGTAAATGAGCACTTGTGCACGGAGAGGAATTTTTTTATCACGCGCCTCGATTGCTGTTACCGCAGAAAGGCTGCCGCCGGCACTATCTCCGCCTACAGCGAGACGTTGTGAATCAATTCCGAGAGCAGAGGCATTTTTATAAATCCAATGGAATGCAGATAAGCAGTCGTCCGTGCACGCTGGAGCCTTATGCTCTGGAGCAAGGCGGTATTCAACAGAAATAACGACACAATCAGACCGTGATGCAATTTGACGACAAATACGATCATGTGTCTCGATACTTCCAATTACCCAGCCACCGCCGTGAATGTAAATTAATGCAGGGGCATTTTCTGTCATTGCTCCTGTAGGCCGATAGAGGCGTAGAGGAATATCGCCTAATGGACCGGGGGCAACGAGATCTTGTGTAGACGCCATCGGTATAACGGGTCCACCAAAAACAGGCCCTGTTTTAAGTGAGGTGAGACGTAGTTCTTCTACTGTTTGTGATTCAAGAGGTGGGCTGTGTTGTTCTTTACGGAGTGCTAAAAACTTCTGAACTTCCGGCGAGATAAACATTTTGACTTCTCCTTATAATATGGGAGGCTAAAACATATTCATAAAATGAATAGTTATTTTTTCTTAATAAAATTAAAAAGCCAGTAATAGCGTTTTATAATTTATTAGGTAAATAGAAGAATTGTAAGCAATAAAAATGGAAATATCGGAAGGTTTGTATGAAGGGCATGTTAAATGGAATTGATAGAAAAAGGAACATATGCACGCTTCTCTACGAATGATGGCGTGATGCGCCTGAGAATCTACAGAAGCTAATTTAACAACGTCGTTATCTAGGACTCTTCGTGGGTTTCAGTATGTTTTTTCTTTGCAGAGTGAGACTTTTCAAGTGCTCTATCCTGTGTCTCCATGAAACGGTCTGCTAGGCTACCATAAAGTGAGTGAGGACATACCATTCGCGAAACGCCGAAAGCTAAGAATGATGTAGCCATAAGGGCAAGAGTGACCTGCTGATTGTCACACATTTCCATGACAATGACGGTCGCGGTAAGAGGGGATTGAACCACACCGCAGAAATAAGCCACCATTCCGAGAAGAACGACGGCACCGGGTGCTGTATGAGGGAGGAATTGGGCCACCCAACCGCCAATGGCCGCACCGATTGACAGAGAAGGTGCAAAAAGCCCGCCGGGGATACCAGAGCAGTAAGAAACAATGGTGGCGAGATATTTCAGAATAAAAAATGAAGCAGGGTAATGTTCTTTTCCCAAAATGATGGCGTGTGCCTGCTCATATCCTGTGCCGTAGGTCGCTCCTCCTGAGATAAGACCAATAATGGCCAATATCAGGCCACATAATGCGGCAAAAGCAATCGGCCGCTCGCGTGTAAAGCGTCCTAAGTGACCTGGGATACCGCGTGCCGCTCGGCCGAGAATGGCGGAGAATAGCCCTCCGCTTAATCCGCCAAGAACGCCACAGGCAAGAACAGCAATCCACGCTGTGCCGATGGGAACATCAACGGTTGTATGACCGAAATAGGTGTAATTCCCCACGAGGGCGATAGCCGTAACACCGGAAAGAACAACACCTGTTAAGGCCGTGCCGGAAGCGCGTTGTTCAAAGGAATGTGATAATTCCTCAATGGCAAAAACAATGCCTGCGAGTGGTGTGTTAAAGGCAGCTGAAACTCCAGCCGCTCCCCCAGCTAAAATCATGCCACGTCGAGCAGAAACGTTTGCATGTCCCATAAAACGTGAAAAAGCATGCATAATAGCAGCCCCCACCTGTACAGTGGGGCCTTCGCGGCCGATGGAAGCACCACAGAGGAGGCCAAGTGTTGTTAAAATAACCTTACCAAAGGCGGTACGCAGCGCGAGGATACGGTTAACGAGGGAAAAGTTTTCGATGTGCAGTGTTGCGATGACCTGTGGGATACCGGATCCTTGCGCTCCTGGGAAAAAACGCCGCGTTAGCCATGTTGAAAGGGCGAGGCCTGCTGGCGCGACAAGTAACATAATCCAAGGATGCCATAGCATCAGATGATGACATAGCTGGCTTGCTTTATTAGCAGCTGCGGCGAAGCTGATAGCGACGACGCCGACCATAATTGCAGCAGCCCAGCAGATAAGTGTTCGTCGCCAATGGGTTGTGCGTGTTCGGGCAGTGCGTCGAAGGTGCGTAATACGGTTGCGCCGCCGCATAGCATGGCGTGAGGGCGGTGGAGAAGAGTCAGAATCGGCCACAGGTCAGCTCTATCCAGGTGAGAGGCAACAACGGTGAAGAACACCTATCCTTGGCACCTGCCAGGAGAGTTCACGTAGGGTCAAGTCCCCCATGGCGTTAAACAAAGAGGACGAGACATAAAAGACACGGCTCAGTTTATCTCAGCTATGGGCGGTGGAAAGCACAAGAACGCCGTTTTGCCCTGGTTCGTGGCGTTTCGCCATATTCTCTGGTTCGACATGGATATGAATGGAGGTGGAGCCAATATGACGGCGAATGGCTGATTCAATGTGATCACAGATGTCATGAGCTTCTGTGATCTGCATTGTATCAGGGACAACAAGATGAAACTCGACGAAAAAGAGGGCGCCGACTTTACGCATGCGGAGGTCGTGCGCTTCAAGAGCGCCATGTCCATTCTGAGCGATAAGTGCACGTGTACGGTCGACTAGTTCTGGGGAAGGGGCCTCATCCATTAAGCCAGACATGGATTCACGCATCATGCCAAAGCCTGTCCAGAGGACATTGAGGGCAACAAGAGCGGAAAGAAGAGGGTCTAAGCCAGACCAATGGAGGACGGGAATAAGCGCAACCCCGATGAGAAGAGCGAGGCTTGCCCAGACATCAGATTGAACATGCTCACCAGCCGAGAGAAGAGCTTGTGATTTTTGCTTCTTTCCCGCGGTGATCATGATACGCGCCCAGATGAAGTTTATGATGCCCGCAAAAGCGTTAAGAGCTACGCCTCGTAATGGAGCATCAATGGATTTGGGATGGAAAGCGTCTTGTACGGCGATAAGAAGGATTCCAATAGCGGTTAGAACAACTAGAATGCCTTCAATGACAGCCCAAAAATATTCGGCTTTCCCGTGACCGTAAGGGTGGTTTTCATCTGCTGGGCGAGCCGCAAAAGAGACAGCCCATAATGTACCGATCGATGCAATAACATTCAGGATTGTTTCTATTGCATCGGAGAGAAGTGCTCCTGATCCCGAGACAGCATAGGCCGCATATTTGATGGCTAGGACCACGATGCTGACTACAATTGATAGTCGTGCGATGCGCAGACGAAGAGACGAATGATGATGATCAACGGGAATAGGCATGGTCACAGGTAATTGTTAATGCACATGATCGTGGGATAATGAAGACCCTTCTATAGAGCATGTACCGGTAGAACATGAGAGCGGATTCCCCTGTGTTTCAATCTGGAATGTGGGATGTTGAATGGAGAAGCGCTCCTGCAGCAATGTGCTGGCACGTCTCAGTAAGGTTTGTGTGGTGTGGGCGGCATCCTGAAGTGAGCTCGTTTCAGGGGGGGGGGGTTGTACCAAATGCACTGTTAATGCGGTTTCTGTCGTGCTCATGGGCCAGATATGGAGATGGTGAACGTCAGCGACATTAGGTAAAGCGCGTAATGCTGCTTCCACGTCGTGAACGTTAATCCCCGTTGGTACAGCGTCAAGAGCAAGCTCAAGAGATTGTGTAAGAAGAGACCATGTGCTCCAGATAATGAAGGAAGCCACAACGAGACTCACGATGGGATCGATAATATTATATCCCGTCAGTGTGATAAGGCCGCCTGCTATTACAACACTAAGGGCCATGAGGGCATCAGAAGCCATATGCAGGAAAGCCCCTCGCATATTAAGATCATGGCTTGCGCCACGCATAAAGAGCAGGGCCGTTCCGCCATTAATAAAAATACCGATAAGCGCAACAGAACTGACGGTTAGACCTTCCACATGTGCGGGATGGAATAAGTGGATGATAGCTTCCCAAATAATCCCACCTGTTACGAGAAGGAGGATAATGGCGTTTCCCAAGGCAGTGAGAATAGTGGCGCGCTTAAGACCATAGGTAAATTGTTGTGTAGGGGCACGTTTGGCCAGTATTTGCGCGAACCATGTGGCGGCCAAGCTTAAGACATCGGAAAGATTATGTCCTGCATCGGCAAGGAGCGAGAGGGAGTGGGACCAAAACCCCCAAGTGGTTTCCCCAATAATGTAAGCACTATTGAGGAGCATCCCGATAAGGAAAATAGCCCCGAAAGAGGCGGGGGTATGAGTGTGATGATGTCCAAATCCATGATGATGGTCGTGATGTGTATGGTCATCATCATGGTGATGATGTGCTTCATCATGATGAGAATGCGAAGCATGATCTGATGACGGAGAATGATTATGGCTGCTCATGACCGCATCCTAAGATAATGAAGGGGACAGATTAAGGGGAGTCAGATAAACAGGACTTATTAGGTCTCGATATAGAACGTGAGCTATTGTGCTTTCAATATGAAAGTGTGGATAGCCTCTTGATACAATTTGATGTGAGTCCTTAAAGAGTAAATTATGACAGAATCTTCTCATCACTCCTCCACAGAGAGCTCTTCCGCATCTGTGGAGTCTCCAGGCAAGGCATCTGAATCGTCGCGGGCTGGTCGCTTGGAAAATCGCTTCGAGTATCTTTTCTTTAGTACACGCTGGCTTATCGCTCCGATTTACGCCGGGCTTGCGGGGGGATTGCTGGTTGTTCTTGTAAAATTTGTCCAAATGCTCGTGCACTTATTGGTGCATTGTTGGCGCATGAGTTTCGACGATATGTCGATTGCCACGTTGGACCTGATTGATATGGCCTTGCTTGCGAACTTGCTCCTCATCGTTATGTTTGCAGGCTATGAAAATTATGTGTCGCGTCTCGATCTAAAAGATAATGAGGATTACCCAGCGTGGATGGGGCAAGTCACGTTCGGGGATATTAAAGTTAAGTTGATGGCCTCTATTGTCGCGATGTCAGCCATTCATTTGCTTGCGGATTTTTTACGTGTCGACACGATGACAAATCGTGAATTGGGGTGGAGTGTCGGCATTCATATGGCGTTTGTCATATCAGGCGTTCTGATTGCGATTATGGATCGCTTGACGGAGCATAAAGAAGAGAAAGAGGCGTCGTCTGAGCGAAAGAAACATTAATGATACGCCTTACGAATCTGTCACTTCCACTTGATCATACACCTGCCGATTTAGAAGCTGTTGTGTTGCGGCGTTTGGCGATTCCGGTAGAGCGGTTGTTGGATATATCGGTTTTCCGCAGAGGGCATGATGCCCGTAAGCGGGGGAATATCCAGCTTGTTTATACGTTGGATTGTACTGTTGAAAATGAAGAAGAGGTATTACGACGTCACGCACAAGACCAACATATTCGTTTAACGCCCAATATGCAGTGGATGCTGCCGTCTGTTTCGGCTTCTGCAAAAAATATACGTCCGGTGGTGATTGGCGCTGGGCCTTGTGGGCTCATGGCAGCGCTTGTATTGGCGCAGGCGGGGTTAAAACCAATTATTGTTGAGCGTGGCCGTGCGGTGCGTGACCGAACCGTTGATACTTTTGCGTTATGGCGGAAGTCGCTCTTTAACGCTGAGAGTAACGTTCAATTTGGAGAGGGGGGCGCTGGAACTTTTTCGGATGGGAAGTTGTATTCTGGTGTATCAGATCCGCGCCATCTCGGCAGAAAAGTATTACAAGAATTTGTAAAGGCTGGGGCGCCAGACGAAATTCTTTATCTCTCTAAGCCACATATTGGAACGTTTCGTTTAGTGACGGTGGTTCAGTCATTGCGGGCGCAAATTGAGGCGCTGGGTGGTGAGTATCGTTTTGAAACACGTGTTGATGGCATCGAGACAGAAGGGGATGGAGAGGCACGTCGTATTAAAGCGTTGAATCTGTCAACAGGAGAAACTCTTGCGGCTGAAGCGGTGATTCTCGCTGTTGGGCATTCAGCACGTGACACCTTTATGATGCTCCATGCGTTGGATGTGCCCATGCATGCTAAGCCATTCTCCATTGGTGTACGTATTGAACATCCACAATCCGTCATTGATAGTGCGCGGTTTGGCTCTCAAGCTGGGCACCCTTTATTGGGCGCGGCTGATTATAAATTAGTGCATCATGCTTCTTCAGGGCGAGGGGTTTATTCCTTTTGTATGTGTCCGGGTGGGCAAGTCGTTGCGGCAACATCGGAAGTTGGACACGTTGTGACGAACGGCATGAGCCAATATTCGCGTGCGGAACGGAATGCGAATAGCGGTATGGTGGTCGAAGTTAAACCGGGCATTGATTTTGCTGCTGAGCCCTTGGCAGGGATTTCGTTCCAGCGGAAATGGGAAAAAGCAGCGTTTGAAGCTGGGGGCGGCAATTATAAAGCGCCGGCTCAACGTGTCGGTGATTTTCTGGCAGGATGTGCATCAAGTGATTTAGGGGCGGTTGTGCCTTCTTATAAGCCGGGTGTCACACCGACAGATCTTTCTCTTTGTTTGCCCTCCTTTGTCGTGGAGGGGATACGAGAAGCTCTTCCGTTATTCGAACGGAAAATTCGTGGCTATACGATGGAGGACGCGGTGATGACGGGTGTGGAAACACGGACGTCATCACCCCTTCGTATAGACCGTGATCAGACGGGACAGAGCCCCCGCCTTCGTGGCCTTTTCCCGGCTGGTGAGGGAGCTGGCTATGCGGGGGGTATTTTATCCGCTGGGATTGATGGTATCCGAGTTGCTGAATGGCTTATTAAGTCACTGTGAGATGTGGTTGAGAGGGAGCGTTGTCTCTGGCTCCCCATCTTGAGAGTATGTTCCCCCTTATTCCTTAAAATTTGGGGAGCTTCCTTGGTTTTAAGGTCGTAATTCCCGCACTGACGGCGCTTGAACCGAGGACAAGGGCGATGGCGGAGATGGGAAGGGTCGCGACCGTAGGTCCTAAAACAGGGATAAGTTTACTGGCAAGTCCTTGCCCGATGGAGCCAAGAGCGTAACTGAGCCCCATGCCGAAGCTTCGCTGATCTGAGGGGAAGCGTTGAGCAAGATAATGTGGGACGAGTGCGAAAACGCCTGAGGCTGCGGCTCCCATAATAAACGCGGAAATTAGCAGGAAGCTCCAAGAAGAGGCACAGAGGAAAGGCCAAATGCTCAGCATGACGATGACAATGGCTGCTTGCATGATCCGTTCATCGCCGAAACGTTCTGCGAGGGTTCCGCAGAGTAATTTCCCCAGAAAAGACCCCAAGCAATAAAGGGTAATCGGCCAGAAGATCATCTGAGGGCTGAGATGATGGTTGCTTCGTAGAATGGTAGGGTAGAATGTGTAAATGGCGGCTTTCTGGAATTCCAAAAAAGACATAAGCGCAATGGCCTGCAGGGCGGCACCGCTCCAAGAAAAGCGTCGTCGTGTTTTAGGATACTGCGTATTTTTGTGGTGATTAGCGAGCCAAAGCGGGCTTTCTGGTACACCGATGCGAATAAAAATGGCGAGTAGAGCAGGAATTAGGCCGATGAAGAATAAAAGACGCCACCCATAATGAGGCAGTAAAAGGGCTTGTGTTGCGGCGGCTGCAAAATAGCCAATTTCGTAGCCTGACATCATGATGGCTGAAGCGATGGGGCGAAGCGTTGCAGGGACGCTTTCCATCAAGAGAGCGGCCGAGGCTGTCCATTCTCCGCCAAACCCAACGCCGAAACAAAATTGAACGATCATCAACATCCAAAGAGAATGTGATAATCCCGTCAAAGCAGAGAATAAGGCGAACCACACAATGCCCAGCATGAAAGCTGGTTTGCGTCCATAACGATCAGCGAGCCACCCCCAGGCCGTATTGCCAACAGCACGTCCAAGTGATTGCCCAAAGAGTACACCGCCGAGCAGAGAAATACTGCACCCTAAATCATGGGAAATATCAGGAAGAGTGAACATAAGGGTCGTTTGATCAAAAGCATCAAGAAACCACCCTAGAAATGAAGCGAGTGTGACTTGCCAGAAAGGGCGTAGTCCTTTGAGGGATGAAAAGGGGGAGGGGGACGCAGCTGTCATGGCACCTCGCTGGCAGAAAGAATACTTTCTGGAGAAGGAGAACAAGGGATGTATCGTAGGGCGGGAAAAGTTTTGTTATCCAAACAGTATTTATTTAGTCTTCTTTTTAAGGTTGTAAATACTATTTGTTAGAATGAATGGATTATCTCGTGTAGAGAAACAGGCACTATGTGACGAAGCCGCTCTGCTTATCTACCTTTCTTAGTTAATGAGAGAGCTAGTATAGAGCGAGGCGGTATGGAGGCGAGTTGATGAACTACGATGCGATGTTCCAGGTAGCTCTTGATGGTTTACATGCAGACGGAAGTTATCGTTATTTTGCGGAGCTTGAGCGTCGTTCAGGGCGTTTTCCTAAAGCGTTTCATCATGGTGTTGGTCGAGAGATAACCATCTGGTGTTCCAATGATTATCTTGGGATGGGACAGCATCCTGACGTGTTAGCTGCGATGCATAAGGCACTTGATGAGAGTGGTGCAGGAGCAGGGGGCACCCGCAATATTTCGGGGACGAACCATTATCATGTGGCGTTAGAGAAAGAGTTAGCGTCTTTACATGGAAAAGAAAGCGCTCTGCTCTTTAATTCTGGATATTTGTCCAATTGGGTAACATTGGGGACGATTGCGGCGCGTCTTAAGGATTGTGTCGTTCTATCTGATGCGCTCAACCATGCTTCTATGATTGAGGGTGTGCGTCACTCTCGAGCCGAAAAACGAATTTTTCGGCATAATGATCTGGAAGATTTAGAGCGTCATCTTAAAGATTTGCCTGCCGATTGCCCCAAAATCATCGCGTTTGAATCCGTCTATTCTATGGATGGGGATATTGCGCCGATTGAGGCTATCTGTGATTTGGCCGATCGTTATGGCGCGATGACCTATTTGGATGAAGTGCATGCGGTAGGCATGTATGGTGCTCAAGGTGGGGGAATTGCCCAACAATTGGGTGTTGAACATCGCCTAACCGTGATTGAGGGGACCTTAGGGAAAGGTTTTGGGGTTGTTGGCGGCTATATTGCGGCTTCTGCACCATTATGTGATTTTGTTCGCTCCTTTGGGTCGGGCTTTATCTTCTCAACGGCGTTGCCTCCTATGATTGCTGCGGGTGTGCTTGCAAGTGTTCGGCATTTACGCCAGAGCAACAGCGAGCGTGAAGGCCAGAAAAGAGCTGTTGCTTATTTGCGTAAAAAGTTGGGCGAAGCGCGTATTCCTTACATGAAAACACCAACACACATTGTCCCTGTTATGGTGAAGGATGCTGTGTTGTGTCGTGAATTGTCTGATGAATTATTAAAGCGTTTTGGGCACTATCTGCAGCCGATTAATTATCCAACTGTCCCGCGTGGAACAGAGCGTCTGCGTCTTACACCGGGCCCGATGCACACAGAAGAGGATATTGATTCTCTCGTCGAGGCGTTGAGCATGCTGTGGCAAGAGCGCCAATTAGAGCGTCGTTACGAGGAAGCGGCTTAAGGTTATACTGACGAGGGGGCTTTTTTAGGCATAGCTGATGAAAAGTGCCCTCGATTAAAGGTGTCTTAAAAACCTGCGATGACCTGGAAATCACAGAATATCCCGCGTCTGTTCGCTAAGTCATTGGTATGGTTACGCCGCATGCGCCAGCCCGTATCAAAGATTAGGTTTAAATGACGGTTGAAGGTACTGTTGAGATCTAATCCGATGCTGGACAAAGTTGCGGTCCGTGCGCCGCTGGCGGCTCTGTGAACTTGCCTATTGTCAGCCCAGTCCCAGAAAAATCCGATTTTGTTGGTGTCTTCGAGTTCTGGGATATGGAGAGCTCTAATAAGAGAAAAGCTCGGAGCATAGATCTCCTGGCTAAAGGCATTGCCGTCACTTCCGAAGGAGGTATTGGCAAAGTAACCTCGGACTGTTCCTATCCCCCCAATCATAAATTGCTCGCTATAAAGAAGGTTAGAGGATGCGCGTTGGAAAATGACCTTTGTGGTGGAAGACAAACCATAAGGGAGAGATTGGTTACGTAATAGGATAAGCCGATCATATACGTAATCAGGTTTTGCGTAGGGGAAGATGCTATTGTAATCTCGATGATTATTGTAGTGAGTGAATCCTCCGGGACTGTAAGAAAATTGGTTATTGATTTGGGTTTGCCCCCAGGGGTCTTGCAGCGATCCGCTATAGCCGATGACAAATTGATCTGTATCGGCATTTTTAGTGATTGGTGTGAGTTTAGGAGAAAATTGATCGGAATTTGTTGTTTTCCAATCAAATCCAATTAGCGTTGTACCATCAATTCCAAAATTTTCTCCGATGGCCCAATGTTGAAACATATGGAGCCAGCGGATGGAGGCTTGGCCGCTTCGTCCACGGTTAATGAGGTCAGGGATATTCGATTTTGGATAGGCGTTAGAGTAATTCCCAAAAATTTGAAGGGCATTGCGTGAAAGAAAAGGGATTGTCCAGCTAGCGGTGTGGTTGTTCATCCGGCCAAACATAGTACGATTGAATTGGTATGTGACAATATGTCCAAGCCCAAAGGCATTACCCCATGAGGCACCAACATACCAATTTAAGCGTCCTAATGTACGGTCTGCTTGGTTATTAACGGCCGCGTAAGCGTAGACGGGAAAGCGATCAGAAACATGCAAGTCTACGTCTGTCACGCCAGGTTCTTTCCCAGGGCGATAGACCATATCAACTGTGCGAAATGGGTTGAGATTTAACCAATCTAATTCTGTTTGAAGCGATGTAAGGGCCATTGTTTGGCCAGACGTTAGGCCGCTATCCCGTTTAATTTGCCAAGCAGGCGTCCAGAGATTCCCGTGGACGGAAATATTGCCTAGGCGATATTCGAGGACGTCAACATGTAGGACGCCGGCATGGACGCGTTGTGGAGGCACGTTGACACGAATGAAAGCGCGGTCATGTTCTCTGAAAAAAACAGCAATGGCACCTTCCAGTTCATGCATTTTTTGGAATGTGAGGGGATGATCGATAAAAGGTTGGATAATTTTATAAAGGGCAGGAGCATGTGTCAGGTTGAGGCCTTCGGCTGACAGAGCTTGCTGGCCTGTTTGTTGCCCTGTTTTTCCGGTTGGTTGTAGAACGACCGCATGAAGGATTGGTAACGCGATGGCCTCATTTTTATCCTCTGCTCGTGCAGCAGAGAGCGGGGTAGCCGCCATTAATGCTGCATAGCTACCCAGTGCCAGGCAGACGTGGCGTGCTCTGTTAGGCGTTGATGATCGTACAGAAAGACGCAGTCGTTCTTTCACGGTGTGGTTTTCTCATCAGTGGATGAACTGGTGAGTTGGATATCTCCATTTGGGAGTGGGTGGGCCGTGTCCACATTGTTTATTACGGCACGGTTTCCAGCCAAAGAGAAGATATTACCATCAGCTGCGGCTAAGGCAGAGGCGGCGCTCATTGTAAGAGCATGATCGCTTGTTCCAGCATGCGCGCATGGAAGTGGAAGAACATAGAGACCCGTTGGAGCAAAAGAGGCGCTCAGCGTAGCACGGCGGATTGTAGGATGATTTTTGTCTTCTGGGAGAAAAGCTTCACGTGGTTGATCGCTGACACCAATGGTAACGGTTTCAAAATCCTTTCCACGGCGTTTGAGACCAATGCGATATTTAGAATGAATGGTTGGTCCTGAATGGGGGCCATTCTTGGAGCATCCTGGGTTCACAATAAGTCCATTAGGCGCTGTAATCGTTCCATCGGAGGCGACGATGTATAATTCTCCCGTAGCGGATGTTTGGTTTTTAATAGGAGAATGACTATTGCCGACGACACTATCAATCATGGTGTTGGCAGAGGTCGTGCTTCGAGCCCCTGGTGAATATCCAGCTACGGGTGCTGCATCTTGCGCGTAAGCGAAATGGAAAAAAGGCATGACCAATGCAGAAGATAAGAAGATAATACGAGCCGTATGCGGACTTTTCGATAAAAAAGAGCGAAGGGCATACATAAAGAGGATCTCGCAAATACAGTAAAACACGAATAGAAATTCCTAGAGGAGACTAAGCTGTTTGTTTTATTGATAGGTGATAGGGGAAGGGAAGGTCTATTCTATCAATTTATGCAGCGAAGGTCTCTCATCTGAGAGTGGTCGGCGTGTGTCGTGTCTTTCCTATTGAGAGGAAATGGCTAGTTTGTGGTAAAATAAAAAATATAGTGGATAGATTTTGAATTATATTCTGAGTTGTGTCTCATTGCCTTGCACAAGACGGCAAAGCGCATCATCATATTGGCATGACGCGATTATCAGAAGAACATTGTAACGAGGAGCGCGCTGAGCGAGGCTCAGACGTCTTAGCTGAACAAGCTATGGATTGTATTCTCGCTTTGTTGCGTCGTGATCGCGTGGCTTTGACACGTGAAAGTGCATCTTTCCTCCATTTCATTGAGGAGTTATGGCAGCGCCATGACATTGCTCCGCATGAGGTTTGGCAGGAGCTAGAAGCACGGATTGATCTTTCTGAAGAATTGTTGCGACAGGGAATACGAGCACGGAAAGGCGGTCGATACCGTTCTACAAAATTGCCTTAGTTAAAATAAGGGGATTTTTTGGTGTGTGATGCATTAATGGGACTTATGGTTGTGACAGTATGGATGGCGTAACGGCGCCTGCCTCTGGCGGGGGAGTGGGGAGTTTTTGGGAGCATCTGGGGGCAGCGGATACCTTTCTCTTGGTTGTTCTTGGGCTTTCGATGCTTGGGGGATTGATTAGAGGCTTTTCGCGCGAGGCAGGAAGCCTCTTCCTGTGGGGAATCTCTGCATGGATTGTTGTGTGGCTTAGCCCTTCTTTGATGAGTTACATAGGTAATACGGTATCTCCAACATTGCGTGACTCTCCTGTTGTTTTATGGGGCGGCCGGGGGCTCATTTTTATCGTGGCCCTGGCGATTTTGAGGATTGCCGGAAGTCAGATTACCATGGCGAGAGCGGTTTTGCCTGGGGGGATAGATAGTTTACTGGGCGGTGGCTACGGGCTTGCCCGTGGTTATATTCTCCTGATGATCGTCTTTATAGGCTTGGGATGGGCGATGCCGGACTGGGTGGATTCGATAAAACAGAAGAGTGTCGTAGCGCCGTATATCTTCGATGGTATTGCAGCCATACAGGGATATCTTCCTGCCTCTTTGACGGAACATCTTGTGTTTCCTGCATCGAATACCCATTGAAGGGGAGTAATTTTCGGTGTGGCGTGCTATAGCGCGGGCCATATTGATGTTCTCACTAGAAACGGGTGTTTCCCGCGGATGTGTCTTTGATGATGTCTTTGCCTGAATCCTCCAGTCGTCCTTACGAGGAGTGTGGTGTCTTTGGTGTGTGGGGGGTGCCCGATGCATCGGCTCTCACGGCCCTCGGTTTGCATGCGTTACAGCATCGTGGACAGGAAGCTGCCGGGATTGTCAGTTTCGATGGTCATGCCTTTCATCAGCACAAAGGGTTAGGTCTGGTTGGTGATGTGTTTGCTGATGGTCATGTGATGGCGGGCTTGCCTGGCCAGACGGCTATTGGTCACAATCGATATGCGACAACGGGGGGGACGCATGTGCGTAATGTGCAGCCTCTCTATGCTGATTATGCATTTGGCGGGTTAGCTGTGGCGCATAACGGTAATTTGACAAATGCAGCGACATTGCGCCGTGCTTTGGTGCGAAGAGGATGTATCTTCCATTCTGCGATGGATACTGAGGTCTTTGTTCATCTGATCGCGATTTCTCTTTATAACACGGTGACTGATCGCCTTATTGATGCGGCTAAGCAGGTGAAGGGCGCTTATTCCCTCGTTGCGTTAACGCCGGATGACGGTTTGATTGGGATGCGTGATCCATTAGGGGTAAGACCGCTCGTATTGGGCCGGATGCCAGGTTACGAAGAGGGGAATGGTGGCTGGGTGCTCGCGAGTGAGACCTGTGCGCTTGATATTATTGATGCGGATTATGTGCGCGATGTAGAGCCAGGCGAAATTGTTATCATCAATGCAGATGGCGTGAAGTCCATTCGTCCGTTTGGCGATATGGGGCGGCGGTTCTGCGTTTTTGAGTATATTTACTTTGCACGTCCTGATTCAGTTTTGGAAGGTAAACCCGTTTACGGGGTACGTACCCAGATAGGGCGGGAATTAGCACGTGAAAGCGGTGTTGAAGCCGATGTTATCGTGCCAGTTCCAGATTCGGGGGTACCGTCAGCAATTGGTTATGCGGCCGAGAGTGGGATTCCTTTTGAATTAGGGATTGTACGTAACCACTATGTTGGGCGGACCTTCATTGAGCCAACGGATCAAATCCGTAATTTAGGCGTTAGAATGAAGCATTCAGCAAATCGTCCGGTGCTCGAAGGGAAACGGGTTGTTCTCGTCGATGATTCCATTGTGCGGGGCACGACCTCTCGTAAAATTGTCGATATGGTTCGGAGTGCTGGAGCAAAAGAGGTACATATGCGTATTACCTCTCCACCAACGAAGCATTCATGCTTTTACGGGATCGACACGCCTGATGAGAGTCAACTCCTTGCAGCGCGCTATAGTTTAGAGGAAATGCGTGAGGCAATTGGGGTGGATACGTTAGCGTTTATTAGCTTTGATGGTCTGTACAGAAGCCTTGGTTTCCAAGAGCGTCAGAAGTCATGTCAGCGTTATTGTGATGCCTGTTTCTCAGGTGAGTACCCGATCTCGCTTGTCGATCAAGAAGGCAAGCTTGTTCAGTAAATAGAACTTCGCTTTTCCCAGTAACGTGCAACGAAAAATGTGTGTTACTGGGAGGAGTGGATATGTCGTTTATCTTATAATATAATAATCGTTTATTGCATGTTGTGAGAAGATGTTTAGCTTCTTCCCGTATGATTAATTAATGTCTTTAACGTATAAAATAGTTCAGGGTAAGGAGGGGCGTATGAAGCGGTTGAAGAAGGCTATGGGATATATCGGCCTTGTTTGTGCTGTAGGATGTGCAGGGCAAGGGAGTTCTTTCGCACCTTCAGCGTTTGCTGCGCATAGAAACGCACAGCATCATCCTCAAAAAAATGCTTCTTCCTTGAATGAAACGTATCAAGATTGGCGTGTTGTATGCCAAACATCGTCGCCTTCTGCCGGAAGGCGGTGTGAGATTGTACAACAAATTCTCAGTAACCAGACACATCAGCGTGTTTTGAGTGTTGAGCTTATGTCAGTAAATGGACAACTCTCAGGTGTTGTGATGGCGCCACTAGGCGTTGCCTTAACAAAAGGGATTGCCCTTCAGGCAGATAACACCGTGGTGTCGGGGCCATTAGCTTTTACGGCGTGTACGTCCGGTGGGTGCATGGCGTCACTTGGTTTTACACAACCGCAAATGACCTCGCTACAGAGCGCACACGCTGTATCATTTTTGATGGGTACAGTGGGAGGACAGCAGCTTGTTGTGCCGATTTCCAATAAAGGGCTACGGGACGCTGTAAATCGTTTGAATGCTCTTGTGCATTCATGATGATTTTTCTCCATGCGAAAAATGCTTCCCCCTAATATATTAGGGGGAAAGCTTGTTAAAACTCTCCTGCAACAGCTTGGATTTTTATATCCCCAGAGAAATATTTGTTCACTGGGAGTGTTGCCTGACCGGAACCATTATGCAGTGTTACATTTCCACGAACATGCGGTGTTATAGCGGCACTATGTGTCGCCGTATTATGTCCTACATCTGCTGTTATAAAATAACGTAATGTTCCGTTGTCAGAACCGCCGCCTGGTCCAGCTTTGATTTTTACGCGCATGCTATACGCGTTAAGGGTATATCCATTCGCTCCTTGCTGAACCTTTATTGTGGCTTTCCCGTTACGATTATTGGGACTCACATTAACGGTTAATTGAGTTGGTGTTGTTGGTTGATTGCCATTCACGAACGGGGTGGGCGTGAGGTCTGCTTGTACGCGGTAAACTCTATCGAGTGACTCTGCGTGGGCAGAGTTGCCTAATGTCGTTAACGCAGCGCAAGAAAACACGATTGCCCGAAAATTTTTTCTAAAAAAAGTGAAGGAATCTATGATGCCGCTCATACGTAGGATCCTTAAACCTAGAGAGGATGGTTAACCATTTCTTTTTAACAACAAAACTAAAATAAGTAGAGTGTAGCCGGACAAAATTTTTAACACTTTTAGACAAAAAAGATGACACTAAAAAAGAGGTGTGAGCGGCACGTTTCACACCTCTTTCAAACCCCATTTAAACGGCGTTTATCATTCTACTTAATTGGAGATGATAAGCTCTCCTCGTTTCCCACGAGCATTCCCGTTCTTTGCCAGTGAGTAATTCACACTGACCGCTTCCAGGTTAAAGTCATCGAATATTTCCCTAACCTCTGGACAGTCATTCAAAGACAGAATGAATTTCCCTTTCAGTCCCCGTAGTGTCCGGCCCATTTCAACGAATTCATCTCGCTTGAATGACGCTTTGTAATAATCTTCCGTCCCATAATAAGGAGGATCAAGATAAAACAACGTTCCTGCTGTATCATAGCGTTCCATAGCAGCCTGCCATGGTAAGCATTCTATGATGACACGGTTCAAGCGCTCGTAAATATCCTCTAACACTGGGACTAACTTGGTTAAATCAAACCGTGCAGCACTGGTTCGGCTAACCCCAAAGTTGCCAGACGCCTTACCACCAAAAACCGTCCTCTGAAGATATAGAAACCGAGCCGCTCTCTCCAAATCAGTCTGTGTCGTTGGATCAACCCGCATTAGTCGTTCGAATTCACTCCTGCTTGTTAATTGCCAACGCAGCATATCCAAAAACGGCACATAATGACGTTGCAGTACGCGGAAGAAATTAGCTATCTCACGATCATAATCATTAATGACCTCACATGTCGGAGAGAAATCCCGCCGTAAGAACACACCACCCATGCCGACAAACGGTTCAACATAGCATTGGTGCTCAATTGTTCGTTGGCGTTCTATGATTGTCTTTGCCAATAGGCGCTTCCCCCCGACCCATGGGGCTGCTGGATAGGCTGGGGTGACGGTCTTCATGCTCATTGTCATAAGGTTCTCCTCGTTCTTCTTTAGCGGCTTGACGGACCGCTTTTTCTGTATTGGGGGGAAATTCGGGAAGATCAGGAAATAGCGTCACAGGACGCCCAACCTTGATCTCCAATTCATTCAGCAACCGTTGAGCTCCTAGGGCTGCTGAATGATATTCTTTAATGACGCTTTCACGGTCATAAAGTCGCCGCCAAAGCGCCTCTGTTTCGGAAACAAGATCGTTGAGGCGATCTGTCAAAAAACGCTCTCTATTAAGGGCTAGAGCCAGCTGCTCATTCTCTAACTGCTCGGCATCAATCGCGTTTCTTTGACTCTGTAAACGGTTCTTCGCGACATTGCTAAACCATCCTGCAACCCCGCTAATTCCAACAAAAAAAGCCTCTCGATTTTGTTGGAACCATTGAAGAATGGCGAGCCACTGCATGATTAATCCTCGACCCGTGCTGGAACTTTAGGCCAATGTCCATAGATTATGCGGCTGTTAGCGAGTGTCTCGATGCGATCTAAATAGGCTTGTGTTTGCGGGCCGCCTCGGTTGCGAAAATCCTGTAATCCAAGACGCCCAAAACTCGCCATTTCAGCCTGAGCATCCGAGAAAAGCTGCCGTTCACCACTGAGATAAATCGGGTCAGAGTCCGACGGGTCACCAATGTTCACTGAAACCCCATTCATCTCGACAATCACACTGGCCATGAGCCACCTCCTTTTGAATCAGCTACGACGCCTTTAACCCAAAATGTAATGGTTTCTCTGGAATATCCGGGCCAGCCGCCGGGATGGAAAAATTCAAACCCCGTCAGGCTCGTTCCTGCAATGTTAATAGAAGAGCCTGAACCCATTACCCCGGCTTTCCAGTCTTCTTCTGTGATCGTCGTTGATGTGCCCACGATGACAGGTGGAATGGCGAATTTTGGCCAACTATTAGGAAACGTTATTGAATCCCGGTTTCCTGCGCCGCCTTCATAGCGCCGGAAAATCATCGCTTCGAATGTCCCAGATAAGTTCATACCGGGAATATCAAAATACACGGTCTGGGAAGAAGCTGCTCCAGAAGGAAGTGCTTCTACTTTCTTCTCAAGCCCATCTACACGCCCGTTAATAGCTTGATCACCCTGTTCACGCGCCTGCGCTTCATCCTCAAGAGCTTGTTGTGTGGCGACGTGTCCAACAGGTGCAGCGGCTTTGGTTGGGAGATCGCCCAAGCGATATAAGCCTACAGAGCCTTCCTGTATGCCTAACACCTTGTCATCTGCCTTTGGCGCGTTCAAGACAGGCAGATCAGTAACTTTTACACGGCTGGCTGGCGTGGTGATGTTGAATGTTTTCATAACGTCAAAACCCTCCCATCCGGCATGTCTAATTCCTTAGGCTGAACCTCTGCCCCAGCAGGTGGTGGGAACGCGGTTTCTACATTGTCGAGTGACCCTGCATCCTCACGGATGACCAGATCTACCTCGCGCACAACACGACGGCCGGTAGATGCCACGAGTGTTATGGTCACTGTCCAACGTCCCGGCACACCACGCCCCAACGCCATGACGACGTAGGGCTCAAAAATCCCCGACCAGAGCACCCACAAACCGGAATTGTTAGGAACATCCACTACGCATTCGATAACGCGCTCCCACTTGAAAAGCCGTGAATAATCAAATGCATAATCAAGCACATCACCCACGGCTTTATCTGACCACCGCAAATGTCCCACCGTCGCCAATGGTGTGACAGTCCGGTTTATATCAGGAGCATAGGCGCTCATTTAGTCCCGTCCTGTGGCGCACTTTCTGAAGGGAGTGGATAAACATCTTGGGGTTGATAGTGAGATGAATTATCCTCAACCCACACAGTGTCAGGCCATATACGGCCGTCTTTTGCTGCTGGCAGGTAATCAACCATCAAAACAAAGCCTCGATCCTGCCAGCCGTCAGCCTTTGTCCGGCAAAGGATATAGCGTTGTGTTGCGATGGGAGTTTGTTCAGCCTGATCTTGAGTTTGAGTCGTGTCCATGGGGTTTCTCCTTATTTATTATCCGGCCAGCCGGCTGTTAGATCGGTCTTGAGGTTAGATTTAAGGGCTTCTCCTAAAGAGGCTGCCTGGTTTTGACAGGCCGCTCGATAGGCAGAGACTTTCTTGAAAAGTGCCACAACATCCGCGCCCGATAAGGGCACGGTGCTACCATCAGGGAGCGACCAATGTGTGCCGTCGCTCCAGCCTCCTAGAGAGACCACTTGCGCTTCACGAACATAATTCGAGTAATTTGCATCGTCGGATGGGAACAGCAGAGAAGCGGACACTTCATGAGGCTGAAAATAAACTCCGGCTGCTTTCTTCTGGGATAAGATCAAAGCCAGTTCAGCCTTCTGACCCTCTAATGTCTTTAGCGGCACGTATCGCTGCACCGTGCCATCCTTGGCAATCTGGGCCCCAGGCCAACTCTGGATCGTTCGGTAATCACTCTCAGAGATTTCGACGAACTGCCCACCACTCGTTGGAAATGGCGTATCACTGGCATAGAGGAGAGAAACAATCCGTGTCTCTGGATCAATTTGAGCAAAAAAGAGACTCATGATTTAAGTTCCTTGTCCCACAGCGATAACTTCCATGGACCATGGGCGTGTCGTATCAGCGGTGATGGAGGTCGTCGTGGCTACCTGTGCCCAAAAACCTGTTGTCGTTATTTGTGGATTGGTGCCGTCATTATTGTTAATATTCAAACAGACATAACGGCTATTATTGTATCCGCTTGCATTATCTTCACGCGAGACCATAGCAACGACACGAGGGCGGCTCGCGAATGGCGCAGGAAACGTCACAAAAGGATTAGCGTTATTGCCGCTTCCCGTGACCGTGAAGGCTTGAATTTGTGTGTTATTCTCGCTGATGGTCGTTGTTAAAAATCTCACACGGCCATTTTGGTCACGCGTACAAACAGTGCCACCCGAACCAACCCATAAGCGGTTAATATTTAAGTTATCACCTCCAAAACCTTGTCCTAAAACAAGGGAGGCTTCAGCAGACTGCGCCCGAGTGATTTCATTCTGCAAGGCTGTTTGTGACGCTACGTCTCCAGCTGGCTGAAGGAAATGAACCGTCCCAGCTTGATCTCGAATGCAGATCGTGCCACCTGCACCAATCCACAAACGAATAATATTCAAGTCACCAGATAAATATCCTTTCCCCGATACAAGAGAAGCCTCGGCTGACTGCGCCCGAGTGATTTCATTCTGCAAGGCTGTTTGTGACGCTACGTCTCCGGCTTGCTGAAGGAAATGAACCGTCCCAGCTTGATCTCGAATGCAGATCGTTCCACCTGAACCAATCCACAAACGGACCACATTTAAGTTATCACCGCCATAACCTTGACCCAAAACAAGAGAGGCTTCAGCGGACTGCGCCCGAGTGATTTCATTCTGCAAGGCTGTTTGTGACGCTACGTCCCCGGCCGGCTGAAGGAAATGAGCCGTTCCATTTTGATCTCGAATGCAGATCGTGCCACCTGCACCAATCCACAAACGAATAATATTCAAGTCACCGGATAAATATCCTTTCCCCGATACAAGAGAAGCCTCGGCTGACTGTGCCCGATGAATTTCGTTTTGGAGGTCGCTCATCCATGGAATAACGTTATCAGGGCCTGCCTTATGATGGTGTATCCATAAATGGCCGTCCTCTGTGGCTAATCCCTCCAGAATAAAACCACCCGTTGGGGTATAAATGCGGTCGTCTGCTCCGAATTTCCATAAATGATAGATGCCGTTTTGATCGAAGAAAGAGTTACCTGCATAAGCGTAATTCTTATCATCGAGGCCGACATTCCAGATGCCCGCAATGTTGCCATCTTGAAAGCGTGAAACAAAACCTCCCGCACTGGTTCCATCGGTCATAGACCCAGAGGCGACAACAATTTGATTACTGGCCCACTTGGAGCCATCAAGCGGTAGAAATGTCGCTTCGGCATTTTGCGCCCGTATCACTTCATCTTGTAAGGCTGCCTGTGAAGCCAGAAAGGTGACATTATTATTCTGATCGCGCACACAGACATTACCGCCAGCTCCAATCCACAAACGGAGAATATTCAGGTCACCAGACAAATAGCCTTTCCCTGAAACAGCCGAACTTACCATGCTGTCGCTTGCATCTCGTAGATCACAGAGAGCTCGGATGATCGGGTTAAATAACAAGCTGTTAAGCGGTGTGCCGCGTTGCCGTCCTGGGATTAAATCAACGGTTTTTGGTCGCCCATCACCATCACTGGCCATATTAACCAGGCCCGGAAAGTTTACCCAATTAGGATTAGCCATTTATCCACTCTCCATCGTGTTCAAAATAAACCTCCGTGTCTGCTGGTTTGAGTTTCCAAAACACCGACTGAAGGGCCTGGAATTGGTTTCTATCGTCTTCTGCTGCTTCGAGAGTGCCCGACATCGGCACTCCACAAATGGCCTGCAACACGCCGGTGGGAAGCTGGACAATCCACACGAACCGCACCCAGTCATGCGCGCATTCACCAAGACCGCAGATTGCCGGCCCACAGATGGGAGGCTCTGGCTCTTCAATGGTGATGTCGATACCCCATGATTTGGCCAGCTCTCTGTAAAAAGCAGGGCGCTGATCCCCACGGGCAGTCCAGCGCTGCTGGAGCACATAACGCCATTCAGCATCCGTTAATGCGCCCTGATCACGTCCAATCGGGTCTGGCCCTAAGAGCCGCCGATATCCGTCTAAAAGAGACTGCGCCTGGGCAGGGCAAATCTCACTGCACACGGCGGCGATATCACCCTCTAGCTGTGCGCGAGGCCCTGCCAATCCCGTCATAAAAGCCCGCACATTCGGACCTCGTAGTGCAGAACCCGGCGGAAGCAGTTCGTCCGACCACTCACGGCCGATCTCTTCAGCTGATCTTGGCGCTGTTTGGAAAACCATCATGCGCCGTTATCCTGCCAGTTAATTCCTGTCAGAACGGGCATTTCCATAGGCTGGAACACCATATCAGCAGCGGGAGAAATCACACTGGATCGCGCTCCTACCGTGTCATAGAGAGCAGCCTGTAACGCTTCCACGTAAAGCGTGCCACCAATATCAATCCCATTGAAAACAGCAGAAAATGCGGCTTGAACGGCCTGTCTATTGGGCTGATTGTCCAGTCCTAGTCGCACAACAGGAACTTGCGCCACAAGTTCGACAGGATAGACGGTTGCGTTCCCACGCACGGGGCGGCGCTCATCAATATAGGCTTGCACCCGTGATACTTCGTCAGAAGTCGGCACGCGCGGGCCTGTCATGGCAATGACAATGCCTACTGTGCCTACTCCCGTGTAAGAGGGGATCACATTGACCGAGCTTGCCCCAGCCGCCAGCGCCCAGCTCTGATAATCCTGAACACTCCCGCCATTATAAGGATCGCGGATTTTATCAATGATCCGACTGCGCCAGGATTCGACGGGCTCAATATCTGAGCCACCCGCGAAACCCTCTTGGTCGCTCACAACAGCACTCACGCCTGCCACAGGCTGAACGAGGGTGAGTGCCGCGTTCCCTGAAAGATTGCCGTTCGTTCCCGTTGTGGTGCAGGTTATTGGAACAGAAGCAGAAGCCCCAGCAGGAACCGTTACAGCCTGATTGAGAGACCATTGGACGGACCCATCAACTGTGAGTAAAGCCCCTTGAACAATCGTCACTGTTTGAGCGGCGCTAATCACCACATGGCCAATGGCTGCTTGTGGTCCAATGCGGGGGACGCCCCAAATATCCGCATGTTGAGGTAGAAGACCGCCTGGGCCTGTTGTGGCTGTCGATGGTAAGAACTCTAAAGCGCGACCTTGCAGAAACAGATAAGTTTCATAATCGGCTAGCCCTAAGGCCACACAAAGCAATTGCTCAAATGTGCCTGGAGCCGTTGGGTCCAGTTTCACAGGCTGTCCATTCACGTCCGTAAATGTCTGCTGCCCCATTGCCGTGGCTAAGCGCCGTGCCAAAACATCAGGGGTCGGAATCGTAATGCTCATAAGACGACCTGCTGTGTCACGCTGGTGCCAGCGGCTTTCACGTTAATGCGTAAAACGCCCTGAAGCCCCGGTGATGGGTTGTGTTGCCACGCCGCTGAAACAGCCATCTCAACGTTATGATAGGTCGCAATCGCCGCGACCGCTTCGTTGGTGTAATCCTCAGCGGCAAGCCGTGTCGCCTCAGTCCGTTTGGCACGTTCTAAGAGCCAAAGACGTGACCCATGGCGTTGACCCACGGAAAGCAATACATCGCCAACCCATCCCCGGCGAGCTGCCCCAAATAAGGGCGTCATCTGGGGCGGCACAGTGTCATCCGGTGCCGCCCTCCGGTCCGATCCAATCGCCAACATCAGCGGAGAGGCCAGACTCTGGTCAAAAGACACGCGCCCCCGGCCACTTCCGGTGGAAGTGATGACCAAATCTGTCTGCCCATTTATGGGGGAGAACTGTATGGTTGCTATGGTAGGTCGCTGTGTCATAGAGCCACTTTAGACCCTGGCACTCTATCGGGTTCAGGGTTGACACCTTTACCCCGGGAAAGGGTTTTAACCGTATTTTATTGAGGTTTCCCGGTGTTTGACGGCCCATTTTTAACGCCGCCATGTGTATGATTTTTGAGGCTAATCCCGTCACCCACGACATCCTGTGTGGCGGTTATTGACCCATTTACCTGAATGCCCGTTTGAGACACTATGAGGATCGGTACACCACCAATTTTCACAATAACGGTCTCCGTGCCATCAATCTCTATGAAACTTCCTGCACGCAAATGCACGCGTTGCCCCACCTCATCATAGAGGACCGTTTCACCTTCCTTGAGCCCACCCATTCGGGCAGCGCCTGGATTGGCAGGTGGCAACGCAAACAAGTCGGCCGGATCACTCCCATTCTGGAAAACATGCGTAACGGCACCGTCAAGTGGAACGTGAGAACTAAAGCCAAAGGGATAATGGACAGGCACATTCGTGCGGTCCTCACCGGCGTGCGTCACTACGGCAATATGTTGTTCTGGCTTTGTGTCGTCTAAAAGCTTCACGACCGCGCGTAGGATTTGCCCGCGGATTGTGTGGTAAATATCAAAGAAATTCACCGTCCATGTCTCCCGGCTAAACCATGCCGTCTTACTGAACGGCCATGACGCGGCGTTTGGTCGGCTTGTCCTGCAAGATCGTAAGCATCCGGCGGCACAACAGAGAGACGCGTGCTTACCTCTCGGCTGGAGATAACCCACGTCACACCGCCAATGAGCATGTCGCCATTCACGCCATTGATCGCATCTTTCACATGAACAATCTGATTAGGCCGCCACAATGCACCGCTCTGTGTGACCAAACGCGGCACGGTATAAATGTAAGCCGTTGCCTGGGCACGCGTGGTTCTCATGCGCCAGGCTGCCTGATCATCGAGCGAGTAAGGCGCACCTTTTTGTCGGGAGGGTGTGTCGGGTTGTGTCGCGGCTGTCGCTTTATGATATCCTGGCCTCTGTATCCTTCGCGACTGTTGCAACAACGACCCTAATGAGGTTCCTGAGCGTGACTGTTGCGGTTGTTGTTCACTGCTAGTGCGGGCTAAATAAACCTGTGGCCGATAGCGCCCCACGCCGCTGTCATGGCAATACCCAAATTGACAGGTGGCTCGCTCTTCATGCTGGCCCATTCCCATCACGCGTGTCGATAATCCTGCGGCCATATCGGGAGACAAAGGGGCTTTTTCCCCTCGATGGCGGCTCGTGCCTTGTGCTTTAACGATGTGGTCGCTGAAGCGTTGTGTCATTCTGGCTTCCATTTTTTGCACATTGCCGCCCGGATAGATCAAATCCTCATCCGCTCGTGTTCGGCCCGGTTTGGTCAGGAGGATTTTCCCTAATCCATCGGAGGTCACCAACACCCCACGCTGGCGGCTCTGTTGCTCGATCACGTCGATGGCACGGCTTGATGTATCAAACGCCACCACTTCAAAAGGTGCGCCTGTATCAACCACACGATCTACCGAGAGACCAAAGGGCTGGGCTAAATGTCCCACCACAGCTTCCAGCCGCACCTTATCCATTCGTCCAGGGCCTTCAGCCTGAGCGGCACAATCCACCAGGTCTCCAGCAAGGTCACGCCCTGAGATCGTTATGTTGAGGCTTTTCTCATCCCCCTGCGCGTTAATCGCTTCCAGCCAACCTTTTAAAACGGGCTTATTCATGATCTCTATGGTGACGCTCTGCCCAATCTTTGGCATTGTTCCTTCGAGACGAGGAACGGGCAAGCGTAACGTTGCACGCCAAATTCCGGCCAAATTAGCGAGATCAAGTCCAACTTCTAAGGATTCCCAATAAAGGCACGCACGGCCATCTAAATAGAGACCTGCCATCCGTCTCCGGTGCGCCCGAATATGGTCACTGCCCGTCATCATTCGGCTCCAATACAGTAATAATGCCTGGTCCGGTTAGAGCGGGGTGAAGGAGATTGTTTCGTTGCGCGGCATCGTCCAATAACGGCTGAACATTCGCCACGTTGTCGCCCTCTAAAGCATAGCAAATGGACCATAGTGACTGAGGCTGAACGACAGGCACTTCAACAACCGCAGGCAATGAGCCAATCCGTGCCGTAACATCCGCCATTAAAGCAGCTCTTACCGCCTGAAGCCGTCCAAAAATAGGCTGCAACGACACACTGGCGCGGGCAGAGCTTGCGGCCACAATATCATTTGTGAGGGCATCCATTGCGCCTGTCATCTGCGTGGCCAAAGCTTGTGCTTCATCGTTGCTTACGAATGAACATTCTGACCATGCGCTGGCTAGTTGGCTTACAATAACGGACCGCGCCGCCACACCCAATGTGAGCACTGAAGCCGGATCAGGGTTACTCAAAGAGAGCTGGTCGGCGATCTGCCCAAATCTTTCTGATCCAGAGAGCAACACCCCAGCGATTTGCTGCCCTGTAATCGTCTTATTATCTTGAAACTGTGCATTCCCGGCGGGAGCCACCACAGAGTTATCCTCTGCACTGATAGACCCAACGAGAGCCGCCGGTGTGACAATCAGAGCATGCCAGACGGCCGTGCTATAGCTCTCATCCAAATTTCGCCGTGGTGCCACCACACCCGCTGCCATAACCGCTTGAGGTTCCACAATGGCCGCCTTAACCTGCTCAGGAAATCGCACTGTAAGGCTATCCCAAACACCCTTTCCCTGAGAGATGAGGGAAGAAATGGAATTAACCAACGTCAATGGGAGCGAAGCTGCTGAAAGCACTTCTGCGAGGGCTGTTTGCGCCTCGTCAAGAAGTGCGTCTGCCTCGGTCAATAAGTTATTGATGCTGTCGAATAAGGAACCGAAAAACCCTTTTGGTGCTGGCGGATCAGGATCGCGCACCAGCTGCGCTTGGAAATGCGCGAGCCTGATTTTCCCTTCGTCAAAAGAGATCTGTGCGGGCTTGATTAGCCGCACTTTTAAGCGTCCCCACCAAGGATGCAGTAAGGTAAGCTTCCCCGGTGTGGCTAACACCTTCCGCATCCGCTCCGCACGGATTACGTAATCATCCCCCACAATCAGCCCTGTGATGGTGATGGGGGTATCAATCGCCCCGAAATCTTGAAAAATCTGTTTGCTCGGAGGCAAATCAGGAAACAACACCCGCGTGATGCGCCGGCCGATTTCTTCGTGACTATTCACAATGGCGAAGGACACGCCACCCAGGGAGGCCAATGTAGCGAACCGACTGAACAAGCCTCCCGCTAAGCCGCTGCCCCATTGTGAGAGAAGAGAACCGCCTAAACCTTCCAAACCAAACGCAGTATCCATGATCAGGGCCTCCCCATCATGCCGTTATGGCCGCTATAAGTGTGTGTCTCTAGGGATGGATCATTTCCGTTATTCGTGTGAACTTTCAGCCCTTCATCCGCATAAATATCAACTCTCAAACGTCGTTCTTCTCTTGGCTGAACGACAGGAGCGGCAGGCGGCAGCGGCGCAACAGCAAATGTGGATTTCTGTTCGATGTGGCGTGTTTTATGAAGATGTAATACCTTGCCTGTCGCACCATGATTTCCATAACCCTCTTTATTCTGACCCCGGCTTTCTGATGGAGGCATCGGAATAGGCACAGTGGGGATTTTCGGAAGCGGGAATGGAAGAAGCGATGATGGCTGATTTTTCGCCATCAAAAAATCATTGAGGTTTAAAACATTCCCAAGCGGATCATGTCTTGCAGGATCAACCTTATTATTATCCTGGTTTGCTGACGGCGGTGGCGGCAAAATCCCAGGTACGTTTTGCTCAGGATTGTTTGCTGGTGGAGAGCCCGGTAAATGTAAGACATGATTCGTTGTGTCTTTAACCCATTGCCACCCATCCTTTAGAGCCCCAGGGATGGCATCAAGAACTTTGTTAATAAAATTAACGACCGCCGTCCCAACATGGTCCATGACGACTTTTACTTGATCCCAGTGCTGATAAAGCTCGTAAAGCGCTACACCGACGGCTGTAATCCCGGCAATAACCAACACGACCGGCCAACTAACAGCGCCAATGACTGCCGCTAAAATCCCGAACCCTGCGGTCGCTGCGGTTGTTACTGCGCCCAACGCCATCAAGACCGTCGTGATCCCAAGGAAAGCCCCAGCGGTACCCACCAAGATCGGAGACAAACCTGGCGCAACCCGATCCATCCACTCGAACGCCTTATTCACGCCGTTAATCGCTTGCGTGACAAGATGGAGCGTCGGCGCAAAATCATCGCCAATCCGCCGCATCAATTGCGCAGTAGCGTCTTCAAATTCTTGCACCTGGATGAGCGTGCTTTTACGGCCGTCATTATAATCTCGGTCAATCACTCCTTGATCAGCACTTTCGACCAAGCGATGGATCGTCACATACTGATCCCAGTGATTTAACACCCCAGAGGTGAATTCTTTATCTTCACGATTATGAAAGATCATACCGAGGGCTTTATTCGTGTCGCCCACTTGAGCGACCAATCCACGAATACGCTCCAGCACAGCCATCATTGGGTCTTGCCCATGTTTACGAGCATTCGCCTCTAGATCGTATATGTCTTCTCCGAAGATTTTCTGCCATTTCTTCGCCCCTGTGGTGGACGTAATCGTTTGCAGGAATGCTTTGGCGTCTGTGGCTGCTTCGCCTTCTGTTCCCGTTGATTTACGCACGACCGCCAGGGCGGCCGCGAGATCATTTACGCCCGCTCGCCCCTTGACGCCCAAAGCCCCAGCCGCGGCTGCAACTTGCGGCAAGAGAGGTGCGAGTTTTTCAAAAGGTAAATCCGCTTGCTTCCCGGCGATGGCCACACTCGCCAAAGCACCAAGCAGGTTTTTATTATCAACACCCAGATTTTCTTTCAGAGCAAAAGCTGACTTTGCCACGGACTCAGGCATTGCATTATAAGCTGTGGATATTTTCGCCGTAACAGAGAGGAGATGGTCCAGTTCGTCGCCTCGGAAACCTTCACGAGAGAAAAATCCCAGCCCCTCAGCCAATGCACCGCTGCGCTGACCTGTTTCACGGGCCAGCTCATTAATTTTGACTTTTTCTCGCAGAACATAATCGTCGAGTGCATCGCCATGGATCTCCAGACCGATCCCAACATGACGAATGATGTTGTCATATTCGGCAGCCTCTTTGACCGGTTCTGCTAACTCAAAGCCTGAAACGAGAGCGTTAAAACCTTGGCTTTGCGCTTTATTGAAATTCTCATGGAAGCCATGCAGCTTTTTGCCAACGTCGCCATGCATGTCTCTCATAGCGTTTTTCAGACGTTCAACGGCACTGAGCGTGCTCTTAGCTTGCTCTTCAACCCCTGTCAGAGAGGTTTCAACAGAGTGCAGACCATTTCCAGCTTCATGGCTTGCACCACCTGTTTCTCCCAAAACAGTATTCGTTTTGGAGAGGGCATCAGAAACCGCCTTTGCACCCGTGGAAGTGTCCTGTAAAGCCTCATCCAGTCTTGCCGCCTCAGTACTTTCCTGAGCCGTACTCTCACTGAGCCCCGTCATGGTGCGGCTCAACTGTTCAACAGATCCTCGTGTGCCACTCGCTTGATCGTTAACCTCTGTCAGCGCGTCGTTAACAGAGCGTAACCCATCCTCGACCTCATGACTCGTTCCTTCTGTTTGGCCTAGAACAGTATTCGTTTTAGAAAGAGCATCTGAAACCGCAGCTGCACCGGAGGAGGATTCCTGTAAAACTTCGTTGAATTTCTCCGTTCCAGCACGTTCTTGATTTGTACTCTCATGGAGCCCCATCATGGTGCGACTTAACCGCTCGACAGAGCCTAATGTGCTGGTTGCTTGTCCCTCAATGTCTGCCATGGAAGCATCAACGGAATGCAATCCATTCCCGGCTTCATGACCAGCAGCTTCTGTTTGACCTAGAACTGCATTCGTTTTGGAGAGAGCATCAGAAACCGCAGCCGCCCCGGAAGAAGATTTCTGTAAAGCCCCATCTAGCTTGTCAGTCGTGTCGGTAACTGTTTTCCCATGGCCGTTAAACTGCGTTAAAACACGGTTTAAACCTTCAACATGATCGAGCACTTCACGCAGAGGGCCGCTCATGCGGTCAAGCAACTCAAGCTCAAATTGTGCCGTTAACTCGCCTGCCATGCGCGGCCCTTTACGTCTTTAATGGGAATTTTGTTGGCTCTGAACCAGAGCCACATAGTCAGATTGGGCATGCGACCAAAAAGCTAACTCACCGAGGGTTAGAGCCCGTAAATCGGTTCGATTAAATCTCAGCGTATTGGCCAGAGCCGCCAGCCTTACTGGCCAGTCGGCAGGCCATCGTTGAAAAAATACGCAACAACCTTTTGAGCCGCCAGAAAGTCCCGCGCAGGCAGAGCACGCAGTAATTTCTCTCCCAGAAGGGACTTGTTCCCCGTGACACTGGCCAAAAGCGCAAGGCCCTGTGCCCCTGATGCGCCTGTTGCTCCGGCATCAATGAGATCACCGGCTGTAGGCTCCCGAAATTTCAGCACTGTGAGAGACTCATTAAGACCGTCAATGGTCACCGGGCGGCTTAATGCATATTCAACTGTCCCATCATCGAGAAGTGTTGCCCGTGGTGGAAGAGCCTGTGCATTTGTTTGTGACATCATGAAATTTCCTGATAGGTGTTAAAAGACCATGTAACGGCTGCTTTACCATCGTCGCTCCATTCTGGGATTTCACGCACATAGGCGTCTGAAATCACCCAGACTTTTCCAAGGTCAGACTGCAATTGAAGCTCCCCCTCTCCAAGAGCAGGAGAGAAATCCGTCGGACTACTTCCCGTAATCGGGATGATCGTGGCTTGGACTTGTCCCACTTGATACTGGGTTGATCGCAACGTGCGGAAATTGCCTGCCACATCATCATTTTTGACACCCGGAAGCCGAAACTTGACGCCTTTCTGCGTGTCATAGAGTTTGCCGCGCCAGAAGAGGCGAATAATGCCTAATGTCTGTGCCACGTTAGACCTCCATATTCAGGATATTGGCCAAGACCATCAATGATCCCATCGGTTTGATAGGAAGAGTGCTGTTCACCCGATTGCGATCAGAAAGATCACGCTGGAACACTGCTTGTGGGGCTGTTATTGCGACGTCATCAATCCAGCCGAGGGCTTCATAGAGTTTACATTGTCCGGCCCACGATCCCTTGAGGGTTTTAGGCGTCACCACCCCATCCGCATTGGCGAGTGGTGAGCCATCATCAGCTAGTTTTGAGCGGAAATACGTGGCCTCAATGTAGGTATTCCACTCATAGCGCACACGCGCTGCAATGGCTGGGATCATCACATCCCATACCCCAGAGAGTGTGCCACTCGCAGGATTGATGGTGCGGGTTGTCACCACGCGCTGAAGCGTGACCGTGCCATCATCATTCACGACTGCCGTTGAGCAGCCATTGTTCAACAACACATTTTTCTGCTGGTCGCTGAAATCGTCCTGCTTCTCCGGTCCGAGCCCCGCCAATGTGTTCAACGGCAGACCGCGCAACTGTCGGGCTGGGTCCGTATTTAAGCTCTGCGCGACCTGCGCGGCCAGAGCACTGACCATTTGCCATGACGAGGCTTTAGGAAACCACCACGGGAACAGAATAACATTTTCGGAAGTTGAGACTGAACCTTGTAAATTCAGTGCTTGTCCTTGCGTGCCTATCATCCCCACATGAACCCGCATATCGCGAGCCACCATCGCCCCAGACCGACGTTTGGCTTCCTGTGCAAAGAGAGTTACAGCCGCTGGATCATTTTGGAGGAGGACCACATCTGTATACCAGCGGTCACCTAAGGATAGGATGGCAGGGCTCATATCAGGTGTGCCCGTTCCTCCCGCCATGCTGTTGACGAGCACGCCCATTCCCGGGATTTGATCGACCGTGGCGCTAGAAAAACGAACATTAAAATCATTCGTTAACTGCCCAGCTTCCCCAGCCGTTAAGACAATATTATCACCACCATTGCCAATTTGCGCCGTGATGCCGAGGTTTTCACCGATGAGACTGGCATTAATCGCCGTCAACAGATTGGTCGCGACCGTTGACGGGGTATCCCCGCTACTAACGGTCCAGCTGACACGAATACCGCCGATATAAACACCGCTCGTCATGTTACGCCACGAGCTGCCAGTGAATTTGATGGTCGCGGTAGCAGCCCTGGCATCACCCGGTGTCAATATGCCAATCGTATCCACGGGCAGATTAGGGTTTTCCGCCATGAACGCCCGAACGGCCTGCGTCATAATGGCAGAACGCCCGTAGATATTTTCAACTTGCGGCACCGTAACATTTTCGTGGAGGATATTATTCTCAAACTGCTGATTGGTCTGCCCCACGATGATCACACGCAGCGGCATATCGCTCACACGGTCCGCCGCTGGTAGGTCATGGACTTCCATGTAGCTGCCAGGAACGGCGTATGATCCGGGAATTTCTCTAAAATCAGGCATCCTTGACCTCCGGCTTTACCGCCACGCTTTTCTGTCTCGCCATTTGTGTGTCTTGAACATCATTCAAAGGCACGACGTCACCATTGGCCAAGCAGACGCCCCACCATGGGTCATAGGGGTTAACGCGGAACCCTTCCTTTGGTACAGCGCTGCCATCAGGAGCCAATACGCGCCGTCCTTCACCTGCTCGGACAAGGACAAGCCGTTGTTCTTCATTCGCCATTTTGTTGTCCCATAATTTTCAAATGATCTCGGTGACTCAGAAACTCATCCAGCTCCTCAAGAGCTTCTGTGTTATCCAGACCCACATTAGGAAACACGACATCCGCCACTACCAACGCTGCCCGGTCGCCAAACCAATCTTCTGTGTTGGGCAGCGTGATAGACCCCACACGGCATGACGCGACATCAGGCAATTTCCAGCCATTTAAGCCACCAGCCAGTGCAGCCATGATCCCGGCCACGCCCATGCCACGAATTTTTCCCGTGCCCAGATACAAATCCTCGGAACGGCTCTGACTTTGAAGAACCGCCACAGGAAAGGTTAGATCGCCAATGAAATTACCAACTGCCTTGCCTGAAGCCTGCCAGGTGCCGATCCCAACCGCGACAGCAGGCGTATCATTCACAATCTCGTCCCACGTCCTACGGCTGGCATGAGGCGGCAACGCTATATGCTTAAACACCTCAGTCGGAAATAAACTCTCTAACCGTCGCCGTAAGCCCCGATAGGCTTTGGCAACAACATCCCCTTTAAGAATCGCTCCAGGATAGCCGGGTGGGGTAATTTCCTCTTCATTCATAGGAAAACCCTTCGCGTGAATGAAAGGTCGAGCGCGATTGGAAGCGTGACCAATCATCGCTCTGATCTACCTTAGCCACAGCGTCCAGCGTGGCTTTCCCCGCTACGACATCGCGTAACCACGCCATAGCAGCCTGCTGGCCTGCACGGATTTGCTCACTGGGCACATTGCTACCGCCATTAGCGAGATCGAACCGCGCCAGCTGACAGCAGATACGCACCACGACAGGCGGAACGGGCTGGATGGGTACGACATAGCGGCGCTGCAGATAGCTATCGACTGTCGAAGAGGCATCACTGAGAATACGGCTGACCCGCGCTTCATCCAGTGTTCCTCTGGGGCTGTCGCGATCTGGTGTCGTGGTCTCGATCTCTTCTCGGCCATAACGGTCAATCATGTCAGCGAGTGTCGCGTAAGACATCTCAACTAACCTTCACAAGAGTCAGCAGAGGCTCGCGTCGCATCTGTTCGATCTGTCCCTCGGTCAGCTCGCCAGCTTCCCAAACCTTTAGGCGTTCATGCTCAATACCGGCGCGTCTAAACCCTGGCTGAGTGCAGATCACGAGTAATTCCCCAGCTTTTAAAGAAAGGGAACTAGAAGACATGAGGACTTCAGCTGCGACAGAATGGATTTTCGGGTCTACAGAACTCTGCGTTGCTTGCTGGTATGTTTCTTCAACCTCGTTCTGAGAACCTTTTTTCTGGGGCATTAGTCATTCCTCACGAGCGGATCGAGATAGGGGCAAACGTTTAATTCCAGCGTGTTGCTCCAGGGGTTAGACCCGGTGATGTAGGTTTTCCCGTCAGGTGCCAGCTGTGGGATGAGGTCTTTTTCCAACAACGTCCGGCCTGCACCTTCTAAAGAGGTGGGGACAAACATGATATTCGGGCGACTGTTATAAGGCTGGCCGTCTTTACGATATTGCGTCTCCATCATGGAGATGGCCTTACCCAGATTTTCTGCTGTCAGTGGCGCTGTGGATCTAAAGGCAAAATTGTGTAGTCCGAACCCGGCATTGCAGCGCCCGTCAATACCCCATTGTAATTCGTTATGATTAAAGACAATCCCGTCAGTCAGTTGTGTCCGTGACGTAACGCTGAAGGGGCGCCTGGTTTGAAAGATCAAGGGTTTTAGGGGGTTTTGTGTATTAAACAAATACCAAGCCGGTGCCGCTTGTTCACCGTCACCAGGGCGCATGATATTAGCGAAGGCCGTCGGTTGGCCATTCTTTCCCGTTCCCACATGATCGGTATCAAAAAAATACTGCCCGTCAATGCCGATCTCGCGATGCCCATTTTCTAAGAGACCGAAAACAAGGCGATCTGGTAACTTCGCAGCATCCGCAGCTAATTGTTGGATTGCCGGCGTTAAAAATCCGAACTGGTCATCTTCAAAGTCCTCACGTCGTATCCCAAACGTTTCTTCAAATGTGCGGTTTACGATTGTGAACCGCTCCTGAGTATTCAGGCGATGGACGACGCGCTGTCCAGCCCATTCGCGCATGCCAGGCAGTTCAGCAATACGCGGATAGAAATTCTCCCCAGCGTTTGATGGAATGGTCATTGCGACTTTGACGTAATGACTAGGAACTGTCGAAATATATTTGTTAAACACCAAAGACGTTCGAGCCGTCAGGGCGTTAATAGAACCCGCATTAATATCCACGATGAACTCTCTTTCAGGAAATCAAAACGTAAGGCGTGCCGTTGGTCTCGAAACCAGCCAGCGTGCCAACTTGCAGCCGTGAACCGCTCGAAGAACTCTCACCAGAAGAACTCCCCTCATGGGAAAGAGACACGGTCTCATCATCAATGGCGTAAACAGGCTGATTGACATTTGCCCAGCTCGGAGCCGTATCAAACGGTAAGGCAAAACAGCCTTTTTTGACCCAGATAGGGTGCGGTCCCACCATATCGCCGTTTAATGTTGAGCCTGCTGGACTGTTATCTTTGAATTGTCGCGCTATCCCGACAATTGCCACAGGAGGTGACGGCGTATTGGTTGAGCCAGCAGGAACAATCGTGCCATCGGCACAAACCGCTACGAGAGAGCCCCGGTAAACTCGAAAGCCGCTGGCTACCGAATGCCCAAACTCAGGGCCATGAGGGACATTCTTTTCTGAAACAGGCCGGTCGCTTTTGAGAGCCATTACGCAAGCCCCCCAGCTTTCAGGTCATCTGCTGTCAGTCCTAAAGCCTTATCCGCCTTATCAAGACCGGGAATATTCTGGCTGGTTGTCCCATTATGCTGGCGTCCATGGTGAAGCGTAACCGTTCCTGATGGAGCAGCGGGCAAGCTTTCCACCATCATCTCAGCTGTTGTTGGATCAGAAGCATGAAGGGTAAGCAATCGACCACGTAAATCATCTGAGATGATTTTCTGACGTCCTACTTTTTCCATCCAACTTTCAGCGGCTATCCGATTATTTTCAGCCTTGAGGTCATCAAGCTGTTTCTGAAAATTCACCGCATCCGCTGCATGCAACGTTACCTTTTCATGCTGCTTCTTTAGAGCGTTGAGAACATCCTCATTAGAAGCACTCTCTGGGAGGCCTGCGAGGACGGCTGCCTGAGAATGAAGCGACACGGCTCCACGAGCGCCATCCAGCGCCTTATTAATAGCTGCTTCATCCGCATCAGCCCCGAGGCCAAGACGAGAACGCAGCGCAGCCAGCGGATAAGTCATCGCGCTATTTTCCTGTTCTGTTGTTTGGGATGTTTTGGAATGGAGAGATGTGAGCAAAAGATCAGGGTTGTTGGTGAGAGCAGCCCGCAGGATTTGCGTCACAATCCCCGCTGACGTGCTTTTCAACACAGGGGAAATGGAGCGATAGCCATGGTCATCCATGACCGTCCGTCCACGTTTCGTCCAACGCACGTGCCCCCAAATGCCATCTGGTCGGACTTCCATGCGCTCGATCCATCCCATCGCTGGAGATGAATGTCCCTGTGGAGCCGCAAGGTCAGTAGAATGGTTTTCATCAAGGACAATTTTGCCGCCCTTCATGGACGCCGTGATGACATCTCGAAGACTTTCAGCACGCAATGTCTTACGACCACCGACGGCTGGGAAAGACCCAGCAGGCAGAAGATGTATCCATTCAGGAGGCGTTGTGCCTGTTGCCGGTAGCGGCAAGTGCGTCATCTCGTTCATGGTGTCAGAATAAGATGACCATCCCCCCTTTATTCAGGGTTGCATCCTTTACCCCGGATGAGAGGGTTTATTCTCAAATTGCGTTGGCTTCATATTTGCCCGCACAGAGCGTTTTCCCTTTTAGAGGTAAAATACCTCAAGAGAGATTGGAAAGCGCTTCTAACCCCGTTTGAAAACGTTTGAAAGGCGTTTGAAAAATCACCACGCCCATGCAGAAAGCGTCAGCCGCGTAAACATTGCTTGAAAAAGACCTCAAGCGTGCTGGTCAATGCCTCACGATCTTCTGCGTTAAACCCAAGATAAGGACGCGCGGGGATCGTTACATAATCACGTTTAAACACATGACCGCCCATTCTAAAGACAAGAGCGGGCGCTTCCTTCTTTTTAATCACTGCGCCGAATTGATGGACTGCTGCGTAAATCTCATTTGAACCCCAAATCAGCGTATTTCCTTCCTGCCGTGACACGAGCCGGTTGAAGAGATACCCACGTTCTCTCAAAATGCCTAGGCCTCGCTTGCTCTGAGCATAAAGAGGGTTCAGCGGCGCAAAGGGTGTTCCTTCTGGCGTAACACCTTGTTCTATACGTTCACGGGTCCGATCCACCATTTCAAGACCGAGCGCCGCCAGAAACTCTTGCGGCTGCTTGCCCAAAAGCTCTAGACGCGACAGAGCTTCAGAAATTCGGTTTGTTGTTCCTTCAATCTTAATGACAGCCATCATCTTTCCTATTGCTGAATGTGTTCGTCGCCCCATTATGCTTGATTCATGACATCGTCCTGCTTACTATAAGCAGCGCGGCGCGTGGTGATCTGGCGATATTCTGCCGACCAGGGCACGCCCTTTGGGTGGAGCACTATTGTGGGGTTACCGGCAGGCCCCACCCACGTGCCGCGCTATTTCTTCTCCTTGTGACGTTTATCAAACAGAACTTCGCGGTTACGCACGAGCTGCGCGAAATGATGATCGCCAATGTCCGTAACGGATAGAATAAAGTTTTCGTTGCCGTTCTGCGTTCTTTTCAAAACAATACGATAGGGTCTTCCTGTCCCAGCCAGTAGTGTCAGTCTTCCTTCTTGTTTTTCTTTAAGAACGTAGTCAGGGTCGGCAATCATCGCGGCTAAATCAGCATAATCATCTGGACTGATATTGGGATGATGTGTCTGATTCTTCATCAATGTTTCTGAAGACAGAAAGACTTGACGACTCTTACTTCCGAGAAGATTTTTCACATGTTCTGATAAGGTAGCAGCGTCAACGATACCCGTTGGCCTTTCCATGCTGGCTAATTGTTTAATCTGTTTCTTTTGCACAGCTTGACGTTCCTGCTCAGGAAGCGCCTCCACAGGCTGCCCCTTTACATGCGTAAGCGGCGTCATCGCAGAAGCCTGACGTGCTTTCTCCGCCTTAGCCCATTCTAGTCCCGGATTATGCTGGAAGCCTGGATCAATCCCGACAGGGACATGGATGATTTCTCCTGTCGCTGGATTGCGCCATGGCTTCAGATCAATAGGCGGCGCTTTATCAACAGTCCATTGATTGCGCCGCATGCGTGCTTCAGAAACCACTTCGATAGTGCAATGGCAGTTATAACCATTGGGAGTATAATGTGACTCCCACCAGGAATCACTATTGAGAAGGATCGTGCCAGACCATGCTAAATGCATCGGGCGTGGATGAGCGCATTCATGATGCACATACCGCCAATATGGATAGAGTTCCAACGCCTCAGGCGTGGTCATTTGTCGGTAACGACCTGCCGAATAAGCATCCGCTATGTTCGTCTCATAGATGACTTTGGCACGCCATCCTGGTGTGCCTGTATGGTCCCATCCATGTTTTTTGACGATACTATTAAAGCTCTTTTTGAACTCCTGAAGGGTCGTGCCATCACTTAATGCACGGCCCACAGCCGTTTTGAAATCATTTAATAACGCTGTGCTGGCAGCACCTGCTACCGCAAAAGCCCGAGAGTGGGCGGCTGACTCGAGTTCACCCCAACGCTCGGTAGGCACATTAACTTTCTGCCGGAAGTAACGAATAGCCTCACTTGGCGGCAATCGCACATGCGACAGAACGGGATCAGGCATGTTTCATCTCTTCAAGCATTTGTGCTTCACCCGCTAATTCACTGACGAGCAATGCCTGTTCCATGGCCTTAGCGAATTGTTCGTCTGGGAGCTTCAAATCCTCCAACCGTCGCTTCATATCCTCCCATGAGGTCGCCTGTTCCATCTGCTCACGCACAGCCTCCGTCATCGCGCCCAACCCTGTGGCGGCCTCATAGGCCAGATGATCGGTCAAAGCTTCGATAATCTGAGGCGACCGACTCACTGACCGATCCACCAACCGCCCAACGGCCGCGTGTAAACTCAACTTCTCTGGTTGTTCTTCTGGAGCGGGCTGCTCATCACGGCTCGTCGGTGTGGGAAAATGCGGCGGTGTTTCTTCCCCCGCCATTTGCTTAGGAGACGTCACCTTGGCAGGGAGTGCCGGTTGTGGTGGCACCGCAATGCCCACCACATCATCACCTTCTTCCGGCGGTTCCAGATTAAGCCGTGCATAGAGATCCTTGGCCGCCACTTTAAATCCTTGCGGTCCGGCTTTTTGGACAGCATCAATAATGACTTCAACTGGGGCTTCATCAGGGCGGCCAATATTAATGCGTGGATAGTGGCCGTCCTTTGGTGGTCCAAAACTATAATCAATCATCTGCTTGACCAGCTGACTGTTCAGTGTTTCCGCTAACAACGCCGCATCCGACCGCTCAATATCTTCCTGCACGAGCCGATGTGTGGCAGCCGCTGCGTGCGTGCCATGGCGTGCATCCGTTGTACCTGTCTGGCCGAGCACGGCCTTACTGGTTTGCTCGTCTAGCCATTTAATACGCCGTTCATGGGTGTCATTGCTGCCGGCGCCATTCTTGGGCTCAACAAATGTCATTTGCATTCGATCTGGGATCATGCACGCACCGGCACCGGCTACATCTGTGAGCGCCCGCCATAGGGTTGCCCGATCATCAGCGGTAGAAGACGCGTCAAATTTACCAATGCGCAATGGCACGCCATAGGCTTGCACAAACAAGCCCCAATCACGGTTTGAAAACAGTTTAAACAGGGAATTAAATGCTACCGCACGCGTCAAACCAGATCGAATGGTAAGCCCTGACCAAGAGGGATGGCGATGCACCAACGTGCGGGCTGGGTCTAAGGGGCGCATGGCCGCTTCGTCTACAGCACCCTCAATGGCAGGGCGGCTTGTGCGTGTATCATCACGCAGCCAGATCGTCTCGCCATCTTGATAGCTGATCTCGAACCAACGTTGGGGCCGATACACCAAACGTTCCGGCCAGTAATTCCCGGCTTCATTATGCCAGAAAATCTCATGGATCGAGAAACCCTTGGCAATCGCGTCCAAAATGTCAAAAGCGGCCCGCTGTGCGATACCTTTATCCAACCAGTCCCGCACGAAATCACCATGACGGCGCTGCATCCTACTTGGGCCTGCATCCACGACATTCATCGGTAATTGAGCAACCGAACGCTTACGAGTATTTAACACCCCCAAATAATGAAGGTCGCGCTCTTCAATGATCTCACAGAAAATCTGCCAGTCCCAGCTGTTCCCGACAGCGGCTGAGCGCATCAGAGCCCCAACATCCGCAGGGTTTAATCCCAGCGTGACAATGGAGTCCGTAATGGCAGGGCGAGAGCCGACAACGCTTGCCCCCATGCTTTCTTTCTGCGTTACAGGAGCCTTAAGAGGCTTTCCATATTGATCAACAAGCGCCACCGTTTAATCTCCTTTGCAGATCACCTTTAAGGCTGCTCGTTGCTTGCCATAATCGCGCAAATAAAGATGCGTCACCGGAAGCGTCTGTCCGTTCTGATCGGCTATCTGTAATTCCGCGAGCAAACTCTGATCGTCATCCTGGCTATAATGCACATATCCGGGGCATAGCCCTTTAACCTCGGGTGCCGCACAGCCTGCCAAGCCGCTCAACATCACAACACTGATGACCGTTTTAAAACGTGCCATGACTTAAAGCCTCATTGAGCTGTGCATCTGTATTATCAGCATCTGTCGCGGCCTGTGTGGCCTTCGCCTGGATATCCAGAATAGAGTGCGCGTCATCTTGCGCCTGCCGCGCGGCTTTCTCTCGTGCAGCCTTCCAGGTCAGCCGGAGAATGACCCCCATCAATCCCGCTATAATGGCCACAATGACGGCCGTGCAAATCGCCTTCATCGTCACAGATACACCTTCCCGTTTTTACGCTTAGATGGTCGCGCTTGTTTCAAAGACTGATCTGGCGTCGCGTCTGTCTTACTAAGGTCCAGAGAAGCCTGCATGGCACGTTTCTCAAGGCTGCGTTTCACGATGCCTAAGGCAAATTCGTCACTCTCCTTTTGCATTCGTGCGACGTCTATCCGTTCTCCTAGTCCGCATATCCAGCCTATGAGGAAAACCAACCCGACCCAAAGAGCCGCCAGAAGAACTACAATAACCACAGTTCTTCCATTAAGATGACCGTTCGTGTCCCAAATATTCATTTGGCTACGCGTCCGTTATCACGCGCCCATTTGTCCAAATAAGCCTCTGCCTGTTTCTGTCGCTGTGTGACTTTCTTCTGTTTTTCCTTTATCGTCATAAGTAAACCTTTCCATTGAGCCCAAACGTTCCCGTTTTGCCTCCAAATCGGTCGCGTCGTTCTTCATCTTGTGCGGTTTCTCGCAGGCCAGACCCATCATTCTGCATCCACGGCAGGGGAACAGGCGTATAGCCATAGTCAAACGGCGTGGCGCGGCTAGCGGCATACGCCAAAGAAAGGGCAATCGCCGCATCACCGTGTCGCTTGCCTGTGCTGCCAGTTGTGCGTCCTTCCGGCACACGGGCAACGCCACGCACTAGCGTGAGTGCTCGCAGATCATCCACAATCTCGCGGTCTTGCGGAAGACTAATCAAACCATCCTCAAAGGCCGCTTTGAGGGGCGGCATATTCTCTCGATACCAGCCCTCGCTGAGCATCACCGCTTCGATACGACTGCCATATTTCTGGACCGTAACTTCTGCGAGATATTGCCCATTGCCGCGCCCATCTAAGGCACCGGCCCGTAAGAGAGGTGTCGCGTTTAAAATATGGTGCAATATCTGCTTTTGCTGTTCAAACGGCACATTCCGAAGCTCAACAACAAAACTCGTCTGCCGGTGCAACCGCTCTCCCAGAGCTAAAAGCCAAATGACCGTCAAATCTCCTGAGCGTCCAAAATCCACTCCAAAAACATGCGGTGTTTTTTGGTCTAACTCAGCCAGTAATGGATCGAGTTGCTCACGAATAAAGAAGTTCGTTTCTGCTTCGCGGAGGCGCTCAGATAACAGCACAAACCCACTGTCACAGCCCCAACGCACAACGGGGAGGTCAGCCTGAGTCCGCGCCTCGATCAGGGCGAGCGGCAAATAGGCTCCCGATCCCGCTGAAGGAATACATTCCAGTTCCTCAGCGGCAGCTTCTCCGTAATTGCTAAATATCTCGTCTCGCCAGAGCAGCTCGGCTTCTGGGGACCATGTTTTTCCGGTCTGTTCACAAATCTTTTTATAAAGACCATCACGCAACGCATCATCGAGTGTCAGCCGTAAGAGATGATAAGGTTTTCGGCCAGATCGGGAATCATTGACCAGCGTATTAAAGGGGTTCGTATCGCCATTATGCGTGCTGATAATGAGAACTTTCCCACCCCACATGAGAAGGGCGAGAGCCGCTTTGAGAAGCTCGTCAAGATTATCATGGAAGGCCGCTTCGTCGATGATCACTAGCCCTTGCATACCACGCAAGGCACGCGGCCTGCTGGGAAGGGCAAGAACCTTATGCCCACTCCTGAAGTCAATTCGAAAGACCTTAATATCTTTCTCTTCACGGTCGGGGTCGTTCCAGAAGCTTTCTTGAACCTGCATAGAAGCAGCCTGCATCGCCTTGGCATGCTCCGCGCAGTAATCAATAAACTCGCGAGCCATTTCCAAATTATAGCCGATGTAAAATACATCGGAGCCGCCCGCTTCAACAGAAGCCGCAGCCATCAGATCGGCAATAAAACTGGCTGCCCAGCTTATGCCCGTGCGTCGGCTTTTCTCAATGACGACCACTGGGTGCTGACGCACGGCCGCCATCAATTCAGACTGATAGGGCAAGAATATCACAGGTAGTATCATGATTTTACTCCAAATGCCCCAGCCATAATTTGCTGTACGGTCTCAGCCGAAAGACCCTGTCGCTTTGCCGCTTTTTCTACTGCTGTTTGCGCTTCACGCTCTGCTTTCTGACGGGCCCGTTCTTCCAGATCAGCTCGCACATCTACATCAAGCCGGTTGGCTCTTGCCAAAGAATGCAAAGCATCAGCCAATTGGGAAATCCCTTTGGGGCTCCCTTTGAGGGCTGCTATACCATCTCTGCTAATGTCTCCCGTTTCTCTGTTGAGAAACAAATCCAACATGACCGTATGGAAAAGCTCAATCAGGAGCGCTTGTTGTTTTCCAGGGGTTTTGTCGCCCAAATTGCGGACGATAGAATCAGAGACCTCGCGCGAACGACGCACATTTTCCGCCAATTTATCGCGCTGTTGGACGTACCGTCCCACAGATGAACGGCTAGCATCAACGCCCTCAAGCGCCGCCATAATCTCATCAAGAGTGTGTCCGGCATCATACAGCTCCCCAATTCGGGTCTTTATTTTTTGGGGGAGACAACTGATTTTGGAGCGACGCGGCATGTTACAAGGGCTTCCTTGCAATCACGCCTGGGACAAAGCGCTCACACTGCCATGTTTGCTGACCTTCAGATGTCAAAGCAATAACCAAAAGATACCGTGCCTGCCGTAATCTGTAGCGCGTCAGCGTCACACAACTATATTTTTCTAAATGATCAATATCAGCCCGCAATGTTTCTACATCTGTATGAAACCCAGCCTCTCGAAACAAATTGCGGACAACATCTTCATTCAGTGTGTGACCTGGAGCCATCTCAAGAAAATCAAGCACTCTCCACCGACGCTCTTCCGTCAGTCTGCTATGAAGGCTCATTATCGACCTCCTACCGCCGCTATTCCGCAAGAGTGCAGTGCTTCCAACTCACCACCTCGGACACCCAACAGCATACCCACACTCAGCGCCACGAGCCCTGTCAGAATGGCGAGCCTTATCGCGGCCCATCGATCAACCATGATGCCCCTCCATTAGAATTTTTGTTATTCCGGCCAGTGTCGTGCGGATCGTCTCTAATTCACGAGACAATGTGCGTGTCTCGACAGATTGTTCCCGCACTTCACCAGAGAGCCGATGAATCCAGAACAGCAATGACGCCATCAACATGCTGGCGAGAGCTAACGTCCCAGTTAATGCCAATTCTAGAAACATCCGCTCACTCATGGTCAGACCTGCGGGTGCGGTGTCTGTGGCGCCTGTGCTGTGGACGTAGAGTCAACAACGGAAGGTCCGTCCAATGTCACAAAAACAGAGGCGACATCATGAATAGCCGCACGAATGTGGCTCGCAAGATCTTCTGCCTCTGGCACTTTTAGTCCAGCAATACGGAGTAAATTCTGAGCCTCCGTAACGGCCATTTGAACCAGAGGATGGCTCGCGTCATATTTGCGATAAATCGCCACCAATTCATCCAGACCGTTATCTGTTTTTGTGACGGCCGAACGCACCGCCGTCTGAGCAACTTCGCCGTATTTCTGAAGAGTGCCACCTAGAACGTAATCCACTAATGTGGTTAGTGCTGGGGCAAATTTTTTAAACCACTCCATTGATAAACTCCCATGCGCTGCGTCTGCGCTTTCACATAAAAGGCCGCTGCGCCCAGCAAGCCCGATCTTTCTGTCAAGCCAGCAGCGGCACGCACTTTTTATCAGCGAGCGATAACGCCAATTTTAGGCGTGCTCTGGCCCGTTCCAACCAACCTGATCCGAAGACTTTAAATTGAGATTTGCAGCGATAATCAGCCATTTGCAGGCTACTTAGGGCGTAGCATATCAACACAATACGCTGATTTTTCTGCTCAATAATGCTCAATGTCTGAGCATCCAATAGACCCGTCTGTGGGCATTCCAGCCGCGCTTGTAAATCTTGGATCATCACCGAAGAGCAATGCCGTCCGACATCGGTCAGCCGCACCGTATCAATAGCCCGCACTGTGCCGGGTCCAATGACACCATCCGTATCAACCTGGACAATCGTTTGAAGCAAACGTGCAGAGGTTTTAACCCCTGTGTTAAAACCGTGATCGAACACTAACGCGTCAAGACCTGCCGGGAGCTGGTTACAGCGCATCGGCTGCCAGAAATAACGTTCCGCCAAGGCTCTGTAATCGTCTTCACTGAGCGTTTTCATTTGTTGGGAAGAGACACACAGCCCACGGTCTCGACACACCAATGGAGCAGAGAGACCGTATTTCGTGCCAACTAATCGACCAGAGCCGATGCGGCCACCGGTCCAGTTGCCTGGATCAGCCCGGTTGGAGGAATATCCTCCCTCATATTTCAGCGTAAAATTTAAAGTCTCAGTCAGGCTCGTTTTCATACCTGACAGAATAAAAAATTAAGAGCATTCTGCTCAGGTATCCACCCTTTACCCCGATACGCACGGGAGGGGGTGAGAGTGACTTAAAACACTCTGCAAATAGCTTTTTAATGCCGTTTAAACTATTTTAAAAATCAATCAAACAAGTTCATTTGGCGTTCATCGGTAATCCGGTTCCGTCGGGCCGCGACTTCACCTCTGATTTGATAGAGAACACCATGGATCTGTGGCCTAGACACCCCAACTCGAATTACAATTTCATTATGTGAAAATCCCATAAGAGCCAACCGTCTTATGCGTCACGCTTTTAACATGGGCACGCCATAATGATCACCACCGTAACGGTCCGATAAGCATTGAGCTAACGGCACGCCCCATGTCTTAGCGAGATTACTTTTCTCAACTCTGACAGCAGGTACCCATATTTTCTGACCGGCGCACGCTTCGACAAAAGAGAATGTTTGTTCTTCTCCTACCACGTCGGCAATCCAGCTGACCTCAACCGGCACTGGGACACTAAAATCCGCCACTGCCACAACTCCTAATATTCCGCAGAAATTCAGTCTTTATTATAAAAGAAATACGCTTCGAGTACAAAAGAAAACGACAGTTTTAATTGAGATATGTTAGGCAGTTCTCATGACAAGGCTTCTTATCTTGTGCGCGTTTTTCTGGTCTGATGCGGCTATGGCTGATTGTCCTCAATTCTTTGTGGGAGGTCAGCCTCCTCAAGCAGGGCAGTTATTATGTAATGCAGGTTATGCTGTCGGCTATTCAACTATCTACAAAGCGCCGCTCTGGGCTGCTGAACATTTAACGGATGAGAGCGTTCCAAAGGCACTTGCCTTGCATGGACGTACTACATTCTCAATTGACTACCGGCTGCCAGAAGAAGGCCAAACAGGGAAAGTCGATTTTCACGACACCATTTACGCTCGTGGCCATCAAGCCCCATCAGGGGATATGCCGGATTGGCCAACGCGCATTCAGACATACTTCTATTCCAACGTTGTCGCACAGGACGAGCAAATGAATAGTGGTCCATGGAACCAAATTGAACAAGATACGCGGCAGGCCGCAATCAATGATGGGGAGATTTATGTTGTGACAGGGCCTGTGTTCCCAGCGATACCCCAAAGAATAGGGCCTGATCGGATGGCCGTGCCAATGGCGATGTTTAAATTGGTTTATGATGCGTTAGACGGTGGAACGGCTGCCATCATCTGCCAAAACAATACGCCAGCCCATTGTCGTCAACTCACGCCAGAAGCCCTTGAAGCAACCATAGGCTTCGACCCTATGCCAGGGCTCTCTGGGCATGAAAAAACCATCCCCTTAATGATAAAAGGATGGTCTAAAGTTATTCGACGATCTCAATATTGAGTCTTATTCAGCTTCTTCATCTAAGCGCATCTGCTCTTCAGCGGCAATGTCTTGCATTTCGTCACAAAAGGACTCCCATTTACTGGCGCTTTCATCTGTCAAATAAAGGGTTTTCTGCCCCTTCATAACGCTGACACGCCCCTCATCATCCGTGGCCAGTGGGTATTGAACCTTCCTATCGTCTACTTTGGTTTCAATAACCACATCCACGATCAACTTAGGATGGCCTTTTTTCCCTACCTTGATGGTTTTTCTTCCAAAATGGAAAGTCACCTCGACAGGATAAGGCCCCTCTTTTCTCTTCGGGTCATAAGCTTCTAACGCAACGGTTCGTTCCATGATGTGTCTCCCTGAGGGTTTCATTACTCTACAAACGTGTCGTTCTATGCTCGTTTGCGCTTCTGCATGGCTTTTAAAGCCTCAATCACCTGTTGAGCCTTCTGATCATCAAGGAAGTTCGGATCAGAGACGCCTGTCATACGCTCGACAAACACCCGCAACCCAGCCCGCGATCCCTTGCACGCCAAATGATCCCGTAAGCTTCCCCAAAGAACGAAGATTTTCCGCACAGAAGCTCGATTAGCCGCAACATAACGCTTCTTCCTGGGGGATTTCTCCCATCCCAATCGCTTAAATTCAGCCAGAACATCATTCAGCTGCTTCTCTGTCATACCCCTGGCAGAGTTTTGTCCTGCGATCCGGTGAAGAAGAGAGCGATAGCTCTCATCCTCAAGGGCAAGGTCTTTCTTAGCAATATGGACCAGAGCCAGAAGCCTCTTCTGATCCTGCCTAGAATGTCTCATGCGCCCAGTCATAAGATTTACCCCGTCTTAATTTACGGATAGCCTTGTTATTTTTAATAAGCTCGTTAATACGCGTCGCCGTAATCGTAGCGACATCTCTTACGGGGATAGGATACCACTCAATGGGATACATTTCCCGTTCCAGACGAAGGAAATAGGAAATCATTCCTGAAAGAGCGCCTTCTTGAAATTTTGGGCTTTTCCCAGCCTTGTTTGCTGCATTTAGATATTCGGTAATAATCTTATCCAAAGAAAGTATTCTAAATTCGAATTCTTTCTTAATTAAAGAAACGTTCCCATCAAATTCAGCCATGATTTTATACCTCCAGCGACGAATAATTGAGGTCAATCAGTTGCCAAGCTTCCCGAGGCGTCTCGCGCGTGTAGAACCGCATATAACGGCGTGGTGCTACATTTTTGATGGCGTCTCTCAAGGCTCTCTGAGCAGCAGGCCATTTGGGGTGATTAATATCCAGCGTCACCAATCTAAGAATGCGACTTGTCGACATTTGACCCGTTAACTGATTACGCACAAAGGCTTGATCTACGATCTGACGAAGCCCCGCTGATGCGCCGTCCATCAGATCATCCATCACTTCACGCACTAACGCTTCAGCGGCTATAATGGCCGGTGCGACGTTCTTTTGATCAACGATAGTGATCTGGACTTTCCGTAAGCTGTCCAACGTTTCTAATTCGGCCCCGCCACGAGTTCCACCTACACGTGCGCCATAATGTTCCACGATAAGATCACGGATCAGGTCAAATTCAACAAAGTCTTTCTTTTTGGCGTCCTTCATCATTTGTTGCATAGTTGAAGCAGCCTCTACACACTCAGATACCCAATCATGGACAAGAACATCCTGAGGCTTAAAGCTTTCAATCGCGCGTTGATGGCCATTATAATAAGTGATCTTCCGACCCGGTTTTGTCGCCTTGTCCAACAAGGCTTTCTTCTGCATTTCAGTCATGATCTCTGTTCCGAAAATCTCGCTTTGCCCTGGCACCGGCGCTCCTGGAGGCGCTATGATGTCAGACATTATTGTGAAGCTATTCTTGACACTCATGGTCAGCGCCCCTTCAGTATCGAGCCCCAATCAGCTGTTCCATCATGCGAGCCCTCCGTGCCTTGGAAAGGAGAAATCCTCGCAAACCCGGCACGATACATTTTGCCGCGCGACGCTCCAGCTTCTCAGCAACGGTGAGCGGTAATTCAGCTTTCTCCAGCTCTTCCACCACACAACCCAATTGATCATTCGGGTTTAGGCTCATGAGAAAACTCAGCACTATCCGCTGGAACCAACGATCATGCGGTAAGAATGGGTCATGTCTTTCTAGGAACGCACTGAACAATCCCACCTGTTCGTATGGATCGGTGTTTTTGCGGAGATACGCGACGGTAGCGTCTCGGATAAGCTCAAGATCACCATGTGAACCCATCGCATCTGAAAGCTTTTGAATAAGGGTTTTCTTAGCCATGATTACGCCTCCTTCTTGAAGGAAGGTACTGGTTTCATTGTCAGCTCTTTCCATGCTGACTGCACATCATCAAGAGACAATTCATCTCTATGATCGGCTCGGCATAGCTGCACAGCGTATCTCAAAACCTTATTCATTGTCCGCAGCGCCCCCTGCTGGGAGGCAATCGCAGTGACTAACAGACGCAAATTTTGGTTCTCGAGCTGCCATGCATTCAATAATGCCTCTACATCGCCACGCGAGCATTTCTTGCGGTCCTTGCGAATACCGATGCGACTAAATAGCTGGGCATGCGTATCCAAACGCCCAATGCCCTCTATGCGCCCTCGCAATGGTTCATTGCCACTAAACACCACACCAATCTCTGCCTGATCGTGAATAGCTCTGATCTGATCAATCGCATCTGTGGAGAGGTGTTGGGCTTCATCGATAATGAGTAGCCCTTGTGAGCCTTTCACTCGTCGAACGATGGCACGCAGCCAACTTCCGTCATTTCGACTAACGTCCCCCAATACAAAAGCAATTTCCTTGAGTGCTTTTAGGGGCGTTTTCATGCTTGGATCAGCAGTCACGACCCATACATTTACACCTCGGTTAGCATAGGTATTAGCGGCAAAGGTTTTACCAACACCAGCGCCGCCGGTAATCAACCCAATATCTGGTGTAAATTGGCTATGGGTAAATACTAGCTCAAAGGTTGTGTAAGCAGGCGTTTCAACCCAACTTGGCACTCGCATGGAAGAAGCAAGAGTCCGCTCTCGTATCGTGCGAGCATCCAGCCACTTGCTGATCTTTGCCTCCACTTTTTCGAGGATTCCCTTATAAGTTCCGCTAAGCCATAGACTTAATGTGCTAGATGGAATCCCAATCTGTTCACCCGCAACTCGTTGCGAGATACGGTCTTCTTCCATTGCTTGCCGGACCCGCTCAACCAGTTCTTTGCTTGTGTCTACGGAAATTTTGTGTGTATCTACCATAGTCTGAATGCCTACCTATCATTTAGACAGGTCATCGGGTGGCTGCCCGGTGACCACTTACTGATCAGACTTGATCAGCCTCAACAGTCGAGCGTTACGCCCAACTTCTTCCTCATCATCAGCGATAAAGGCAGGTTCTACCGCCAAGGCAGCGGCACCGCTTGTCTGTGGCCTAAAAGGTCGAACCACCTTGCTTTCAAGGAATTCCTTTTCCGGTTCCTGCGGCGTGCAGTGATCAGCTAATTGCTGAGGCGTCATCTGCACTTCCGCATCCCGCTGTTCTTTAGCTGCTCGCATAAACTGCCGTCGTGCGCGGCCATGCGTCTGAGCAGCTTGCTGGTCTGCAAATCCAACCGCGTCCACACACTCTGCCGAGCAAAGATAAGCACCACTTTGCAGATAAACGTGAACAGGTTGGTGCATATTTTCTGGGTCGAAGCGAACCACAAGGTTCTGCCCTCGATGCTCCAGAAGCTCAGAGGACCAGTAGCGGTTACCGAGTAATCTTAGCGATCCATCGCGTGTATTGGCCCGTTGCCCTTCAGCAGCGAGTAACCATAGCCGCCGTTGTTCTGCTGTTGCCTTGGTAATCGCAGAGGCCGCGTAAGACTCAGCAAACACTTCATCAAAAGAGCGTATCCCAGCGCAAACAGCGCTCCGCCGTCCCTTACGGGCATTATGCTCGGCAATACCTTCTGCGACGACCGCTAAAAACTCTTCAATCGAGACAGCCTTAGAAGCGTAATTCTCCGGTTTTGTCACAGGGCTATTACCCGTATAAGCGCCTTCAAAACGTGGATGCTTAGCAATGCTCTGAGCAAAATCCCGCCACGCCCGTTCAATCGGTTTTGACTGCCCAGCGTAAGGCGTGGCCCAGTGCACCTGAACCCCTAGTTGAGGAAGTAAACCAAGCGGCTCTTCTTCTCTGACCTTAAAACGAAACCTATTCGGTATTCCGCCCGTCAGCCATTTACTGGCGAAGTTACGTCCGTTATCCAGAAAACACATTTCTGGGATGCCGTAATCTTCCACCAGATCACCAAAGGCTAGTCGTACAGCTTCAGTGTTCTCGGAACGATCAACCCGCCATGAGAGAATTTTCCCAGAATAGAGATCCTGAAATCCTACCATCACAGGGCGGCCAATCGTATTATCAGGCCATTTGACAAACACATCCCAGCGGTGCCCGTCTGAGTTCACAGCCTGTAAGGCATGAAACACAGTCCGGTCACGTTCTTGTGCGGGGTAGAGTTGTTTCAGCCGCTGCATCCCGTCACGAGATAACACCCTAACTTCTACAGGAAGCTCCTGTATCCGTCGGTAAAGTGTTTTCTCACACGGTAATGTAATGCCATGCTCATCTGCCTTGGCGACAATGCGTCGATAGCAGTCCGAAAAGCGGGGCTGAGAGAGCCGCAGATAATCCGCCTTAAGCATCTCCCAGAGATCCTCTGGGATATCGATTTTCTTGCGACCGGCTCGTTGAGCTCCATCCGCTAAAGCAGGGAGCCAGTCCGTTCGTGCAATGCCGCGAACTTTGCGAAGATTAGTGTATAATGTGCGCCGTGCTATTCCACTAGTCTCGATAATAGCAGCGACAGCTTCACCTTTCTTCACACCACTATCAACCAGCGTTTGATACGCCATTAAAATGCGATGGTTTCGCTGTGCACGCTCCTTAGCACTATCACTCAGGCGTTCATAATTCTGCCAGAGAACCGAACTGCTTTCTTCTTTCTGAGGAACGATAGAGGTCTTGAGAGCCAGAGCAACTTTAGTTCCAAGCGGGAACATGTCGGTATTAAATTCATATCCACCACCACGACCTGATCGAATACGCCACAATTCTCCTTCGCGCCGTGGATCAAGCCATCCTTCATTTTCTGCACGTAAGTGTAAACCTCGGACAGTTGTTGGTATGCCAGGTAATTTGAGGTTCGTCAGCTCGGCTGAACTTAACCACGCCATCTTCATCTCCCCAGCATCATAGAGCGCTGCAAGGCACGCTTGCGACGGGCGACGTCATGTTGATGAGCATCAAGATAAGCCAGCTCGACAACAGGGAGATAACGCCGGTCAATCACAGCTAAACCACGCGACATGCAAAGAAATTCGAGCAAGCGTCTGTCGCCCGTTACATTCATCAAAGCATCAAAACGGGGCACACTGATCTGGTGACGTTCACGGGCTGGACTTGCATAAGCATTGAGAACATTCTCACTAATGCGGATGCCCATGACATCGCCCATTCGTTCCGCCACCTCAGCTCTGGAAAATGAACATTCATCCAAGGAAACCGAAATTGCACGACTCAACCGATGTTCAAACGAGTTTCCACGGATCAGCCTCTCATCAAAAGAGGCATGGGTAATCGGAGCTTGCCAACTCAGCAGATCAAGCTGCTCGCTATGTTCAATCCGCCCCCGTTTCATGACACATTACCATGATGCAACTTGGCGTAGATATCGAACAGCTCGAACACTTCTTCCCGAGTGCAATCCAGAGCGCAGAGTAAATCAAGGAATGTTACGCAATTCATGGCGAAAGCGCCTCTTTCATGCTGAGATAGGCTATTATTTAAAATGCCTACGGCAGCAGCCAATTCCTTCTGAGTAAGTCCTCTGTCAAACCGTTTGCCGCGGAGTCAGCGGCCAATGCTCTTCTGCATTTTCTCGCGGTATTTTTTCCTCGACATGTTCATGTTGCACCGCCGCTTTTACGAAGATTAACACTCTGTCTTGCTGCTATCGCTCTATCCGTACGGAATGAAACGGGAGTACCATCACGATGATAACGGTCTGGCCATATTTCATGGGCGGGAGAGCCTAGCTCATGAGCCAAACGGCCCTCCATGGGAACAGAATAGCCCGGTTGATTAATTGTATTGGGAATGGCTGTTCTCGAAACACCCCAAAGGCGTCCCAATGCGGCCATACTGCCATAACGCTTTCTAAGTATTGCCCTGATATCTTCAGGGTGCATTCCAGTGCGTTTTTGTGCCATAATACCTACCTCGAAACTCACTACCCGGTGGCTGCCGGGTTTCTTTTTTACAACCTCAACGGTAACTCAACCGGGGCTACGTCCTGTATTATGCACTATAAAAATAGCGATGCAACAATAAAATATCGCTTCAATGTTCAGTTTGTTGTTTGTCTTGTGGATGAAACTTTAAAATCCGCAGAAATCAGCTGTATTTTTGTTGGATAATTTTATGTCGAAAAATTTCAAAGATGAAGCGTTAAACCTTGAAGAGAAAGACTTTGCCAGTAGGTTTCGTATCGTCGTGGAGAAAGCCGGTGGGTTTTCTGCTTTATCTCGTTCCGTTGGCATATCGCCAGCGTCTGTAACGAACTATTTAAAAGGCCAAAAACCAAAGATAGATGTCGCTATAAAAATAGCGCGATCATGTGGGGTTGATCCAGCTTGGCTGATACTGGGGATTGATGAGAATAAAACAGAAGAAAGCTTATCCGTTCCACTTAAAGTAGATGGCTTGCCAGAGTCAGAGTTAATTCAAATACCGCTATTCAATATAGAAGCATCAGCAGGTAACGGCCTCATCCCTTCGGAATGGGAACATGCCGAGATGGTCCCGATCTCCCGAGATTTTATACACCAGCTCTTAGGAATGGTGCCCAAAAGCGTTTTCATGATGCGAGTACAGGGAGATAGTATGGCTCCCACTATTTATTCTAGGGATACCCTTTTTGTGGATTATGCCCCTCGGAGGCTTACACAAGGCATTTATGTCATGCGTGCTGGAGAAACCACGCTAGTAAAGCGCCTTGGCGTCAAAGACCCATGGACCTACTCAATCATCAGTGACAACCCAGTCTATCCATCATTTGACATCCCTATGGAAAAAACATGCTGGGGTAACGCTAACACAGAAGCTGATCTCAGGATCGTAGGGCGTGTTGTTGGTGTATTTCATGATTTTGATTGAAAGGCGTTTAAAACGGTTTTCAAACGCATAAAAAAGACTAGAGAAGAAATGCATACCATTCTGTCTCTAGTCTCAAAAAGTGCCGTTAATTTCTTCCTGGACAGTTTTCGCCTGCATGCCGATTAACTCATACTGCAAAGCGAATTTTTCCTAGAAAACTACCATTCCTTATCCCGATACGTCCCGGCATATCCCGGTTTATCCCACATCCTCTCCAGTGTTATTCTTTCTGTCCCCTTACATAGAGGATAATGGTGCGTGTTTTACGATAGTTATGATTGGATGCTGGGTTGGTGAGAATGCATACCGAACATAATATTATGTGTTTGGTTTTTATACCACTCTCTCTACTTTAGGTGCGACAATGATGAGGGAGATGTTAGGATGTCGCAGAAAATTTTGGTTATTGGTGCTGCTGGAAAAGTGGGAAAGCGCCTTGTGCCATTACTCGTAAAAGCAGGTCATCAACCCTTTGCGATGCACCGTCGTCCAGAGCAGTCCAAAGCGTTAGAAAATGCTGGGGCTGTGCCTGTTTTGGCTAATTTAGCTGAATTATCCGTCGAAGGTTTGGCTGCATTGATGGAAGGGATGGATGCGGTTGTTTTTTCAGCAGGTGCTGGCGGGGCAAGCATTGAGTTGATCAATGCTATTGATGGAGAAGGGTTGAAGCGGAGTGTGGATGCTGCTCATAAAGCGGGGGTAGGACGTTTTCTCCATGTGTCGGCCTATCCGAAGTCTTGGCGAGAAGAACCATACTCTAAGGTATTTGAACATTATTTCTATGTAAAAAAACAGACGGATATTTACGTTACAGAGAGTGAACTTGATTGGGTCATATTGCGTCCGTCTACACTCAGTGACGAACCTGGCAAAGGGCGTATTAAGGCTGGTCTTGCTGTGCCGTACGGTATTATTTGTCGTGATGATGTGGCAGCGACATTAGTGGTTTTAACAAATATGCCTAAAATATCACGCCGTATTATTGAGATGACTGACGGTGATGATGTAATTAGTGAGTCTCTGCAACAATTCATGAACAAATAAAATTTATGTATTAATGATAATAATTATTATCAGTATGATTTTCATTTGTTGTTATGTAGTGTAGAGTGCATTATTCAATGGAATAAAGGGGAGGAATATGCTTTAAGGGGCGATCTTTTTTTGTCAAAAGAGGAAAATGACTGTGCCTCAAAGGAAGTCTTTAACTAAGGGGAGGTTGATGTCTTCTCTTATCCTAACTTTGCTTCCCATGATGGTTGGGTTTTCCTTAGCGTCTTCTGCTTTAGCTGAAGAGCTTCCTTTTTGGCGCCAACCTGTCGTCTTGAGCGTGGAAGCACAACGTAATGAGGGGCTGCACTATGCTCCCGTCACGCTAGGTGATATTGCGCCGCATATTTCAGCAATGGCGAGCATTCTTGCTAATCGAGCAGGTTCCGTGGCGATTCATCCAGCGGGTGAGGGTAAAGTCGCTGAGATTCTTGCTCTCCCGGGGCAAATTGTTCGTAAAGGTCAAGGGCTTCTTGTCTATACAGATCACTCATTACATGAGTTGCATTTGGCGATGGAGCAAGCTTCTTCACGGTTAGAAAAAGCTCAAGCTTTTCTGAAAGATGCACGTTTTTCCTATCAACGTGGCGTTAGCTTATTAGGGGCAAGTGTCTCTCAAGGTGAGTTAAGCACTCGGCGTGCACGGTTGAATGCCGCACAAAGTGATGTTGAATCACAGCGTGCTGAAATTCAGATGTTAGAGCATAGAATGACAGATGAATTTACATCGCCGACGGAGAAAATCATACGAGATGAAACGTCCTTATTAAAATCTCCGGTTGATGGAAGCGTGGAGGAGATCAATACCGCTGTAAATAATACCATTACGCCGAGTGATATCGTTATCAGTGTGACGGATACATCGACAATTTGGGCGGTTGCATTTGTACGCCAGGAAGATATCGCTCAAATTTCTTTGGGAAGCACGATGATTTTGTCGCCTGCAGGGGCGATGGCCATGCCTTCTTTTACGACATACGTAAAAACCATTGAGAGTGTTGTCGATCCCATGACGGGGCTAGTACGCGTTATGGCTACCTTGAATGATCCGACGCATCGCTTCCGCCCAGGAATGCAGCTCGATGCGACACTTTTATCATCGCATCCCGTTCATGGGCTGATCATTCCAGCTGCCGCCCTACAGGAAGTTAGTGGCCATATGCTTGTTTATACAAAGGTGGGTCAGGATCATTTTCAACCCCACATGGTTGTGCCTGTCGTAGAGTTGAATGACCATGTGGTTGTGACGGGTGATATTAAGCCGAATGATCAGGTGGTTGCTCAAGGCAGTTTTTCATTAAAATCGGTGGCGTTCTCAGCAAATATGGAAGGGGAATAACGCCTCATGTTTGCTGCGTTTCAGAAGCAAAGATTCTTTATTATTGGGTGTGTTGTAGCGCTATGGGGCGTTGGTGTCTTCTGTATGGACACCCTGCCTGTTGAGCCTGTCCCCGATATATCACCTAAACAAGTTCTCGTGTCTGCAACGGTTCCGGATTTAGCAACTGAGGAAGTAGAAAAGCTCATTACGTTTCCTGTTGAAGCGAGTTTGACCGGCATAAAAGGGGTCACCGATTTGCGGTCAGTGTCGCGGACGGGGGTATCCGCCATTTATCTGCAATTTGATGACGCAACAGATATTGATCAGGATCGTACCTTTGTTGCTGAATGTCTGCAGGAGGCACATGACACTATTGCTGTGCCTGGTGTCTCCCTAACACTGGGACCGCGTGCAACAGGCATGGGTGAGATCATGCAATTTCAGATCAAAGGGCGTGGTTATTCGCTGATGGATCTGAACAGGCTTATGCGTTGGAAGGTGGTTCCACAATTGAAGCTCGTGCCTGGTGTGGCCGATGTGAATGTGAACGGGGGAACAGAGGAAACCTTTCAGGTTGCTTTAGATCCCGTTAGGTTGAGGACGTATGGTTTAACGGTCTCTGATGTTTATCAGGCAATTGATAGAAATAATCAGTCTGCCGGCGGTGGTTGGATTGTCCATCAAGCTGAACAACAGGTCGTTGTGGGGCGTGCTTTAATCAGTACTCTTAACGAGTTTGCTAATATCCCACTGAAAATCACGCCAAGCGGTCCGGTGGTGCGATTGAAAGACGTCGGGGATATTTCTCAAGCTCCACGGACACAGCTTGGAGCAGTGACACGTGACGGAAAAGGGGAGATCGTCACAGGATCTGTTTTAATGCAAGCCGATGCGAGTTCTAACGCTGTCTTGGCAGCAATACACAAAGCATGGCCTATCATTCTGCAGTCTCTGCCACAGAATGTTACCTTAGAGACTTTTTATCAAAGGTCTACTTTAACGCATGAGACGATCACGACGGTTAAAGATAATCTGCTTTTAGGCGCGGGATTGGTTGTTGTTGTCCTAATTGTGATTTTAGGCGAATGGCGTGCATCTTTGGTCATTGCATCGGCCATTCCAGCGGCTTTGTGCGCAGCGATGATAGGAATGCGTTATTTTGGGGTATCGGCGAACCTATTGAGCTTGGGTGCAATCGATTTTGGTATGATTGTCGATAGCTCTCTTGTGGTGGTCGAGCATTTCATCAATCGTCGTCGAGAAAAAATAATAAGTGAAACCGTAGCAGAAACAGCGATTGAGTCTGCACGTGCTGTTGTGAAGCCGGTTAGCTTCGCCATTTTTGTTATTATTCTGGTTTATCTTCCCATTCTGACGCTGGAAGATATTGAAGGAAAGATGTTCCGCCCCATGGCCCAAACAGTGGTTATGGCGCTTCTAGCATCGCTCGTTTACTGCTTCGCTGTTATTCCTGTTCTTTCCGTATTATTGCTTCATAACGTTAATAAAGGGCATGAAACACGCGTTATTACATTTTTACATCATTATTATACGCTGTTTCTGACGTGGAGCTTATCACACCGCAAGCTTGTCTTAAGTGCTATGCTTTGTGGATGCGCTGGGGCGGGTTTGTTGGCGCTCCATCTGGGAGGTGAGTTTGTCCCGCAATTAGAAGAAGGTGATGTCACAGTGACGGCCGTGCGCTTACCGAGCGCGTCGTTACCAACCGTTTTGGACGCCCTTAAAAAGCAAGAAACAATTTTGCGGTCCTTCCCAGAGGTGAAGACGGTTGTGACGACAACAGGAACCTCTGCCATACCGACGGATCCAATGGGTGTTAATGAGTCTGATAGCTATGTGCTGCTAAAGCCGCGTTCTGAATGGTCTGTGGGGCAAACACAAGCACATCTCGTTGCTCAGATGGCTGAAACGCTTGAGGAAAAACTCCCTAGTGCAGACTATGAATGGTCCCAGCCAATTCAAATGAGAATGGATGATCTTTTAGCCGGGGTGAGAACACAACTGGCGATTTCCATTTACGGCAATGACCTGCAAGAGTTGGATCGTCTTTCTCATCATTTGACAGGAATTCTAACAAAAATTCCTGGTGCTGTAGATGTAGCCCCCCAAGGGGCGGGGACAGTGCCTTTTATTCATATTGATGTCGATCGTGAGGCCGCAGCACGACATGGCGTGCAAGTGACGGATGTCATGGATCAGATCAGCGCTATCGGTGGGTGGATTGGCACATCGTTGATGACGGGGCAAGCCATCATCCCTACGCAGATCCGCTTGAAACCTGAAGTTATCCATTCTGTTGAGACGATTAAAGGATTGCCTATAAGAAGAGCTGATGGATCGGGGTGGATACCATTGTCTGATGTTGCGCGGATTTCGGTCGAGAATGGTGTCTCGCGCATTGATAGAGACCATTTGCAGCGGCGTGTTGTTGTCCAAGCCAATGTTAGAGGGCGTGATGTGAGTTCCTTTGTTGCGGAAGCACAGAAAACGGTGGAACGTGATATGCCGCTCCCAGCAGGATACCACATTGAGTGGGCTGGGCAGTTTCGTAATCTCAATTCCGCTCTTGCACGTCTTTCAATCGTGCTGCCGATTGCCTTAGTGCTTATTTTTGGGCTGCTCGTAGTAGCCCTAGAATCCGTCGGGGCTGCTGCTCTGATTTTTGTTAATTTGCCGGTAGCTGCGAGTGGCGGTGTTTTTGCCCTCTACGGACGAGATATGCCATTTAGTATTGCTGCCGGGATTGGGTTTATCGCTTTATTTGGTGTCGCTATTTTGAATGGTGTTGTTTTAGTAAGCCAAATACAGACGTTACGAAAACAGGGAATAAATGTACGTCGTGCAGTTATAGACGCAACACAATCACGTTTTCGGCCTGTTGTGGCGACGGCAAGTGTGGCGAGTATTGGGTTTTTTCCTATGGCTTTTTCTGGGAGCATGGGAGCTGAAGTTGAGAAGCCACTGGCAACTGTTGTGATTGGTGGCCTTTTAACCTCCACCTTACTCACATTGTGCGTTCTCCCAACTCTTTATATTTGGTTTTTTGAACGCCATTCGTTTGAAGCCTAAGTGGAGTCCTGGAAAGCCCATGATACGACATATAAGAGTTTTCCCTTTGTTTTTTCTTGCGGGTAACATGAGCTTTAGGAAGAGTTAATCGTTTTGTTCTTGTTTTTCAGCCGTATCGATAGCGTGTTGTTGTGTATTCAATTCATTCATGACTTGTTGAAGGGGAGTTCCGTGATGAATTTTGATGGCACTATCGATAATAACATTTGTAAGATCAGGGCCTAATTCTTCGGCTTTTCCAGCATTTTCAGCTTTTTGATGTTCAGCAATTAAACGATGCAAATCATCAAGGGTAAATTTTTGGTTGTTTAGTGCTGTTACGATGGGATGGATATTGTTAAAAAACTCTGCGTTGTCTGTATCGGGGTGATGCGCGTCTGAAACAGTTTGATCGAAAATCTCATTGAGAGCGGTGGCTGTTTTCCCATCTTTAACGCCGATACTGAACCAATATTTTGTATCATTAGGTGGAATTCCAGCATCGCTGAAGCTCTTCAAAACATCAGGAGAGGGAGGTGTTATTGTGGCTTGTGTTGGGCTTGCCGGAGGCTGAGCATAGGCTCCTCCACTGACAAGTAATGTAGCTGCTGTAATGAATACCGCGATTCTATTCATGAAGCCTCCTTCGGCGAGCTTATATGATCTTCTTGATGGACGTTTCTTACGATAGATAATTTTAAAAAGATGGTTTTTATATGTAAAAATCATGAGGTCCAAATTGCTGGGAGACAGGGAGCTTATAAGGAGTGGTTTATTCACGATTATATTTTAATAATAATTCATCTTTTATATGAGGTAGGGTAATGCATTTCTGATTGATCTGACTTAGCCTCTTCAAGTGGGAATATCTTCATAGAAGAATGAGCATATGAAAAAATATTTATTATTAACAACGATTGCTTTGATAGCGAGCTGGGAAGGGAAAATGGCCTATGCAGAGGCGCCTTTTTCGTTTTCAACGACCCCAGGGCAGCTCCCTAAAAATGTAGTACCTTCCTATTATGATTTAGATCTCAGGTTAGATCCGCAAGCCCTTTTAATGAAAGGCCATGAAGCTGTCACGATAGATGTGTCATCCCCAACGCGATCCATCACGTTGAATCAAGCAGGGTTACAGATTTTTCATGTTTCTTGTGATGATCAAAGCGCTAAGGCCGTTATTAAAGATGACAAGCAGCAAACAGCGACGTTCCGTTTTGTGCATCCGCTTCGACGTGGCAAACATATTTTACGCTTAGATTATACAGGGCCTATATTAGACACGCCCAATGGGCTTTATCATGATGATTATCAAGATGCTGAGGGGCATACGCACCGTTTACTCGTAACGCAGTTTGAAGTTGCTGATGCACGGCGTATGCTCCCTGTTTGGGATGAGCCGGCATTTAAGGCGCGTTTTGATGTGACGGTTACACTGCCGGCTTATGAGCATGCTGTGAGTAATATGCCGATTGCACGGGAGCGGGCTATTGGAGCTGGATGGAAAAGTGTTTTCTTCCAAACGACGCCACGCATGTCGAGCTATCTGTTAGCTTTTGTTGCTGGCGATATCTCGTCTGTTCGAACAGAAAGTTCGGGAGTTGATCTGAGTGTTTATGCGCCTTCAGGCCGGCAGAGCCAAGGAGACTATGCGCTTCACGCGGCTGCAGATATTCTGCCTTATTATAACGATTATTTCGGCGTGCGTTATCCATTACCGAAAATGGATATGCTCGCGATCCCCGGCAATTACCAGGCTGGCGCGATGGAGAACTGGGGGGCGCTCACATATATTGATAATTATCTCTTGTTTGATCCGAAGAATAGCACGCCATACACAGGTGAGATGATTTATGAGGTTGTCGCACATGAGATGGCCCACCAATGGTCAGGTGATTTGGTCACGATGGGGTGGTGGAATAATCTTTGGTTAAATGAAGGTTTTGCCAGCTGGATGGAGATTAAAGCAGCAGATAAATTTAATCCAGAATGGCAGCTTTGGCCACGCCAACATGCAACGCGTGAGGCTACCATGGCGGTTGACGCGTTATCGACAACGCATCCGATTCAGCAGCCCATTCATAATGTGGAGGAAGCGGAGACGGTATTCGATAATATCAGCTATGGTAAGGGCGAGCAGGTTATCCGCATGTTAGAAGGGTGGCTTGGCGAGGAAAATTTCCGTGATGGAATGCGGCGTTACATGCGCGATCATGCCTATGGAAATACGACAAGCCAAGACCTATGGAATGCTCTGTCGTTTGTATCTGGTCGTGATGTTACGAATGTTGCACGGAGCTTCACGGAACAAAAAGGATTTCCACAAATAAATGTTTCATTAACATGCCATAATAACAAGGGAATTTACAAAATTACACAAAAACGTTTTACGATCCATGACCGTAATGCGCAGCCATTATTTTGGGATATTCCTATTGTTTCCAGAAATTTTTATGGAAAACCACAAACGTCTGTATTGAAAGGGAATAGTAGTCTTTCGTTTATAGGGTCATGTGATAAACCATGGATATTTAACGAAGGAGAAAGTGGGTATTATCGTGTAAATTATGATAAAGTCTCATTTTCTTTAATAAAGAAAAACTTTAATGCTTTATCACCTGTTGATCAGGTTAATATTTTAGGTGATCAATATGCATTATTCTCCTCTGGTCAGAAAACATTAGATTTTTACTTTAATTTGTTAGGGGGTCTTCCTGATTCTCAAAAAAAGAATATTTCTCTTGTTGATGAAATGTTCGATCGTTTTACAGAATTAGATCAATTTGAACAAAACAAAGCCAGTCAGCCAGAGTTCCATAAATTTGTTCAACGTATATTAATGCCGATATTCCAGAAAGTCGGATGGGATCAAAAACAAGGTGAAAGTGAGCTGGATGCGATCATGCGACCGCGGCTTATCACCATGCTAGGGCTTGCTGAAGACCCAGCGATTATACAAGAGGTAATGAAACGCTTTAAGCAATGGAGTAATGCCCCTGAGTCATTATCTCCGACCCTTGTCGGGCCTGTCACACTCTTAGTGGCTCGTCATGCTGATGAAGCGATTTGGTCCTTGTTGGTGGATCGCCTTCAGAATGCAACGAGTACGGAAGTGAAGCTCCGTTTATTCAATGCACTGTCTTATGTTACGAATCCTCAATTAATTGAGAAAACCATTCATTTGGCGTATAGCGGTGTCATTCCTAATGGTCGTATTGATCGTGTATTGGCGATTATAGGTGCCCATAGCGGGGACCCTCAGTTTGCTTGGCAGATTATTGTACAGCATAAACAGGAAATTCGTCAGCATTTAACGCCTGATGCGCAGAATGTCTTCTTGGCAGACATAGCTCGTTATGTTGGCGGGGCTGAGGTTATCTCTGATCTAAAAGAAGATGCACGTCAGCGCCATAATCGAGGCACTGATATTGCTACAGCACGGGCATTAGAAACAATTGAAGCACGTGAAGAGCTTAAACTGCGTGCGGTGAAGCAGTTTGATGCATGGGAAAAAGGGCATGAGCAGTGAGGTTCTTTCAGGAGGTACAGGGGAGTTTTGTGCTGTTTGTGCCACATATTCGTGCGCGGAGAGAGAAGGCCTTCTTTTGCGAAGAAAGAAGTTGATAGAGCGATAGGGCGGTGATATTTTAAAATTGATAATGATTATCATTATCAAAAGTCATCCGCACATACATCATACAGCGAGAAGGGAAGATTTTCTTCTCGCTGTATGATGTGCTGACTGTGTGAGAGTGCGTCCTGTAGGATATGTTTAAAGAACGCATATAGTCTATGGGTAAACGCCATAAGTCTTGTGCAATGTATCTTATGCACAAGACCTTTTCCGTAAAGAAACTATGTATTGACTTACAGTGTAATATTAGGATGAAGCATTAGATGTGGGTCGGCGATACGGTCATAGTCTTCGGCTGTCATCACACCAAGGTCCAAAGCACTTTGACGCGGAGATAATCCCTTTTCCATAGCATGATGGGCCACCTGTGACGCTTTATCGTAACCGATAGCAGGGGAGAGAGCTGTGACAAGCACCAGAGAATGTTCTAGAGCTTCTTTGATATGTGTCTCGTTAGCTTCTATTCCCTCAATGAGGAACTTACAGAAATTGTTCATACCATCATGAAGAAGTGTCATGCTCTGCATGATGTTATGGATGATGAGTGGTTTGTAGGCGTTCATATCAAGCATACCACTCGCGCCCCCCATACCAACAGCAACATCATTGCTCATCACTTGTAGACATAGCATTGTCAGGGCTTCAGCCTGTGTCGGGTTGATTTTCCCTGGCATAATGGATGAGCCAGGTTCATTGGTGGGTAGAGTAAGTTCTCCTAACCCAGCACGAGGGCCACAGGCTAATAAGCGAATATCGTTTGCAATTTTAAAAAGGCTATTGGCGAGGCCACGTAAACAACTTGAGAGATGAACAAGCGAATCATGGGCTCCTTGGAGAGCAAATTTGTTCGTCCCGCTCGTAAATTTGAGCTTTGTTAAGCGTGTGATTTCTGCGCAGGCACGCTCTGCAAACTCTTCGTCTGTATTAACTCCCGTTCCCAGAGCGGTACCACCTAATGCAAGGGGGAGAAGAGCATCACGTGCTTGCTCTAGTCGGTCAATATGCTCGTCAAGCATACCGACATAGCCATACCATTCCTGCCCAAGCGTAATGGGCACTGCATCTTGTAAATGTGTGCGGCCAACCTTAACGATTTTTTCCCACTGTTTAGATTTTTTCGCCATGGCATTGCGTAAGCGCGTTAGTGCTGGGAGTAGCTGACGGTGCACACCAATGACGCTTGCAATATGCATTGCACTTGGGAAGGTATCATTGGTGGATTGGGCCATATTAACGTCATCATTAGGATGCAATGGCGTTTTGCTCCCTAATTTATAGCCTTCAATTTGGCTTGCACGGTTTGCAATGACTTCGTTGATATTCATGTTGAACTGTGTGCCAGATCCCGTCATCCAAACATGCAGCGGGAACATGCGGTCATGCATTCCACTCATGATTTCGTCACAAATAACGAGGATGAGATCTTTTTTCTTTTTGGAAAGGCGGCCACTTTCGGCGTTTGAGACAGCGCAAGCACGTTTAATGATGGCATAGGCTTCAATCATCTCGCGTGGGATGATTTCACGACCAATGCTGAAATAATGCAGAGAGCGTTGAGTTTGAGCGCCCCAGAGTACGTCATTGGGGACCTCAATTTCGCCCAAACCGTCCGTTTCTGTGCGTGTGCTCATGAGGGATTTTCCTACTGGTGACAATATGATGTTTCTATGAAGCAAGAATGCCGCATGACGCGGCATAAAACTGGTTGTTAGGCTGGGACATAGGAGGAGTAGAGGGGAGCCCAACTTAATTCTGCGAGGCGCTGGTTAAGCGTGGCGTCATCAAAATCAGGGCACAGTTTTTCTTCGCGCGCTTGGTAGGCCACAGCGCGTGCGACAGCAAGAGCGACATTTTTCATCTCTTCTAGTGGAGGGAGTAATGAGGCTTGCTCGGGATGATCAGCGGAGTGTTCTGCAATGGCTTGTGCTGCTTTCATAAGCATGCGGTCGCTGATTTGTTGTGTATGACAAGCCAGAGCGCCAAGCCCTAATCCCGGGAAAATATAGGCATTATTGGTTTGATCAATGGGAATGGTGCGGCCATTGATATGGACTGGAGCAAATGGACTTCCTGTGCTGACGAGCGCACGCCCATCGGTCCAATGCAAAATGTCCTCCGGAGTGGCTTCGACATGGCTGGTCGGATTAGAGAGTGGGAAGATTAAAGGACGGTCACAATGAGCCGCCATTGTCCGAATGATTTCTTCACTGAAGATATCGGCCTGTCCGGAGACGCCAATAAGGATTGTGGGTTTCTCGTCAGAAATGACTGAAGCGAGGTCACGCCCTTGTCCGTTGGAGGAGGGTTCGTGTCGGGCAAATGGTTTTTGGCCTTGGGTAAGGTTCGGCATATCCTGGGTGAGGAGACCAGGACGATCCAAAATAAAGAAGAGCGCACGTGCTTCTTCTTCCTTCAGGCCGTCAGCCAGAAGAGCTTGGAAAAGTTGATTAGCGATTCCACATCCTGCAGACCCACCTCCAACAATGACGATGCGTTGTTGGGCGAGCGTTTGTTTATTGGCTTTGACGCCGCTTAGAATCGCTGCTGTTGTGATGGCGGCTGTGCCTTGAATATCGTCATTGAAACTTGGCAGGGCCTCTCGGTAGCGCTGCAAGAGGGGGGCGGCATTGGGGCCTGCAAAATCTTCCCAATGAAGTAAAATGGAAGGCCAGCGTTTTTTTATGGCTGTGACAAATTCTTCTACGAATTGTGCATAGGCTTCCCCGCGTAAGCGAGGCGAACGAGAGCCAATATAGGAAGGATCATCGCGCAGGGCTGTATTATTGGTGCCGACGTCAAGCGTAACAGGCAGCAATAGTTCGGGGTTAAGTCCAGCACAGGCCGTGTAGAGAGAAATTTTACCGATGGGAATGCCCATCCCATTGGCCCCGAGATCGCCCAAACCAAGGATACGCTCACCGTCTGTAACGATAATAAGGCGAATGTTATCATATTCGGAGGAAGCGATCAGATCAGCAATGTGGCCTTTATGTTCAGCAGACAGGAAGAGTCCACGTGGGCGTTGCCATATCTTAGAAAATTCTTGGCATGCTTGCCCGACTCCAGGGGTATAAACAAGGGGCATCATTTCACGTAAATGCCGATCTAACAGTGCGTAGAAAAGGGTTTCGTTACTGTCCTGGATGGTGCGAAGCGTGACGTGACGGCTGAGAGTGTCTGGTTGCGCCATAACATTGCTGTATGCCTGAGCCACTTGCTCATCAAGTGTATGGACAGCCACAGGAAGACGGCCATGGAGATGAAAAAGGCTGCGTTCTTCGTTTGAAAAGGCCGTTCCCTTGTTGAGCAAGGGAGTGTCAAGTAATGCCTGACCAGAGACCGAAAGACGACGTGATGATTGTGGCATGATGACCCTTCCTTTTAAATGAGTGAAATTATTTAGAGCAGATCCAACGATCTGTACTGAAGCGGTATTGAGCAAAGACGAAACCGACGCCTAATCCTCCAAGAGCGAAAAGTGCATTCCAAAAGGAAAGAGGAATGAGGAGAGAAGATACAACGAGTGCTAAAATTAAGCCGAGCGCACTATAAAGAATATTCTCACGTCGGAGCGGACCAAAACGTTTTTCAGCTTTGCAATGAACACAATAGGCAGCTGTTGTACTAATGGTTTTATGACAGCATGGGCAGCGCATAACACCTTGAGAGGTCGGGAAGATCACGGTTCTGTCTGATCCTTTTCATGTTCACCAGCGGCAATACGCGCCTCGACAGCCAAGCGCCACGGAGCATTCGGAGGCGCCGTAGCAAGGGCGCGATGGTATAAGGAGAGGGCATCCGCTGTCACGTGCCCAGCATTGCGCGTTTCGAGCTCTGCAATGTTCAGAGCAAGCTCAGCTGTAAAAGAAACATCTAGAGCGGCTTTCCAATCAAGAATTGTCTGGTCAGTGAGGCCCATTTCGGCTTCGAGCTGTCCCCTTTTGAGGTGTAGGGCAGCATAATGTGGGTCTTGAGGGGAAAGGTGAGCCAGTTTTGTATTGAGGTCTTCTAAGAGTGTCGTTGATGATTGGGCAAGTGATGGTGTTGGCCCGCGCGTGTCTGCTGATTGAGAGGATAAAAAAGGAAGGCCATTAACACTGTAAAGAAGTAATGCAAGGATGGGTATCAAGAGCAGAGAACTTATGGTGATAAGGAAATGAGCGCGTCTTCCCGATAGGCCTGCCTCAGGCGGGGCCGCTGTACTATCCAGTAAATGGCGCTGGGCTTCCAAGCGTGCAGCTTCGTAATGTGTGTCGTCAATTAAACGAGCTTGATGATCTTTTTGGAGGCTTTTGAGTTGGTCCCGATAAAAATCAGCAGCTGGGTCTTGGGTCTGCCTTTGGATTGTAGCGCGACGCCAAAAGCTCAGCCCAAGTGGAATGAGAATGAGGAGTGTGAAGAGGAGAAAGCCGAAAAAGAACAAAAATCAATCTCCCGTCAGAAGTTTATGAAGGCGCGCTTTTTCCTCACCCGATAGGGGAGGAAGAGGTAAAGGGTGGTGACGACGTCTCCAAAGACGACGGGCTAGGAGAAGAGCCCCTCCTAAGGAAAGGATGGGCATGAGCCATAATAAGGCGGTACCACGATCAAAAACAGGCTTCAGTCGAATAAAATCGCCATAACGATGGGTCATCCACTTTAAGATATCATGTGACGTGCGACCCTGCGAAACTTGCTGGCGCACAATTTGACGCAGGTCTCTTGCTAAGGGGGCGCTACTATCTTCGATGCTCTCATTTTGACACACAAGGCATCGCAATTGGCGCCCTACTTCCTCTGCTTGTGCTTCTTGTTGAGGGTTCGGGAGGAGCTCACGCGGGCTTTCAACACTCCATGCCTGATGAGAGAAGGCCATGAGCATGACAAGGAGTAGCCCAAATTTTTGTCTCACGGAGTGAGCTCCAAAAGTGGAAGCACCTCTCGAGTGATGACCTCTTGATTGAGCCCTGCGCTGTTATGCCAAACAATTCTTCCCCCGGGGAAGATCAAGAATGATTCAGGCACACCGCTTACGCCCCAATCAATGGCAATTTTTCCAGAAAAATCATGGCCGACACGTTGATAGGGTTGGTCATTGCGGTTGAGGAAGGCGCTAACACGCTCTGCTTTGTCTTCATAGACGATACCCCAAATATCGACATGTGTGGAAAGTTCTTTCAGGAGGGGAAGTTCAGTCACGCATGGAATGCACCATGACGCTAAGAAATTGATCAAAACAGGATGATCTTGTTGTCTCAAGGTTGGAGCATCAAAACTGGGTGGAAGTCCAGGCAGAGAAGGTAGATTGGCAAAGTCAGGGATAGGTTGATTGAGCATTGGGGTGTGAATAGCGCGCGGGTCATAATCCCCTTGCTGCATGCGGCTCAACATGCGTGCACAGCCTACAGCAAAGGCTGTTATGCCAACGGCAGGAATGACAGCGAGGAGATGGCGGCGTGTCACAGGCATGGTGTATGATCTCTCGATACGGCAGTGCGGTGTGTCTTCTGAAGGTTGTTTTGCTTACTATAACGGAAGCGGTGATATGGTAGAGAGAGAAGGCCGCCTAGCGCCATGATTAATCCGCCTATCCAGATCCACGGAGCAAGAGGATTATCATGAAGGCGGAGAATATAGGTTTCTGGATTTGTGTGTTGAACGCCGCCAAAGACCGCATAGAGATCGCCCCGAATTGAGGAGTGGATCGCCACTTCTGAGGTGCTCTGATGAGGGGTTATAAAAGTGCGGAGTGAGGGATGCAGTGTGGCGACCTCTTTCCCTTGATGGGAGACGAGAATATCTGCTTGCAGTGCTTGATAGTTGGGGCCGTTTAGAGAGCGAACGGAGGTTAGCAGCCAGTCATTTCCTTCGAGTTGATGATGTTCCCCAATATGGGAGGCGACAATGGCATGTTGTGCTGTATCCATGCCGCAAATACCTAAAATGGTCACGCCTACGCCAATATGGGCCAGACAGGCTCCCCATATCCCACGAGGAAGGTGCCGGAGTGTATGGACAGCACGCAGGCGCATGACGACATCCGTTATACTGGAGGTGATGACCCAGAGTGCCAAACAAGCGGCACTAAAGGCCAGTATGTTTCTGAAATTCCAGTAGAGCGGAATGGCGGTGATCAGTGTGAGAAAAAACGCTGGGCGAAGACGTTTAAAAGTTCGTCCTAGAGAAGCATGCCGCCAGGAGAGGGAGGTGCCTATTCCCATTCCGAAGAGCAGCGGGAGGACAAGCGGTATGGTTGTACTGTCGAAAAAAGGCTTTCCAACAGAAAGGGTGCGCCCAAAAAGAAGCTGCATGAACGGTGGGTATAGAGTTCCTGTCAGGACAACAGCGCACAGTGAACAGAGGAGGATATTATTAAAAACGAGTGCGTTTTCACGTGAAACGGGGGAGAATAACGGACCGTTATTGAGTGTGGGGGCTCGCCAGGCAAAAAGAAAGAGTGCACCGCCAGAGATAAGACCGAGCAACGAGAGGATAAAGATCCCGCGTGCAGGGTCGTTCGCGAAGGCGTGGACGGAGTTAAGAATGCCAGAACGGACAAGAAATGTGCCGGAGAGCGAGAAAGAAAAACTCGCAATAGCCAGAAAGACAGTCCAAATTTTGAGGCCATTGCGCTTTTCAGTCACAATGGCTGAATGAAGAAGCGCGGTGCCACTGAGCCAAGGGATGAGCGATGCATTTTCGACAGGATCCCAGAACCAGTAACCGCCCCAACCAAGCACATAATAAGACCACCATGACCCCAAGGTGATGCCGCAGGTGAGAAGGGCCCATGCGGCAACAGTCCAGGGGCGAACCCATCGACCCCACAGAGAATTGACGTTTCCAGAAATCAGTGCGGCTACGGCAAAGGCGAAGGGCACAGCAAACCCAACATAACCAGCGTAAAGAATAGGTGGGTGAAACGCCAAGCCAGGGTCTTGTAGGAGTGGATTCATCCCAAGCCCATCAGCTGGCATAGGGATAAGGCGTGTAAAAGGGTTAGACGTCAGGAGGCAAAAAAGCTGGAAGCCCCCAGAAATTAAACCGAGTATGGCTAATACATAGGCACGAAATAAAGATGTAAGGCCAGTCTTATGGTGCCCAGAGCAGGCAACGGCTGCTCCGCAGAGACTTAAAATAACGATCCAGAGTAAAATAGACCCTTCGTGATTTCCCCAAACGCCAGCAATTTTATACAGCATGGGTTTGTTCAAGGCTGAGTTCTCAGCGATATTTTTTACAGAAAAATCATCTCTGACAGCGGCTAAGATAAGACAGATGAAAGAGAGAAGAAGCGCACCGCATTGAGAAATGGCGAGAGGAACGGCAAGTGTTGCGAGACTTCGTAACGAACGACATTTGCCTAAAAAGGGAAGTGTTCCTTGAAACAGAGCCAAAACACAGCCGAGGGCTAGGGCATAGTGTCCTTCTTCTGGGCCAAAAAGTTCCATCATGGGTGTTGATCGTGAGATGTGGCGGTCATGCGGTTCCAACTCGCGGCGTCAGGGGGAGGGCCAAAGCGAGGATCCCATTTTCCACTTCGTTTCAGCGCATCCGCAACCTCTTTCGGCATATAGGTTTCGTCATGTTTGGCGAGAACTTCTTGAGCCTTGAAACTTTGATCAGTCTGAAGCTCTCCGACGGCGACAACACTTTGCCCTTCGCGGAAAAGGTCTGGCAGAATACCGGTATAGTGAACGGTAATGGCGACTTGGCCATCAGTAACATCAAAGGTTGTGTCGGGTGTATTAGGATGATGATGTAGAGACCCTGCAACAACCATCCCGCCAAGTCGAACAACACGTGATGGATGTGGGGGATGGTCACGCAGTTGCGATGGAGCCATGAAGAAGACGATATTACTCGAAAAGGCGTTAAGAACCAGAAAGGTAGCGCTTCCTAAACAGAGAAGAGACGCACATAGAATCCACAGGCGGGTCGTTTTTCGAGAGGGCTTAAGAAGAGGGGAACGACTCATGAAGGCGTTTGTTCTTTAACGGCAGAGGATTTTTTTAAAAGAGCTAATCGCCGAGAGGCATGGTTGAAGCGGCGTATCGCTAGGAAGGCTAGGGCGATGATCCACAATGATGTGAGGCTATAGCTTGCGAGAACGAAGCCCCATATATGCAGCCATGAAGAAGAGAGGGTCATGATTTATTTTCCCCGGCGTGAGAAAAATTGAACTTGGCGCTCCATAAGTGAAGCACATAAGCGTGTGTTGACGAGCGTTATGGCCCCCAGTGTAAAGCCACCGGTACAAAGGACCAGAGGCCACATAAGCGACAGAGAGATGGTTGGTGTGGCTGTTAAGGAAATACTGTCAGGTTGATGAAGTGTATTCCACCACTGCACACTAAATTTGATGATAGGGAGGTCAACAATCCCTACGATAGCCAAGATAGCTGCGGCTTTTTGACCACGAAATGAATCATCAAAAGCACGAATAACAGTTATATGACCGAGATAGAGAAAGAAGAGAATAAGCATGGAGGTAAGGCGTGCGTCCCAAACCCACCACGTGCCCCAGCTTGGTTTCCCCCACAGAGAGCCTGTGACCAGGCAAAGGGCCGATGCTGCGCAGCCGATGGGACCAATTTCTATGGCAGCGCGGTCAGCCAAAGGGTGGCGCCACACGAGGGAGAGGATGCCGCAAAGGGCGAGAGCTACATAACAGGCAGAGGCTAACCATGCCATGGGAACATGGATATACATGATTCGAACATTTTCGCCCTGTTGCCAGTCTGCAGGGGAAAAGCATAATCCCCAAATAAGGCCCGTCATAAGCAGTATGACACTGATGGTGCCTAGTGGCAGGAGGCAGGGGCGGACCAGGCGTAAAAAAACACCAGGGTTGGCATAATGATGGAACCAAGATGAAATAGGGGACACGGTTATCACTCTATTATGAAACTTTTCTTCCTTAATCGGAACTCTGTATGATCGCAAAGAAACATATCTTTCCTGACAAGAGGAAAGCAGGAAGGACGAACTCACTATGGTGTATTGGCTTATAAAATCAGAGCCTGCTTCTTTCTCATGGGATGAGCAAGTTCGCAACGGAATCGAGCCTTGGAATGGTGTGCGTAATTATCAAGCACGAAACAATCTGAAGGCCATGGAATGTGGGGATAGGGCATTATTCTATCACTCCGTGAGTGAAAAGAGAATTGTCGGTGTCGTAGAGGTTGTAAAAGAGGCTTATCCTGACCCGACAACAGAGGATGCTCGTTGGGTTTGTGTCGATGTAAAAGCTATGGGGGCTTTTAGACGTCCTATTACTTTGGCAGATATCAAGGCAGATCCGAACTTGGCGGATATGGCTCTTTTGAAACAGTCGCGTCTATCGGTCGCACCGGTGACGGAATTTGAGTTTGATTACTTAACCCGACTAGGTGAGTGGGAAGGACGGTAATCCTTTCTGTATCGTCAAGTGTTGAGAAAATGGAGAAGGCCCCATGAACGCAGAGCACAACACACAACTTCCTAGTACGTCTTTCTTGTTTCAAGAGATGGATGGGGAAGCTTTGGCGCAATTGCACCAGGTGCTTGCGCAAGTAGAGGAAGGGCGTGGCACCTTAGTTCGTTTAGCGGATTTGATGGGAGGTGCCGTAGGGCGCGCGACGCAATTGGGGCTACAAGGGCTTGCTTTGGCCCCAGGACTTCAGGCGAAGCTGCAACGTATTACAGAGGTAGCGATAGAGCAGTCTTTTCGTGTTGCTATTCTGGGAATGGGGAGAGAAGGTCCAGCGACACAAAACAAATTACGTGAAAATATGATGCAAGCCGCTGTAGCGATTTCAGGCGCAGCTGGGGGTTTTGGTGGGTTTGCGAGTATGGCTCCTGATGTTGGTTTCACAACATTGGCTATTATGCGTGAAATTGCCAGTATTGCGCGTGAAAATGGCGAGGATCTACGTGATGAAGAGACACGGAGAGCCTGCTTAGAAGTGTTTGCTTTACGGAGTGTGGCGGCTGGTCGGCGTGAGGATGGCGAAGAAAGCGATTTAGGCTTTTTCGCTGCGCGTGGGCTGATGCGGGGGCAGCCCTTAGTCATGTTAATGGCCGAAGTAGCGGGGCATTATGGGATCGCTTTATCACGTAAACTTGCCGCACAGATGATTCCTGTGGCTGGTGCTTTGTGTGGGGCAGCTCTTAACTCTGCATTTTTGGCACATTATCGCGCTGTTGCCCGGGCACATTTCACTATTCGTCGTCTAGAGCGTACTCATGGGACAGCGGTGAAAGAGGCGGCGCAAGCTTACCGGGGGAGAGCTTCTGAGTCTGATGTGTGAGCGGAGGCAGATAGAGAGCGTTTGTGGGCACGGCTCAGGCGGATATCCTGGTAGGTCTCGAGAATGCCGAAAATCACGACGCCGGCTAGGCAGACAAAGTTTACAATGCTGAGCAGGCGGTTGAGAGACGGAGCGTAGAGCAGACGTATGCCGCTACTGATTAAAAACCCGATGAGATAAACAAAGGTTTGCGGCATGGAGGTTCCTGTCATGCTGTGTGTTCATGTATGAGTGATCAATTTATGGATGATATCACAGCAGAACATCTTTTGCGTGCCTATGAAATAGGTATTTTCCCGATGGCTCCTAGTCGGGAAAGTGATGAGCTAGAGTGGTACGCCCCGCAAGAGCGTGGGATCATTCCGTTGGATGCGCCTCATATTTCTAAACGTCTTATGCGGACGGTTCGTGCCCAGAAATATCGTGTCAGCACGGATGATGATTTCTCAGCTATGATGATGGCGTGTGCAGAATCCATGCCTGGCCGGGAAGAAAGTTGGATTAGTCCACGGATCCGCATGTTATATGGCGAGCTTCATCGGCAGGGATATGCGCATTCTGTTGAAGTCCGCCGTGATTCTGGAGAATTGTTGGGTGGGCTCTATGGTGTTTCTTTAGGCGGTGCGTTCTTTGGTGAAAGTATGGTGTCGCGTGAGCGGGATGTATCCAAAATTGCTCTTGTTCATCTTATCGCAGCGCTCCGTCAGGGAGGATATCGTTTGCTTGATACCCAATATGTGACGCCGCATTTGAAGCATCTCGGGGGCATCGCTGTGCCGTTGCTTGATTACCAGGAAAAGCTTCATGAGGCGTTAGCGGTACCGGCTGTTTGGCCGCAAGATGTCAGTTTTGAAGCCTTGCAGAGATCTATTCTTAATTTAAGGTCAGTTCCAGAAGGGAGAGCGTGATGTCTTATTTTCATAAAATATGTGGTGTGGGAGGGGCCTTGATGGTGTCTCTTTTCACAGCGTTCCCCACGAGTGGGCATGCGGAAGCCTTGGGAGACCATCCAGTGTTGACGCCTATGCGTGATGTGGTTGTGACCTACCAGTTTCAAGATAACCCAAACCCGGGCGCGACGATGAAGAACGTCACGATTTCTTTTGAAGCATCTGGAAATCGTCTCCGTATTGATCGTGCAGATTTGGGTGGGGTGACTATTCTGGATAGGCTTTCTCAGAGAGTGACGCTTATTAAGTTAGATACGCACCAATATATACAGTTCGTGCCTTTGCATGGTTTGAGAAATCCATTCTTGCTGGATTTGAATATGGCCTATCATGCGGAAGAAAAACGGCGCGTTGCTGGGTATGAATGTCAAAATTGGTCCATTGATACCACTCATGGAAAGGCTGAGGCGTGTGTTACTGATGATGGTGTGATTTTGTCGGAAAGTGGCGTGGATGCCGATGGCGTGACAGGGCGTCTTGAAGCCGTTCAGGTAGATTATCGAGCGATTCCTGCGAGTGCTTTTGAGCCGCCTGCAGGTTTTCAAAAATTTCAGCCATTACAAACCCGGAAAGGGCCCCCGGCACAGCCTGCGGGTGGGTCTTCAGCTCCTCCTGTAGCAGCTGGTCAGAATACATCTCCATCAACACCGTGAAGACGACCGTTCAACTTTGAATAAGGGAGAGCAGGAACGTGGAATCAAGTCTTATCCAACAAGGGCAGAAGGCACCTTCATTTTCTTTAGCTGGGGTTAGTCCTCAGGGGGAAGTTATGCTCACAGAGGAGGCGTTGAGAGGAGCCCCTTATCTACTCTATTTTTACCCGAAGGCTTCTACTCCAGGCTGCACGACGCAAGCATGTGATTTACGAGATGCACTCCCTGAATTGCAGACTTTGGATGGAGCGGGGTTACGCGTCATAGGTGTGAGCCCTGACCCGGTAGAGAAATTGTCACGTTTCCTACAGAAACAGGCTCTTACGTTTACACTTTTATCCGATGAGGCTCATCAGCTTGCTGAGGCTTATGGTGTATGGGTACAAAAAAAGCTCTATGGCCGTGAATTTATGGGAATAGAACGCAGCTCATTCATCATTAATGCGCAGGGTGATATTCAAGCAATTAAACGACGTGTTCGCCCAGCAGATCACGTCCATTGGGTGAAGGATATTTTAGCACAGCTATAGAGGGCTTACTTTATACAAGGCGCGAATGGGGATTATGTGCTCGATATAGGTGGACAAGAGGGGTCGTCGAAGAAGCGTCGGTTACTTTTACGGCGTGTGGTGCGCTGGGCCATTACCGCTCTCGGTCTTTCTGTCGTGGTTGGTGGGGTGCTATTGGGATTTGCGTGCTGGCGTTTCACACAAGGCCCTGTGGATGTGACGGCTTTGACGCATTGTTGGGGCCCTATTGCCCTCCACGAGCGTGGGGACCGGCCTTCTACCAATTATGTGCAGTGGGGACGGGTTGTTCTCGAATGGCTCCCTAGTCATGAGGAGCACCCTGCCGCTATTACTATAAAATTGTCCCACATAGAGGTGAAGCGAGCAAGCGGTCAGGTGGTGAACCATGTAGACCGTGCCGAGGTTGTCCTAAATGTAAAGCCGCTGCGGCATAAGCTGTTGGCGTTGCGTTCTGTATCGCTGTCGGGTGTGTCTTTATCGTTACGCCGGCAGGTCGATGGGCATATTATATTGGATGGGGGATGGTCTCCCACGGCACGTGCATCTCAGAAAACAACGTCCCAACAGTCATCCTTTGGGTGGGAGGCTTCGGCGTTAAGATCTGTGACGCTGCGTGATATTTCAATTAGCCTTTATAATGACTACCGTTCAGATGACGGTATTTTTTTGACAATCCCCACGGCAGACATAGCGTATCATCAGCCTTCTGGTTGGAAAGGAACTCTTGTTGGGGCGGTTAGTCGGGCTCACGAAAATATTCCATTCAAGTTGATGGCAATACCAGACCAAGGGGGGGTAACGCACCTTTCTGTCGCGGTAGAGCCATTCATCCCAGCGCATTGGGTGGAAGGGCTTCCTAAAGAGGCGGATGTGCTTGGGCGCTGGACGATGCCTGTATGGGTCTCAGTGGAAGGAGAGATGCTTCCGCATAAAATGGAAGGGCATTTCCTAAACACTAAGGCCATTATTCATTGGGATTCTGGCGATATTTTGCAGCCCGGACATGATGCTTTGCACTTACGAGAGGGGAATGCAGAATTTAAGGCCTATTGGACGGGGCCTCATTTGTTGCGCGATCTTTTGTTAGATCGAGGAACGATCCAGTTCATCATGCAGGATTCACAGCAAAAGCTTGTGCCTGTGAATATTACCACACAATTTCATACAGATAGCCTCTTGGCATTACAGCATATTGGCATTGATGTGCATGCTGAAATTCCAGCCTTTGACTTTGCCTCTTTGGGGTCTATTTGGCCGCAGGGCGTTATGAAGGGCGGGCGACGGTGGATTACGTCTAATATGCCGGTGGGCAAAGGTGAAAACTTAACGCTTTCAGCCCATTTGCAGAGCGATCATGGATTGAAAGAGTTAGCTGTAACGCATCTTGAGGGGGATTTACGCGGGCATGGGTTGGATGTCTTTTGGCTAAGACCGGTGCAACCCATTACAGGCCTTGAAGCACACGCGCACTTCTTAGACGCTGATCGTCTGCAAATTGATGTAAGCCATGGCCAGATAAAAGGTGATCAGGGTGTGCTTATTCGTGTACCTCAAGGTACAACGATCATATCTGGGTTGATGCATAAAGATCAATTTGCCCATATTCATGTTGGGCTCAATGGCACATTGCCATCATTTTTAAAATTATTGGCCCATCCACGGCTCCATCTTTTGTCACGTCATCCTGTCCCATTGATGAAACCGAGTGGAATGGTTTTGGGTGAGTTGTCACTATCCTTGCCATTAGACAGTCGTGTGACAGTCAATGACATCTCATTCGCGGCGAAGGCTCAGTGCTCACAAATTGCTTTTGGTCTGCCCGCATTAGGCGCCATTCGGCAGGGAAACGGGTTGTTGCATGTGACGAGCAAAGAGATGCACTTTCAAGGTCAGGCGAGTTTAAGAAATGTGCCTGTCCAGCTGTCGATGATGGAGAGTTTCCAAGCGAATGTAGAAGGGCGTCTTCTGCGACAAGTTGATGCTCATGCTTTATTGGGGCCAACGACATGGCCTGCTTTTGGCATTAATATTCCGAAAGGAATGTTGATGGGTCCTGTATTGACGAATGTCGCCTATCGCCAGGTAGGGCTTGGGCCGGGGCATCGAAAAGCTGATGTCGATCTTATGTTAGATTTTACACAGGCAGCCGTCTTATTGCCTGTATGGTCGAAATTGTCTGGCGACTCAGCCTCACTTACAGGGCATATAGTGTTACTTGATGGGGCGCTTCAACAGTTGGATAATGTGAAGGCGAAGGGGCCTGGGCTTTTTTTATCTGGGACTGCTGAAATACAGCGCCATCGCGTGCATGGGATGGTTTTTGATCATATGCATGTTGGACGAAACGAGGGGCGCTTGCAGATTGAATGGCCTAATTCACTGACAGCGCACGATCCTTATCGCATTGATGTGAATGCTCTTACGCTGGATTTAGCGCCATGGCTGAAGAAAACATCCAATAAAAAACGTTCTGGATCTGAGGTTGGTAATAAGAAAAAATCATCGTCATGGCGTTTGCCCTCTGGGAAGTGGCAAGTTTCAGTGCAAGCAGATCATGTTTTCTTTGATTCAGAAACCGCGTTCGAGCGTGTTCGCATGGCGGCTGTATGGCAGCAATATAAGATACAGAGAGCAAATTTATCTATTGTTGCTCCCTATCCTGTAACAATGCAGCTGGAGCCTCGTGTAAACGGGCAGCATCTTGATGTGAGTGTTCAAAATATTGGAGATTTTCTCAAGACTATAGGTGTTTATTCGGTCCTTTCGGGAGGGAGTGCACGCATAACAGGCACTTTTTTACCAGAGCGTCTTTCTCAACAAACGGTGGGTTGGGGAATAGGATTGGGAAGTTTTGAGGGGCATCTAGAGGCGCAAGATGTGGCCATTCCACATCCCCCAGCGGTGCTGACGATGGCGACTGTTTTTGCTCCACTGCATTGGGGGCAACTCACGCGAGATCGTTTTGAGGGGCTGAGTTTATCATCTGATATAATGTTGGCGGATGAGATTCTTACATTGAAGCAGACACAAACACATAATGCGATGGTCGGTGGTACTATCGAGGGGACCGTTAATTTTAAAACGGATGCATTGGAAATGAAGGGAACGGTCTCGCCCTTTTTTGGTTTAAATCGCGCTGCTGGGTCCTTGTTTGGGGTATCCTCTAAAGGCAAGGGCGCTATGGCGATGAATTACACCTTGAAGGGAACGCTGGATCATCCAGAATTTCATACCTACCCGCTTTCAGCATTCTTGCCGGATGTTTTGAGTAATATTTTCCATTAGGAAGTGGTAAGGCGGACAGGCAAGAAATGGATGAGATGGTAGGAAAGAGGGGGATATAATGGCTGAGGGATCTGACCTTTTCGGAGCATTAGGCTCAGAGCCGATGCCTATTTCTTCATCTCAGAAGAAAACCGCACAGAATGGACGGCGTCCATTCGTGAAAACACAGCCATTGGCAGATCGATTACGGCCAACCGATTTACTGGATGTGCGCGGCCAGGAGCATTTGTTGGGTCCAGAAGGAACATTGACGCATATGCTCGCGCGGGGGAGTTTGCCTAGTCTTATTTTATGGGGCGGCCCTGGATGTGGTAAGACAACGATTGCTCATCTATTAGCCGAGCGTGCGGGGCTTTTTTATACCCAAATTTCTGCTGTTTTTTCAGGCGTAGGGGATTTGCGCAAAGCGTTTGAAGAGGCTGATCGTCGTTTGGAAGCATCGGGGAAGGGAACGCTTCTCTTTGTTGATGAAATCCATCGATTTAACCGAGCTCAGCAAGATGGTTTTTTGCCCTATGTGGAACGAGGCACGGTTGTTCTTGTTGGGGCAACAACTGAAAATCCCTCTTTTTCGCTCAATTCAGCTTTGCTCTCACGCTGTCAGGTTTTGGTCCTAAATCGGCTAGATGATCAGGCACTAGAAGGATTGTTGCAGCATGCTGAGGCTGTAACGAAGACATCTCTTCCTGTTACAAAAGAAGCGCGTGCTTCGTTACGTGCTATGGCGGATGGTGATGGGCGCTATTTGCTGAATATGGTGGAACAGATATTGGCTATGACAGCATCAAGAGGAGAAGCTGAGTCAGCTCCTCTTTTGAATGTGATGGATCTAGCGAAATATTTGGCCCGCCGTCCCGTGTTGTATGATCGTGACCGTGAAGAGCATTATAATCTTATTTCAGCGTTACATAAATCATTGCGCGGGAGTGATCCGGATGCAGGGTTATATTGGTTTGCACGGATGCTCGAAGGTGGAGAAGACCCCCGTTATATAGCGCGTCGATTGGTACGTTTTGCGGCTGAGGATGTTGGGGAAGCAGACCCTTCATCATTGCCCCTTGCTCAGGCTGCGGCCCAAGCATACGAAAGATTAGGTTCTCCTGAGGGGGAGGTTGCTTTGGCACAAGTGGTGGTTCATTTGGCTGTGGCATCGAAATCGAATGCTGTCTATGCGGGGTATAAAGCGGCACGTGCCTTGGCTAAGAAGACAGGAAGTCTCATCCCACCTGCCCATATTCGGAATGCTCCGACCAAGCTTATGAAGGAGCTTGGATATGGTCGAGGTTATGAATATGACCACGACCATGAAGATGGTTTTTCAGGGCAAAATTATTTCCCTGATGGTATGGAGCGTGTACAACTTTATCAGCCTGTTAATCGTGGATTTGAAGAAAGAATCAGAAAACGACTAGACATGCTGGCGCAGAAACGGGCATCCCGCCAATCATGAGTGTTGAAAATCGTATTGTCAGTGAAGATGAGGCCGATCTACGCCTTGATCGCTGGTTTCGTCGTCATTTCCCGAACTTGACGCAGGGGGGATTACAAAAACTGTGCCGTAAAGGGCAAGTGCGTGTTGATGGAAAGCGTGTGCAGGCGAATCACCGTCTCTTTCCGGGGCAAACGATACGTGTGCCACCTTTGCCTGACCAAACGCGGCCACCACCACCACCACCACCCAATCCAGCGCTGATTCGTCGTTTAAAAGACATGATCTTGTATGAGGATGACCAGCTCATTGTACTCAATAAGCCATCGGGCCTCGCAACGCAGGGCGGTCCTGGCATTATTGAGCATGTCGATATGATGTTGGAGGGATTGCGTCCCCCGGGCGGGGAGCGGCCGCGTCTTGTTCATCGGATTGATCGTGATACGTCGGGTCTGCTGCTTCTCGCGCGTACGCCTGGCGTTGCGGCAAAATTGGCGGCTTCTTTTCGAAGTCGTGAGGTGACAAAAACCTATTGGGCTGTTGTGGTAGGGCGTCCGACCCCAGAAGAAGGCATGATTGACCAACCCTTAGTGAAGGTAGGGGCTGGAGGGGCTGCATTGGTCATTCCCTCAGAACGTGGGGAAGAAGATGCAGTATCGGCCAAAAGTGCTTACGAAACGCTTGATGCCGCAGGGAAACGTTTCAGTTGGTTGGCGTTATCTCCTTTGACGGGGCGGACACATCAGTTGCGTGTGCATTGTGAGAGTTTGGGAACCCCCATTTTGGGTGATCCACGGTATGGTGGAAAGAAAGCGCATCCAGATGGTTTTATGGATCGTCTTCATCTCCATGCACGCGCCCTTGAGTTTCCTCATCCTGCGGGTGGGAGTTTAAGTATTACCGCACCATTGCCATCACATATGATGGAAACCTTTCGGATGTTGGGGTTCATTGCTAAGACGACGCCGCCTCCTAAACGGAAGCGTTAAAAGACGGAAGACGTGAAAGGTCACAGCGAATGAAAAAGCTGGTCGGGGTTCTAATTGCGCTGGTTGTTGCATTACTTGGGGTCAGTATTGGAGCGCGTACGCTTATTGATCAAAAGGTCGTAAAGAAAAATCTTATGCAGGCCTTTCGCGATCAGAGCGGTCTGGAATTGACGATGGATCAAGTGGCTTTCCAGGTGCTTCCTTGGCCATCATTTCACGCAACGAATGTTGTGTTAACTCGGCCAGGTTGTACGCCATTTGTGAGTGCACGTTCTGTGCACGCGGATATTTCGCTTTTAGCGCTCTTACATCGTGAACTTTCATTCCAAGATTTTACAGCAGATGGGGCGCATATTGTCTTCCATCGCACGCGCGAAGGAAGATGCTCCACGTGGCTTCCTTTTAAAACGGATGACCAACCCGAAACCGCCTCTCATCAGGTTCGTGATCAGACGATCCATGCGCAGTGGAAGATTTCCTTTGCGGCATTGCATATGAGTAATGCTGATGTTTCTTGGCAGGATGACCATCAGGGCGACGAACAGCGCGGCGGCTTTGCCATTTCATCGTTTGATATGATGGGGATGCGGAGTGATGGTCCTTGGATCGATTTGAAAGCTCAGCATGATCAAACGCCATTTAGGTTTAGAGGTCGTATTGGTCCCACGCATCGGGTTCTTTCTGCATCTGCGAAGCAAGATACACCCTGGGGCTTTAGCTTTGGGCTGACATTTGGGCCAGAAAATGCACAGGATCAGATGGTCATCGATGGCACGATGATGGATCCGCATCGTTTACGTGGAGTGCGTCTTAGCCTGCAGGGACATTGGGAAGATTTAAAAGATTTGGAAGGGCTTTTCCCTCATCTCAAATTACCCGATGTTGGCCATGTGAGTGGCATGGCTGACTTACGTGAGAAAAATGTTGCGGGAGCAAATGAGCCGCATGGTTTTGCTGAAGCGTTGAGAAGCCTGCCTTCAAGACTTTATCCTGTCCAAGTACATTTACAATTGGGACATCTTGTTTTCCCTCCGGGAACGCTCGGAGTTGAGGAAGCGTTGCATTTACGTAATTTACAAGTTGATGGAGATGCCGCTTTAGCGCCGCTCATGATTCAAGGAGATGTTGATTGGGGACGTTTTTCTTGGACTGTCCATGCCGATTTTCATTCACTCGAACAAAGTGTGATGGCTTGGATGGATCCAGGAAAACCCTCCGTGCCACTTACGATGCAGATAAAGGGCCGAGATCGTACACTGGCAGCGTTATTTTCTCGTAAGGATAAGGACAATGAACCTAATGTGACGCAAGATGGTGTGCATCTTGATATTGAGGGGACAGTCGGCCGGCAGACGAGTACTCTTTCGGTTAAGGGTGGCGCTGATATGTTGCAACTGCCAGAGTTTCCTGGGGTGGGAAAGCAACTGTCGGGAGCCATTCTGCATAATCTTTTTGTACAAAATACTCTGTCGGTCGGTCCTTTATCCCAAGATGGGCTCACCATGATAGGGTTACGTGATGTGCATTTTGAGAGTCAGGAGATGGGCGGTGTGGGGAGCCTCTTACTCGAGCGCCGCGTCAATAAGCCTTCTCATATCGAAGGATCTATTCATTTCTCTCATCTTAATGGCGACGCTTTGGCTGTCTCTTCAGATGAAGCTGCAGAGAACTCTTCTGAAGGAGAAACAGCATTAACACCTGTTGTTAGCGGCAAGAATCCAGACCATTCATCAATGTCGTCTTCTGATAGAATGCAGGCTTTCTTGAAGGGGCTACATGAACATGATCTCATGTTGGATATAATGGCGGATCAGCTTCATGTACAAGAGCTAGACTATCATGATGTGCACATAAAGATGACAATGGGCGGAGGGCGCTTATCACTGGATCCGGTAACGGGAACAGTAGAGGGTGTTCCTTTAATGGCACGTGTGGCGTTCGATAATACAGTATCACCTTCACGCGTGCATATCGAAGCGTCACCGTTGATTGTTCCTTCATCGATTACGTTTCGTTTGTTGGGGCAGCCTGCCTTTTTGAGTGGCCCTATTCAGTGGGATGGAATTCTTGATGCTCAGGGGATCAATCAAGAGAGCTTTTTCCATTCTTTGAACGGAACGGTTGGTTTGTCGCTTGTCAAAGGAGAAGTGAAAACGGCGACTTTGGTGCCGTTGGCGGGACCGGTTGCGACATTCTTAAAATTAGGCGATGCAATGGTGGCATTCCGTTGCGCAGCTATGCATATGGATGTGCATCAAGGGATGGGTACGGTGGATACTTTGGGGCTGCAGAATAAGCATTTAGCCTTGAAGGGAAGCGGTACGGTTAATCTGAATGAAGGCTCGCTAGCTTTAGACTTACACCCTCGTTTTACATTCGTTGGCAATAGTGTCTCCCTTCCAATCATGGTGACGGGCTCTTGGATGGACCCGAAAGTGGCGGCGCAAAATGCAGTGGATGGAGAAAAGCAACTTTCTCTGGATGGTGGAGCTGATGACCCTGACTTATGTCAGCCTTTGCTTCAAAAGGCGCGCGAGGGTCATAATGGTTTGCCTATTCCAGCGATGCAAAATGCTTCCTCAGAGGGAGGGGGCTTTCTGAAAGCACTGGGAATTGGAGGTAAGCCATGAGCACACCGCGGAAACGCTTCTGGAAGCAGGTTGACGTTCAGGCTATGGGCGAGGGGATGTATGCCCCCGTCCTAGATGGACGATCCATTAAACTCCCTCAAGGAGCCGCACTATCGGTCTCGTCTCGTGCGTTAGCAGAGGCGATTGCAGAAGAGTGGCGATCTGTGAAAATGGGAGACGCTCTTACCCCCGATGCTCTGTCCTTAACCCGGATAACCGGTAGCTTTATTGAACGCGTTGAGAAAGATGTATCAACAACAAAAGATGTTTTACTCTCTTATGGGATGGATGACGCTTTAAGTTATCGTAGCGCTGCTCAGGATGAGGTTTTGTTAGGGCGCGTTTTATCGTGGCTTCAAACAAAAGGACTGTCTCCAGAAGCAACATTTGGGATTATGCCACTTCAACAGCCTATGGCGTATCAAGTTGCTTTAGAGCAATTTTTGGATACATTAGAAGCCGATACGTTGGCCGCTTTGGGTGTTATTGTTCCTATATTTAGTAGCCTATTATTGGCTCTTGCTCTCATTCATAACGTTGTGACGGTGGATGAGGCGATGCGTTTAGGGAACGCTGACGAAGAAAAGCAATTGCAACAATGGGGGCACGATGACGAACTGGCACATCAGCTCCAGCAAAAGGAACGTGACGTCCGCGATGCGTTACGTTTCCTAGAGTTGTCGCGCCAATCAGGACGTTAAAGAGACGGAAAACGTTAAAGGGAATCTCACAGGGGGCGAGCCTCTCATGAGATTCCCATTGTGTGTTTTATTCTTCTCCGTCGTCAGGGACCATAATGCTTACAGTCGCCGTGGCGGCAATGCCTTCTTGACGACCTGTGAAGCCAAGGCGTTCTGATGTTGTCGCTTTGACAGAGATGCGATCTATTTTAACGCGTAAAAGCTCGGCAAGACGTGCGCGCATTGCTTGAGCGTGTGGGCCAATTTTAGGGGCTTCGCAAATGATGGTAATATCGGCATTGACGAGCATCCCCCCTTTGGAACGGATGAGATCGCCCGCATGGATGAGGAAACGTGCGGAATCCATGTCACGCCACTGATTGTCACTGGGTGGGAAGTGGCGGCCAATGTCTCCTTCTGCCAAGGCTCCATAAATAGCATCACATAGCGTATGGATACCAACATCGGCGTCAGAATGTCCTGCTAAGCCACGATCATGAGGAATCTCAATTCCACAGAGAATGAGTTTACGCCCTTCGGCAAAGGCATGTACGTCATAGCCGTGACCAACGCGGGGAAGCATGGTTGGTTTATTATGGTCCACGATACGCTCAAGACGCATCAGATCCTCCGTAACAGTTAACTTTATGTTGTCCTCTGATCCCATCACGATGGCAACGTGGTGGCCTTCTCGTTCCAGGAGGCCTGCATCATCTGTAAGGGCTTCAGAGTGGCGATGATGGAGGTCTCGGAGAAGGGGAAAATGGAAGCCTTGTGGTGTCTGAGCACGCCAAAGATCAGCACGAGGAACCGTGGCCGTAATAATATCCTCAGAAACCTTTTTTAAGGTATCACTCACAGGTAAAGCAGGGATGACACCTTGATGCGTCTCAAGAGCTGTGAGGATATCTTGAATAATGCGGCCCGGCACAACGGGGCGTGCCCCATCATGAACGAGTACAATATCAGGCGGATTGGGAAGAGCGGCAAGTGCATCAAGCCCTGCTCGCACACTGTCGTGCCGTTCCGCTCCGCCTTCCACAGGTGGGAGAACATCGAGCCCGGAGAGAGCTTCCTCCAAGAGGGGATCATTCCCCACGGGCTGAAGAACATCGACATACGGCAACAGAGCGCGTGCAGCATGTCGAATGACGGGTTGTCCTTGTAATGACTGGAATTGTTTGCTGATAGCAGCATCAGAAGCCCCTGCAGCAAAACGACGTCCACGTCCCGCAGCAAGAAGCAAAGCAGCAACGCGTCTGGGAGACGAAGAGGAAGAGACGGTCACGATGAACAACTATCCTTATTTTTAATGAATCATGCCACTATGATGCGGACTGTCGAGGCTAAATGTTGGAACTGTGGCATCGAAACGCTCACCTGTTTTAGGTGAGAGCATATGATAGAGGCCCTGCATAAAGCCTGTTGGTGTTTTGAGTTCGGCACCAGACGTATATTCATATCGACCTTTTGCAGAGATGACGGGTTGTTCTCCCATCACACCGGGGCCGTTCACGTAATCTACCTTGCCTGTGGCATCAAGAATGGTCCAGCTGCGGGAAAGAAGCTGAAGACTATCTTCGCCGCTATTCTCAATGATGACATGGTAGACCCATGTATAGCGTTGTTCCTCAGGGTCAGAGTGTTCTTCTAGCCAGAAAGTGCGGACACTGACGGTAACGTCACCCGTGCGTGCTGTGTAGCACGGCGGGGCTTTGAGAGCGTCGCTATCGTCTAGATCAGCAAAGAGAGAGTGGCAGGATGATTTGTCAGACATGGTATCTTCTTAGAACCATCCTAGCACTTTGTCAGGTTTCTTCTTTACGATTCAGGGATAATAGGTGCTATGACGCAGCCAAAATATTGCCCGGATGAGTGATTATGAACCTACAGCAAGGGCTGCTTGTGCGCCGCGCGTCACTTCACTGATGAGATCTTCTGGATCTTCAAGCCCAACGGAAAAGCGGATTGAGCCATCTGTAATACGAAGGGCTGCACGTTCCTCTTCCGTGAGTTTTTTATGCGTTGTTGTTGCAGGATGTGTCACAAGGCTGCGTGCATCGCCAAGATTGTTTGAGATTGAGATAATCTCAAAACTGTTCATACAGGCAAAAGCACCCTTTTTCCCATTCACAACATCAAAGGCGATCATGGATCCACCATCGCGCATTTGTTTCTTCACTAATGCAGCTTGTGGATGGTCTTTCCGTCCTGGGTAAATGACTCTCTGTATGCCGGGGAGGGTTGCTAGGGCATCGGCAACAACGGCAGCATTATGGGCCATAGTACGAGCGCGTAGATCGAGCGTCTCTAGCCCTTTAAGAAGAACCCAGGCATTGAAAGGGGAAAGGGTGTTGCCGGTATTGCGTGCAAAAGGTTGGAGTTTCTCGGTAACCCATTTCTGGCTTCCAAGGACAGCGCCGCCCATAACACGCCCTTGACCATCTAAATGCTTGGTACAAGAATAGATCACAACATCGGCACCGAAGTCTAAGGGTCGTTGCCCTACGGGGGTTGCAAAAACATTATCGACCATAAAAATGGCTCCCGCTTTATGCGCACGGTCAGCGATACGCTGGACGTCGAGCACGTCCAACATAGGGTTGGATGGGGTTTCAATCAGAACAGCAGCGGTGGGGCGTGACAGAGCTCTATCCCAGGCTTCATCATCACGGCCATCAATCATCTCTGTCTCGATGCCATAGCTTGGTAGAAGCGTGCTGAGCAGCCAGTGCGTGGAACCAAAGAGAGCTGAAGAAGCAACGATGCGATCACCGGCTTTCAGGTGAGATAATAGAGCGCAAGAGACAGCACCCATCCCGGTGGAGGTTGCGAGGCACGCTTCCGCTCCTTCAAGGAGGGCGAGACGTTCTTGTAGGGTATCAACGGTGGGGTTGCCGTAGCGAGAATATTGAAGGTGATCAATCGTTCCTTCAAAAGTCGCTGCCGCTTGCTCGGCGCTATCATAGACGAAACCAGAGGTCAGAAAGAGAGAATCTGACGTTTCGCTGTAGGGGGTGCGGTTGCGTGCTTCGTGCAGGAGACGCGTGGCTGTACGCCATGTATGTGTTGTTTGCGTGGACATGAAATCCCTCCATGAAAACCTATAGCAACAATGCTACAGACGTTATGGCGGGCCGTGGAAGTCCTGCTCTGCATGTAGAAGAAACAGGGCCTCTTTAGCGCAATTTTTTAACCTCGCCGCAAGCCGGCCGCTCAAATCACGAGGGTACCCTTTGTTCATAAAAAGGCACGGTCCGAGACTATGGAACCCTACTGTAAATGCGTCAAGAAAGTAGATTGAATTTATTGTGTTTTATGGGGGTTGCTTAACACTATAGAGTAATGATAAACGGGCGTTCACATTGCGGGTGTAGTTCAATGGTAGAACGGCAGCTTCCCAAGCTGCATACGGGGGTTCGATTCCCCTCATCCGCTCCAAGTCTTCCCGTGATTTTTAGTATTTTTGTCTACGTCGAGTCACTAGAGATGTATCCCTAGTGGGTTGTCGTTGATTGTGGTTTTCGGCAGACCTCTATTGAGGATCTGCCGAAATATGACAGGTAAGACGTATTTTTACCGGCCGTTAACGTGTGTGCAGCTTGTCTCGTAGAAGGGGAAAAGACCCTTTCTGTGTGTATCAACAGACGAGACTGTTGTTAGTCCACCGTTACGTTTTGCTGCACTGATGGAAGCATCACCGTCTGCATAGACGAAGAGAATGCTCTTGCTGCAAGCGGTACCGTTTTTGGGGCCTGTTGCGAGGGAGGTGGCGTTGACTGGCCCATGTACATTGACGCAGCCAGAGAGTGCCATAAGGACAGCGGCCATGGGGAGGGCTTTTTTCAGCATGTTCATTCCCTAATTTAAAGAAATACAAGACCTTGCAAGCGTAAATACGGGCTTTGTTGCAAAGTGAATTTATTCCTATTAAAGACTTTTCATAAATGCAACATTTAATTGTTTAAAATGACTTTATATAAAGTATAGAGAGATCAACTGGTTAATATTATTGAAATTTTCTATTCATAATAATGTAAGTTATTGATGAGCATATTAGTGAAACGAACCATGAAATATCAACATTATGTAAAGAGGCTAGGAGAGAGCCCTTATAGAAGGGAAGGTTGATAAACGGGATTTCAACTATAACTCCCAGAGAATAGCTTATCAGAGCATAGACATTAACACGCCCATATTGTCCTCCATTCGGTTGGAAAAAAGATGGTACATGGTAGTTGCCATGACGAAGAATGTAAAAATCGACAAGGTTAATGGCTGTCCAGGGTATCATGACGGCCATCAGAATATCTAATAATGCCGCGTAGGCTGTATTAAAGGCTTGTGACATAAAGAGGGCGCTACTGAGCGCAATAACTAATGTCAAAATTCCAATAGAGATTCGCATTGGGGCGCGAGGTTGCCATAGAGGTGCAAATGTATGGAAAAAAGTAATCGTTGATAGCGTGCTACAATAAAGGTCCATTGCATTGGCTAACGCAATGGAAATACCCAGAATCCCTACAATAAGAACACCCCATGCTCCCATGAGAGAATGAATAGCCTCAATGATCGTTGCCGAGGGAGATTGGGCGGCTAAAAAGGCTCCTAGGCTCATGGCGAGGACGGAGCCGCTGACGGTGCCACCATAACAGGCCCAGAATGTTGCACGATATGTTTTTGGATTAGAGGGAAGATAGCGCGAGGAGTCCGATACATAGGGCGCGTATGAAATCTGCCACAAGACAGCGATAGAAAAGGTCTGTGCAAAGCCGGCGACTGTTCCATGAAGATCAGTCATTAGGGTAGCGCCTTGGGTGACGACCCCTTGAATGAAACAAATAATGACAGCGAGGAACGTAAAAAACGTGACGGGTTTTGAGCAGGAGAGAATGAATTTATAACCAAAAATACAAGGGATAAGGCTCAGGAGAGCCATAAGGATAATCGTCGTTTTTGATGTGAAATGGGGCAGGGCGTAATGAATGGCATCACCACCGACAACGCAGTTAGAGGCAACAAAGCCCACATACATAACGATGACCATCGCAACGACTGGCAGCGCGCCCCAGCTGCCGAATTGTCCGCGGCTTTGAATCATTTGTGGCACCCCTAAGGCTGGACCCTGGGCAGCATGTAAAGCCATAAACACACCGCCGATGAGACTGCCTAGAAGGAGTGCTAGGACAGAATTGAGAAAGGATAAGTGCCCCTCCGTCGGGCCAAGAGCGCCGGTAACGACGGTTAGCAACGTCATGTTTGTGCTAAACCAGATCGTAAACTGGTCGCGTGGGCGTCCGTGGCGGCTTTGTGATGGGATTTGGTAAATTGTATGGTGTTCTAGGCTCGCACCCATCATTGTTCCTTATGTCCCAATCGTCCCACGTGGATCGTATTTCCAATTAAAGCGAGATATTGATACGTCCATAATAATATCCGCCAGTCATGGGAATACCTGACGAATTATTATCGTAATGTAACGTACCAAGATAGGAGTTTTCCGGTGGTGTGCGACGTGGGCGTACATTGAAGATATTATTGGCACCAACAGCAACATGTATGCGGCGTGTGGCCTGATAGCCGACCTCCAGATCGGTTAACCAAGCAGGGGGATTCACGAAGTGCCGAAATTGGGTTTGGGAATATTGTAAATTCGCAGGGGCTGAATCTTCATAAGTAAGGTTACTCGTGGTTTGACCATAGCGCGTTTGACGAACATTGACGTTCCATTTTCCGATCGTCCAATAGGCGTTCAGAATGATTTTGCTGCGCGGGGAAGCGGTTGTGAGATAGCCAATTTGTTGCGCATTAAGCTGAGGGTTTCCATTTCCGTCTGTGGCGATATGGTGAATGCGCGTTCTGTTGAGGTTTAAGGCAAGGCTTAGATCGAGGTTACCATAGCGGTGAAGGTGGAGTGGATAACTCGCCATAATATCCAGCCCTTGCGTGCGGGTGCTGGCGCCATTGGTGAAATAAGCCGCTGTGACATTTTGGGGGTCTAAACCACCGGGTAACGTTGCCCCTGTGAGGCCGATGGCATTTTCGGCATTTTCCCCTTGGTAGCTTCCTCCTGGGACGATGCGGTCACGAATGTTAATTTGGTAAGCGTCTATGGTGACATGCAAATGATCAATGGGTTCTAAAACAAATCCACCACTTAAATTGGTAGAGCGTTCCGGTTTCAAAGGACGGGCTCCCAATGAGCTTGCAGCCGTGGAGTTAACGGGGAGGTTTGCAGAAGCCCCGAAAGGTGTCACGTTGAGAGCGCTATAATGCTCTTCTAAAAGTGTAGGAGCACGGAAACCGTTATTGAGGGTCGCTCGTACTGCGATACGCCGATTAAAATCGTAGCGAACGGCTACTTTACCGGTCTGGCTATTTCCAACATCGGTGTAATGTTCATAGCGCCCGCCGAGATCAATATTTAATTTTCGCGTGATATGGATATTCGTATCGACATAGCCTGACCAAACGTCGCGATCCCATTTTCCAGCATTTTCAGGCATCAGGCCTGCAAAACCTTGCGTTCCGCCATCAAGATAAGAAGCAGGGTCGCCAGCGCCAATCCGATATGTATCTAAGCGATGTTGTGCACCGAACGAGAGATCGATTTTTTGCTCATTATTGAGTGAAAAATGCCGGCGAATGGCAAGGTCGTTCGTCCATTGAGCATGTCGAAACGTTTCGGTACGGACTCTGGTAGGCGTATAGCCTGTTGCTTCATAAAGAGCTGGATTCCCCGAGTTTTTGAGGCTCATATGGTCGTCATCAGCACCATAGGTGGAGCTTAAATCCCATCGGAAACCACCCCAAAAATGTCCCTTTAAGCCAAGGGTGAAAGCATAATCTTGTTCTTCGAGTGCTTCGATTGGAACAAAGCCGTCGGGGTATAGCTGTGGAAGAATATGGGGCGTTCGGTAATCTTGAAGGGATTCCCCATGGCGGTGGGCATAGGTTGCGAGGCCATATAATTGTAGGGAGGGTGTAATGTTTTTTCCAAAATTTAGACTAGTCGTTTGACGTGTTTCTTCGGCTAAACTCAGGGCCGGGTCATCCTCTTTGCCTGTGCGGTCATCAATGCCTTTTTGGATGAAATGGTCTGTATGATACATCTGTCCACTGAGGTTGATGTATCCATCATTGCCTAAAGGTAGCCCTCCATCAAAACCGAACTGATATTGCCAGCCATCGCCATTGTAAGCATTGGCCCCTGTTTGGGCATCGGCTTCAAGTTTGTTCGTGGTTTTTTTCAGAACAATATTGATCACGCCTGCAATGGCATCTGCACCATATTCAGAGCCGGAGCCATCACGGAGTACCTCAATATGATCAATCGCTTCTGCGGGGATCATATTGAGATCGACAGGGCTGGATCCTTCTTGTGGGCCTGAATCGGCGTAAATACTTGCCGTTGTATGGCGACGTTTTCCATTGATCAGCACAAGTGTGTGGTTCGGGTTAAGGCCGCGCAGTCGAATAGAAGAGGTAAAAGCGCCCGCATCCCATCCCGCCATGCCAATGGTTACAGAAGGGTTAACGCGAGCGAGGGCATCAGCCAGATTTATTTGGCCTGTACGATGAAGTTCCTTAGCCGAAATAATATCAACAGGAGAAATGCTGGCGCGTGCTCTGCGAAGGATAGAGCTATTGCGCGTTACGACCATATGTTCAGCGGAATGTGCATCAAGGGATGTACGTGGATGCTTCTTTTTTTTTAACGTCGTGGGGCGGTGAATTTTATTTTTGTTGTTATGAGTGTTGATGGATGCATGAAGAGGCATTGCATATGCGCTGGGGAATAGAGCTAACGCAACAGGAACAGCTACAACCCCGCGCAAACGACGCATATTTTCCTCCGATCGTGTGAAGCCAAAAATTATGACGTTTTTATTGCACGATAAAATAATGACAAAAAAGTCATAAAACTAAAATAAATCGTAATTTTTGAATTTGTGCGACTCTATGTGTGAAAAATGTAACGGTTAAAATCGCAGAGATTCCAAGTGTGAGAACATTAAGAAATATAATGAGAGCGTTACGTTCTTAGAAAAGAGTATTGCCTGTGTCAGAGATTATGGGAGAGCTCTTTAATATAGTCAGGACCAATTCCACAACATCCCCCTATAATCGTAGCTCCGGCTTTCTGCCATTCTTGCGCCAATTTACGATAGCGGGTTGTGGTGAGAGATGTATCAAGGGCGCTTATGACTTCATTGGCTTCGTCATGCTTCTCATGGTTATGGTCAAATGCATTAGCGTAAACACCAAGTTGAGGCTTGTGAGGTCCGGTAAATTTGGCGAAGACTTTTTGGGCTTCCTGCAAAGCAGGTAACATGACAGCAGGATCGCTACAGTTAAATAACAAAGCATCAATGCGGAGTTCCAAAGCGGCTTTAATAGCTTCATGGAGGACTTCACCTGACCTCAGTCGAAGGGGATAGGTTTCGTTTCTAGTCGTTTCTAGATGCGTGTCATCTAACGTGAAGGAAAGCCAAAAAGGACGTGGATCATTAAAACCAATAATGCGACGTGCAATACGAGCTTCAACGATGCTGCTTTGTGTTTCGGCGAGCCAGAGATCAACGAAGGGAGAAAGATTGTCTTTCAGAGTAGCAAGAATGGTCTCGGCATAGTGTTTTTGAAAGAGGTCCGGGCGGTATGATCCGCAGACAGGGGGAAGGGAGCCAGCTAAGCGGACTGATGGTTTGCGCGCTTCGGCGATGGCATCACGTGCAAGTTGTCCCGCTAATTGGATGAGATCCTTACCATGTGTCCGGAAACGTTCTTCACCAATATGATAGGGAACCACAGCATAGTTATTCGCGGTAATGACGTGCGCACCAGCTTCTATGAAAGAACGATGCGCTTTTTTTACAAAATCAGGTCCCTTGATAAGGGCGAGAGCAGACCATTCAGGTTGCCGAAAGGGGGCACCTATACGGTGTAGTTCGCGCCCCATGCCGCCATCAAGAATTGTCATGCAGGGTAACATAATAAATAAGCTCTTATTAATGTAGAAGTGCCGTATGGAGTGTTAGGGTATAGTCCCGGACGTGTCTTGGTACGAAGAGCCGTTCCAAACCCACCGATCATTCCCATCGACTAATAAATCATACATGCCGGCATGGTGTGTTGAAAGAACCGCAATGGAGCCGCTAACCGCATCCAAAATAAGCTTCCATCCGGTTTTGTCGTGATAATATACGGAAGTTGTGCAGCCACCTGCGCCACAAAGGCGGGCTGATTGAATTTGAACAAAAAGAGCTGCGTTTGTATCTTTGGTTGTAGCTGAAAGTGGTGCTGATCCAACAAGAATAATAGGCCGTTCATGGTAGCGCGCCGCATCTTTCAGCGTGTCTTTATTAAGTTTTCGGGCTGTCGCGTCGAGAGCACTATCAGGTTGCGTTGTGAGTATGACGGGGCGCGCTGTAGAAGTGTTTTTTTTCTGAGGGACGGCATGGTGGTGACGGCGATGGCGAGCAGACGCATCATGGCTGCCGAAAGTAATAAGGGATGCCGCTCCAATGTAAAGGCACAAAGTAACCCATTTGGGGGGCGCAAACGGCATGCTCGGAATCCTCATTCTATCCAGAAGACGTAGTCCTGGAGATTTTTACTCTAATGCAAGGACCACTATGCTATTCGTAACGGAGCGTTACGACAAGCACATCTCGATAGGCCGGCTTGTTAGGATCCACAGGTTCAACGGCAGTGACGCCATGATATACACGATGATCGTTGACGAAGGCAGCATCCAAAGGGTGCGCTAATGTGAAGGCACCAAGCTGTGTTTTTTGATCCAGGGCATGAATGCTGGTGACGCCTTCTCGAATATTTTCACGACGAATCATGAATACAAACACCCAGTCAACGCCATCGCGGTGCATGCCTTCGGGGGTTGGACGCCCTTGTGTATGTGGATCGGCTTCGATGCGAAATTGATGTACTTCTGCATGCCACGACTGAGGCTTGCGAGTCTCTGGAGTTAATGAATTTGCAACATGCGCTGCCGTTTTAAGAATCGCCGCGAGGGCTGAATGGTTCCCAATTGTGTCTTCAATGGGGGAAAACCAGCGCTCTATGCCGCCATTAAGGAGATTATAATCACGGCTTTGATAGTGTGGTTGATGCTTCTTTCTGGTGACGTGGTCTGTTTCTATCGAAAAAGTAGCGTAACGCCGCCGCCGATAAAGACCACCATCGGCCATATACTGATCGACGCCTAGGTGATTCCAACTATCAGAAAATTGGTCCCAATGGCTTAGGCCATAATGCTGAAGGAGCGCTACAGTCTCCGGGGCAGGAAGGAAAACATAACCTTCCTCTTTAAGCTCAGATGTCACTGTAGCGAGAAGGGATGGAAAAGAAGGAGTCGTCATGAATCTTATATGAGAAGGGAAAACTCATTTCTGCAAGAGGCAAGTTCTCCCTTCACTTTGATTCCTTAACGAGAAGAAGGTGTACCTGGAGCCACCAGGTCGGCGTGATGATAGAAATGTTCATTAAGGGTCACGCGGAGAGTTTTACAAATACCTACCAGCCCATATTGGTGCTGCCGGAAAAGCCCCTCATGGATAAAGCGTGCAAAATAGGCCCCAACACCATGACCACCGAAGCCTTTTTTGGAGGGCCACATCCCCCAGGCATTATAGTTGCCTAATGCGACAACGGCACCGCGATCCTGATACGAGAATGATGGGGGTGTTCTTCCCGTCAAAAGATAAGGCAGGGCGATGCGACCAAGATAACGTCCCTGTTGGCGAGCTGCCTGAGCCGTGGGGGCGACAGGGTCCTTCTCCATGCGAGCGCAATCACCGATGGCGAATATTGAAGGATCCTTTGTCGCCCGCAGCATTGGTGTGACCATAAGCTGCCCAGAACGGCCTAATTCCAACCCTTCAAAAAGAGATGTAGCCTGACTTGCTTTTACGCCGGCCGCCCAGATGGAAAGAGTGGAAGGAATGATACGACCACTCTTCAGGTGAATAGCGTCACCGTCAACCTGAGTGACGACATCATTAGTAATGACATCAAAGCCGAGCTTCTCCAGTTCAGCCTTAGCTTCTTCAGACACAGAGGTTGGAAACGCTGGAATGAGGCGATCCATTGCTTCAATGAGAGTGGGTCGAAGAAGAGAGTGTCGTGCCTCTACACCAAGGCCAGGAGTGCTATCGACAGCTTGACATAATTCAGCAGCAAGCTGAATACCCGTTGCCCCGCCTCCTACGATACTAAACTGAAGGGGTTTTCCCGTTTTTTTGGCATTAAGAAGACCATCACGGAAACGGGCATGCAGGGTATCTGCATCATGAAGCGTATTGAGGAACAAACAATATTCCTCTGCCCCGCGAGTACCGAAGTCGTTGGCGCGGGCACCAAGTGCGGCAATTAAATAGTCATAAGGTATGGATTGACCATTGGCTAACCGAACCTGGCGCTTATCGCGTTCTACAGCTTCAGGAGTGCTTTGGATAAAATCAAACCCGAAGCGCTTAGAGAGCTCAATGAAGGAAAACAAATTTCCACTATGTTCAATGGTGCCGGCTGCGAACTCGTGTAATGCAGGCTTCCAAATATGAACGGGGTTTTGATCAACAAGTGTAACACTAACGTTGCGCTTATGGCGTAGAGAAGTGGCAACTTCTAAACCACCGATACCCCCTCCGAGAATAACAACACGTTTATTGGCAGGCATGGATTGCTCCTCAATTTCCTTTGAACGCGACGAAGCACATTAATATATTTGTGCCTTTGCTACGGGCAGTGCAATCATATACAAACCTGATTAGTGTGATAGGAAGCACTAAATAAATTATTATATAATAGTTGCACATATTGAGATATCTCTCGACCCATTTCCTTCTGTCATGGGTCGAGGTTTTGTTTATTAGCTGCGATAAGAGCCGTTGATGTCGATATATCCGTGGGTTAGGTCACATGTCCAAACGTGGAAACGACCTTGGCCGATACCGAGGTCAGCTGTGATAACAATTTCTTGTTCACGCATATAACGTTTCAGGGCGTCTTCATCATAATCTTGGGAGACACCCCCATCTCTCGCAACCCAATATCCACCTAAAGCGATGGAGAGCTTATCCCGGTCAGCGGGTTCTCCACTTTTTCCTACGGCCATGACGACACGTCCCCAATTGGCATCTTCTCCTGCGATCGCCGTTTTTACGAGAGGAGAGTTTGCGATGGAGAGTGCAATACGGTGAGCAGAATCGTCACTTTCTGCCCCTTGGACTTCAACACGGATAAGTTTAGTCGCGCCTTCGCCATCACGGATGACAAGAAGAGCAAGCTCTTCCATGACGTCTCGGAAAGCATCTTTGAAGGCGCTAAGCTTATTATCATTAATATCTGAAATTTCAGGATGATCGGCTTGCCCCGTGGCGAATGCCATCACCATATCCGACGTGGATGTATCGGAATCGACTGTAATCGCGTTAAAGGTCGAGCCGACATATTCTGTTAGTAAGGCTTGTAGAACTGGTTGAGAGAGTTTGGCGTCTGTCGCGATATAGGACAGCATCGTTGCCATATCAGGCGCGATCATGCCTGAGCCTTTGGCGATTCCCTGAATGCAGACAGGAACATCACCAATGGTTACATCGCGCTGGGATGCCTTGGGGAAAGTATCCGTTGTCATGATCGCGTTCGCTGCGACTTCCCAATTATCCTCGTGAAGTTTTTCGACGGCCTCTGGAAGAGCTTTAAGGATTTTATGGTATGGAAGAGGCTCTCCGATGACGCCTGTTGAGGCTAGAAAAACATCTTCAACAGGACATTTTAAATGGTCAGACAGTTCTGTTGCACAGGCAACAACGGCATCATTTCCTGCTCGACCGGTGAAGACGTTTGCGTTTCCGGAGTTCACCAAAAGAGCACGGGCGTAAGGTGTGTGATCAAGCGCCTGACGGCACCAGGGGATAGGGGCCCCTGGGCAGGTGTTTTTGGTGAAAACGCCTGCGGCCGTCGTTCCAGGAGTGAACTCCATAAGCGCGAGATCTGTACGCCCTTCATAGCGAATATTAGCCGCCACACCACTGAGTCGCACCCCAGCAACTCGTGTGAGTTTTGGAAGAGAACGTGCCAAAGGGGAGCGAGGGTGTGACGTCGCCATGTTTAGTGTGCTCCGTTGCCTGTTGTGTTAACAGGGGTGTTAGGGATGGGCTGCCCCTTCTCATCGTAGTGAGTGATTTTGACCTGGCTTTCTGCGGCGTCAACGATCTTACGTGCTTCTTCACGGATCAAATCACGACGAATTTGGTCACGGACTTGATCGAAGCTCGGGACAGGTGCTGTGCGTGTGCCAAGAACCTGGATGACGTGCCAGCCAAACCGTGTGTGAACAGGCTTAGGAGAAATGGTACCAGGCTTCATAGAGAAGGCGACTTTTGTAAAGTCGGGGATCATATCTTCTCTTTTAAACCATCCAAGATCACCACCATGAACGCCGGTGCTTTTGTCCGTTGATAGCTGTGATGAAAGCTTAGCGAAGTCAGCGCCCTTATTAAGCTTCTTGATGATATCGTTCGCCTGAGCTTCGGTATCAACTAAGATATGACGTGCGTGGATCTCTTCTTCCGGCTTTTTGGAAGCATAGTGTGTTTGATAATAGTTTTTTAAAGCGGCATCATTGACGTGTGGAAGTACTTTTTCTTCCAGGTACGCGTTCTGGAGGACATTACCAGCTGCAGCATCCATCGCCGCTTTAACATCGGGTTTGTCCTGCAACTTCTCTTTTTCGGCTTCAATTTGAATAGCTTTTTGGCTAATTAATTGGTCAATCAAAAGAGGGATTAGGATGCTAGTTTGCAGCTGACGAGCTTGCGGTGGCAAGCTGGCTGCTGCACGCTGAATGTCGGATGCTGTAATTTTTTGGTCGTTAACCGTAGCGATCACCATGTTGGGATCAGTAACAGGCTGTGCTTTCGATGCAGTAGCTGGTGCCTTCGCCGCGCCGGCGGAAGACGAATCTGCATAGGCAATCTGGGATGAAGAAATAAAGGATAGCCCCCCGATGAGAGCTGTGCAGGCGAATAGAGAGCGGGGAAGCCGCATAATTTTACCTCAATGCTTACAGGTAATTAGAAAATTTAACGTGCGAGCACCATGACAAAGCCCGCCCGAGCCTGCAAGAGGGATAAGTCTGCGGCTGCGACAGTATTTTCCTAAATTTATGTCATAATAAAGATGGTCGTTTAATATCCGGAGAGAAGTCTCCCGCATAAAGGGTAACTCTTTCTAGAGCTTAGTGCTTGTTAACGGGCCTGTTTTTTCTTCAAAAAGAGAAAAGAAGAATCATCTCAATGCGGCTTTTTCATTGACCCCTTCTGGCTTGCCCCCTATCTCCTGCATACGTGGAAAATCGTGACAGCCTGCAGTAGCAGTATTTCATTTCTTGCTGATGAGAAGTGAAAACGTTGCGGTGGGGTCAATATTTCAGGGTTCATCATGTTTGCACGCCTTGCTCGCGCTCTCTTCGGTTTCGCTAATGACCGTTCTCTCAAACGGTATCAGAAGCGTGTACCTGAGATAAATGCCCTAGAGCCTGCAATCCAGGGGCTGACGGACGACCAATTGCGTCATAAGACGCAGGAGTTTCGTGATCGTCTTGGTAAGGGAGAGAGTCTTGATCAACTCCTGCCTGAGGCTTTTGCTGTCTGCCGGGAGGCATCGCGTCGTGTGTTGGGGATGCGTCATTTCGACGTGCAGCTCATCGGGGGGATGGTTCTACACGAGGGACGTATCGCAGAGATGCGAACGGGCGAGGGTAAGACGCTGGTGGCAACATTGCCAGTGTATTTGAATGCCTTAACAGGCAAAGGCGTTCATGTGGTGACGGTTAACGACTATCTGGCAAGTCGTGATGCGGCCACTATGGCTCAGCTTTATAATTTCTTGGGCCTCACGACAGGGGTAATCGTTCCTAATTTGTCCGATGAGGAGCGGCGTGCTGCTTATGGGGCAGATATTACTTACGGCACGAACAACGAATTTGGGTTCGATTACCTACGCGATAATATGAAATATTCGTTGGATGAGATGGTTCAACGGGATTTCAATTATGCGATTGTCGATGAGGTCGATAGTATCCTCATTGATGAAGCACGGACCCCGCTGATTATCTCAGGTCCTGCCGATGATAGCTCGGAGCTTTACCGTCATGTTGATGCGGTTGTCGCGAGATTGGCAAAAGAGCCTGATGTTTATGAAAAAGATGAGAAGCTTCGTACTGTTACCCTGACGGAACATGGCTCAGACCGTGCTGAAGAATTACTGAGTGAAGCCGGGGTTCTGACAAACGGTGGTTTGTACGACATTCATAATGTGGCTGTTGTTCATCACGTGCAGCAATCTTTGCGGGCTCACGTTCTCTTCTCGCGTGATGTGGACTACATCGTGCGTGACGGTAAGTTGATCCTCATTGATGAATTCACTGGCCGAATGATGGATGGCCGTCGTTACTCAGATGGATTGCATCAGGCGTTAGAGGCGAAAGAAGGCGTCGAGATTCAGCAAGAGAATCAGACGTTGGCGTCTATCACCTTCCAGAATTACTTCCGTTTATACCCCAAGCTTTCTGGTATGACCGGAACAGCGATGACGGAAGCAGACGAGTTTGCTGAAATTTACAATCTTGAGGTTGTCGAAATTCCGACCAACGTGCCGGTGCGTCGGATTGACACGGATGATGAGGTTTATCTCACCGCTGCAGAAAAATATAATGCTGTTGCGGATCTGATTGAAAAAGTTCGTGCTAAGCGGCAGCCTATTCTCGTTGGTACATCATCAATTGAGAAGAGTGAGTATCTGTCAGCACTTTTGAAGCAGCGTGGCATCCCGCATAATGTGCTGAATGCGCGGCATCATGAGCGTGAGGCGAGTATTATTGCCCAGGCTGGTGCCCCAGGGGCCATCACGATTGCCACGAATATGGCAGGCCGAGGGACTGATATTAAACTTGGCGGTAACGTTGAAATGTTGGTCGGGGAGCGCGTTGCCGAGGTTACGGATGACGCTGCCCGTGAAGCAGCGGTTGCAGAGGTGCGTCAACGTGTCGAGCACGACCATAAAGAGGTGCATGAAGCAGGCGGCCTGTACGTTATTGGGACGGAACGCCATGAAAGCCGTCGTGTTGATAATCAGCTACGCGGGCGTGCTGGGCGGCAAGGAGACCCAGGGAATTCTCATTTTTTCCTTTCCCTTGAGGATGATTTAATCCGTATTTTTGGTACCGACCGCATGGGCGGTATGATGCAGAAAATGGGCCTTAAACAAGGTGAGGCTATTGTTCATCCTTGGCTGAATAAAGCTTTGGAAAAGGCACAAAAGAAAGTTGAAGCGCGCAATTTTGACATGCGCAAGAACACGCTGAAATATGACGATGTGATGAATGATCAACGTCGTGAGGTGTATGGCCAGCGGCGTGAATATATGGCGTCAGACGATGTTTCTCCCATTATTAATGAGGCACGTCTGGCCGTTATTGAGGATATTGTTCAGACATATATTCCTGAGAATTCGTTTGCCGAAGCGTGGGATGTTGAAGGGCTTCACCAAGAAATTTTGCGTGTGTTAGTCCTTGATCTGCCATTTTCCGAGTGGGCACAGGAAGATGGGATGGATGAAGAAGGGATTACGGCACGCATTGAAGAGGAAGCCGTGAAGGCACATGCATCTCGTACGGCCAATATGGGGCCAGATATGATGCGGATGATCGAAAAACATGTGTTGCTAACGTCCTTCGATGCCGCATGGAAAGAGCATCTTCATGGGCTAGACCAGCTACGTCAGGGGATTGGGCTGCGTGCTTATGGGCAACGTGATCCATTGAATGAGTATAAGCAAGAGGCTTTCCAGATGTTTACGGCGATGTTGGCCGATATGCGTTTGCGTGTCGTCCAAACATTGGCGCATCTTCAAACAACGGCTGAGCCGCCTCAGATGCCTGAGCCTCCTGTGGTTTCAACAATGGAACCTGCTTCATTTGATGAAGATATTACCGTTGATGCGGATACATTGGCGCGTTGGAATGCCCAAACCCCTCGAAATGGTGCATGTCCTTGCGGGTCAGGTCTTAAATTTAAACATTGTCACGGTAAATTGGTCTAAATGACGGTTTGAGCGTTTGTTCACGTCAGTTTGTGTTGTGGTTGTTAAGGAGAAAAGAGGTCCATGGCAGGGCATTCGCAGTTTAAGAACATTATGCATCGTAAGGGCGCGCAGGATGCGAAGCGTGCCAAGCAATTTGCTAAGGTCATTCGTGAAATTACGGTGGCTACACGCTCGGGTTTGCCTGACCCGGATATGAACCCTCGCTTAAGAGCGGCCATTTTGGCGTCGCGCGAGGTCAATATGCCGAAGGATACGGTGGATCGTGCCATTCGGAAGGCTTCAGGGGCTGCTGGTGGAGAGGATTATGTTGAAGTTCGGTATGAAGGTTACGGTCCTGCAGGCGTTGCCATCATCATCGAAGGTTTGACAGATAATCGTAATCGAACTGCTGCTGAAGTGCGTGCTGCTTTCTCTAAACATGGTGGTTCTTTGGGTGAGACAAATTCCGTTTCTTTTGGATTCGATCGTCTTGGCGTGATTGTTTATCCGAAGGATGTAGCTTCTGAAGATGCTATGTTAGAGGCTGCGATTGAAGCTGGTGCCGATAATGTTGAAATGACTGAGGACGGGCATGAAATTTTGACATCCATGCAGTCTCTTATGAGCGTGCGTGATGAGATGGAGAAGCGCTTTGGGGAGCCACGGTCCGCTAAGCTAGATTGGCGCCCACAGACAACCGTGCCTCTTGATGAAGAACAAGCACGTTCGGTGCTTAAGCTCATTGATGTGCTTGAAGAGAATGATGACGTTCAGGCTGTTTTTGCGAACTTTGACCTCTCCGATGAGGTTGCACAGGCTCTGAGCGCTTGATTCGTTTGCTTGGTCTTGACCCCGGCCTACGTTTTATGGGCTGGGGTATTGTTGATGTTGACGGCAATCGTTTGCGCCATGTGGCCGATGGGGTGTTCGCGACAGAAAGTGGGGATAGCGTTCCACATCGGTTGCGTACTCTCCATGATGGATTGCAAAAGCTTATTGCAGATTATGCTCCAGCGGAAGCGGCTGTTGAAGAGACTTATGTTAATAAGAATGGCGCTTCGACCTTAAAGCTCGGTTATGCACGTGGCGTGGCATTATTAGTGCCGTCTCTTGCGGGTGTTAGCGTTCATGAATATGGGGCTCGGGCGGTGAAAAGAGCTGTTGTTGGCACTGGGGCTGCTGATAAAGACCAGGTTATGATGATGGTGCGTCGTCTGCTACCAGGAGCGACGTTACGGCGTGCTGATGCTGCGGATGCTTTAGCTGTGGCTATTTGTCATGCTCATCATCGCGCAAGTGCCCATCGCTTGGCCGGGGGAGTACGCATGGCATGATTGGGCAGTTAACAGGTTTAGTGACTCATATGGAGGCGGATCGCTGCCTTATTGATGTAAATGGCGTAGGATATGTGGTGCATGCGTCTACGCAGACATTAGGTCAATTGCCACGACCACCAGAGGTGGCACGTATCCTTATTGAAACTGTTGTACGAGAGGATGCCATACAGCTTTTTGGCTTTGCAGAAGCCGATGAGCAAGCCTGGTTTCGTATGTTGACAACGGTTCAAGGGGTTGGATCACGCGTTGCGCTCGGTATTCTTTCTGTGAGCCGCCCGACCTTGTTATGGCAGGCCGTGAATGCGGGTGATAAACTTCCCTTCACCCAAGCGTCTGGGGTTGGCCCACGGTTGGGGACGCGCTTGCTGACGGAGCTAAAGAGTAAAGTAGCGAAAATGCCGGCTCCAACGGGGAATGTTGGCGTTCCAGCTCAGGAGGCCTCAGCGGCAAATCAGTCTTCAGGTTTGGAAGGAGATGCGTTGATGGCTTTGGAAGGATTGGGCTTCCGAAGGGCGGAAAGTTGGCCGGTTGTCAGTCGTGTGATCTCAGAGAATGAAGCGGCAGCCCTGGATGTTATCATCCGTTTATCATTGAAGGAACTGGCACGATGATAGGATCAGAGGGGTAGGAAAAGGTGGATAAAGCCTTAGAAACGGATGCGAGTCGTTACCCTGAAGATGCCGCTGATGTTGGGTTGCGCCCTCAAACGTTGGCAGATTTTACAGGTCAAAAAGCAAGTCGTGAAAATCTATCGGTCTTTATTGAAGCAGCGAAGTCTCGAAAAGAAGCATTAGATCATGTTTTGTTACATGGCCCTCCGGGGCTCGGTAAAACGACCTTAGCACAGATTGTATCGCGTGAATTGGGTGTTGGGTTCCGGGCGACATCAGGGCCTGTTATTCAGCGGTCGGGTGATCTAGCGGCGATTTTGACCAATTTGCAGCCACGAGATGTGTTGTTTATTGATGAGATCCATCGTCTTCAGCCAGCCATTGAAGAGATTCTTTATCCAGCGATGGAAGATTTCCAACTGGATCTCGTTATCGGCGAAGGGCCGGCTGCGCGGTCTGTTAGGATTGATTTAGCACCTTTCACGCTTGTCGCGGCGACGACACGGTCGGGTCTTTTGGCAACGCCTTTGCGAGATCGCTTTGGTATTCCGTTGCGCTTAGTGTTTTATACACCGGATGAGTTACGCCAAATCGTTGCCCGTGGTGCTTCGAAGTTGGGTATGAATTTGACGGAAGAAGGGGCGCAGGAGATTGCGCGTCGGTCGCGGGGAACACCACGTATTGCAGGCCGTTTGTTGAGGCGTGTGCGTGACTTTGCCTTGGTTGCGAAGAAAGAGCAGATTGATCAACGCTTAGCCGATATTGCTTTAGCGCGACTTGAAGTGGATGCTCACGGTCTGGACGCGATGGATCGTCGTTATTTACGCCGGATTGCAGAGCACCATCACGGAGGGCCAGTGGGTGTAGAGACGCTCGCGGCTGCTCTGGCAGAAGCGCGTGATACGCTGGAAGATGTTGTCGAGCCCTATCTTATTCAGGAAGGGCTCGTCTTGCGTACGTCGCGCGGGCGTATGCTGGGTGAACCTGGGTGGCGGTATTTGGGGCTCACACCACCATCACATTCTCAATCCCCATCATTATTTTAAGGAGATAGAGGTGGGCGCTCATCAGATTCAATTTCGTGTCTATTATGAAGATACGGACGCAGGCGGCATTGTCTATCATGCACGCTATCTTGGATTTGCTGAGCGTGCTCGGGCAGAGGCTTTACGGGGTCTAGGGATTTCCGTTGGCGATTTGGCACATCGTGAGGGGATTGGTTTTGTTGTACGTCAGTTGACTGTAACGTATCACTCGCCATTGCGATTGGACGATATTTTATCTGTAGAAACGGTTCTCTTGGAATTAGGAGGAGCGCGTTTAAAACTTCGTCAGGAGATTACAAATTGTTCCCAGGGGGGACGGCGGGCTGTTGTGATTGACGTAGAGCTGGTGTGTTTGAAGCAAGAGGGAATGGTGCCTGTGCGTATTAAGCCGCATCATCGTGAGTTGTTACAGTCTCTTCGGCCTTCATCGTCTGAGTAAGAGACTGTAGAAAAAAGTTTTTGGATAAATAGAGTTAAAAAAGAAAAACAGCTTTCGCGTTGCTTTGTAGAATGTCATGAAGGGAACACACTCTACCGTGATAATTCATAGGTAGAAATCCCTTCGATTAGACCATGCAGAAACAGGATCAGGAGAGAACAGAGTGGATCAGGGTGTAAGTTCGAGTGCTCTGGGAGCTGTTGGGGCGGCGGGATTGTCGCCGATGCATCTGTTTTTGCATGCGTCGCTTGTTGTGCAGCTCGTCATGTTAGGGCTGGTGCTGTGCAGTGTGTTGGTATGGGCGATTATCGCAGAAAAGATTATTTTATTACGTCGCGTACGCCGGGAAGCAGATGCTTTTGAAGATCGTTTTTGGTCTGGCGGGTCATTAGACGATCTCTATGATAGTGAGGGGGCACGCCCGGTTCATCCAATTGCCGCTGTTTTTGGGGCAGCGATGGGGGAGTGGCGTCGTTCTTCTCGAATCGTAGGTATTGATATTGTTCATGGCGGTACAAATGAGCGTATCGACCGAGCTGTTAATATTACGATCGGGCGTGAAAGTGATCGTTTGAGCCGGTATGTTGTTTTGTTGGCAACGATCGGCCCGGTGGCTCCTTTTGTTGGATTGTTTGGGACCGTATGGGGAATCATGCACGCATTTGTATCAATTTCTGCGATGCATAATACGAATCTCTCTGTCGTGGCCCCAGGTATTTCCGAAGCATTGTTTGCGACGGCGATTGGTCTCATAACGGCCATTCCAGCTTATGTGGCATATAACTTGGTGACACGGGCACTGGATAATTTTTCAGATCGGATGGAAGCTTTTGGTGCTGAAATCACAGCGATTTTGTCGCGTCAGTCTGAAGAACGCAGTGTTGAGAGGGGCTAGCTTCAATGGCTGTCTCAAGAGGGAATAGCCGCTTGCGGCGTCGCCGTCGTCTTGCCTCTGAAATTAATGTGACACCGCTTGTCGACGTTATGTTGGTGTTGCTCATTATTTTCATGGTGACGGCACCAATGCTGACAAGTGGCATTAACGTTGATTTGCCGAAAACCAGTGCCAAGCCGGTGAATACGGATAGCAAGCCGATTACTGTATCGTTGCGAAGTGATGGTAGTCTCTTTTTAGGAGAAGATGCCGTTAGTGATGCGTCTTTGTTGGATCGTCTTAAACAGGCAGCGGGAAACGACACAGAGCGGCGTATTTTCGTACGAGCCGATGCTAAGTTAGATTATGGCCAGGTGATGCGCGTTATGGGGGAGATTACTTCAGGCGGCTTTAATCACGTGGCTTTATTAGCTCAGCAGCCGCAGAGTGGCCCGTAAGGAGTTTGAGTCGTGTTTGCTCCTCCTCCTTTTTCTGAGGTCCCGAGTTCTGCGCGTCAAGATAAAGGGGCGGCACGGGGCGGAATTGTGTTCTCCGTCTTATTGCATGGTGGGATATTAGTCGCTCTGGTGTGGCATTGGACAAAAGCGCCACCACCACTTCCTGAGCCTCCACCAGAAACACCGGTGAATATGGTGTTTGAACCTTTGCCGGCGACTTCGGCTCCTAAGGCGCAGAGAAAGAGCTCGGTTCCCGCTCCTAGAGCCCCTGTGGAAACAAAGGTGTATCATCCTTCTCCTACGCCTCCCGCTCGTAGGGCGCCTCCTCCACCTCCTCCACCTCCAGCGCAAGCTGCTCCCGTTGTGCATCATACGCCGGTGGTTGCCCCTGTCCATCAGCGGGCTGAATTGCAAGAAAAGGGTGAGGTGAGCGAGAAACCGAAGCCGAGTGTAAAAGCTCAGCCGCAGCCCGCTCAGGTTAAGGCGCCGGCAAAGAAGGTGGAAAAACCACCGCAAAAGCCGCAACCATCGCAAACAGAGCAACCGCATGAGACGCCTAAGGCGCAAGCCAATAGTCACTCTTTGTTAGCGACGCTGGATAGCTTCCGTGAGGAAGAGAATAAAACACCAGAGGTTCATAAAAAGGCCGGTCCACCACAAGGCGGCTCTCCGCGCGGGGGTGGAAGTCCTGATGCGGATACCCGCGCATTATCTCGTGGAGAGCAGTCCGCTATTGGGTCATCTGTGCAACGTTGTTATCAGGAAGATACGGCTGCACGTAATTATGCCCACTTTGAGGCGCATCTTTTAGTGACGGTTGATGCTGCGGGAGAAGCGCGTTTGGTAAGTTTTGCACCAGAGACGCGGGCTCGCATGGTGTCAGACCCGTCCTATCGTGCGCAGGCAGAGCGTGCTCGTGATGCTGTTTTGAGTCCTGTTTGCGCACGTCTGCCTATCCCTGCCCGTATGCGGGGACAGCGCCGTCAGTTTCGTTTTGTCTTCAGGCCCTGATCTTCTTTGAGGTATTCATATATGTCGCTTTTTCCTGACTCTGAGGCTGAATTCCTGAAGGCCCATTTTTCCCGTCGTTCTCTGCTTGGTGGGGTTGCGGCAGGGGGAATTATGGCTACGCCGCTAAGTGCTTTGGCACAACAAAGTGGTGGTGGAGCGGCCGAAATTACTGTTGCGAATGCACATCAAGCCCCTATTCCCATCGTGATTTCTAATTTTGGTCCTGGGATAGGAAACCAGATGTCGGAGGTTATTTCGGCTGACCTGGGTAATACGGGCCTTTTTAGAGTTATGTCGGGTGATATTCCTACAGGAATTCAGCCCGATTTTTCGGCTCTGAAGGCGCGGGGTGTTCGTGCTGTTATTGCTGGCAGTGCTACAGGGCAGGGAAGCGTCCGTGTTGAGATGCGTCTTTGGGATGTTCTGGTGCGTCAGCAACTTCAGGGGACTGCTTATACGGCGTCAGAGGGTAACTGGCGTCGGATCGCTCATAAAATCGCCGACGTTATTTATCAACGTCTGCTGGGAGAAGCAGGGTATTTTGATACGCGTATTGCGTATATTGCGCGGACAGGACCACGCCATCACCAAACAACGCGCTTGGCATTGATGGATCAGGATGGGGCTAATGCACATATTCTAACAGATGGTCGATGGCTGACGTTGGAGCCGCGTTTTAGTCCTGTCGGTCCACAAATAGCGTTTCTGTCTTATGCTGAGAATAGGCCTCGTGTTTATGTCTATGATATTGATTCGGGGCAGAGAAATATTTTGGGCTCATTCGAGGGAATTTCTTATGCGCCTCGTTTTTCTCCACAAGGTGACTCAATTATTTTATCGGTGACGACGCGTAGTGGCGGATCAGACATTTATGTGGTTGATCTGGCCTCACAGAGACGGCGGCGTTTGACAGGGTCTAGCTCTGTTATTGATACGAGCCCTTGCTTTAGCCCAGATGGACGTCAGATTGTTTTCAACTCAGATCGTGGGGGAAGCCCTCAGCTCTATATTATGAGCGCGGATGGGGGAGGTGCGCGGCGTATTTCCTACGGGTCGGGCCATTATGGGTCCCCGGTTTGGTCACCTCGTGGTGATATTATTGCCTTTACGCGGATCCATCAAGGACGCTTCTCTTTGGGCGTGATGAATCCTGATGGCACGGGGGAGCGTATTTTGACGGAAGGCTTTACGGTGGAGAGTCCAAGTTTTGCGCCAAATGGGAGAGTATTAACATTTTGCCGTCAGAGTGCTGCAGGTGTTGGGGGATCTGGTTTTAGTTCGAATCTTGGCGTGATTGATATCGCTGGTTTTAATGAACGTACGCTACCAACCAGCACAGGGGCATCAGACCCTGCATGGTCTCCGTTGCGGCGTTAATTTTCTCTGTCGATTTTTTATGCAAAGATGATATGCAGTGGGAATGCCCTAAGGGCGTAACTGAGGATAGTTAAAATGAAACTTAATACATTCGGCGCATTAGGGCTGGCGTTAGCTCTGGCTGCTTGTGCCGGGAATTCCGACCAAGGCAATACAAGTGGGACGGGCCAAGATACGTCGGCTCAACAGTCTACAAACACAGGTCCAGTTCCTGGAAGTGAGGCTGATTTAGTGGCATCAGCAGGGGATCGTGTATTTTTTCAATTGAACCAGAATCAGCTCTCAAGTGAAGCACGTGCAACGCTTGATAAGCAGGCTAGCTGGTTAGCACGCTATCCTCAGGTAAATGTTATGGTTGCAGGTAACTGTGATGACCGTGGCACCGAGGAGTATAACATTGCTCTAGGTCAACGTCGTGCGAATGCGGCTCGTGCTTATCTTGAAGCACAGGGTGTGAATGCGAGTCGGATCACGACGATTTCTTATGGTAAGGATCGTCCTTCTGTTGATGGTGATGGTGAAGACGCTTGGGCGCAGAACCGAAATGCTATCACATCGGTGCGTTGATATAAGTAGTTGATGGCTTGTTATGAGTCATTGAGATTAGCAAATCAGGCCGGGCCGGGCAGAGATAGCCTGATCCGGTCTTTTTGTTATAAAAGGGAGAAACGTCGCATGCCCCGTTATGTTGTGCCTCATATCGTGAGTAAGGTCGTGCTGAGTGCCATGATATGTACCCCTTTGTTGATATCGGCCGCGCATGCTGATGGAACGGGTCTTTCTCGCGATGAAATAATGCGTCATCATCGCCAACTTGCTCAGCAATATCAGGCACATGAGTCAAATGCAGACGGTGGCAGTGAGGCGTCTTCGAGTGGTAATGGCAGTGATGCTCCGCTTGCGGCTCCACTGTCAGCTTCTGGAGTAGGGGCGGTCGCATCACAGGGGAGTCATGGCGGCGATACTTTGGTCGCGCAATTACTGAACCGTGTGAATGACTTAGAAGGGCAGGTCAGAGAAATGCGTGGTGAGCTTGATCAGCTCACAAATCAGCAACATCAAGATGAAGCTGATATGAATAAGAAAATGAGTGATCTACAGTTTGCGATGCAAGGAAATGATGGAGGGCATTCTGCCCCAGTTCCTGCTCCTGTAGTTGCGCCGCGTAAGGCTCCTAAAGCTGAAGCGACTGAGGAGGCGTCATCGCCGCAATCGGCTGCACAAAATATTCAACAAGGTAAAGCGGCGCTCAAAGCAAAACATTACGATGAAGCTGAGAGGCAAGCTCGGGCTGCTTTGCAGACGGCTCATAGTGTATGGGGGAAGACGGAAGCTCAGTTTCTGCTAGCGCAATCTTTGGCGGGGCAGAAATCCTATCGTCAAGCGGCTGTCGCTTATTACGATGTGTATACGCAAAATCCTCATTCTGAGCGTGCCCCACAGGCTCTTTTGGGCGTGTCAGGAAGTATGTTGGCGTTGGGGAATAAAGGGGCAGCGTGTGAGGCATTAGGGACTTTAAAAGAAAAATTTCCTAATGCATCCCCTCGCGTTAAAGCTTCTGAAGAGATATTCCGTGGACGCGCTGCCTGTCACTGATCAAGAATTTGCGCAGATGATGGCTCCCTTGGGGCCATATGGTCCTGATGATGCGTCTTCTCCCGTTATGCTTGCTGTTTCGGGGGGAGCGGATTCAATGTCTTTAGCGTTGTTAGCACGGCGTTGGAGACATCATGTTCGGGCGTTGGTTGTTGACCATGCTTTGCGAGAGGAGTCAGCTGAGGAAGCTCGGATAACGTGTGCACGTTTAGCGCAGCTTAATATTACGTCGCGTATTCTGACTTTGGGACCATTAAGACTAGGTGGTGTGCAAGAGCGTGCGCGCGATGCACGGTTTGATGTTCTTGAGCAGGCCTGTGTTGAGGCGGGGGGGAGTGTCTTGTTGGTGGCTCATCATGAAGCTGACCAGGAAGAGACGCTTATGATGCGCTACCAAAAACAGAGCGGATTTCTAGGGATGAATGGCATGGCTCGGCGGAGTGTGCGTGAGCGCATTGCGGTTGTTAGGCCTCTTCTCGGAACACGTCCAGAACGCTTACGGGCGACCTTACGTCATGCTGGGATCGAGTGGTGTGAAGACCCCTCCAATCAGAAGCGTTCCTACCATCGTGTCCGGGTTCGTCAGGATATGACGTGGACAGACCGAGACACTATGCGAAAAGCTCAGGGGCAGGCACAAAATCGTCAAGTAGAGCTAGACCAGAAAATTGTGCGTTGTTTGGCTGTGTCTGCAATATGGCACCCTGAGGGATGGGTCAGTTTACGGGAAGAGACCGTCTTGATGGAGCCTGACGAGGTGCAGGATTTTCTTTTTGCTCGTCTCATTAAGTTGATTGGGGGACAGCGCTATCTTCCACGCTTACCAGCTGTGAGGGCCTTACGGGATCAAGGGGGAGGAACCTTGGGAGGGGCGTCTGTGCGACGCGTAGAAGGACGGGGTCCTAGGTGGCTTATCATGCGTGAATGTCGCGGATTGGAGGGGGCTGTTCCTGCACAATCAGGACAATGGTGGGATAGGCGTTGGCGTTATATTGGCCCTTATCAATCATCTTATTTTATTGCAGCTCTAGGGGCAAAGGCAGGCCCTAATCGTGTTGGAAGAGATGTTCCCGCTTTAGTGCTGCAAACACTTCCTGCTTTATGGTGTGGTAATGATGTTGTGGCTGTCCCTGAAGGGGTAGGAGGCGTCAGAGAATCGCTGGCGCGTTGTGCGTTCGTTTGGGAAAGTGGTGTGCCCATAACGGGGGAGCGTTCTGTTAGTTGAGCGTTTGTTTATAAATTTTGCTTTTGCTAAAGATATACAGGTTTTCTTTGCTCAAGGGGTAGGATCATCCAATGGAATGCTTATCTTTAGAGGAATGATTGTAGGCGAACGGATTGCCGGGACGAGACCGGTCGTCGTGAAAGCATGAGAGTGAAATGAACAATATTGGTCGTAATGTTACGATCTGGGCTATTATCGTCATGGCGGTTATCGTCGTGCTGACAGCGTTTCAGCCGGGGAGTAGCCGCAAGGCAGTGCAGCAGATCGCCTATTCTGATTTTGTCCATGATGTGGATCAACATGACGTTCGTTCTGTTGTGATCCGTGAGAGGAACATCTCAGGTGTTCTGACGAATGGCACATCGTTCGAGACTTATGCTCCGTATGATCCCGGACTTGTGTCTCATTTGACATCATCTGGTGTCGAGGTGTCGGCACATCCGCCGCAGAGTGATGAAAACCCCTTCATACGCTATGTTGTCGCTTATCTGCCGATCATCCTGCTTTTGGGCGTTGGTTTTATGATCTTCCGGCAGATGCAGAATGGCGCTGCGGGAGGACGTGGCGCTATGGGCTTTGGTAAGTCACGTGCAAAGCTCATGGAGAAAAAAGGGCGCGTTACATTTGCGGATGTTGCTGGGGTCGAAGAATCGAAGGAAGAGCTCGTCGAGATTGTCGACTTCTTGAAAGATCCGCAGAAATTTACGCGCCTTGGCGGTAGAATTCCAAAGGGTGTTTTGTTAACCGGGCCTCCAGGCACAGGTAAAACGCTTCTTGCGCGTTCAGTGGCCGGCGAGGCGAATGTGCCCTTCTTCAGCATTTCTGGGTCTGACTTTGTGGAAATGTTTGTTGGTGTTGGGGCGTCGCGCGTGCGTGACATGTTCGAGCAGGGCAAGAAAGCAGCGCCATGCATTATCTTTATTGATGAGATTGATGCTGTTGGTCGTAGCCGTGGCATGGGCCTTGGTGGTGGAAATGACGAGCGTGAGCAGACACTGAACCAGATGTTGGTCGAGATGGATGGGTTTGAGAGCAATGAGGGCGTGATCCTGATTGCTGCTACAAACCGTCCCGATGTGTTGGATCCTGCTTTGTTGCGTCCAGGCCGTTTTGACCGTCAGGTTGTGGTGCCGAACCCAGATGTGGAAGGTCGGGAGAAGATTCTGCGCGTGCATATGAAAAAATTGCCGCTTTCTTCTGATGTGGAGCCACGTGTTATTGCACGCGGAACACCTGGCTTCTCAGGGGCGGACCTTGCCAACCTTGTCAATGAAGCGGCTTTATTTGCTGCGCGTCAGGGGACACGTTCGGTTTCGATGGCACAGTTTGATGCTGCGAAAGATAAGGTCCTGATGGGCGCGGAACGTCGTTCTATGGTAATGACCGAGGAAGAGAAGCGTTCAACGGCTTACCATGAAGGTGGGCATGCGCTTGCTGCTTATTATACGCCAGGCTGTGATCCTATCCATAAGGCGACGATTGTTCCACGTGGACAAGCGTTGGGTATGGTTATGACGCTCCCTGAAAAAGATAATATTTCTTACAAACGTCAGTGGTGCTTGGGCAGTCTGCTCATGACCATGGGGGGGCGTGTGTCAGAAGAGATTATCTTTGGTCATGATCAAGTAAGCGCTGGGGCATCTGGTGACATTAAGGCGGCGACGAATCTTGCGCGCCACATGGTGACGAGATGGGGTATGAGTGATCGTGTTGGGATGGTTGCTTATGACGACCCCCAGATGATGTCAGGCTCCACGACGCGTGAAGTTGATGAGGAAATTCGTAAGCTTATTGAAACAGCATACGAGCAATGTCGCCAGCTCTTGCTAACGCATCTTGATGAGCTTCATCGTCTTGCTGAAGCGTTGGTTGAGTATGAAACATTGACCGGTGAAGAGGTGGGCAAGGTTATTCGAGGTGAGCCTCTGGACCGTCGTGATCATAATGATACAGGGTTTGGAGGGCGTAAGCCTTCTGTTCCATCAGGTGGGGCAGCAGCGCCTGGGGGGGTGCCGGTTCCTCAGCCGAGCTAGACCATACAGGCAATTGATTGTTTGTCATGGTACAAGCAGGCGTGTGACGTATGGTTCGTCACACGCCTGTTGTGTATAGGGCATAGGTGCAGGTCAACCAATGCTTCTGAAAATGAGCTTTATTCTGATCTATGTGTTTAAATGAGATAAGGGCGGCAAGAAGGGAATATTAATGACCGATAAGCGAATTTTCTTTGGAACCGATGGTATTCGTGGTGAAGCTAATAGTACGCCGATGACTGTGGAAATAGCTCAGAAGTTAGGTCAGGCGGCAGGAATTTATTTCGCAACGCGTCACGGGCACCGCCATACAGTCATTTTGGGGAAAGATACGCGCTTATCAGGCTATATGATCGAGTGTGCCCTTGTCTCGGGTTTCCTCTCTGCTGGTGTTGATGTGATTCTTGTTGGCCCACAGCCAACGCCGGCGGTTGCTTTCCTTACGAGGTCTCTCAGGGCAGATTTAGGGGTGATGATCTCAGCGTCGCATAACCCTTTTACAGATAACGGGATTAAGCTTTTCGGCCCGGATGGATTTAAACTTTCAGACGCGACGGAAGAAAAGATTGAATGTTTGATGCAAGAAAATGTGTCAGACCGTCTGGCATCTCCGGCCCATATTGGAAAAGCCTCGCGTCTTACGGATGCTGCTGGTCGTTATATTGAAAATGTAAAATCATCTTTCCCTCATGGGTTGCGTTTGGATGGTCTAAAAATTGTCCTCGATTGCGCCAATGGGTCAGCCTATCGTGTGGCGCCCGCAGCCTTATGGGAGTTAGGCGCGGAGGTGATTTCTATCGGATGTCAGCCTGATGGCGTGAATATTAATGATGGCGTCGGCTCTACACATCCACAGGCGATGTGTGACGCTGTGAAGAAACATGGTGCGCATTGCGGTATTGCGTTGGATGGTGATGCTGATCGTGTACTCTTTGCCGATGAAGAAGGGCATTTGATCGACGGAGACCAGATCCTTGCTTTAATTGCAACTTATTGGAAACGCCAGGGTCGGTTGCAAGGCAATGAGGTGGTTGCAACGGTCATGTCCAATATGGGGTTAGAGAAGCACCTGCAAAAGCTCGGCCTAACGCTCCATCGTACAGCGGTGGGTGACCGCTATGTGGTGGAGCGTATGCGCCAGACTGGAGCGAATGTCGGAGGCGAACAATCTGGGCATATGATCTTATCCGATTATGGTACCACGGGAGATGGGCTAATTGCGGCTCTGCAGGTTTTAGCTGTCATGGTTGATACGGCTGAACCGGCAAGTAGTGTCTGTCGTGTCTTCAACCCATACCCACAGAAGTTAGAGAATGTTCGTTATCACGGGGAAAATCCCTTGAAGCGACCAGAATCGTCTAACATCTATCAATTGGCTCAAGAGATGTTGGGTGAACAAGGAAGGCTCGTGCTGCGCGCTAGCGGGACGGAGCCTCTCATTCGTATCATGGTCGAAGCGTCAGATGAGAAACAGGTCCATGATGTGATTGCGAAGATAAAGACGATGATTTTAGAGGTTATGGGATAGTATCTAAATTTACTGCGTGTGAGCACTCTTGTTAATCATATCAAGGGTGCTCATCGTGTTAGATTAAACAGCTTCCTGTAAATCATTAGAGAAGGGAGATGTATCATCATTTTGGACGTGTAGTTTTTGATCATCGTGTAAAATATAACCACGCCCCCATACTGTAGTAATCATATGGTCTGCTCCAAAACGCTGTAATTTACGTCTGAGCTTGCATATAAAAACGTCAATAATTTTCATCTCTGGCTCATCAATACCGCCATAGAGATGATTGAGGAATGTATCCTTTGTAAGGACAGCTCCTTTTCGAATAATCAGTAATTCAAGAATGGCATATTCTTTACTGGTTAAATGAAGAAATTCACCATTAATGCTGACCATTCTATTATTGAGATCGAGCTCAATGGGGCCGACATGCAGGCGGGATGCAGATACTCCATGCGCACGTCGCATCAAAGCGCGTACACGCGCAAGAACTTCATCGTTATCATAAGGTTTTACAACATAGTCATCAGCACCAGCGGCGAAGGCCGTTACCTTAAATTGAGGTTGTGTGAGATGTGAAATGACCATAATGGGCGTCGTACTCTGGGCTTTTCTGATCCGCTGAATGACATCATGGCCGTCCATATCTTCAAGAGTTAACTCCGCAATCAGAAGGTCGTAATCATAATATTTAAGCATATTAATAGCGTCTCCTCCTGATGCTGCATGGTCGACAGTGTAGGAGACGTTACGAAGCATTTTGATAAGCGGGGAGGCGACAAAAAGGTCACTTTCGGCGATTAGAATGCGCATAGTTTTTAGCTCCCTAATTAAGGAGGTGATTAGAAGTTGTAATAGTAAAAATTGCAACCATAGATTGTTTTTCTTCCTTTTATACAACCATAAGGAGTATTATTTTGTATAAAAGGAAGCAAAACAAAACCAGTTTTTTGATGGCATAACGTAAAGCAAAAAAAACGAATTGAGATATTTATTTTGTTATGTAAATAACTTTGTGTAGAATTTCTGTATTCCATTTGTGTATTTACTGTATTTTTATTTGTATGAATGCAAAATAAAATAAAAAATAAAGATATATCCTTATAATATGTATTAAATAATAAAGGATAATTTTCTGTTACATGATATATGAAATAGAAATAAAATTAATTTTTTCAAAATAAAAATGATATAGACCATAAAAGATACTTTAGAAGAAGACTTCTTCTATAAAACCCGATTCGGGAGAAGAAGTCTTCAACGTATCAGTGGGTTGCTCTATCGGAGGCACCATGAAGCAGATGCTGCAGGTGTTTTGGGGTCCCGATAAGAGCACAGGCGACGTGATGAGTTTGGTCACAAACGAGCGCGAGGCGTGTTTGGGTGTTACTCGGAAAGAGGTCTGTCTCTAGCGTGTATAAGGACGCAGGCCGTTCCGTAGAGGCTTGAGCGGCTTCACCAAGGAGGCGTGCCACGCTTTGCTCGAGCGCAGGGAGAATTTTCTGTGTCGTCAAGCTTAATGGCTCACCATCACGAGCATGATGGAGAATGAGCTCATTCCAACCTTCACGCGTAATGAAGGCCGGAATTCCATTTTTTGTAGTCGTCCGTTCAGCACGAAGAATTTTCCCTGTTTGTGCTAGAGACACAATATCAAGCTTGGGGAATATTTTCGGGTTAAGCGTGATGGATTGAGGCATATTAGTCTCTTACCCATTCACCGTGGCGTAAAATCGGGGTACGTTGGCCATCTTTAAGGCCATCTACGCTGATTTTATCCGATCCGATCATCCAATCAATGTGGATAATAGAATGGTTAGCACCACGTGCGATAAGTTCTTTTTCGGTCAAGTCTTCAGGGTTTATCATGCATTTCGTATAGGCTTGGCCAAGAGCAATATGGCAGGCAGCATTTTCATCAAACAATGTATTACGGTACAGGATTCCACTGTTAGAAATAGGTGATGAATGTGGGACCAGGGCGACTTCTCCGATCCGACGTGCTCCTTCATCACTGTCGAGAATGCGTTGGAGAACCTCTTCTCCTTTTCCGGCATGAGCTTCGACAATGCGGCCATCTTCAAAGCGAACCTGGATGTCATCAATCAATGAGCCTTGATGGAATAAGGGCTTGGTGCTTGAAACGGTCCCATTGACATGCGCGCAATGTGGTGTGGTGAATACTTCTTCAGTGGGAATGTTAGGATTACAGACAACACCATTCCCAGCTTTTTCAGAACCCCCAGCCCAAAGGTGGCCATCAGCAAGCCCAATCGTGATGTTGGTGCCAGGACCTGAAAAATGGAGAGCCTCAAAGCGGTCATGATTAAGGAGTGAGGAACGGTTGTGAAGGATGCGGTTATGTTCTTTCCAAGCGCTTATGGGATCTTCCTCTGTCACACGGGAAGCGTGGAAAATACCCTGCCATAGGGCCTTCATAGCGTCTTCAACTGATAAATCAGGGAAGATTTGTTGCGCCCAAGCGGGGGTTGCACAGGCGACGATGTTCCAGTTTACGGCAAACTGGGTAATAAGCTCCATAGCAGGGCGATTGGCACGTGATGCGGCACGACTTGCACGGGAGATATGGTCCGGGTTTTGTCCATTAAGGAGTGTAGGGTTTGCTCCGGTGATAGCCATACGGGCCGCACCTTCACGAAAGGCTTTGGCGATTCCATCTGCCATCCATGTAGCAGCCGTATCAAAGCTTTCTTCTGATGCATTGGCAAAACGAGAAAGTGTCGTTTCGTCATCGCTGTAAAGCGTCGTAACAAGCGATGACCCTGCTTTGTAGGCATGGGACGTAATACGCCGGATGAGAGGGACAGCATCAAGGGGAGCTGTGATGATTAGCTGTTGACCAGGCTGAATATTGAGCCCGACTTTGACTGCAACCTCCGCAAGACGATCAAGTAGTTGTTCATGAGAAAAATGTGTAGTGGACATAAATACCTGCATTCTGGCGTCAGTGTTATATTTCGCCTTCCTATCGTGAAGACTGAGCGCCAGAAGTGCAACAGGTTAGACGGCCTTAGTGTTGTGTTCGTTAATCCGAATGGAGAACATAGGTGCGCCGAGGATGAGCGGATAAATGAGGACGCGAATCTGCACGAATTTCCTCGCGTAGTTGCGTGATTCGTCGTTGGATACTCGCACGCAGTGATGGTGTAATTTGTGGTTTTAACCGTGAAGCCGTTTCACATAGCTCACGTAACTGCTGACGTTTTTCGGCTATATTGCGGTGGATGGGGCGATGTTCGACGAGTGTTCGATAAGCGGTACGCATGATCAGACCTCCTACGAGTTTCGCTGTGTCCTTTTTTGACGAAAAGAACACCGTGACGTGCGATCATGGCGTAGGAGGTCTTACTGGCAGGTTAATTTAGTGCGATTTTTTTTCGATATCATCAAGCGCTTCTAGGAGGCGTTGACTATCGTCGTTTGTACCGATTGTGATGCGGAGCCAGTCTTTGAGGCGTGGAGAAGAGCTTTGATGGCGTACGATAATAGCGCGATCACGTAAAGCCGTCGCAAGAGCTCCGGCTTCAAAGCGAGGGTGGTGAACTAAGATAAAATTTGCTTTTGACGGAAGGACAGTCAGTCCACGAATTCGTAATTGTTCAATAAGGGTGTCTCGCGTCTGCATGATGGCGTGGGTTGTTTGTTCTAGCCATTCATGATCACGGATGGAGGCCTCGGCTCCTGCAAGAGAAAGTCGTGATAAGGGATAAGAATTAAAACTGTCTTTAACACGCGTTAAGCCTTCAATGAGCTCTGGAGAGCCAACGGCATACCCAACGCGTAATCCAGCGAGGCCGGACGATTTTGAAAATGTACGCACGACTAGCAGGTTGTCATAACGTTTTATAAGAGGAATAGCTGTCTGTGCGCCAAACTCCACATAAGCTTCGTCAACCACGACAGTCCGGTCAGGATGGCGGCTTAGGAGGGATTCAATAGCTTCTAGTGGGAGGGCCATTCCTGTATTCGCATTGGGGTTGGCTAGAATAATCCCCCCGCATGGGCCCACGTAATCTTCTTGGTGAAGTGCAAAGTCTTCACGTAGAGGAACGGTACGGTAAGGAAGATTGAATAGGCGACAGTAAATTGGATAAAAGCCATATGTAATGTCACTGAATAATACTGGAGCATCATCATGGAAAAGTGCTCTGAAGGTATGGGCCAGTACTTCGTCAGACCCATTCCCTGTGAAGACATTTTCTGAGGTAATGTCGAAACGCTCAGCAATGGCTTGGCGCAGACTGGATGACGTTGGATCTGGGTAAAGCCGTAGCGTATCAGAAGCAGCGTTACGAATGGCTTCTAAGGCGCATGGACTTGGGCCGTAAGGGGATTCATTGGTGTTGAGTTTGGTAAGGTTAGCGATTTTAGGCTGTTCACCTGGAACATAAGGCTCAAGCTTGTGGACACGAGAATTCCAGAAACGGCTCATGATGAAGTGCTTTCGTCAAAAAGTTTTAGCCCTTGGCGTGCTGCGAGCTCGCGAGCGGAAAGGCCTTCAGCATCACGAAGGTCTGGGTTGGCACCATGAGCAAGAAGTGTTCGGGCCATCTGCTCACGTCCAAACATGATCGCGAACATGAGTGGAGTACGGCCTGAATAATTAGGCTTATCGATTAAGGCCCCTTTTTCAAGAAGAAGAAGGGCAATGTCTATAAAGCCTTTGAATGCAACACCAGAAAGAGCGGTAGCGCCTTTTTCATCCACGGCATTAGGGTCTGCGCCATTGTCGAGAAGAAGGCGAGCTGTTTCCGATTGTTCATTGTAGGTTGCAACAATAAGCGGCGTATAGCCACGACTGTCTGTACAGTTTGTGGGCATTCCAGCATCGATAAATTGCTGAAGTAGGTCGGTGTCACCGCTGCGTGCGGCCTCAATAAATAATGCGGTAATTTGCTCTGGAGAGAAGCTCATAGTGCTGGGTTGTGTCATGGAAGGCTCATCATAAAATCAGGATAGTGGCTTACATAGGTAGCGACTTGTGATGCGGTGGAAAAGGTTGAGCCGGCATTCTTGTTATGAAACATCCTAAAATTAGTCATGTTTTCTACACACAAGGCATTGCGTCTGAGGAAGGATCGCGCCACTTGTGGAGGCGTTATCCCAAAGGGTGGGAAGATAATGAGGGGTTACTTCTCGGCATTTGGGAATTTGAGCAACTAAAGGACCTTTTAAAAGTGATCAATACGCTGTCAAAACTCAGCATTGATACCATCCGCACTTTGTCGATGGATGGTGTTGAGCGTGCAAAATCCGGACATCCAGGTACTGCTATGGCTTTAGCACCAGCGATGTACGCTTTTTGGCAGTATGAAATGTCTTATTATCCGGCGAACCCCCTTTGGCCGGCCCGTGATCGATTCGTCTTGTCGGGTGGTCATGCCGCTATCTTATTATATTCCATATTATATCTTGCAGATGTGTACGATGTTGAGAACGGCCAGGTGCTGGATCGACCAGCTTTAACACTGGAAGATCTTAGATCATTCCGCCGCCTTGATTCTCGTACACCGGGTCATCCTGAATACGGGCTGACGGCTGGTGTAGAGGTGACGACAGGCCCGTTAGGACAAGGCTGTGCGAATGCTGTCGGGATGGCGATGGCTCAACGCTGGCTTTCGGCAACTTATGATCGTCCGAGCTTTTCACTTTTCGATTATCATATCACAGCTTTTTGCGGTGATGGAGATATTATGGAAGGAGTGACGGCCGAGGCTGCCGCGATGGCAGGTCACCTTAAGCTCGGAAATCTAACATGGCTCTACGATTATAATTATATCTCAATCGAAGGGGCTACAAACCTCGCGCATACTGAGGATGTTGGTAAACGTTTTGAAGCTTATGGCTGGCACGTTGTTGAGGTTAAGGACGGGAATGATGTAGATGCCATTCGCCGTGCTTTACAGGCAGGGAAGGCGGAAAAAGAGCGCCCGACCTTGATTATTCTCACGACTGTTATTGGCTATGGTGCTCCGCGTAAGGCAGGAACAGCTTCCGCCCATGGTGAGCCTCTGGGGGCAGAAGAAATTTTAGGTGCTAAAAAAGCCTATGGTTGGCCAGAGGATGCAGAGCCTTTTACCGTTCCTAGGGGCGTAAAAGAGCATTTTGCGGAGGGAGCTGGCAAACGGGGAGAGAAAGCCCATAAACAGTGGCAAGATATGTTTCAGCGGTATCACGCACAATATCCTAAGGAAGCGCAGGAGCTTGATACGTTATTTGCTCATGAGTTGCCCAAGGGGTGGGATCGTGATCTGCCTGTCTACCCTGCTGATCCAGTCGGTATTGCGTCTCGTCAGAGTTCTGGTGACGTATTAAATGTTGTTGCCAAGAATGTGCCGTGGATGATCGGTGGCGCGGCGGATCTATCACCGTCGACGAAAACAACGATCAAAGGTGAGGCCTCTTTTCAAGCATCGCCAAGCCCAGTTCCATATAAAGGACGTAATATCCATTTTGGCGTGCGTGAACACGCGATGGGGGCCATTTGCAACGGAATGGCGCTAAGTGGGTTGCGTGCTTTCTGTGCAGGGTTTCTCATCTTTTCTGATTATATGAAGGCGCCTATTCGTTTGGCGGCTCTGATGCATTTGCCTGTGATTTATGTGTTCACACATGATTCTATTGGCGTGGGAGAGGATGGGCCAACACATCAGCCAGTTGAGCAATTTGCTCAATTGAGGGCTACGCCCGGTATGACCCTGATTCGTCCGTCTGATGCGAATGAGGTGTCAGAGAGTTGGCGTGCGGCGATGAATCACGCGCGGCGTGGTCCTGTGGCTTTAGCATTAAGCCGCCAAAGTTTACCGACGATTGATCGAACGATCTATGCACCAGCCTCGGGTCTGATGCGTGGGGCTTATATACTGGCAAGCAGCGAGGAGACACCCGATGTTATCCTTATCGCGTCGGGTTCTGAAGTGTCTCTTGCGGTAGGAGCCTATGAGCGTCTGACAAAGGAAGGGGTGAAAGCGCGGGTCGTATCAATGCCGAGTATGGACCTGTTCGAAGAGCAAAATAAGGTATACCGTGATTCAGTACTTCCCCCGTCCGTTACGGCACGTGTGGGAGTCGAAATGGCTTCAGGCTTTGGTTGGGACCGGTATCTTGGCCTTGCAGGTGTCATGATTGCGTTTCATTGTTTCGGGGCATCAGCTCCGGCCAGTGCGTTGATGGAAAGATTTGGATTTACGGTAGAAGCGGTCTACCAGGCCGCCAAAAAACAGCTGGATAGTCAAAATTAGAGCCCGTAGATGGGGAGTAAAGTCCATGACTAATGAAGACGCAAAAAATCCTTTAAAACAGCTTGCTGCACAAGGTGAGGCTGTATGGTTAGATTTCGTTCGTCGTGATTTCATATTGGATGGGTCACTGGCGCGACTTGTTGAGAGTGATGGGTTGCACGGTGTAACCTCTAATCCGTTGATTCTCGAGAAGTCTATTGGTCGAGGTGCTGAATACGGCGTTGAGATAAAGAATATTTTAGCAAAAGAAAGTTTGTCCGCTGGAGAGTTATACGAGCGGTTGGCCATTACAGATATTCAAAATGCTTGCGATGTTTTGGCGCCTGTTCACAAGGCAACGTCGAAACGTGATGGTCACGTTAGTTTAGAAGTGTCACCGTACGTGGCTTATGACTCTAAAGCGACACTAGAAGAGGCACGGCGTCTTTGGAAAGCTGTTGATCGTGAGAATCTCATGATCAAAATTCCATCGACAAAAGAAGGCATTGAAGCCATTCGGCATGTGATTGCTGATGGGATAAATGTTAATGTAACCGTCATTTTCTCCCAACAAGGATATAAGGATGTCCTTGAGGCGTATCTTTCTGGTTTAGAAGACCGCGTAAAGCAGGGCAAAAGCGTTGAGGGAGTTGCGAGTGTTGCCTCTCTTTTTGTCAGCCGGACAGACTCAAAAATTGATGCAGAGATCGATCGTCGTGTCGCAGCAGGGGATGCCCAGTCTGATAAATTGAAGGCGCTACGCGGCAAAGTGGCGATTGCAAATGCTAAGCTCGTTTATCAGCACTATCTTGATGTCACGAAAAGCGACCGTTGGAAGGCCTTAGAGGCGAAGGGTGCGCAGTCTCAGCGTGTGCTTTGGGCAAGTGTAAGTGTTAAGGATAAAACCTTCCACGATGTGTTGTATGTAGAGGAGCTGATCGGGAAAGATACGGTCATTACGCTTCCTCTTGCGACGATGGATGCGTTTCGGGATCATGGAAAGACCCGCCCAAGTGTGACGGAAAATGTTGCTGGTGCCCGTCAGATTGTTTCAGAGGCTAAGGCGCTTGGTCTGGATCTTGATGGGGTCACAGCATCCTTGGTCGATGAAAGTTGTGCGTCATTTTGCCGTGCGTTTGATGCCTTATTAGGGTCTGTTGCGGCACAGCGTGACGCTGCTCTTGGGGAGCGTTTGCTGACAGTATCAACAGCGGTAACCGAGGATCTAGAGAGTGCTATTGTCGCTGCTGGAAACGATTGGAGTCGCACGGGAAAGGTTCGTCGTTTATGGCAGCGCGATGCGTCTGTTTGGACCAATGGCTCTGAAAGCAAGTGGTTAGGATGGCTGACGGCTGTCAAGGACGGCTTGGATAATATAGAAGCCTATGAGCGTTTAGCGCATGACGTTAAGACGCATGGTTATAAGCATATTCTGTTGCTTGGAATGGGGGGCTCAAGCCTTGGCCCAGAGGTCTTAGAAAAGACATTTGGGCAAGTGCCAGGGGGGCCAGTCCTGCATGTGTTGGATAGTACGGATCCGCAACAAATTGCGACTTTTGAAAAAGCGGTTGATCTGAAGAACACGCTTTTCATTGTGTCGAGCAAGTCGGGCAGCACGTTAGAGCCGAATATCCTGTTTGCGTATTTTTGGGATCGTGCCGAGAAGGCGCTGGGAGCTGATCCTGGGAAGCACTTTGTTGCAGTAACGGATCCTGGCTCTTCAATGGAAAAGACAGCGCAGGAGCATGGCTTTAGCTATATTTTCCACGGGAACCCTGAGATCGGCGGACGTTACTCTGTCTTGTCAGCATTTGGTCTGACGCCCGCTTCTGCTGCTGGTTATAATGTGCGTGCTTTCTTAGAAAGTGTGCAACTTATGGTTGGGGCATGTGATGCCCTAGTTCCTCCTGCGGTTAATCCTGGCGTGCGGTTGGGCTTAGCACTTGGTGTTGCAGCGACGTCCTTTGGGCGTGACAAAGTGACTTTTGTTGCTTCTCCAAAAATCGTTTCATTGGGTGCTTGGCTTGAACAACTTTTGGCAGAAAGCACAGGCAAAAAAGGCAAGGGACTAATCCCATTTGAGGGTGAAACGTTGGGTGAGCCTGGCGTTTATGGGAAAGATCGTGTATTTGTAGAGTTGCGTCTTGGGAATGAAGTGGTTGATCCGCGGCTCAAGGCGTTGCGTGAGGCAGGTCATCCAGTGTTGGGACTTAACCTCCAAACAGTGGAACAGATCGGTCAAGCGTTCTTTGTTTTTGAGTTCGCGACGGCTGTTGCTGGATCGATTTTAGGAATCGATCCGTTTGATCAGCCTGATGTAGAATTCAGTAAAGTAGAGACGCGTAAATTGACCGCTGCTTATGCTGAAACGGGTCATTTGCCGAAGGAAGTGCCTTTTGCTTCTGATGGGTCTTTGACCTTTTATGCGGATGATAAGAACGTCGCAGTTCTTGGTAAGGGGGACGCCGCTTCTGTTCTTGGGGCACATTTTAAGCGCGTTAAAGCAGGCGATTACATTGGCCTTCTTGCTTATATTGAGCGCAACGCTGCCCATACTGCGTGGGAGCAAAAGGTGCGTCTCGCATTGAGGGACCATTTGCATGTGGCGGTAGCTGCTCAATTTGGGCCGCGTTTTCTGCATTCAACTGGGCAAGCCTACAAAGGGGGGCCAAATAGCGGTGTCTTTTTGCAAATAACAGCAGAAGATGCGGCAGATTTGTCTATTCCAGGGCATGCTTATACGTTTAGTGTTGTGAAGGCGGCTCAGGCGCGTGGAGATTTTGACGTATTATCATCGCGCGGTCGTCGTGCGCTGAGGGTGCATATTACAGGTCCTCTGAACGAAGGTTTAGATCGTCTCGCTCGAGTATTGTCTGATGTTGTGAAAGGAACTTAGGATGCGGATAGGAATTATTGGACTTGGGCGTATGGGCGGTAACATTGCTGTTCGCCTTACGCGGCATGGCCATAATGTCGTAGCATTCGACAGGACACCAGCTGTAATAGAAAAGATTGTGCAGCGCTGTGAATCCGGTCATGCTGAGGGCGCTCCAACATTTGAAGACATGGTGCACTTGCTAGAAGGTGAAGAACGGCGTGTGATTTGGTGCATGCTTCCTGCTGGTGAGGTGACAGAAAATTGTATCAAGAGGCTTACCCCTTTATTACGCAAAGGTGATATCATCATTGATGGTGGGAATACCTACTACAAAGATGATGTTCGCCGTGCTCATGAGCTTGCTGAAAAAGGCATTGATTATATTGATGTCGGGACCTCCGGTGGTGTGTGGGGGCTCGAGCGTGGCTACTGTATGATGTACGGTGGCAAGCGTGAAGCAGCAGACTATATTGACCCAATTTTGAGCGCGTTAGCGCCTGGGATTGGTGATGTACCGCGCACACCAGATCGCGATGATGGTCGTCATGATCCGCGTGCGGAGCAAGGTTACCTTTATTGTGGCCCTGCTGGGTCTGGTCACTTTGTGAAGATGATTCACAATGGGATTGAATACGGCATGATGCAGGCTTTTGCCGAAGGCTTTGATGTTCTTAAGTCTAAGAACTCTCCTGCGATGCCCGAAGATCAACGTTTTGATCTTAACCTTGCTGATGTCGCTGAAGTTTGGCGTCGTGGGAGTGTGGTCTCCTCATGGTTGTTAGATTTAACGGCTGAGGCTTTGACACGGTCACATGATCTATCTGAGTTCAGTGGTGAAGTGCAGGATTCCGGTGAGGGACGTTGGACAATCGAAGCGGCAATTGAAGAGAATGTGCCGGCTCCGGTTATGACAGCAGCGCTTTACACGCGTTTCCGTTCACGGACGGGAAATAATTTTGCAGAAAAAGCGCTTTCTGCGATGCGTTATGGCTTTGGTGGCCATGTAGAACGTAAATAATCGCAAGAGAAAAGAAACAAGCGGGGGCGTGCCGGGTCGCCACGCTCCCGGTTCTCCCCTTAGGGGAGGGATAATGGTAAGCGATCCTAATCAATATAAGCCTATCAAGCTCGTTTTATCGGATATGGATGGAACGATCCTCGCTCCGGATAAAACGTTGTCTCCGGCTACGATTAGAGCTGTTGAGCGTCTGCATCAGGCAAAGATTCCAGTATCGTTGGTGAGTGCACGGCCACCAAGAGCAATGCTGCCTTATGTTCGGCAGCTTAATCTTATGGCGCCTTGTGCAGGTTTCAATGGAGGGTTGATCTTCACTCCAGATGGACGCACGGAACGAAACGTTATTTTCTCTTCTGATATAGTGGAGCGGATCCTTCACAAATTAGAGGCACTTTCTGTTGACGTTTGGCTGCAAAATGAAAAGAACTGGTATGTTCGAGATGGACAGGCTGATTTGGTGCAGCGTGAACAGAAGATGCTTGGCTTTACGCCTCAAGAAACTAAAAACTTTCAACATCTCGCGCATGAAGTAAATCGTATCATTGTGACATGTCCAGACAAGGCGCTTATTGCGCATTTGGAAAGTCATTTTGGGCAGGTTTTTCGAACTGAAGCCAGTATATTACGTTCGACACCAATCAAACTGAATATCACGCCGATCAAAGCTACTAAAGGGCAGGCTTTAAAGGATATTGCGACTCTTTGTGAAGCTATTCCTGAAAATGTGGCGTGTCTGGGAGATGCTCCTAATGATCTACCAATGTTGCGTGAAGCGGGTCTGGCTATTGCTATGGGGCAATCGTCAGAAATTGTAAAAGAAGCTGCAACCTGCGTGACTGGCAGCAATGAAAAGGATGGCTGGGCAGAAGCGGTAGAAAAGTTCATTATACCGCGCTGTGGTACTATTGATGCCACATGATTGATTGTAGTGATTCGGGAGCAGAAAGATGACAACCGATATGCGTCATGCCCAATTTGAAACTTTGCCAGACGGTGATGCTGTTGCTGCTCGTATGGCAGAGCTCTTTATCGATGCTATTCAGAAGCGTCCAGGGGAACGTATTCGCATTGCGCTGTCGGGCGGATCTACTCCTAAAAAATTGTTTTCTATTTTGGCGAAGCCTGAAATAGCGAAGAAAGTGGATTGGAAACGGGTCGAGATTTTTTATGGCGATGAGCGCCATGTGCCCGTCGGAAATGCCGACAATAATCATACAACAGCGACCACATTATTACTCTCCAAGGTGCCTGTTCCTGATTCCCAAATTCATGCGATGCCGACGAGTGGAGAGGTGCAAGAAGATGCTGCGCAATATCAGCGCATTATGGAGGCGTCTTATGGGAATAAAACCCTTGAAAAAGGCCGTCCTTTCTTTGATCTCGTGATGCTAGGGTTGGGGACAGATGGGCATACGGCATCTCTGTTCCCGGGGGAGCCAGTATTAGATGAAAAGAGTGCGTGGGTTTCAGTCTCCAGTCCGAAGACGGCACCTCATGCGCGTTTGACGTTGACCTATCCGGCGATCGCGTCCAGCCGGGAGATTGTTTTTCTCGTGACGGGTGAAAATAAGGTTCCAATGTTGAGACGTCTGCGTGAAGGAGATAGCAGCATTCCGTCTGGACGTATTGTTTCTGAGGGGAAAATTCTGGTACTGGCAGACCGTGCCGCTACCGGAGAGCCTTCATGAATGTTGAAGAGTGTAAAAAAGTTGTTGCCCAGCATGCCGCAGCTCTTGTCGAGCCCGGTATGGTGGTTGGACTTGGGACAGGAAGTACAGCAGCTTTTATGATTGAAGCCCTTGGCAAACGTGTTGCTAAAGGCCTTGACATAGTGGGGATTCCGACGTCTGAGACGACGGAAGCTTTGGCGAGGGCTGTAGGAATACCGATTACAACTTTTGCCTCTCATCCGGTGCTGGATATGTCCATTGATGGCGCTGATGAGGTCGAGCGAGGCTCTTTGCATGTCATGAAAGGGCTTGGCGGAGCGCTCTTGCGTGAAAAAATCGTTGCGCAAGCGTCACGTCGTTTCGTTGTGATGATTGATGCGACTAAGCCGGTTGATAAATTGGGTGAGCGGGCACCGGTTCCTGTTGAGGTCACTCCGTTTGGTCGTGAATGCACGGCTGCAAGTTTAGAAAAATTGGGCGCACAGATTATTCAGCCGCGGCGTACGCTGGCGGGAGAGCTGTTCGTCACAGATAATGGAAACATGATCCTCGACTGCGTTTTCGGCCCGATTCAGAACGTGCCGGCTTTAGCGACACGCATTGACGGGACGGTTGGTGTAGTGGAACATGGGTTGTTTCCTAATATGGCAACTGATGTGCTGGTTGCAACAGAAAGGGAGGTTGAACGATGGACGCTATGACCAAGAACTCCACGGCATCTCAAAAAGAGTCCGATATTCCTCCCCATTACATCGTCGTGATGGGTGTTTCGGGGACAGGGAAGACAACAGTGGCGCAGGCGTTATCTGAGCGTCTTAACTGGCCTTTCCAAGAAGGTGATGCACTGCATCCCAAAGCCAACGTTGAAAAGATGCGTGCAGGGCATCCATTAACGGATACAGATCGTGCCCCTTGGCTAAAGCTGTGTCGTGACTGGCTGGCCAAAGAAGTAAAAGACGGTCACGGTGCCATCCTAACATGTTCTGCTCTCAAGCGCAGCTATCGTGAGATTTTGGACCACGGAATTCCCGTTCAATTTGTTTATCTTAAGGTAGATCCAAAAGTTATTGCTGATCGACTGAGTTCACGTGTTGGGCATTATATGCCGCCTTCTTTATTGCCAAGTCAGTTGGCGACGCTAGAAGAGCCAACCGACGATGAGCCAGTGATTCGTGTTCCAGGTGATGCTCCTCCAGAAGTTTTGGTCGAGCGTGTCATTGAGCGTTTGCGTGTTGTTCCGCCACCGACAGAATACTAAATTTGTTTCTCGCGTATGTAGAAGCGTGTGATGCATTATAAGGGCGATGAAGCTAGACACGGCTTCACCGCCCTTGTCGGTTTATAGAGCTGTTTGCCATCCAGGGCCGATGATGGCTACACGGCGTTGACGGCCATGAGTTTGCAACACAATAGCTTCGCATTCTTCTAGATAAGTCAGTTGGCGGCGTGCTCGCCCAAGAGAGTGTGTGCCATAAGCGCGGGCTAAGGCCGTATCGTCAGGGCATGGCAGGCCATCCAATGCCGCTCGGGCAAGTAAAAAGAAAACACTTTGGAGATCTTCAGGCAGTCGGGCAGCGCGCTCTTGAATATCTTGCCATTCTGGGCTTTCAGCGCGTTCACGACCAATACCGCATCGTATTGTGTCTAAAAGCCGACGAAACTCCGTCATATCAAGGAGATTTCGGGAGAATCCTTTGAGGCGCGCTCGCAACTGAAAATCTTGATAAAGCGTTGAGATCGGTTGGTAATCAGCATCCTTCTCTTGAAGAATGTCCGTAACCAGTTGCCACATTTGTTCAGCGTCAGGAATGGATGATTGTTGGGCGTCTTGTGGCAACGTCATGTTTTCTTCAGAAGCACGTTGTGTCCCATAATTCTCCAATTGTGTGAGTAGATCCGGCTTTGGAGGCGATGTATTACGGCGAGGGCGAGCAGGTGCCGGTTCTGCTGAAGGTTGGAGAATAATATCGCGTAGTTCTTCAACCGGAATATCAGGTTGCTCAAGGGGAACTAGGACGGGGCTTCCTGTACGGCTGGCTGTTTTAACAGAGCCGATGGTGATTAATTGTGGGCGGCGGCAAAGAGCGGGCCCTAATGCCATAAATTGACCGCGAGAGAGATCGCGAAAAGACTCGGCAGCACGGCGTTCCATACCAAGAAGGTCAGCGGCGCGTGTCATATCGATGTCGAGAAAAGTTCGTCCCATAAGAAAATTTGATGCTTCAGCGGCAACATTTTTTGCGAGTTTGGCTAGGCGCTGTGTTGCGATGATCCCGGCAAGACCACGTTTACGACCACGACTCATCAGATTGGTCATTGCATTGAGTGAATGGCGGCGTGCTTCATCGGATGTGTCGCCACCAGCAACGGGGGCGAAAAGCTGTGCTTCATCCACGACAACAAGGACCGGGTACCAATAACGACGGTCGGCTTCAAACATTCCTGTGAGGAAGGCACCGACAGCCCGGAGCTGTGCATCAGGTTCAGAATGTTCGAGATTAAGCACAACAGAAGCGCGATGTTGCCGAACGCGTTCTCCCGCAGCGCGTAAGCTCACCTCATTTTGAGTGTCGGTATCAATGACTAAATGACCATATTCCTCGGCCAGGGTGACAAAATCCCCTTCTGGATCAATGATGATTTGCTGGACGAGTGAGGCCGTTTGTTCCAAGAGGCGCCGAAGAAGATGAGACTTTCCTGAACCTGAATTCCCCTGAACCAATAAGCGTGTGGCGAGGAGTTCTGGCAGATCAATACAGGCTTCCTGGCCCGTTCGGAGCTGGCCAAGAATAATTGGTTCGGGGGTTTTTGATGTCATAGGTGTTTATATAGAGGTCCGTGTTTCAGTAAGCCAGTGATGAACACCATCTGCACACGCTGTAGCTGTTGAAAAGCATCCTTGGAGGAGATAGCCGCCAGTTGGTGCTTCCCAATCAAGCATCTCTCCGCAGGCGAAGGTTCCTGGAAAGCGGCGTATCATGAAATCCGAGGTCAGGGCATCAAGACGAAGGCCTCCAGACGTTGAGATGGCTCGATCAAGCTCGGCGGGCTGACACAGTGTTAGAGGAAGGGCCGTTATCGCGTGGGCGAGTGCTTCAGGAGAGTGGGCATCCGGCACGATTAACTGTAATAATGCACGAGAAAAGGGTGAAAGTCCTAAGGCTTTTCGGAGGCGGTTCCCACGGCTTTCTCGCGGGCGTTGTGCCTCCAGGCGCTTTTTTATCGCAGCCATTGTCATTGTAGGGCGTAAGTTAAGCGATAGCGTAATGGGAGCGGAGGCGCGTAAATCCTCCCTTAAGAAAGAAGACAGCGCGTAGAGTGGAGCGCCCTCTAAACCCCGACGGGTGAGAATGAGATCTCCTCGTTTTTTGTGAGGACCATATTGCAAGGTAACGCCTTGCAGAATGCAGCCTTCGTTACGTGTTTGAAAATCATCTGGCCAATCTGGGATAAAACCACAATTGGAAGGACCAAATGCTGTACAGAGTTCTGGTAGGAGTGAAGACCAATGGCCGTCACTGCCAAGTCGTGACCAGCTTGCACCTCCAAGAGCGAGAATACGCGCAGGGCTCTTGATAGAGCGTAAACCGTTTGGGGTATCAAATTGAGCGCCATCATCGTTGAGTGCCACAAGGCGGTGATGTGGGGAAAAAGAAACGCCTAATGTCTGCAATCGATCAAGCCATGCACGTAGAAGAGGAGAGGCTTTGAAGCTTTTCAGAAAGATGCGTCCAGAGCTTCCTGTAAAGCAGGGTTGCCCAAGTTCTTCTGCCCATTGGCGCAGCGCGTTAGGCGGGAAAGCACGTAGTGCAGGTTCTAATAGAGAACGAGCAGCCCCATAACGCGATAAAAAATGTTCAAATGATTCACTATGGGTCAGGTTGAGGCCACTCCGGCCCGCCATAAGGAGCTTACGCCCCGGTCGTGCCATATGATCAAAAATCTGAACAGCGTAGCCGCGTTGTGCGAGGCGTTCAGCAGCGAAAAGCCCTGCTGGACCAGCGCCGATGACCATCAGCGGGATGGAGGAAGGAATAGGAATCTCGTGCATGGGAGATCATTGCCATGGTGGTGCTGTTTTGTCAGTGCGAAAACGCATATGGGTATAATTTTTCAAAAGGGGGAATGGCGTGGAAGTTTGTCAGGAAATTCAAGATGTGCGTCGTGTTCGGCAGTCATTAGGTTCCGTCGGTTTTGTCCCGACAATGGGCTTTTTACATGAGGGACATCTCTCATTGATAAAGCATGCACAGGCGAATCATGATGCTGTTGTGGTAAGCCTTTTTGTCAATCCGATGCAATTTGGGTCTCAGGATGACTTGGATCATTATCCACGCGCTTTAGAAAAAGATTTGGCTCTTTTGAGAGCCAATAATGTGGATATAGTTTTCGTTCCAGAAGTGGCGACATTGTATCCAGCGGACTTCACGACAAAAGTCACTCTCGAAGGTGTCGCCACAAAAATGGAAGGAGAGTCCCGTCCTGGGCATTTTACGGGTGTTGCGACTGTATTGACGAAATTATTTAATATTGTTCAGCCGCAAAACGCTTATTTTGGCCAGAAAGACGCTCAGCAATGTGCCGTTATTCGTCGTCTGGTGCGAGATTTGGATATTCCTGTCAATATTGTTGTCGTCCCAACGTTACGAGAAAAAGACGGATTGGCTTTCTCTAGTCGTAATGCGCGGTTAACGCCGTCACAGCGTGGACAAGCTCCTGCTCTCTATAAAGCTCTGCGACATGCTCAAATACTTTTTTCTAAAGGTGAGAGATCAGGATCTGTCTTAGAGCACGAGATTTACTCAGAATTGCAGCGTTCTGGCATTGCGCATGAACAGATTGATTATGCTGTCGTCGTGGATCCTGATCAGTTTGAACAATATGAGACAGTTCCTAATAATGCATTAGCTCTTTTAGCTGTACGACTAGGAAATGTGAGGTTAATTGATAATATGTTTCTTTCTGAACGATGAAGTAATCACCTTTAAAATCAACAAGTATTTAGCAACTAATAAATAGGAGCTAGCAACTCCTATTTATTACCTATGCAGTTAATTACAATCAGGCATGATCGAAACTTCTTTCATCAACCTAGTAAATTTCTTTTTAGCGGCGTAGGCTTCTTAGCGAATTGGGCGTTTGATATAACATTTTAGGAGGCTCCCATGGCCGCAAAAACACCACGTACCGTTTCTTCTCCTAAGAAATTTGTGATTGGCGCAGGGCTACTGGCACAGTTGCATGACTCTGTAAAAGATTTTGGCAATAATGCATTCATTATTAGTGATGAATTTATTGTTGATCGTGTGAATAAGGAATGTCTCCCCGCTTTGGAAGGGGCCGGCTTAAAGGGAAAAGCTGAGAAATTTAATTACGAGTGCACGGACGAAGAAATTAAGCGTCTGGGGACACTGGCAGGAGAACAAAAGGCAAATGTGATTGTTGGTGTCGGTGGTGGTAAGACACTCGATACAGCAAAAGCCGTAGCGCATTATTACAAAATGCCCGTTATTTTGTATCCTACAATCGCATCCAGTGACGCGCCATGTACCGCTCTTGCGGTGGTTTATAATACAGATGGCTCGTTCAATCGATATCTCTTTTTACCGCAGAATCCAGATGCTGTTATTGCAGATACGACGATTTTGACAGGGGCTCCGGCACGTTTCTTCGCAGCGGGTGTGGGTGATGCTTTAGCAACATATTTTGAAGCTCGTGCTTGCTTCCGGTCGGATGGGATTAACCTTGTCAATAAAAAGCCATCGCGTACGGGGCTAGGTATTGCTCATTTGTGCTACGAATTGCTGAAGGAAAATGTGATTGAGGCCATGGATGGTGTGCGCAATAAGGTGGCCACACGTGCTGTGGATGAAGTCATTGAAGCAACGATTTATCTAAGTGGTGTTGGTGCAGAAACAGGTGGCTTAGCGGCAGCGCATGCTATTCATAATGGTATGACGGTTATTGAGGAGCTGCACCGTGCACAACATGGTGAGAAGGTTGTGTTTGGTTTGCTGACACAGCTCGTGTTGGAAAAAGCATCAAGAAGTGAAATTGATGAGGTTATTCGTATTATCGAAGCCGCATCTTTGCCGATGACCCTCAAAGAACTTGGAGTAAAGGAATTTGTTGAGGCTGATTGGCGCAAGGTCGCTGAGTTAGCGTGCGATAAGGATGACACTATGGGGAATATGCCTTTCGAGGTGACGCCTGATGATGTTTACAATGCTCTTATTGCCGCAAATGCCATGGCTGAGCGTTACCGCAAGGCTGCGAGCTGAAATGATTAGTCTTGCTAAATAATGTGGCAGGGTAATATCGGTCCTGGGAAAGCTTTCAAAGGAACAGTTTTCTCAGGGCCTTTTTAGTTGGTATGGGTTTTCACAAAAAAATTAAGTGACTAGAAGAGGTTTCCTAATACAGACATGCTGTGCACGGTGTCATGGAAAGTACAGCCTCCAGAAACGCCAAATAGAAGTAGAAAGAAAAATTTTCCCATTAATGAAATCCTTTCTCGAGATGAGGTCCCTATGAAAGGGGGGCTATCGAGCAGATAGATAATAGTAGAATCATTGAAGCGTTCTCCTACAGAATTGAAAACATTTTATTAAGAAAATTTTTTTTCACTAGCTGGATGAGGAGTTTTTTTTATAAAAAAAACTCAATTTATTAAACACGGTTTATACGAGCTTGAGATAAATATTAAAAAAGAGGATTATTCCAAACAAAGTGAATATTCCAAGAAAATATATTGTTTTTAATGATTTTTTCTTTGCATGGCGCTAAAGGGTTGGGTCCACGCGCTTTTTATGCAGATGCAGGGATCAGATGAAGTATTTTTATCCTTCTATTGTTGTTGGTATTGTGGCGCTCATTATTGGGGGTGTTTTTGGTTATATTTCACAGCCAAGTCTTTCGGGTGTCTTACTCGGCTGTGAAGCTGTCGTCATTTTAGCGTTAATGGAAACCGCAGAGTCGATGGATAATGCCATTGTTGATGCGCGTATCCTCGCGAAAATGAGTAAAAAATGGCAAGGACGATATTTAACCTTTGGAATGCCAATTGCCGTATTTGGGATGCGTTTTTTATTTCCAATTGTTATTGTGTCGGCCATTGCGTCTGTGAATCCATGGAAGGCTCTTGTTCTTGCTTTCCAAAATCCGCAACATTATGCGGAAATAATGACCAGTGCAAAGAATAACATTTCTGCATTCGGTGGTGCATTTTTATTAATGATTTCTCTTTCTTATTTTGTTGATGAGGACAAGAAAGAACATTGGATTTCATTTGTCGAAACAAAAATTTCAAAATTAGGGGGAATAAAGGGATTCGTTCCAGGTTTGACATTGCTGGTTTTATTGTCTGTCTCTGGATTGTTAGAGACTATATCTGAGCGTTACGATGTTCTCTTATGGGGCGGGATAGGCATTGTTAGCTACATACTTATTAAAGAAACATTAGGTTGGGTTATTGGAGATAATGCTGGGACACAGACGGTTGTTCGAGGTGGGTTTTTAACATTCTGTTATTTAGAATTTATTGATGGTTCATTTAGTTTTGATTCAGTTATTTCGGCTTTTGCGATTACGAGTGATCCAGTCATCATTGCTGCAGGGCTTGGCGTTGGGGCAATGGTCGTCCGGTGTATGACTTTAGCCATGTTGCATTCTAATACGTTGACTGAATTTGCGTATGTTGAGCATGGAGCTTTTTATACAATCTTCATTTTAGCATTGCTTATGTTGGTATCCATTTTTCATGAAGTGCCAGAATGGCTAACGGGTTGTATTGGTATTGTGCTGATTGGTGGTAGTTTCATCGCGTCGGTGTGGGAGAATAAGAAGAAAGCATCTTCGCGTATTTGAGCTCATCAAACGTTATGATTAAAAAATGTCCCACATAGATAGAGTATTATTTGTGTGGGATATGAATAATCGTTCGTTACGGCTATGAGTGCAAGTGGTTTGCCACCTCTCCTTTATTCTTATGATTAAGACGAGAAACGGGGCGCACAACTACCCAAGCGCCGCGACGAGAAACGCGACGGCTGAGGCGATGATGTCTCTGATATTATACCGATTATTCCTGGTGGACCCGGCGCGATTCGAACGCGCGACCTCTGCCTTCGGAGGGCAGCGCTCTATCCAGCTGAGCTACGGGTCCCCTTTGAGGTCCTTCTAAACGTTTGTGGCTCTTTTGGCCACCCCTAGAAGGGTAAAAATCTTACTCCTGATAAGAGGGACATTGAGGATTATTTATTGGGCTGTTTCGGCCCACTCAATCGCGCGGATATCTCCTCCTGAAGGAAGAAATTTAGTTGGTGTGAGGATCCAGCTTATAATGTCTGGTGGCACTTCGTCCTGATTACGGCTTAAAAGGTGGTATCCTCCAGCGATGACATCGCGGCGGACATGTGGAGGCAGTTTTTTAAATAATAGTTCTGTTTTTGAGACAGGCACGAACTGATCATTTGTCCCGGTCATGACCAACATGGGTGTTTTGACATTATGGATTTGTGTCGAGGCGCGCTGCATAACGGTAACGAGGGCATCAAGGGCTTCTACGGTGCTGTTATGTCGGGTCAAAGGATCAAAATAGAGCCGGCGTAGGGCCTTTATATTGTGGGTCGCAATGCGGGGCCGCCCCGGAACAGCGCGTCCATCAAGCGTCATATGCGGAGAGAAGAAACTCCATGTGCTCAGGATAGCGCGCCATGGCTGGCCAATATCCATGACAGCGGGCGCCAAAAGAATTGTACCCTGAATGAAGGGAATAGTGTCAGTGGGGGCCGGTTGAGGCTGTGAAGCGACGAGAAGAGCGATAGCACCTCCCATGCTCTCGCCCATGAGATAAATAGGGGTATGCGGCCATTTGTGATGAGCCCAATCAAGCTCTTCTAGAACATCATGAACTTGTTGTGTTGGTGAGGCGGGTTGGGGAGGGGCTTGCCCAAACCCACGTAAGTCTGGTGCGACAATGAGCATATGTTGGCTTGTGATTGTGGGTGCGAGGGTCTCCCAGGCATCTCGGCTATCACCAAATCCATGAAGAGCAAGAATAACAGCATGCGGTATGGGGGAATCTGTCGATGAATAGAGACGGAGTGGAATACGGGCTCCATCTTTCATCGTTAGACAATAATCGGGTGAGATAAGGGCGGCTTCTTGCGGGGTATGTGGAAGGTTTTTGGGGGGAGAAAGCGTATGACACCCGGTGAGGGATAAAAATCCAAAGAGGGAGAGTGGGAATAAGATTGAGGAAAGGCGTTTTAAAACCGTAGGGAATGCGCGTATCATGGAGGCTTCTTTTATGGTGATGGGCGAATTAGGGGAACATGTGTGACGTCAGATCATAATCACTTGGTTTTAATCGATGGGTCTGGTTTTATCTTCAGGGCGTTTTTCGCCATTCCCCCTATGAGTAGCCCAAATGGGACCCCCGTCAATGCGGTTTATGGGTTTACCAACATGCTGTCGCGCTTGTTGAAAGAGCATGAGGACCGTCCTATCGCGGTTATTTTTGATGCGGCGCGTAAAACTTTCCGCAATGATATTTATCCTGATTATAAAGCACATCGTCCACCACCACCGGAAGATTTGCGTCCACAGTTTGAGCTTGTCCGCAAAGCAACAGAAGCTTTTGGTGTCCCGGCATTGGAACTCCCCGGGTGGGAGGCGGATGATCTTCTTGCAACCTATGCGCGGCTTGCGGTGGAGCAAGGGGGACAATGCACTATTATCTCTTCCGACAAAGATTTAATGCAGCTTGTTCGCCCGGGTGTTGTCTTAAAAGACCCTATTAAACAGAAACCAATTGACGAAGCGGCTGTGGAAGCCAAGTTCGGGGTTCATCCATCCCTTGTGGTGGATGTTCAGGCATTGATGGGAGACCCAACGGATAATGTGCCAGGTGTCCCAGGAATAGGCCCTAAGGGAGCCGCGCAGCTCATCCGAGAATATGGAAGTTTGGACGCTGTATTAGAAGCGGCACCTTCTATGAAACCTTCCAAACGGCGGCAGAATTTAATAGAGCATGCGGAAGCAGCACGTATTTCGCGTCAGCTCGTTTTATTGGCGGATCAAGTGGATGTTCCTTGTCCAGTCGGTAATTTGCGTGTGCGTGAGACGGATGCGGAGACATTACGGCAGTGGTTAGAGAGTATGGGGTTCTCCTCTATTCTCCAAAGAATGGGCTTTAATCGGAAAGGGCGTCATCCAGCTGCAGAGCCTACTCCTGTAAAAGAGCATATCCCTTCTGTCGAAGAAGTAGCTTACGGCCCGTATGAAACCGTAACATCATGGGAGTCTCTAGAACGTTGGATTACCGAAGCTCGTGAGGCAGGCGTTGTTGCGGTTGATACAGAGACGACTGGGCTCAACGCGCGTCTGGCCGAGCTTGTCGGGCTCTCTTTGGCAACGAGAGCGGGGCATGCATGTTACGTACCGTTTCGACATGAAGGAACGTTAGAAGCGCCAACGGGTGAGCAGCTGGAAGTTGATGAGACGTTACGGCGTTTAGCACCGCTATTGCGTGATGATTCAGTGCTGAAGATCTTCCAAAATGCGAAATATGACCTCACAGTATTGCGCAAGGCGGGAATTACAGAGATCGCGCCTATTGATGATACGATGCTTCTTTCATACGCTCAGTCAGCGGGGGCACATGGGCAAGGGATGGATGAGCTATCACGGCGGCATCTCAACCATCAGCCGATTACGTATGAGGACGTGACCGGGAAAGGGCGCAACAAGATACCCTTTGCTCAGGTTCCTTTGCCAAGAGCAACGGAATACGCGGCAGAAGATGCCGATGTTACATTTCGCCTTTGGGAAATATTGCGACCCAGTTTACGGGCTCATAAAGCTGTCGCTCTTTATGAGGATATGGAGCGGCCTCTGATCAAAATTCTGTCTTCTATGGAAGAGGCTGGTATTCGCGTTGATTCGGATGAATTGCGTCGCTTATCGGATGATTTTAGTCAGCGCATGAAGGAGATGGAAGCAACAATCTATGAGCGCGCTGGGCGGGAATTTAATATTGCGTCGCCTAAGCAGTTGGGAGAAATTTTATTTGATGAAATGGGTCTCCCGGGGGGGAAGCGTACTAAAACTGGGGCATGGGGGACTGATTCGAGTGTGTTGGAAGGATTGGCGGTAGAAGGCCAGGAATTGCCAAGTATGATTTTAAATTGGCGTCAGCTCTCCAAACTAAAATCAACCTATGCAGATGCTTTGCTTAAGTTGATGGATCAAGAAACGAAGCGTGTTCATACGACATTTCAAATGACGGTCACGACAACAGGTCGTTTATCGTCAAACGATCCCAACCTCCAAAATATTCCCATCCGTACAGAGGAGGGGGGGCGTATTCGGCGCGCTTTTGTAGCGCCACCTGGGCATCAAATTCTCTCAGCGGATTATAGCCAGATTGAACTACGTCTTTTAGCGCATGTTGCTCATATCGAACCCTTATTAGAGGCTTTTCGCCTCGGGCAAGATATTCATGCACGAACGGCCTCTGAAGTGTTTGGCATTCCTATTGAGGGGATGGATTCTTTAACGCGACGCCGGGCAAAGGCCATTAATTTCGGTATTATTTACGGTATTTCGGCCTTCGGTTTGGCGCGTCAGCTGCAAGTTCCACAGTCAGAAGCTAAGCGTTATATTGATGCTTATTTTGATCGCTATCCAGGGATTTTAAGTTACATGGAGCGCGTAAAAGAAGAGGCGCGCGAACATGGTTATGTGCTGACTCCGTTCGGACGACGTTGCTATGTGCCAGGTATTAAAGAGCGTCAGGCGGCACGTCGTTCTTATGCCGAACGCCAAGCAATTAATGCCCCGCTTCAGGGTGGTGCAGCGGATATTATTAAGAAAGCCATGGTGCGTCTTTCTCGCACTCTCCCAGCAAGTGGCTTGCAGGCTCGGATGATCCTTCAAGTCCATGACGAATTGCTTTTTGAAGTCGCCGATTCTGATGTGTCTGCTTTATCTGAGCTTGTAAAGCGAGAGATGGAACAAGCCGCGTCTTTAGACATTGCTTTAGCGGTAGAAACAGGATGGGGATTGAGTTGGGCTGAAGCTCATTAAAAGAAGGGAATAGAAAAAGTGGGTGAGAAAAGTCGCCAGGTTCGTGTCTGGTCGCTGGTAATTGGTGTTTTGATTATTGTGGCTGGAAGCCTCGGCTATGGCGGGTTTTACCTCGCGTCGCATGCAGGGAGTGGATTGCTTGTCCAATCAGAAGGGAACCCTGTCGGCGGTAGTTTCCGCGTTGCTTCTATGGGGGGGTCGATCGTTACTGAAGGGGACTTTCGAGGCTCTTGGTTGATTGTATGGTTTGTTGACCCGCGCTGTCCGTCAGAACGTTGTTATCCTGCTTTAAGACGACTTGATGAGACGGTGATGGCGTTACGGACTGAAGGGCGCTCAGTCACGCCACTGGTGGTCTCACTCGAGACAGGAGAAATGGATTTAGATGACTGGCAGGCCTATGTGACGCACGCAGCCCCACATATTCTTCCCTTTTATGCGAGTTATAGTATGATCAAGGCAATGACAGCGTTGTATCATGCGCCTTTCAAACAGGAAGCAGGATATTATATTCCGGCGCCTAATTTCGTTGTGATGAATCCGCAGGGGCGTTACGCGGGGAGCCTGTCAACAGATCTGGGGCAAGCGGAGTTGCTTGAGCATTTTCACGCTTTTATGATGCCTCGATAGGAGATTTTTTGATGTCACGTTTTCCCGTTTTGCTGCTTGATTATGATGGGACGCTTGCCGAAACACGACCAGCCATTTTGACGGGGTTGATTTCGGCGTTCAAAGAGCAAGGCTTTCACGCGCCGTCGCGTGAAGAGTTAGAGTTTGAGCTAGAGCAAGGAAGAACGTTAGAAGATTTTTGCAAGGAGATGGCTCCTGAGATTTCACCTGAAAAGGTCCTCGCTTTTGCACGTTCCTATCGTCATTATTACACTATTGCAGATGAAAAAGAGACGGTGTTGTTTGACGGTGTAAAAGAGATATTAGAGGCGTTGACATCACAGGGGCACAAATTGGTGTTGTTAAGTAATAAATATGCCCCATCATTAGAGAGCAGTGTAAAGCGTTTTGACTTAGGAAAATGGTTTGTGACTTATATGGGGGCAGAGGAAGGGAAACCTCGTAAACCTCAAAAAGAGGTTTTAACGGAGCGGATACGTCCATTTTTTCCAGATACCCCGTTATCTGATTTCTTGATTGTTGGTGATACAACGGCGGATCTATTATTTGCGCAGAATGCCGGGATTTCTTCTTGTTGGGTGAGTTACGGTCATGGCTCAGCGGCCTCATGTGAAGCTTTGAGGCCGAATTACCATATTGATCGGCTGTCAGAGCTTCTAAAGATTGTGGTGTAAAGAAAAGTACCTTCCTTTACGATTCCACTTTTTGGTTAAGTCGCGAATACGTTGATCAACTTGGTCAGTACTGTGGTAAATTGCGAAAGCAAGATCTCTGTTTGGATCAAGCCAAGGCTTGGTCCGCCACCATAGTGCAGAGATGCGGGTTAATGCGCTTTTCTGGATAGATGGTCTTCCATGGCTCTGGTAGATCATGAGCAAGGTGCAGAGCCTTATTCTTTAAAGACTGCGTTGAGAATGTCTTGGTCTTGCATCCATAAGCCTTGAGGAAGCATGTCAAAGCATTTTTGGATTTGGTCTTCGGTGATACGTAGGATGTTAAAAATAATGACGCCGGTTTAGAAATAATCATCAGGGTTTTCTAGCCCCAGAGCTAGTTGTTGATAATGAAGCTCTTCGATATTACTAAAGTCCTTCCCATTGGGGCCTGACATTCTTCTGGAGAGCGGTATTCTTTGAAACGAACGGCGGCAGGACGGAGTAGGTCGCGGATAGCCCCAATAGCTTTACTGTTGTCCATTTTATCAAAGAGATGTGAAATATCGTGTCGGACCACGATATCAGAATCGAGATAAAGAACGTAATGGAGTTCTTTAGAGCGGTAAGGGGATACGGAGGCGGCAATATGTTTGCCGAGAAAACCGCCACCGTGTTGGGAGATTAAGCTTTTTAAAAGTATCGCTTACATCAATGAAAGAGATTCTCGAATGTTCTGCATCAAAAAGTTAGTGGCCCAACCGTTGAACGGATGTTTCTAGTCCTTCATGCAGAACAAAAAATGAGAATTTTTTATCTGGAGCCGTGTTAAGGACTGATTGAAGGACCGTGAAACCATAGCGTGGATTTCCCTATTGTGCGAATACTATACGACTATGCCTAATCTATAGTTAAACACCAATATCACTCCGTAACATTTTATCTTTCCATTGTATCGTAGCGGCAGCTTCATAGGCGCGTGATCGTGCTTTTTCGGCTGTTTTTGCTGTTGCACAGACAGTCAAAACACGGCCACCATTGGCGACGAGATGGTCATTTTCTATTTTGGTTCCCGCTTGGAATACTTGTACACCGGGGAGACTATCGGCACGATCGACACCTGTGATGATACCGCCTTTGAGAGGCGCGTTAGGGTATCCTTTCGCAGCCAGAACGAGTGCAATAGAAGGCTCTTCTGAGAAAATAATGTTCTCTTGTGAGAGATGGCCGGAGGCGAGATTTTTGAGAATAGGGAGCAAATCGCTCTTCAGGCGGATGAGCAGTGCTTGTGCTTCTGGATCTCCAAAGCGGACATTGTATTCGATAAGTTTAGGGCCTGCATCTGTTAGCATCAGGCCCGCAAAAATCACGCCTCGGAATGGCGTACCTCTGCGTTTCATCTCAGCTAACATCGGGCGGACAGTGATATCCAATGCTTTTTCTTGAGCGTCACGGTCAAAATCAGGAGGTGGGCATATGGCGCCCATACCGCCTGTGTTAGGGCCTGTATCACCATCGCCGACGCGTTTATGGTCTCGTGCGGCACCAATGAGAACGGCATTTTCATCGGCACAAAAAGCAAAAAGAGAGACCTCTTTGCCAATAAGACATTCTTCAATGACTAAAGGAAGTCCGAGATCATGTACGGCTTTCTCAGCCTCTCCGACTGTTTGAGCGACGACAACGCCTTTCCCTCCGGCTAAGCCATCAGCTTTAATAACGATAGGGGCGCCATGCTTACGGATATAGTCTAAGGCCAGTTCTTTATCAGTATCGAAACGTTGCCACACTGCTGTAGGGATCCCTGCTGCATTGGCAATCTCTTTCGTAAATGCTTTACTGCCTTCAAGATGAGAGGCTGCTTTAGTTGGGCCAGCACAAGCAATATTCGCTTGAGCACAAGCATCTGTTAGCCCTGCGACGAGAGAGGCTTCAGGGCCTGGGACGACAAGATCAATAGCGTTTTGCTGTGCAAAAGCAACGAGGCCATCAATGTCATCAGCATGGATGTTATGGCATTCTGCAATGGCTGCCATACCTGGGTTGCCCGGTGCTGCATAAAGCTTATCCAGCTGTGGAGACCGTGCTAGAGCGACAGCAAGAGCGTGTTCACGCCCTCCAGAGCCGACAAGAAGAACACGCATGCAAGATTCCTTTTCAGAGCTTATTTCAGGCTTCGCGTGGGGGTCTTCTTAGCATAAACTGTTTCTATGATGGAGAGTGAGCATAGGTTTTCATCTGGAGATTCTGCGCAGGGTGTGTCGAATATTCCAGAATATTCAGTATCTGATATATCAGGGGCGATTAAGCGCACGTTAGAAGGGGCGTTTGGGCGTGTCCGCATTCGTGGTGAAATTACGGAGCTTAAACGTTACGCTTCTGGCCATATTTATCTTTCTCTCAAAGATGAGGGAGGTAAGATTTCGGGAGTCATCTGGCGTGGGAATGCCTCGCGCCTGAGTTTGAAACCGGAAAATGGTACGGAGGTGATCGCCACAGGGCGTATTTCCTCTTATGGCGAACGTTCGAGTTATCAACTGATTATTGACCGTATGGAGTATGCGGGTGAAGGGGCGTTGCTCGCGCGGGTGGAAAGGCTGCGTCTCCAATTGCGTGATGAGGGATTGTTCGCTGCTGAACGTAAAAAAGCTCTTCCATTTTTACCCACATGTGTGGGGGTTATTACCTCACGTTCCGGTGCTGTTTTTCACGATATTTGCACAACAATTTCTCGGCGCTTCCCGAGGGATATTTTGTTATGGCCAGTGGCTGTGCAGGGAGACGGGGCGGCACAGCAAATTGTACGGGCTATTCAAGGAATGGCGCGTTTGCCACAACCGCCAGATGTTGTGATTGTTGCACGAGGTGGGGGATCACTCGAAGATCTTATGGCTTTTAATGATGAGGCGGTTGTGCGTGCGGCAGCGGCGTGTCCATTACCTCTCATCTCAGCAGTCGGTCATGAAACGGACACGACACTGATTGATTATGCGTCAGACCGACGTGCCCCAACGCCAACCGCAGCCGCTGAATTAGCGGTTCCACTCCGGTCAGAGCTGCTGGCTGATCTGGCGCATCGTACAGCGCGTTTAACGAGTGGTTTGGCGGCTATTCTTCAAAATCAACAATTGCGATTGCAACATTGTCTTGGGCGTATGCCGGACCTACCAAGCATTTTAGATACGGCGCGTATGCGCCTAGAAGATCGCGGTCAGCGGCTTGAGCTTGCTCTTCCTTCCTTCATTATGCGTGCGCGTGCTCAGTTAGGCGCAACACAGTATCATTTGCCAGCTCCTGTGACATTATGGTCGCAACGTCGTGCGACAATTGGGGCATTGTTGTTTGGCTTGCAAGCAGGGTGGCAGAAGACATACCAATCACGTGTAATGAGTTTAGCGCGATGCCCGATAAGGATTGAGACGATTCAATCACAAATACAGCTTCAAAAAGCACGTCTTGACGGTGTAGGGCGTCACCTATTAGCGGTTTCTCCACAGGCGATTCTGCAACGCGGTTATGTTTTGGTACAGGATGGAAATGGTCATCCAGTGACGCGTTCTGATATGTTACCTCAGAGAAGCATGGTAACACTCAGTTTTGCGGATGGTAAACGCCATGCACAGTTGGATCCAACTTTTGAAAAAACATCTTCTGGTCCAAAGGTGCGGGGTAAACAACGACATGTGCCTGCAGATGATAAGGCTGCTCCTACACAAGGGAAGCTTGATATCTGAAGGTGAGAGACATATCCCGAGGGGGGAGGAAGGTATCGTGAAAATTAAGAATTCTTGGTTTCAGGCGATGGTGGTTACATCGTTCTTAGCTGTCGCAGCCTGCTCTAGCACGCCAACCTCTCAAACATCCTATGACGCTGCACGAACGGCACAGAATTTTGCGCCGAGTGCTGTGCAGGACACGCCGCGTGGTCTCACAGACAAAGAGAAGATGAATGTGCCATCGGCTCCGCTTGATACGCCTATTTGTGGTTCAGCGTTACATGAGCAGGCTCAAACAGGTGCGGCTTTATATTCACGGAGTTTAACGAGTGGTAATTCATGCACCCAGAATGCGTGTTTTCAACCGTTGACGGGTACGTTCATTGCTCAGAATGGAAATAACAGTGTGTGTCGTTAGATAAGTTTATCGTTTTGTGGTGAGGGATACGTAAAAAAGGGGCGGTCAGAATATTCTGACCGCCCCTTTTGATGACACCGAGTTAGGCTTTAGCGTTTCCACCATCCGACCCGTCGCTTGGCAGGCTTTGCCTCATCAACGTTAATGGGCTGCGGAGGACGAGGCACGGATGTTTCTGATGCTTCGACCGGTTGCTGTTCGGTTGATTTCGAGCGTGTCGTGCGACGCCGACGAACAGGCTTCTCTTTTTCTTCAGAAGGTTCTGATGTGTTTTGAGGCTCCGAATTGTCTGAAGAGACCGTTGTTTCTATTGATGTTCCCTGCTCATTGCTCTTTCGGCTACGCCGGCGGCGGCGAGGGGCCTTCGGCGTGTCGAGGGCTTCAACATCAACAGGGTGTTCGTTTCCTGATATATGGCGATCCGTCGGCTCTATTGCTGTCTTTTTAGCGGTAAACGCAGCTGATTTTTCCGACGGTATGTCAGATATGTCTCGTGACTGAATGAAGGTCGCATCATTCTGTTCGATGAGATCGAAAATATCAAACCCTTGGAAAGGATCTGCCGGAGTAGGGCGCTGTTGCTGTGGTGGTGAAGAAGGGATATTTCCTTTCTTTTCAAATTTACGGCTACGTGCTGGCTTTTCCGGGATTGTATCCTCATTTTTTTGCGGGAGGACCCGTCGAACACGTGTTCTCCGACGGCCAGGCATTAATCCTTCTTCAGCAGAGTGCGGTTCTTCTGGTGTTGCAGGAACTCGGAATTCCTCATTCTCACTATCGTGTGAAGCCGTCTCATAATCGCGGTCCTGACCACGGCGGCGGCCTCTGCGGCGACGGCGGCGAGAAGAGTTATTTTCTTGCGTGTCGTCTGATGGGAAGGATTGCTGTTCTTTAGAAGACGGAACAGGAGCCTCTCCCGCGACGATATCAATCGTGCGTACCGTATCCGGGGCTTTCTCTGGAGCAGGTGCAGCAAGAGGAGCTGCCTGTGTCTGTCGAGACTGAATACGGTCAATTCGGATATCCGAACCAACAAGACTGTCGTCAGTTTGGAAGGAAATCTTTAACTGATGACGTTGTTCTATCGCAGCCAATGAATCGCGCTTGCTGTTGAGAAGGTAGAGAATAATGCTTGGTGCGATATAGACATTGATTGCTGAGGCAAGTTGGCGGCTTGCTTCTTCTTCAATGGTGCGGAGCACATGAAGCGTTGTGCTCTCGATCCCGCGTACCAGGCCCGTTCCTTGGCAGTGTGGGCAAGGAGAAAGCATACTCTCGGCCAAAGAAGGACGAAGCCGTTGACGAGACATTTCCAAGAGGCCAAAATGGGAGATCCGTCCAACTTGGATGCGTGCACGGTCAAGGCGGAGCGCTTCTTTTAAGCGTTTTTCGACCTGGTTATTATTGCGACGACTTTCCATATCGATGAAATCGATCACGATGAGCCCGGCTAAGTCACGGAGCCTTAATTGACGTGCGACTTCTTCAGCGGCTTCGAGGTTTGTCCGAAGGGCTGTTTCTTCAATATTGCGTTGTGACGTGGCCTTGCCCGAATTGACGTCAATAGAGACTAGAGCTTCTGTCTGATTGATGACAATATAGCCGCCAGCTTCTAGGCGTACTGTTGGGGAGAACATGGCGTTGAGATGGTGCTCAACATTATAGTGTGAGAAGAGACTTTGCCCACGGTTCTGCCAAAGACGAATACGGTTGGCGTTATGGGGCATGAGAAGCCGTGTGAATTCCCGAGCATTTTTCCATGCACTTTCACCATCGACATAAACACTTTCAATGTCACGAGTGAAGAGATCACGAATGGCCCGTTTTATCAGGCTTGCTTCCTCATAAACGAGGGTAGGAGCGATAGAGGTTAGGGCATGGGAGCGTATATCGTCCCATAGTTGAAGCAAATAATCGCAATCACGAACAATTTCTGTTTCAGGCCGTCCTGCACCAGCTGTGCGGATGATCATTGCCATGGAACGGGGTAAATTGAGATGCGATACAATATCACGCAGGCGCTTACGGTCTGTGTCAGATGTGATTTTGCGAGACACTCCACCACCACGCATAGCGTTGGGCATGAGGACTCCGTATCGGCCAGCAAGAGAGATATAAGTGGTGAGGGCCGCTCCTTTATTGCCGCGCTCTTCTTTGACAACCTGAACTAGGATGACCTGGCGACGTCGAATGACTTCTTGAATGCGGTAATTACGTAAAAAGCGTGCCATGCGGCGGTTGGCGGTTTGCTCATCGCCAGTATCGTGCTCTCCGCTGACAATTTCGGGGCGGTGCTGTGCATGTTCATCTTGGTCTTCTTGAACGTTGGCATCAGCACTATCACCATCATCAACGTCGTCATCCCCCAGAGCCTGCTGCTCGGTGGCGTATTCTTCTTCTTGAAGGGCAAGAAGTTTTTCGCGATCAGCGACTGGGATTTGAAAATAGTCAGGGTGGATTTCACTGAAGGCTAAAAAGCCATGCCGATTGCCGCCATAATCAACGAAAGCGGCCTGTAGGCTTGGTTCAACGCGGATTATTTTAGCGAGATAAATATTGCCTTTAAGTTGACGCCGAGCAGACGTTTCAACGTCATAATCCTCAATGCGTTTTTCGTTCATGACAACGACACGTGTTTCCTCAGCGTGTGTTGCGTCAATGAGCATATGTTTTGTCATGGAAGACTAAACTCCGTGGCGTATCCATGAGGTAGGCTCATCCGATGAATACGCGGATTGTCGTAACGGTCAGGGAACGGCATGGCAGGCACAGCGCACGAGGGCTGTGATAAGCGGTGGGTTAAAATCGACGCACTAAATAACATGACGCCCCTGGATAACTGGTCCGGCAGCAGCCTGAATTGCCGGGAAATGCGTTTAGCTGATATGGCATATGGCCACACAGCCAGTTGATGAGTTGGACTACTTCTATCAGGGTGCCGTAGACACATCAGAACTTGATGACGTGCTCACACCAAACGATTCAAAGTACATCACGCTAAAACCATATTGGCGGGAGCCGACAGCCTCTCCAGATTATCCCACTGGGGCTGTTTAGGATCAAACCGCTTCCAACAAGGTCTTGCGTGTCAAGATGACCCAAATATTTCATCTTGGCAAGCGGCATGATGCAGGCTGTTGTCATGTTCTGAGATAAGGTGAAAATGAAGGGTGATTATTTCTCTTATGCGTCTTAATTACCGAGGTTATTATACACTGATAATCGAGCAGTTTTGAGGGGGTTGAGGGTGTCTGAGGAGAACAGATCATGGTGCTGACGCGACGGCATTTTTTGGGTTTGTCAGCAAGTGGAGGGCTCCTCCCATATACGGCTACGGCACTCACGAATAGGAAACATTCCAGTTCTGTTATTGCGACACAGCGGGCGCCTTCTATTACCCGTCATGCCAAACCAGATTTACCAACTATTATGCTAGATCCTGGTCATGGGGGGAAGGATCCAGGTGCTATTGGTGTTTCCGGCACGTATGAGAAGCATATTGCGGAAGCTGCCGCCACAGAGTTGGCCTTTTTATTAAGGAAATCTGGGCGTTATAGTGTTGTGCTGAGCCGCGATGAGGACAAGTTTATTCCTCTTGAAGGACGTGTCGAGCTTGCACATCGTCATAAAGCGCAGCTTTTTATTTCTATGCATGCTGATGCGTTGCAACAACCGGATGTGCGTGGTGCAAGTGTGTATACGTTATCAGGTAGTGCGTCAGACCATCAAACGGCGTTGTTGGCACAAAAGGAGAATAGTGCAGACCGTTTTGCCGGCCCTGCTTTTCATGGTTTTTCCCCAGACGTACAGGAGATCTTGGGCAGTCTTGTGCACGAAGAAACACGGCACGGGTCAGCCTATATGGCATCCAGTGTTGTGCATTCTTTTCAAGACAAAATTCGGCTGTTACGCCATCCGTCGCGGCACGCTGCATTTGTTGTCTTGAAGTCGGCAGATATTCCGTCTGTTTTGGTTGAAATGGGCTTTATGTCCAATCATCTCGATGAGCTCGCTTTGAGGCAAGCACAACATCGTCAACATGTTGCCTTAGCGATGCAGCAAGCGATTGATCGTTATTTTTCTTCGCGTTTTGGTGGAGAACGTCTTGCGGGTGGGCGTTTATTATAAAATACGAACCTCTTGCGTTAGGTAAAATAATTATGTAGCGTCCGTAGTGATATGACATTCTGTTTTGCCCTTACCCTACGACTTATGGTCCCCTGAACGCTCTATGATGCGGACAGGATTGTCTGCTGCGTTCAGGGGAAGCCTTCAAGATTAAGTATTGTATTTTCGTAAGGTTAAGAGAGGTAACGCTGTGTCTTTCCAACATCCTTCTTTCGGTTCTGTTGCTGATAATCGTGTTTTCATTTTTGACACGACATTGCGCGATGGTGAGCAGTCCCCTGGCTTTTCTATGAATATAGGGGAGAAGCTGCGCATGGCGCACGCTCTGTCAGCATTAGGGGTTGATGTTATTGAAGCGGGTTTCCCCGTTGCTTCAGAAGGGGATTTTGAAAGTGTCCGCCAAATTGCCGAGAACGTGGATGGATCGGTCATCTGCGCCCTGGCTCGGAGTGGGGGGCGTGATATTGAGGCCGCAGGGGAAGCGCTAAAGAAAGCGAAACGCGGGCGTATTCATAACTTCATTTCAACATCTCCGTTACATATGAAATACAAGCTTCGTATGTCGCCGGAGCGTGTTCTGGAGCTGATTGAGTCCGGGAACAAACAGGCGCGTCATTATACAGATGATGTTGAGTGGTCCGCAGAGGATGGGTCTCGTACAGAGCCGGACTTCTTATGTCGGTGTGTCGAAACGGCCATTCGTCATGGGGCAACAACTATTAATATTCCTGATACTGTAGGGTTTGCGACACCAGAGGAAATGCGGGCGTTATTTTCTATGTTGCGAGAGCGTGTCCCCGGAGCGGATCAGGTTATTTTCTCTACCCATAATCATAATGATCTTGGATTGGCGGTTGGTAATACATTGGCGGCTGTTGAGGGGGGCGCTCGACAGATTGAGTGCACCATCAATGGGATTGGTGAGCGCGCTGGTAACGCCGCATTAGAGGAGATCGTGATGGCGTTGAAGACGCGGCATGATCGTTATGGGATGACGACAGGGATTGAGACGCCGCGTCTGTTGAGTATCTCGCGTCTTCTGGCGACCATTACGGGCTTTGATGTGCAGCCTAATAAGGCGATTGTAGGTCGTAATGCCTTTGCGCACGAAAGCGGGATCCATCAGGATGGTATTTTGAAGCACGCTGGAACGTACGAGATTATGACGCCCGAAAGTGTTGGGTGGAATAGTACGTCCTTGGTGTTGGGGAAACATTCTGGGCGTGCGGCTTTCCGGGATAAGTTGGAGAGCCTTGGTTATGGAGACATAACGGATGAGCTTGTTAATGTTGCGTTCCAACGTTTCAAGGATCTAGCCGACCAGAAGAAAGTTGTTTTTGATGACGATGTGAGAGCGTTGGTTGATGAAGAAGCGCGTGATCATGATCGTATAAAATTACAGTTTTTGGAGTTGCAAGGTGGCACGGCCCATAAAGCCCATGTGCTTTTAGGACTTGAAGTGGATGGCGTTGTGCAAGAGGCCCAGTCTGATGGGAATGGACCTGTCGATGCGGCGTTCCGGGCTATTTGTCAGGCTTTTCCGCATAAAGCGACTTTGGCCTTGTTCTCTGTTGCAAATGTAACAGAGGGAACGGATGCCCAAGCAAAGACAACTGTGCGTTTGCAAGAAGACGGCCGGCTTGTGGATGGGCAGGGAAGTGATGCCGATACAGTTGTATCAGCGGTCCGTGCTTATATTCATGCCTTGAATAAACTGTTGGTTAAACGTCAACGAAGTGCTCCGGAAGCCTTGAAAGTTTGATATCGTAACGTTCTTATTCGGGCGTATTCGCTTTAAAAGAGCTGGAGGGGGAGACCGATGGTGCATGGATGGGTTTATGTGCTTTCCGGTTTGCTTGTGGGTTTCCTGGTTGGGATGACGGGGGTCGGGGGTGGCTCTCTTATGACCCCCATCCTTATCCTCCTATGTGGAGTGAAGCCGCAAACAGCTGTTGGGACAGATTTGATTTATGCCGCTGTTACGAAGTTGGTGGGAACCACCTTTAACAGGCATCTTGGAACAATAGATTGGCGTATTGTTGGCTGGCTCATGGCTGGGAGTATACCGGGGGCTTTAATCTGTCTCATATTCTTGCATCATACAGGAAGTTCTGCGGCGGTATCCCACATAATACATGTGGCGTTGGGGATTAGCTTGCTGATTACTTCTCCCGCTATTTTGTTTCGTCCATATTTACAACGCTGGGCGTCACAGCGGGCAGTGTATGGTCGCAGGCGTGTACGCTTCCTTACTGTCGTATTGGGGCTCATTCTAGGGGGAATGGTTGCTCTTTCCTCAGTAGGTGCTGGAGCAATTGGTATGGCGGCTTTGGTCATGTTATATCCCTCAGTGCCTATGCGAACATTGGTTGCTGTTGATGTTGCGCATGCCGTTCCGTTGGCATTTGTTGCCGGGGGAGGTCATTGGCTAGAGGGAGCGCTGGATGTCAGGACGATCGCATGGCTCTTATGTGGTTCGATTCCCGGAATCTTATTGGGGACTCTGTGCGCTGGGAAATGTCATGAGGCTGTACAACGTTGGGTGTTGGGAGTTTTGCTTGCTGTGATCGGTTTGAGGATGATATAATTGATTTATGATTAGGAAAAACCTATCGTAATCCACGTGAGATAGATATCTAAAGAAACTGTCATAAAAATCCGTGGTAAGAATCGTTTTTCTTGTCCTTTATGGCCTTGCTGAAGTTGTCTTGCTTCTTATAATTTGCCGCCGGGTACGTCATTGTGTTCAGCGTGATTAATATTTTTGCCGCCTTACAATAATGTGAGGTTTTCCTGCCAGGAGTTTTGGATGTTCTCTCGTCTGCTGGGTCTCATGTCGGCTGACATGGCGATCGACCTCGGCACAGCTAATACGCTTGTCTACGTTAAAGGTCGTGGAGTTGTGTTAAGTGAGCCTTCCGTTGTAGCTGTTACTGAGGTGCGGGGGCGCCGGCAGGTTTTGGCGGTTGGGAATGAAGCTAAGCTGATGGTCGGGCGGACTCCGGGGAATATTACGGCTATCCGTCCAATGCGTGATGGGGTAATTGCGGACTTTGAGAGTGCGGAGGAAATGATCAAACATTTCATTCGCAAAGTACATAATCGGAGCTCTTATTTTAGCCCTCAGGTTGTTATCTGCGTGCCATCTGGCTCTACCGCTGTGGAGCGCCGTGCGATTCAGGAAAGCGCTGAAAGTGCTGGGGCGCGTAAAGTTTATCTCATTGAAGAGCCCATGGCCGCGGCCATTGGAGCTGGATTGTCGGTTACCGAAGCCTCTGGGAGCATGATTGTCGATATTGGTGGTGGGACAACAGAGGTAGCCGTTGTCTCATTAGGGGGAATCGTGTGTGCACGCTCTGCCAGAATTGGTGGGGACCAGATGGATGATGCGATCACCGCCTATATCCGCCGAAATTATAACTTGATGATTGGTGAAAGCTCCGCGGAGCGTATTAAAATGGAACTGGGGGCCGCATCCTTACCAGAGGATGGTGGGCCTGGCCCGACCACAACGTTGAAGGGGCGTGATCTTCTGAATGGTGTCCCGCGTGAGATTACTGTCAGTCAGGCTCAAATTTCCGAAGCCTTGGAAGAGCCTGTGAGCCATATTATTGAGGCTGTTGCTGTCGTATTGGAAAATACGCCGCCTGAATTAGCTGCTGATATTGTGGAAAAAGGGATTGTCATGTCAGGGGGCGGTGCGTTGCTGCGGCGTCTTGATGATGTGCTACGGCAAGCAACGGGTCTTCCCGTCATTGTGGCAGAGAATGCCCTCTCATGTGTGGCTTTGGGAACAGGGCGTGCGTTGGAAGAGATGCGTCAGTTAAGAGGTGTTTTGAGTAGTATGTATTAATCCCATCTCGGAGACGAATGGGATATGCTTTCAATCCATACGCGTCAGGTCTTGGCGGGCCTTGTTTTACCGATATTGATTTTTTTCGCGGTTGGACTGGCTTTTGTAGGGCAAGTCTGGCCGCAGAAGCTTGTGTCGCTTCGGCTTGCCGTCACAGGGGAGATGGCCCCTATTTATTACGGTTTGACATTTCCTCAACGTGAGGTGCGGCATTGGGAAGAGATGCTGCATGGCGTTACTGATTTAATCGCTGAAAATCAAAATTTACGTCAACAAAATAAACAACTTTATTACTGGCGTGATATGGCTACTTCCTTAAAGGCAGAGAATAAGAAGCTTAAGTCTGTACTGCATTGGGGAATTGATCCGAGTTTACGCTATGTAAGCGGGTGGGTCGTCCGGGAGGAAAGCGGCCCCTATTTACATGCTGCTTTGCTTGATGTGGGAGATCAACTATCTCCGCATATGGGAAGCCTTGCTGTTGATGATGTTGGTCTGATAGGCAGGGTGAGTGAGGTCGGGCCGCATGTGGTAAGAATATTACTCATCACAGACGCTGCAAGCCGTATTCCTGTAACAATGCTTCCCTCTGGGGGGGATGCTATGATGGTGGGAGATAGTGTTTCGCTCCCACATCTCATGTATTACGCTCAAGATACTCGTCCGGTGGAGGGTGCACGTGTGGAGACGCGCGGACAGGCTGGGATTACGGGGGGGGTTTTGATTGGGCATGTGCATTATTTATCTTCTGGGCAGCCCATTGTTATCCCCGCTGCTGATTTAAAGCATTTGGATGTCGTAAGAGTATTTGATAATGATACGGTGTTAGATCCTCCGCCTGCAGCTGGGCGTGTTAGGGAGCATGGCCCTTTGATTTCTGTGCCGCCTAAAGCTGAGGGCGAACCGAAATGGCAGGGATTAAAACGGTTCTGGCCTTTTTCTCGTATTGGGAATGGTTGATCAGAGGGAAAAAGGCGGGCAATGCGGTTACCATCTCAGCAGCAGCAAATATTATTACGATGGGCACCACAGCGTATAATGAAAGCGGTCTGGAAGAAGATTGTTCCTGGTTTGTTTATCATTTGTTGGGGGATTGTCTTATCGGCTCCTTTCGGTATTCCCGGACAGATTGAACTTCAGAGTGGCATTATTCTTGGGACTGTATGGTTTTGGGTACTATACCGTCCCCAGGTTATGTCATTGCCTTTATTGTTTTTGAGTGGGCTAATTGTAGAACTGTTTGTGGTGACGCCTCCGGGGTTCTTATTGTTGTGGATGCTGGTTGTTTATGGCGTAGCACAGGGCGTTCGTTTTCGTTTGGCTCAGGGAGGTTTCTTTCGCTCATGGGGAGTGTACGCCTTAACAGTTTTGGGAGGCGTTTTCCTTGAGTGGTGTTTGATGTCTATTCAAGCGGTGGCCATTATCTCTCCCTTTGCGATGGTTTTTCAGTGGGTCCTCACAATAGGTGTTTACCCGCTTTTACATGCGGGATTTGCGTGGGGACGCCGTATTTTTGACAATTCTTAGCGTTTTAAATGCGGTGCAGGCTTTATAGAATCTGTTATTATTTACTTGCTTCTCCACTCCTGAGCGTTATGTCGTGTCCTGATGGTATTCAAGCGTCGTGCTTCTCGTAACAATTCCTCTCAGAGGCGAGGCCCTTCATCTTCTGGAGGGAGCGGGGAAGGTGTGCCCGTTAAGAGTGGTGTTTTTACACGACGTGCTTTGATGATTATGGCTGTCCAGGCCGGTATATTGGGCACATTGGCCTATCGTTTATATGATTTGCAGGTGATCAAAGGCGGTGAGCTGAAAAAGCTTGCACAACGTAACCGTACGAGTAAGCGTTTGATCGCGCCTTCTCGTGGGACAATGTATGACCGTTGTGGTGTTCTCGTTGCTGGAAATTTTCCAAATTGGAGAGCACTCTTAATGCCGGAAGAAACAACGGATATTGCTGCCGTTATTGAGCGTTTTTCCGCCATTGTTCCATTGGATGACCGTGACCGTGCGCGCATTGAGCGCGATCGTCGGCATTTGCGTCGCTATGTTCCTCTAACATTAAAAGAATTTTTGTCATGGGATGATATGGCTCGAATTGGGCTTAATGCGCCCACTCTTCCGGGTGTTTTGGTTGATGTTGGGTCAACACGTGATTATCCCCTCAAAGAGCTGACGGCTCATATCGTTGGTTATGTTGCACCGCCTAATGAGGCTGATGCTCAAAAGGATAGCATCTTTTCGCTTCCCGGCATGAGGATTGGACGTGCTGGCTTGGAGCAAACGCAGGAGGATCGCCTGCGTGGGCAACCAGGCTCGGTTGAAATGGAGGTTAATGCGCTTGGACGTGTCATCGGTGAGATTGAGCGCGTTGATGGTTTGCCAGGGAATAAATTGGGCCTAACGATCGATACAGAGTTGCAGTCCCAGGTTCTTAGTCGCGTGGGGGATCGTATTGCGAGTGCTGTTGTGATGGACTGTCGCAATGGTGAGGTGATGGCGATGGTGAGTACACCTTCGTTTGACCCTTCTTTATTTGATTCCGGTGTCAGCCACGCACAGTGGAATGCATGGATGAGTGACTCACGTACTCCTCTTGTCGATAAAGCTGTTTCGGGTCTTTATCCGCCTGGATCGACATTTAAGCCAGCTGTTGCTATGGCGGCTTTGACATCAAAAGCGGTTTCTCCGGGAGAGCGTTTTTCGTGCCCGGGTTATTATGATCTGGGGGGGGTACGCTTCCATTGTTGGAATCGTTATGGGCACGGTTCCATTAATATGCATCAAGCGTTGAAATATTCGTGTGATGTCTATTTTTACCAAGTAGCGCGGCGTTGCGGTATTGAGGCCATCCAAAAATCAGGAAATCTCTTTGGATTGGGAACAAAGCTTGACATTGAGCTTCCCCATACACGTGCGGGGTCTATTCCGACGCCAGCGGAGCGGCGCAAACATGGTTTCCACTGGAATGGGGGTGATACGGTCAATGCTGGAATTGGTCAGGGATTGGTACAGGTTACGCCTTTAGCCTTGGCCACTTATGCGTCGCGTCTAGCGTCTGGGCGTATGATTAGCCCACATTTAATACGCAGCATTAACGACCAAACTTTACCACAGAGTACCTTTAATGTTGCCGAGGAAATGCCGTTCGCACGTTCAGATTTGGATGTGGTGAGAGGGGGCATGTTTGCTGTTGTTAATGAACCTCAAGGAACGGCTCCAGCAGCGCGTCTTAGTATTCCTGGTGTTCAGATGGCGGGGAAGACGGGTTCTGCCCAGGTGCGACGTGTTCCGCGTGCTTTGCGTGAAAGTGGGCACTTTAATTCGATGAATTTGCCCTGGGAATATCGTCCCCATGCGTTGTTTATTTGTTATGCGCCTTATGACAACCCACGTTATTCTGTCGCTGTTATTGTAGAGCACGGAAATGCAGGAGCAACTGAAGCAGCTCCGCTTGCGGCACGCATTATGACAGACACATTATTGCGTGATCCGGCAAGTCGAACGCCATTATCACGCAATACGGTGGCATCAGCCGATATGACCATGTCACAGCAAGGTGGGATGGAAGATAAGATCCCATGAATAATGATACAGTTGTTCCTAAAGTTGCGCGGCGTCTTTTAAGAACCGAACCCAATTTCCGGATGTTCTCGCGTTTATGGCGGGTTAACTGGTTTTTTGTATTGTTAATCTGTGTTCTGGCGGGCATTGGGTACGTCGCTCTTTATTCTGCAGGAGGAGGAAAGCCTGTTCCATTTGCCGAGCCTCAACTCATTCGGTTTGGGTTCGGGCTCATCATTATGATTGTAGTTGCGCTTCTTAGCCCACGTGTTCTGCGCCTCATGTCCGTCCCCATTTATATTATCGCGATTTTGATGTTGGGGCTTGTGTTGAAGATCGGTCATGTTGGCAAAGGGGCCGAGAGGTGGATCAATTTAGGGTTCTTTCAGTTTCAACCCTCTGAATTTGCAAAAATTGCCTTAGTTCTGATGTTGGCGACGTGGTTTCATAGAGTCGGACGCGAGAAAATGGGCAATCCGTTGCGTCTTATTATTCCCGCATTACTGACATTGCTTCCTGTCGTTCTTGTTCTTAAAGAACCCAATCTTGGAACGGCTACAATTGTCGGCATGATTGGCGCCTCTTTGTTTTTTGCGGCGGGAATGCGCTGGTGGCAAATTGTTATCTTGGTGGCGCCGGTCCCGTTCCTAGGGAATGTCATTTATAGCCATCTTCATGACTATCAGAAGGCGCGTATCGATACATTTTTGCATCCTGAACATGATCCGTTAGGGGCAGGATATAATATCATTCAATCAAAGATCGCTCTGGGGTCAGGAGGGATGTGGGGAGAAGGATATCTTCATGGAAGCCAAGGGCAATTGAACTTCCTCCCAGAGAAGCAAACAGATTTTATTTTTACGATGATTGGCGAGGAATGGGGATACGCTGGTGGCGTTGTGGTGATTGGTATTCTAACCCTTATTGTCATCAGCGGTATGCTGATGTCGTTGCGTTGCCGGAATAGGTTTGGACGGCTTGTAGGGCTAGGGATATCCGTAGATTTTTTCCTTTATTGTGTTGTGAACTTATCCATGGTGATGGGAGTCATTCCGGTTGGTGGGGTGCCGTTGCCGTTAATCTCTTATGGTGGTTCGGCCATGCTCACCATGATGTTCGGTTTTGGTTTGCTCCTCTCTACTTGGGTCTATCGTGATGAAGTCGATTCAGGTGGTGATGGGTAGAGAGTCGGAATAGTGATAAAATGTATAAGATGGTGAGATTCCGCATACATCATTGAAGAGAACATTTGTGTCATGGCGTCTGTTTATATTTTTCATCTCATAACATTTTTTATCGCAGTATCTATTTTTACAGTGACGCCAGGGCTCGATACAGCCGTCGTGTTAAGGATGGCCGCTTCATCGGGACGTCGCGGCGGAGCCGGTGCCGTTTTGGGTATTCTTGCTGGGATAAGTGTGTGGGGTGTGGGGGCCATGCTTGGCTTAACGGAGCTATTAGCTGCTTCACATTCTGCTTTTATGGCCGTGAAGTTTATCGGGGCTCTCTATCTTATCTGGATGGGGCTGCGTATGATGTGGCAGCCTCGTTCCTTCTTAGCAGATGCAGACAATGATACGGATTTGCTTATTTCATCAAAGGAATCGGATATATTACGAGCGGGGTTTTTGAAGGGCTTTTTGACAAACATCCTTAACCCTAAAGTTGGGATATTTGTTATCACGTTCTTTCCGCAATTTATCCCTCAGCATGTCGATATAAAGATATTTACTTTATTACAAGTTGTTATTCAGATCATGTTGTCAGCTGTATGGCTAGGGATATTGGTCATGATGACAACGCAGTTTGAAGCTTTCCTCAGTCGTCCTGCAGTGATGCGCTGCATCGACCGCTTGACGGGCGGGATATTTGTCGTTTTTGGAATGAAGCTTTTTATGACGCAGTCACCTTCTCCTTAAGAATAAGGTGACTGAGCAATCCTCTCGAAAGAGGTCAATATCGAGGCGGGTTGCTCAGTATAAGAGAATCGGTAACAGGTTCGTTACGATATGTTTTCAATGCGTCCGAAGTCGGCAATCATACGTGCTGTATGGCTGAATGTAGCCAGTAGACGGAGACGATTTAAACGCTGTTCTGCTTGGTCGGCATTAACGGTAACTTTTTCGAAGAAACGATCCATTACAGGGCGTAATGTTGCCAGACTTTGCATGGCCGCAGTGAAGTTATCTTCATGCAAGCTTTGATGGAGTTGCGGGGTGACGCGGTGGAGCGCTTCGCCCAACGCATTTTCCTCTTCTTGAACATAAAGAGATGCATTGGGCTCATCTTTATGGGGCCCATCTTTTTGATCCTCAATTTTGAGAATGTTGGTTGCACGACGATAAGCAGCAAGAAGGTTTTGGCCGTCTTCCGTGTCGATCATGTCTGATAGGGCTTCCACACGGGCTAGTAGGCGGACAAAATCTCCATCAAGATGATGAGTGAAGAGCGTTTTGTGGCGTTGTGCTGAGTTGACGGCAAGGGTTGCATCTAACACGTCATGCCGGCGTCCTTCACTACGGAGTTGCACCTTGAGGCGATCGGTAAAGAAGTTCTCAAGCGTATAGAGTGCTTGTTGCTCGTCAATGATCCCTTCAAAAGGTTCTGTCGCTTTGAGGAGTAGAGCGCCAACGTCTATCCGAAGATGATTATCACGGATGGTACGAATGATTCCTAAAGCAGCGCGGCGAAGCGAATAGGGATCTCCCGACCCACTTGGTGTTTCTCCGATCGCAAAGAAACCCGTCAGCATATCGAAGCGATCGGCAAGGGCGACAGCAACGGAAACGGGTGCTCGGGCTGTATCATCATGCTGCCCGCGAGGTAAATAATGCTCACTGATCGCTTGGCTAATAGCGGCCTCTTCGCCATCATGGGCCGCGTAATACCCGCCCATGATCCCTTGAAGTTCGGGAAACTCTCCAACCATTCCTGTTGTTAAGTCGGCCTTAGCCAGGAGACCAGCACGTTTTGCTTGGGTGATTTGCGCGTCGCATAGTTTCATTGCACGCGCAACTTCCCCTGCGAGTGAGGCAATGCGCTGGGCGCGCTGTTCTTGCGTGCCAAGTTTGGCATGGAATGTGACAGACTTCAGAGCGTCAACGCGCTTGATAAGCGGTGTTTTTCGGTCCAAATCCCAGAAATGGCGTGCATCAGAAAAACGCGCACTTAAAACACGTTCATTCCCAGCAATACATAAAGCACCATTATCGGCAAAGGTTCGGTTCGCAATAAAAGCGAAATAAGGTGCGGCTTTGCCATCGGCAGTTCTTAGGGCAAAATAGCGCTGGTTGACGCGCATTGACACCTGCATGACTTCTGGGGGCAGTGTCATGAAGCGTTTACTAATTTTCCCGAGAAGAGGAACAGGATATTCAACGAGTCCGCTGATTTCTCTTACAAGCCCATCATCTTCGACTAACTGAAGCTCTTTCTCTTGTGCAAGCTTTTGAACGCCTTGAAGGATCAAGTCTTGACGTTTTTCATCATCAATTATGACATGACGGCTGGCGAGTTCATCAAGCCATTGTTGGGAGCTTTGAACGGTGAAAGTGCCAGGTGAGAGAAAACGATGTCCTTCCGTAATATTAGAGGATGTTAATCCATGGGCATTATCATCACCGCGAGAGAGCGAGAAAGGGACAAGCTCTCCATCTAGCAAACAAACAATATGATGGAGTGGACGCACCCATGAGAAATGAGATCCATTGCCCCATCTCATGGCTTTAGGCCAAGGAAATTTCCATAGAATTTCAGGCAAAATTTCTGCAATACGTGACTGAGCCGTCACAGGAGGAAGGTCACGTTTATAAATCCAGAAACCATTTTCCTTGGTGAGTTGATCGGGTGTGATGCCATGCTTGCGTGAAAATCCAGCGAGTGCTTTTTCAGGGGCAGTTTCACGCGGGCCACGCTCAGAGAGCGTCCGAGCGGGGGTAGCGGCATCCATGTCTAAAATCAGTGCAATATGACGCGCTCCGCAAAAAGAGCGTATATTGCTGGGGTTGAAATCGGTAAATGCCTGGGAAAGAAGACGTGCAAGATCATCAGCAGCGCGTGCTTGCATGCCAGAAGGAATTTCTTCGCAGAAGAGGTCAAGAAGCAATTCAGCCACGATGATGATTCTCCTCTTCGCCGGCAAGCCATGCTTCACAGGCGGCTTTTGCTAAAGTGCGTACGCGTCCGATATAGGATGCGCGCTCGGAAACAGAAATGACCCCGCGCGCATCAAGTAAATTGAATGTATGAGATGCTTTCAGACACTGGTCATAAGCAGGTTGAGCGATACCGGCTTCTGCCAAACGAAGGGCCTCTTGCTCAGCATCTTTGAAATGCGCCAGAAGGGTCTGCGTGTCAGCAAGCTCGAAATTATAGCGAGAATAGTCTCTCTCAGCTCGGAGAAAAACATCCCCATAGGTGAGACCGCGCCCATTAAAATCGAGATCGTAAACATTCTCAACGCCTTGCACATACATCGCAAGACGTTCTAGCCCATATGTAAGCTCAGTAGAGGGAACAACAGTCGGAATGCCGCCTACTTGCTGGAAATAGGTAAATTGTGTGACTTCCATGCCATCACACCAGACCTCCCAGCCTAGTCCCCACGCGCCAATCGTTGGGTTTTCCCAATCATCTTCAACAAAACGAATATCATGTTTATCAGGGTCAATGCCAATGGCACGATAGCTTTCGAGAAGCAGCTCCTGACTATTTGCAGGGGTTGGTTTTAGAAGAACCTGATACTGGTAATAATGCTGGAGACGGTTGGGGTTTTCCCCATAGCGTCCGTCGGATGGACGGCGACATGGTTGGACATAAGCAGCGGCCCATGGTGTGTGGCCAAGGGCACGGAGCGTCGTATGAGGAGAAAGTGTACCCGCACCAAGTTCTGTGTCGTATGGTTGCAAAATGGCACAGCCCTTCTGCGACCAAAATTGATGAAGGCGTAGGATTAAATCTTGGAAGCTGGGAGGCCGGGTCACAGACAATTCATTAGGCTCCGATAGAACAAATGATCGTTACGCATCTTATCGAATGATGTCACGCGTCTCTAGAGTGTGTTGTTATATAGAAATGGCAGAAGAGGAAACCCTTGCGAGAGTAAGAATGTCGCATCATATTTAACCGAGTTGAGATATGGCCGATAAGAGTGGCTCTGAGCAAAGCGTAAAGGACAGCACGACGATGAATTCCGAAGAACGGGACGTAATCAGCCGTTTCTTTGCCCGCGTTGGTGGCGGTCAAAACGGGGATGGAACACAAGCTAATCTTCCAGCGATTGACCCTGAGGCGGATCGGTTTATTGCTGAGAACTTCCAGCAATATCCTGCAGCGCGTTATCGTGTGACGCAGCTTGCCGTTGTGCAGGAAGCGGCCTTAGCACAAGCGCAAAACCGCATTCGGGATTTAGAAATGCAGTTGCAGCAAGCACGGAGCCAGCAAGCGCAAGCGAGCCAAAGTTCCGGTGGCTTTTTGTCCAATATGTTCGGGCGCCCTAGCCAGCCTCAGCAACCACGGAGTTCTGCATTGCCGCCTGGATGGGGGCCTGCAGCAGGGGCGGGTGCTCCTGGTGTTGCTGCTGGCAGTTATAACGCTGCGGCACCCAGTAGCGCGCCATCCGGTATGTTTGCTCGTTCGGGCTCAGGCTTCTTAGGGTCAGCTTTGTCAACGGCGGCGGGGGTCGCTGGTGGTATGATGGCGGCTAATGCTTTGGAAGGCCTCTTTTCTGACCATCATGGGCATGATGGTGGAGCTGGTGCAGATGCGCAGAACCAAGGCGATACCTTTATTACCAATAACTATGGTGACACCTTTGGTGGGGCTTCTTCTGGGGATCAGGGAGGAGACCCATTTGGAGGCAGTGGAACGGACGCGAGTGGCTTCACACCGCAAGATTTCGGTGGGCAGGATACTGTAGCCCCTGAAGATACGGGGGGTGGAGATAGTGGCGGCTTTGATGGTGGTGGGTTTGATGATAACTCATCCTTTTAACGGTTGAGGGGTTGCCGCAATAATGCCTGTATCCGAGCCGCAGCAGAGCTTTCACGATGTCGCTTCCGTTGATGAGATCGAGGAAGGTCGTGTTAAGGCCGTTACAGTAGGCAAGCATAATGTCGTATTAATGCGGCATGGTGATACGCTTCATGCTTTAGGTGGGCGCTGTCCGCACAAAGGGGCCCCCCTGGGACGGGGGGCCTACTGTAAAAGTGCTACTTATGGGGCGGTCTTGGTTTGTCCATGGCACAAGGCTGTATTTAGTGCTGAAACGGGTGCTGTGGTTGAGCCGATTGCTTTTGAAGCATTGCCTCGTTACCCCGTGGAAGTTGTGCAGGGGCGTGTCATCGTTGGTGAAGTTCCGATTTCGATTCCTGTTTCACCGCCTTCCTTGTCGCAGGGTGACGATGCGCATGTTGTGATTCTTGGTGGAGGTGCGGCTGCAGCGAGCGCGATTTATACGTTCGGCGTAGAAGGGTTCTCAGGAAAGATAACCCTGATTGGCGATGAAGAGAGTGCACCGTATGATCGCACGATGTTGAGTAAATCGTTCTTGCTGGGTGATCCCTCTCGAACGCGTGCACCTTTACTGTTGCAAGAAGGCTATTACCGTAAACACAATATCGAGCGTTTACATGGGCGCGTTGTCTCTTTGGATCACCAAGAACGTCGCGTGACATTGGAAGATGGTCGTTCCATCCAAGGAAGTCATATCTTGGTCGCAACGGGTGGTCGTCCACGCGGTATTGATATCCCTGGAGCGACGCTTGATGGTGTTATGAGTCTGCATAATCAGGCGGATGCGTTGCAGATTGCGGAAAAAGTGTCTCCCGATCAGACGGTTGTTCTGGTGGGTGGTGGGCTTATTGGCCTCGAAGTCGCGTCATCTTTGCGTCAAAAAGGGGTGGGGGTGATCGTTGTGATGGGTGAGCCCATCCCCATGGAAGCGCAGTTGGGTCGTGAGGTGGGGATACGTCTTTTGCAATTACATGAGGAAAATAGCGTCGCGTTTATTTCTGATGCGCAGATAACGGAGATTTATGGCCGTGAGCGTGTTGAGGGCGTGACGCTTGATGATGGTACAAGTTTGCCTTGCACTCATGTTGTGGTGGCGACGGGTGTACGTCCTCAAAGTGATTTTGTTGATGGTTTGCCGCAAGGGCCGGAAGGGAGTCTCCTGACAAATGAAACGATGTGTGTTTCTCCGGGGATTTATGCGGCGGGTGATGTCTCTGCCTTAAAGTCGAGAGGGCACATTTGGCGAATCGAGCATTGGCGGCATGCTCAAGCACAAGGGCGTATTGCAGCTCGGAGTATTATGGGGCTGACGCCAGGGAAAGTGCCGGTGCCGTGGTTCTGGACACAGCAATTTGGTAGAAAAATTGAATATCTTGGATGGGGAGAGCCTTTTGATCATGTTATGGTGGAAGGCGATTTGAGAGAATTTAATTTTTTTGCGACTTATGTCCTGCGCGATAGGGTCGTCGCTCTTGCCGGCTCTGGTTATGCATCGCAGATGGCACGCGCTGCGGTTGATTTTGAGCAATTTGTGAAACAAGAAGTCTCAAATAACTTAGTATAAAGCATTCCTGTAGGGGGTAAGGTCTTGACAGGGGGGGACGTCTCGGCTTCCTGCCTTGTATCGATCGATAAGAATTTAACCGTTAAACATGACGAGGTAGTCTCCATGCACCAGTACCGTACTCACACTTGCAGCGCTTTGCGTGCCAATGAGGCAGGCGAAACCGTACGGCTTTCTGGTTGGATCCATAGTAAGCGCGATCATGGTGGGTTGTTGTTTATTGACCTTCGTGATCATCATGGTGTGACGCAGATTGTTGTGCCTGACGGAGGTGAGCTGCTTGAAAAGGCTGAGCGCCTGCGTGTGGAGAGTGTTATTACGGTAACGGGAAAGGTTGTTCTACGTGAAGAAGGGCAACGCAACCCAGCTCTGCCAACAGGGGATATTGAGGTGCGTGCAGAGCAGATGGAGGTTCAATCCAGTGCTGCTGTGCTGCCTTTCCAGGTTGCTGGTCAAGAGCATTATCCAGAAGATTTACGCTTAAAATATCGTTATCTCGACCTACGTCGTGAGAAAATGCACGCTAATATCATGCTACGCAGCAAGGTCATTGCGAGCATGCGTCGACGGATGGTGGAGCAGGGTTTTACAGAATTCCAAACTCCAATTTTAACAGCTTCGTCTCCTGAAGGAGCACGTGATTTCCTTGTGCCATCACGTTTGCATCCAGGAAAATTTTATGCGCTGCCGCAGGCCCCGCAGCAGTTTAAGCAGCTTGCTATGGTGGCAGGTTTTGAGCGTTATTTCCAAATTGCTCCCTGTTTCCGTGATGAGGCATCACGCGCTGATCGTAGCCCTGGCGAGTTTTATCAGCTCGATTTTGAAATGGCTTTTGCCACGCAGGAAGATATTTTCGGCGTGCTTGAGCCTGTTTTAGCGGGGCTTTTTGATGAATTTACGCCAGCTGGTTGGAAGATCACGGAAGGGGCTTTCCCACGCATTCCCTATGCGGACGCGATGCGCGATTATGGATCAGATAAGCCCGATTTACGTAATCCGCTGATTATTAAAGATGTGACAGACGCTTTTGCTGATTCAGGCTTTGGCCTATTTGCAAAGATTGCGGCTTCTGGTGGGCGTGTGCGTGCCATTCCAGCGCCGGGCGCTGGGGGGCGTCCGCGTGGCTTCTTTGATAAACTCAATAGTTGGGCACGTGAGCAGGGTGCTGGCGGATTGGGCTATATTATCTTCGATGGAGAAGGTGGTAAGGGGCCCATTGCAAAGAATCTTGAGGCAGATCGAGTCGAGAGCATTCGTCAAATATGCGGATTGAAGGCCGGAGATGCCGTCTTCTTTGCCGCTGGGAAAGGCGATGATGTTGTCAAATTCTCTGGTGTCGTGCGTACCAAGGTCGCAACAGATCTGGATCTTATCGAGAAAAATGCTTTCCGTTTCTGCTGGATTGTTGACTTTCCCATGTATGAGCGGAACGAAGAGACGGGCGAAATCGACTTTTCCCATAATCCGTTCTCTATGCCGCAAGGTGGCCTCGAAGCGCTTAACACACAGGATCCACTGACCATTAATGCGTATCAATATGATATCGTGTGCAATGGTGTAGAGCTTTCTTCCGGCGCTGTGCGTAATCATCTTCCTGAGGTGATGTTGAAGGCTTTTGAAATTGCAGGTTATGGTCCAGAAGTTGTGGAAGAGCGTTTTGGTGGGATGCTGAATGCCTTCCGTTATGGGGCGCCGCCGCATGGAGGGGCAGCTCCTGGTGTGGATCGTATCGTGATGCTTTTGGCTGATGAGCCCAATATTCGCGAAGTGATTTTGTTCCCATTAAACCAGAATGGCTCTGATCTGATGATGGATGCGCCAGCGGCTGTTGAACCAGCGCGTTTAAAAGAGCTATCACTTAAGTTGGATCTTCCCAAACCGAAGGGGACTTCGAAGTAAAAAGATTTTCCAGGGCATGTGAAAGGAAATCCCTTCGCATGCCTTATAAGGTAAATTTTTGGTGAACTGTCACAGAAGCACTGCATGATGAGATGATCATGCAGTGCTTTTTTAGGCATATGTCACGTTTAGTATTTTTGAAAATATTCTTGATCGTAAATTTAGGGGGCCTCTAATTTTATGATCAAAGGAACGTGATCGGAAGGTTTTTCTCGTCCACGTTCATCACGATCAATGATAACTTCTTGTAGGCAATCAGCTAGGCGGGGAGAGAGGAGAGCGTGATCAATGCGGAGCCCCGAATTGCGTTGGTAAGCTCCAGCCTGGTAATCCCAAAATGTGTAGTGCGGTCCATGTGGGTAGCATGCTCTGACGGCGTCCGTCAGACCGCTCCAAAGGAGACGTCTAAAAGCTGCCCGTGTTTCTGGACGGATGAGAGCATCACTTTCTGACAGAGCTTTTGGGGCAAAGTCCTCCTCTGTGGGGCATACATTATAATCCCCCATAAACAGATAAGGCTTTTCTGCAAGACGAAGTGTTTCATCACGTCTTAACAAGCTGTCGAAGAAATCTAATTTAGTCTGGAACCCCTTTTCTCCCCCAGAGTTTCCGTTGGGGAGGTACAGATTTCCAACGACAATGCCGTCATACTCACATTCAATATAACGGGCTGCGGGATCTTTAAAACCGGGAAGGTGATCCGTCGTAATCGTCAACGGGGATCGACTGATAAAGGCAACCCCATTATAGGCTTTTTGCCCGACGACAGAGACGTGAAACCCGGCTTCTTCAAAGAGTGTTGGGAATTGGTGCGCCTCACATTTAATCTCTTGTAGCCCTAAGAGGTTACATTTGGGATGCTGTTCTAACCAGTCCTTTACCAGATGAGCGCGTGCACGGATGGAGTTAATATTCCAGCTGGCAAAGGTTAAAGTCATAAATAAAGTAATTCCGTTAGAAATTTTAGACGATCGAGAAACTGCTACCGCAGCCACAGGCAGAAGCTGCGTTCGGATTAGAAATGGTGAAATGAGCACCCATTAACTTGTCAACGAACTCCAACTCAGCGCCTTCAAGAAGCTCAAGACTTTCTGGATCAATCAGCACACGTGCATTGTCTTGCTCAATGATATGATCATCAGGGTGTTGTTCCCCGTCGAGTTTGAATTGATATTGAAACCCGTTGCACCCACCTGCGAGGACAGACACACGCAACGCAAGGGCATCGGGGTTGGGTTGAGCCTTAACAATCTCAACGATCCGAGCAGCGGCAGCCGAAGAAATACGGAAAGAGGGAGTCATAAACCCTTCCAAATTTGAAAATTCCTCCGAGGAGGAGTGTCGGTAGTGTTGACTATATAGGAAGCACGCGTGAGAATCGAAGGGAAAGAGAGGATGGTAAAGCCATCTTTTTATGGGCATGACGTCCGATAAGGGAGAATAGAGCTGAAATGATGGCTTGCTATGCAGTACAGCGTGAAAATGCTCGTGGGCGTCAATTCTCAGAACAAGAGAGTGAGACGCGCTCTCCCTGGCAGCGGGATCGTGACCGTGTTTTGCACTCTGCTGGGTTTCGGACACTTCAATATAAAACACAGGTTTTTCTCAATCATGAGGGCGATTTTTTCCGAACGCGCCTTACCCATTCGCTAGAAGTTGCCCAAATTTCTCGTTCCATTGCCCGTGCTTTGGGGGTGAATGAAGATTTGGCAGAAGTGGTTTCTTTGGCGCATGACTTGGGGCACACCCCTTTTGGGCATGCGGGTGAAGATGCTTTGAAGAAAGCCATGAAAAAATGGGGTGGCTTTGACCACAATATTCAGTCGCTCCGTCAAGTGACTGAAATTGAAGCGCGCTATCAAGCATTTGATGGGCTTAATCTGACATGGGAAACTCTGGAAGGGTTGGCCAAGCATCATGGGCCTGTGAAGCGTCCCTTAGAGTGGTTAGCCGGTTTTGACCAACGCTACCCTTTAGAGGGTGGGCTGCTTTTGAAGAAGCGTGCCTCTGTTGAAGCACAGCTTGCCGCTATTTGTGATGATATCGCCTATCACGGGCATGATTTAGATGATGGCCTTAAAGCCGGTCTTCTTCATTTTAGTGATATTGAAGAGGTTCCGCTTTTGCAGGAATGCTTGACTGAAGCGCGTCATCTTGATTGGTCCCAGCATGAGCCTTACGAGCGTGAGCAGCGTATCCGTCATGAAACCGTAAGACGCGTTATTAATCGTTTAGTACGGGATTTGACGGCCCAGACACGACGTAACTTGGAAGAGCTGGCTCCACAGAGCGCTGATGATGTGCGCAATGCTAAGCGAGATGTTGTTGCTTTCTCCCCTAAGGTGGCGCGGCAAAATAAGGAAATAAAGAAATTTCTCTATAAACGTATGTATTACCATTGGCGTGTCGTGCGGATGACCCGTAAGGCACGTCTCGCTGTTGAAAAAATCTGCGATATTTTAGGGGATGATCCACAATTAATGCCGCCCCCTTGGCGAGACAGGGCGCTACGCTCCCAAAAACAAGGCGATAAAGAAGCATCTTGGCGGGTTGTTGCCGATTATATTGCGGGGATGACAGACCGTTTCGCGATGGAAGAGCATCGCCGTCTGATGGATCTTTCTGTTTTAGGATGATTTTATATAGACCTATGACAGAAAAAGGGGTGAGACGCTTTCCCAAAAGGGGCCTGCCCTTCTATAACCGCAATCACCATTAATGAATCGTCCTTCAGCAGGAATAGACAGGAATAAAGCAACCATGGCCGGTTTCTCTGCGACCACCACTTCTCCCGACTGCCTCTTTGCTCAGGTGCTTGCAAAGGTTTGCACGGCGTTAAAAGTGGTTCTGCCAGATGTCTCTGATGATGTTTTGGCGCGCGTGGAGGTGACCCCAACGCGAGATCCGTCTCATGGTGATATGGCGACGAACGCTGCCTTATTGGTCGCAAAGCCAGCACGTCGTAAGCCCTTTGAGATTGCAAAAGAGCTTGTCGAGCAGCTTTCTGCCCTTCCTGAGATGGAGAAGGTTGAGTCCGCTGGGCCTGGCTTTGTGAATATGACGTTAAAGCCAGAGCTCTTCCAGCATGTGGCCGCGGCGGTGTTGAAGCGTGGAGAGCGTTTTGGTCATTCCACGCTGGGTAGTGGGAAGCGTGTTAACATCGAATATGTGTCAACCAACCCAACAGGGCCGGTGCATGTTGGGCATTGCCGTGGTGCTGTTGTGGGGGATGCTCTTGCGAATTTGATGCAGGCTGCGGGCTATCAGGTGACGAAAGAATATTACGTTAATGATGCCGGTAATCAGGTTGTTGCGCTGACATGGGCAACATATTGGCGTTATTTGCAAGCTATTGGGACGTCTATCGACGCGGAGATTTTTAGCGAAAAAACGCCGACTGGACTGCAATATCAGGGTGCTTATCTCATCCCAGTTGGAGAGGCGTTGGCGAAGGAACATGGCCGTAGCCTAGCAACCCCTGATGGTGGAATTGCGCCGGAGGAACAATGGTTTTCCATCGTGCGGCATACTGCACTCACGCATATGATGGCGATGATCAAGGAAGATCTTGCGGCACTTGGCATTCATCATGAGATTTTTAGTAGTGAAGCAGAGATTCTGAAAAGTGGGCAGGTAGAGAAGGCCATTGCTCATCTTGAAGGAAAAAGTTTGCTATATGAAGGCGTTTTGGAACCTCCTAAAGGGAAGAAATTAGACGACTGGGAAGCGCGCCCACAGACATTGTTCCGTTCTACCGACTTCGGTGATGATGCTGACCGGCCCTTAAAAAAATCGGATGGGTCGAACACATATTTCGCGAATGATATCGGGTATCATGCACATAAGGCGAGCCGGTCGGACCTTCTTATCGATGTATTGGGCGCGGATCATGGCGGATATGTTTCGCGCATGCGCGCTGCCATCTCCGCATTAACAGATGGGAAGACAGCATTTGAAGTTGTCTTGTGTCAGATCGTCCGTATTGTGAAGGATGGTGAGCCCGTGCGGATGTCAAAACGGGCGGGAACATTTGTCACATTGCGTGATCTCCTGGATGAAGTCGGGCGTGATGCCGTCCGCTTTACAATGTTGACACGTAAAGCCGATGCGCAAATGGAGTTTGATCTGAATGCTGTGGTCGCTCAAACGCGTGATAATCCGGTATTCTATGTTAACTATGCTCATGCACGCTGCCGTTCTGTCCTCCGTCTTGGTGCAGAAAAATATGGCTCGGAGGCTGTGACGGATGCTGCTTTGGCAGCACAAGACCTTTCAGACTTAACCGCGCCGGAAGAACTCGCTGTGTTGCGGCGTATTGCAGGTTTCCCGCGTCAGATTGAGGCGGCCGCTCAAGCGCGTGAGCCTCATCGCATTGCGACATATTGTATTGATCTGTCTTCTGATTTTCATGCGCTGTGGAATCGTGGCCGGGAAGAAGCGAGTTTGCGGTTTATCCAAGATCATTCACCTGAAGCGACGATGGCACGCTTGGCATTGGTTGCGGCTATTGCCATGACGCTGCGAGCAGGGTTAGCTATTCTTGGCGTCGAGCCAGTAGAGGAAATGCGTTGATATGCCCAGACAGGATGATGACTTTCCAGAGGGTCCCCCAGCCTCTCATTATGGAGAGCATCTCGACGGACGTAATTATGCAGATGGTCCGCGTGCGCGCTTAGGCCAGTCTTCGGCTCATTATACAGGGGCTGAAGACCGTTCGACGCGTGGTGGGGGAGGTTTTTTATCTTCTCTTTTGGGGCATGATCCTGTCACACGAAAGTTAATGAGTGTTGCTCTAGCGATTGTTGTGGTTCTCCTTTCAGTCTTGGGTGGATGGTTTCTCTTAGGCCATAAAAACCAGGATATTGCAGTCATTGGCCCGCCAGAATTCCCCGTCAAAGAACGCCCTGCGGATCCAGGGGGAATGCAAATCATGAGTGATGATACAGCCAATAGTGATGTGACTGGAAAAGGGACGGTGCATCTCGCTCCCCCACCAGAACAGCCTGATGCACGCGTTATAGCGCGTCGGGAGGAGGAGGATGCCAAGGCGGCTAAGGCTGCGAGTGCTTCGGCTTCTGCGGCACAGGCCACATCACACGTAAATAATAAAGTGTCTGTTCCTCAATCTGATGTGAAATCGACTTCTCCTGCAGTCACGTCTGCACCGAGCACGCCTCCTGTGAAGCAAGAGTCTCAGTCCTCTCCTGGAAAATTGAATCATGCAGAGGATGATGCCTCTGATACAGATGAAGAACCCTCTAAGAAGCCTGCAAAACACGTTGTTTCGGAACGTCCTTTAGCCCTTAAGAAAGATGGTGCTATGGCATCACCACATCATGATGTGCTTCCCCCTCCTGTGGCACAGGCCGCGTCAGAAGATGATTCTTCTAAGGAGATCCATGGCAGTTATCAGGTGCAGTTGGCGGCTCTGGATAGTGAGGCACAGGCGGCGCATGCGTGGAAAACATTCTCAGCCAAAGCGCCGGACGTTCTCACAGGGCATCAGCCCCATTATCAGAAAATCGTTCGAAATGGGCGTATGTTTGTTCGTTTAAGAGTGGGAGGTTTCCACGATTTGAAGGCTGCTCGTTTGTTCTGTGCACGTCTTCATGCACAGTCCATGGCGTGTTCGCCAGTGGCCCACTAAGAGAAGAGCGCGTGTGGTAAACGAGGTACTCCATCTCCATTTAGATGGATTTGACGGGCCATTGGACTTGCTGCTTGAGTTAGCACGAACACAGAATGTTGATTTGAGCCGCATTTCTATTCTCCAGCTCGCTGAGCAGTATCTTGCTGTAGTGGAAAAATTCCGCCAGGAAGCCAAAACGGTTCGCTTGGAGTTGGCCGCAGATTGGTTAGTGATGGCGGCGTGGCTTGCGTGGCTTAAATCGAGATTGCTTCTACCAGCTACACGAGATGGGGATAAAGAAGCTGAGGAGGCTGCAGGCTTATTACAAGAGCGTTTGATCGAGCTTGAGGCGATGCGCGCGGCGGCATCATGGCTTTCTGCGCGGCCACGGTTGAATCAAACGGTTTTCGAGCGTCCAGTTGCAGAGAACCATACCCGAATAGATCGTTCTTTATTGAGAGTGGATCTATCGGGGGTCGTCTTGGCGTATTTGAGGGCGCGTCAGCGTGGAGGGCGCAAGCGCGTCTATGCGCCACGGGTGATCCGTTATTGGAGTGCACATCAAGCACGTGCCGCATTGGGGCGTCTTTTAGGGTGTCAGTCTCCTGTAGGGTGGCGTTATCTCCATAGCATTTTACCTGACCTGCATGGGGAGCCCCCTGTGGGGCGTAAGGCCGCTTTAGCGGGAGCCTTGATGGCTGGATTAGAGATGGCGAAAGGGGGGCAATTGGAGCTCCGGCAAGAGCAGCATTTTGGTGAGATTGAGTGGCGGGAAAAAGAATAATGGCGGAAGAAGATTTTTTTGAAAAAGCAGTCTCACTGGTTGAAGCTCTAATTTTTGCGAGTGCCTCTCCTGTTAAACCGCAAGCGATGAAGGATCTTCTTGTGTCGCAGGATTTAGCGGAGTGGGGAGAGCAATTAGACATCGTTCTTACAGAGGTTGCCCATCGTTATGCAGATCATGCGATTGCGCTTTATGCGATTGCAGGGGGATGGCAATTTCGTACACGTGAAGATGTTGCGCCTGCATTGCAAAAAATTGTGGAAAAGCCCCGCCGTTTGAGCCGAAGTGCCATGGAAACATTGGCCGTTGTGGCGTACCACCAACCATGTACACGAGCAGAGGTTGAAGCTATTCGTGGAGTGAGTCTTGGTCAAAATGTTCTGGATAGCCTCCTTGAAGAAGGGCTTCTGATGCCAAAAGGCCGAAAGGAAGTGCCAGGCCGACCTGTTTTATGGGCAACGACACCGATGTTTCTGAGTGTCTTTGGTTTGAATACGCTCGCAGATTTGCCACGTCGTGATGAGCTTGTGGCGGAAGAAAGTATTGGTGATGAAGGTGCCTCATAGGTTGAAAGGAAAGGGCGATGTTTGATTTAAGCTGGACAGAGATTGCCCTTCTCGTCGTCGTGGCACTTATTTTTATCGGTCCGAAGGATCTTCCCATTGCGATGCGAACCCTGTCTCGAGGGATTAAAGCTGTGCGGCGGATGGCAAATGAATTTCAGCAACATCTTGATGAGATGGTACGTGAAGCTGATTTGTCGGAAGCGCGTGATCAGTTACGGGAAATTCGTCAGTTTGACCTAAGGGGTCAGGTGCGCCGGATGATCGACCCTGAGCCAGAGGCGGCGCAGAATTCGTTAGTTGAGGAGCGCTTGCCTCAGGATAGTCTTCCACGGGCGCCTGCGCCGCCAGAACCCCCGGCGTTTGAGTATGGGAAAGAGGAAGAGCTGCCCTATAATGCTCGGATGAAAGCGCGCCTCGAGGCATTGGAAAAGGCACCGATGCTTCTTCCTCCTGCGACGGCATTACGTTTGATTGAGGAGTTTCCACATTGTAAGCGTCCTTCCGTGCTTCCGCCTGAAATTTCCTTACATCAGGGGCGGCGTGTCCCCATCATAACCGATGCGCCTGCAGAGGTGCCGCGTGAATCGGCAGCGATGGTAGCGGAACAGACAGAGGATAAGGCATGACAGAGCATGATGCGATCAATGACAAGCCGATGCCTTTGCTTGATCATTTAATGGAGTTACGCCGTCGTCTTATTTGGTCCATTGCGACGTTTTTGGTAGCTTTTGGTATTTGTTATCACTTTTCGGGGGATATCTATCGCTTTCTGGCCGAACCCTTAGCAGAGATTATGCGTCAGAAGCATGAGCAGCCTCATTTGATCTATACGGCTCTCTACGAAGCTTTTTTTACATATATTCGTGTGGCCGTCTTTGGGGCTATTTTCCTGTCATTCCCTATGATCGCTATTCAAGCGTGGATCTTCATTGCGCCAGGGTTATATCGTAACGAAAAGCGCGCTTTTGCCCCATTCTTAATTGCGACGCCAATCTTGTTTCTTATGGGAGCTGCGTTGGCTTACTATCTCGTCTTTCCAATGGCGTGGAAGTTCTTTCTCTCTTTTCAGCAAGCTGGTGGTTCCTCGGATATGGGGATTCAGCTTCAGGCGCGTGTGTCAGAATATCTCAACCTTGTGACGAAAATGATTTTGGCATTTGGTACATGCTTTGAACTGCCTGTGGCGATTACGCTTTTGGTGAGAGTAGGGCTTGTGGGCACGGCGTTGTTACGCCGTATTCGTCGCTACGCGTATGTTGGTGCTTTTGCTGTGTCCGCTATTATTGCGCCGCCTGATGCAATTACGATGTTGAGCCTTGCCGTCCCCTTAGTGCTTTTGTACGAAATTTCCATTCTGGCGGCTCGTTTAGTGGAGCCCCGTCGAGAGGATAACTCGGAAGAAGACACCGCCAATGCACACTCTAAGACGACTGATGGAGTTTCCTAACAATGCATGATCTTAAAGCCTTACGTAATGACCCTACTGGATTTGATGCTGCTTTAGCGCGTCGTGGTTTAGAGCCTGTGGCAATGATGCTGGTGGAAGAAGATGAACAGCGCCGGGCAGCTCTTGCTGAGTTACAAGAGGCGCAAAGTCAGCGTAAAAAAATTGCACGAGACATTGGGCAGGCCAAACGGCAGGGGCAGGATACAACAGAGATTGAAGCACGTGGTGGTGCTCTCCGTGAGCAGATTTCGTTATTGGAAGCGCGTGCCAATACTATTCAGCAGCGTATTCAGGAAATATTGGAATGTTTGCCTAATCAACTTGATCCTTCCGTTCCGGAAGGGCGTGATGAGAATGATAACGTTGTCGTACATCAGAAGGGAACGGTACCGTCTTTCGACTTTACGCCAAAGCAGCATTTTGAGTTAGGTGAAGCTCTCGGCTTAATGGACTTTGCGGCGGCCGGGAAGTTAGCCGGCTCACGTTTCGTTGTGTTACGGGGTGCATTAGCGCGCCTGGAGCGTGCGTTGGGTCAGTTTATGCTGGATACGCATGCAGGTGAGTTTGGGTATCAGGAAATGACAGTGCCTCTCCTGGTGAATGACGATGCGATGTATGGTACTGACAAACTTCCTAAATTTGCTGAAGATTCTTTCAAAACAGAAGATGGGCGTTGGTTGATCCCGACAGGGGAAGTTCCGTTGACGGCGACAGTGATGAAAGAAATCTTAGACGCTGAACGTCTGCCTGTGCGCATGACAACGCTTTCATCATGTTTCCGTTCAGAGGCTGGTTCTGCGGGGCGAGATGTACGCGGAATGTTGCGTCAGCATCAATTCACCAAATGTGAGCTTGTGTCGGTTGTTGCTCCTGAGGAGAGTGATGCAGAACATGAGCGCATGACGCGAGCAGCAGAGACTGTTCTTGAGCGTTTGGGGCTCCCTTTCCGTCGTGTTCTCCTCTGTGCTGGCGATACGGGCTTCGGGGCAGCGAAAACGTTTGATTTGGAAGCATGGCTGCCTGGGCAGCAAGCATGGCGTGAGGTGTCATCATGTTCAAACACACGTGACTTCCAAGCACGTCGCATGAATGCGCGGTATCGCGGTGAGAATGGTCCAGCTTTTGTTCATACGTTAAATGGATCGGGTCTTGCTGTTGGGCGTGTGATGATTGCCTTGATGGAAGTCTATCAGAACGAACAAGGGCAGATTACGGTGCCAGAGGTCTTACGTCCTTATATGGGTGGCCTTGAGCAGATTGGTTGATTCTGTATCGCGGGGTAATTTTTGATAATTACCCCACTTAAAGTGGCGACGGGATTTCTCAGAGAGAGATCAGTTTGTTGTCCTATCTTGAATAATAGATTAAACTCCGCTCAGCAGTCATTGTTATGGTAGCTACTGAGTATTGTTTTGCTCTTTAGAGTAAAACTTTCATAAAATTTCTATGATGTTAGTAAATGTGTCTTTTCTTTAGAGGGCAAGACAATTGGCTCTCTAGAATGGCTTTTCTATCCAAATTAGGTAAAGGAACGTATCATGTCATTTGTGACAACATCTGATGGTGTGCAGATCTTCTATAAAGATTGGGGATCGAAAGAAGCTCAGCCGATCGTTTTCCATCATGGTTGGCCTTTGAGTGCGGATGACTGGGATGCTCAAATGTTGTTTTTCTTGAGCAAAGGCTTCCGTGTTATCGCGCATGATCGCCGTGGGCATGGGCGTTCTTCACAGGTCAGTGATGGCCATGACATGGATCATTATGCAGCGGATGTCTCCGCCATTGTAGAACATCTTAATCTGAAAAATACAATTCACATTGGGCATTCAACGGGTGGTGGAGAGGTCGCTCGTTATGTTGCACATCATGGCCAGCCGCAGGGTCGTGTGGCAAAAGCTGTTCTCGTTAGTGCAGTCCCGCCTTTGATGCTAAAGACGTCTCAAAGCCCAGAAGGTGCGCCACGTGAGGTGCTTGACGGGCTGCGTAAGGCTTTGGCAGCTAATCGAGCACAGTTCTTTTTAGATATTCCAAGTGGGCCGTTCTATGGCTTTAACCGTGATGGTGTCGAGGCTGTTGAAGGAACAATTCGCAATTGGTGGCGCCAGGGGATGATGGGGAGCGCTAAGGCTCATTATGAAGGTATTAAAGCTTTTTCCGAAACAGATCAGACAGAAGATTTGAAGGCGATCACGGTGCCTACGCTTGTTTTGCAAGGTGACGACGATCAGGTTGTTCCTTACAAAAATGCAGCTCTTCTTCAAGCGCAGTTACTGCAAAAGAGCATATTGAAAATTTATCCTGGTTATTCGCATGGGATGCATACAACGCATGCGGATGTTATTAATGCGGATATTTTGGATTTTATTCGCACATAAAACGCGTTGTCGTTAAGTATTGAAGATTAATAAGGCGGGTAAAGGGGCTTATCTCTTTGCCCGCCTTTTGTGATTATGAAAAGGGAAGCAGCATCACGGAGTAAGTAATTATAGTATCCCGATTAGCGTTGCTTCTTTTTGAGGATTTTTTTCTTTTTATCATCAGGAGATGAGGATCGTGATTTTTTCTTCTCCCACGGTGTATGCCGTTTGCCTTGTTGGCGGCGCGTATTCTCGCGCATACGGCTCTGAGTACGGAGAACCTGCTCAATCCACTCATCTAGGATAGCGGCGTTACGCTCAGCTAGTTCGAGGTCCGGATATGCTTCAGGAAAGCGCATAGCGAGCCAGCGCCAAGCGACAAGGCGGCGATGCCTCTTTTCAGCCCGTTCAAGTTCTTCTCGGCTTGCTGTAGCAGAGGCGGGGAGGCGCCCCGTCCCTGGGGGGTGGATATGTTGTTTACGCGCATGAATGGAGGCCCATTCGACCAGGCGAGGGATTCCATTGTCACGCGTGTTGATAGGGCACATGGCATAAGTCCACCGTGTCAAAAGGTCGAGCTCTTCGACCCCCTCGAGGGCGGCGGCAATTTCAAGTGCTTGTTCCATATCCGCTAGACGATAGTTAGGATCGTCAGGGCGTAAAACGGCGCGTTTAATACGGGTCAGAACACCGTAGAGGCTATCAGAATGAATTTCGCGCGCGACAGCCTGAACAATATCCGAATCAGGTTGGACGAGAGGTCTTAATTCTTTGATCGGTTCTGGCGGGGCTTCGAGCATTTGGCGAATGAAATGAGGGCTTCCAGCGCCTTCAAGGACGCAAACAAGACCTTGCTCATGTTTTCCGAAGCGACCAGCGCGACCGCCAATTTGTTTTATCTCTTGTGTTGTGAGGCTACGTGTTTGGCGCCCATCGTATTTTCGAAGCGTACTAAACACAACGCGTCGAATAGAGAGATTGAGTCCCATACCAATGGCATCAGTCGCAATAAGAATATCTGCTTGGCCTTGATTGAAACGTGCAGCCTCAGCACGGCGAACCTCAGGGCTAAGAGCGCCATAAATCACGGCAACACGCTTGTTATGGGCCATGAGTTCAGCCCGCAAATCCAGCACCTCACGGCGCGAGAAGGCGATCAATGCATCACCGCTGCGGAGGTCACTAAGGCTTAGGGCACCGCCTGCTTTAAGGGGGCTTTTGCGCTCTAGATGGATCTCATCGACCGGATCATCGCATAAATCGGCAATACGTTTGACGAGTGGGATACAATCTGCGGCACCTAGAATAAAGACGTGGCGCGCTGGAACCCCCATGATCGCTGCTGTCCAGGCGGCTCCGCGGTCAGGGTCGCTGAGCATCTGAGCTTCGTCAATAATGGCGACGTCTACAGGGTTGTGGAACGGGCACATTTCGACGGTCGCGGCAAGGTGACGTGCCGTAGGGTCGATAATACGTTCTTCACCGGTTGTGAGAGAGGCGGGCACCCCATGTTTCAGCATGGATTCATGAAATTCATGCGCAAGAAGACGTAGTGGAGCGAGAGCCAAGCCGCTTTCAGCCTCGGTAAGGGCTTTAAGAGCTGTATAGGATTTACCAGAATTGGTTGGCCCTGTGACGAGTGTAATACGCCGTTTGAGGGAGCGTGCAGTACGGAAATGTGCAGCGAAGCGGTCTAAAGCCGCAACGCGGGCAATTGCTGCATTCCCGCGTCGGGTTTGGATACTGTCATCCTGAGGGAGTTCATCCCGTCCAGAAAGCCCTTTTCGCCATGCATTAACGAGAGGGCGACATTTTTTGAGTTCGACGGGGTCAAAGAAGAAAATCTCTAACCCATCAGGCTGTGTTTCACGTTTAGCAATAGGAAGACGGTTTTCGGCGATCCATCGTAAGACTTCACGCCGAGAACAGCGCAAAATAGCGGGAATCTCTTCGAACCCGACAAGTGTGTTTTCCCATTGTTTCAGGCGTTCCATTTCACGAGAACGCCGCTCTTCGGCACGACGACGAATATCTTCTTGTTCACGTGCACGGCGTTCTTCTTCGATGATCAGATCATCTTCAAAACCGAGATCAACACCGCCGAAAGCACTGGCAATGCTATGCGATAGGCGTTCAATTTGACCACTTGAGAGGAACGTGCCGGCATCGGCGAGGTCTGCACGAATCTCTTCCATGACTTGGTGTGGGCTATCGGCGATGTCGCGCCAACGCTCTTCTAGGACGACATTAAGCGTTTCTTTAAGGGCTTCTTCGGAAATAAGGGGGTCATTAATCCGTTCTGCCGCTGTTAGGACGTCTGCCTTGCGGACCCAGACTTCTCCAGCACGATGGGCGATATTCATAAGGCTATTTGCCCAACTACGTCGCCGTACTTGGCATACTGCCTGGAGAAGCTCCAATTCGCTCAAGCTCGTTTTATCGCTCGTTAAACGTCGAGCGGTTTGGCGTACAAGAGCGGAATGCTCTCGCGATGTAATGTTAAGATGTGCCCCGAAATCTTGTTTAGCTTGCTCTAAAGCAGCTTCTGCAGGAGAAAGAGGGCGGTCAGACGAAGACATGGAAGGATCACTCATATCCCTGTTGTGAGCGATTCTTGCAGAAGCTTCAATCCATCTAGGTTTCCGTCTGACGTGATAATGCGATAGAAGACGGGCATGGTGCGAAATTGCATCTTGTTGTTGATGACGTTCTTATCTGTTCTTTACACATTGGAGACATGAGACAGACATGACCACGCCTTACCCGGAAATTTCCGCTCCCACTCCAACAATCGATCATCCGCTTACTGGCTTGGTCCCTTACGAGGGGCATGCAGGGCAATATCGTCTTGAGAAGCCGAGCAAAGAATATGGCCATTTATATCCGGCTGAGGTGAAACAGGTTCATCATTGGACCAATCGTTTGTTTAGTTTCACAACGACTCGTGATCCTGGATTGCGTTTCTCAAACGGGCAGTTCGCGATGATCGGGATCGAAGTAGAAGGGAAGCCTCTTCTGCGTGCTTATTCTCTGGCATCAGCTAATTATGAAGATCAGATGGAGTTTCTCTCCATTGCCGTAGAGGACGGGCCTCTCACATCGCGCTTGCGCCATGTGAAAGTTGGAGACACGGTTTTAATCGGCCGCAAACCGGTAGGAACATTGCTGCTGGATAATTTAAAACCTGGTCGGAACTTGTATTTCTTGTCAACCGGGACAGGATTGGCACCGTTTATGAGCCTGATTAAGGATCCTGATGCTTATGATCGCTATCAGAATGTCATTTTGACGCATACGGTGCGTGAGCGTGGCGAGTTGGCTTATAAAGATTTGATTGAGAAGATTCTGCCGGAACATGAGTTCTTGGGAGAGGATATCAAAGCGAAATTAAAGTATTACCCAGCTGTGACACGTGAGGAATTCCCAGTACGTGAGCGGATTACCGCTCTCATCAATAGTGGGCGTATCTTTAAAGATTTGAACATTGATGAGCTGGACCCAGAACATGACCGGGTGATGATCTGTGGATCGCCTGAAATGTTGGCAGACACGCAGAAGCTTTTGGAAGAACGTGGTTTCCAGGAAGGTAATATGAGCCGTCAGGGCTCTTATGTCGTTGAGAAAGCCTTTGCAGAGCGTTAATCACTACTAGGGAAGGCCAGGAATGATGCAGGAATTTGATCTATTCATCATTGGAGCAGGTTCTGGAGGCGTGCGTTGTGCACGGATTGCTGCCCAGCATGGTGCGCGTGTTGCGGTCGCAGAGCGGCGCCATTGGGGTGGAACCTGTGTCAATCTTGGCTGTGTTCCTAAAAAACTTATGGTTTATGCGGCTGATACAGGTCGCTTGATTGATGATGCGCCTGGTTATGGGTGGGATGTGACACGCTCTCCTCATCATTGGGCGCGTTTTATGGAAGCAAAAGACCAGGAGATTACACGTCTCAATGGTATTTATGTTTCCATGCTTGAGAAGGCAGGGGTGACGCTTTTTACGGGGGATGCACGTCTCTGTGATGCGGAGACGATTGAGATTGGCCCCTCAACTTTGGCCCCGGATGCTCCTGTCCAGCGCGTTAAAGCTAAAAAGATTGTTCTTGCGACAGGGTCCGTTCCCGTAAAGTTAGATATTCCTGGGGCAGAGTTTGCCATAACCTCAGATGAGGTTTTCCATCTTGCCCAACGCCCAGAAAGAATTGCCGTTATTGGGAGCGGTTATATTGGCGTTGAATTTGCCGGTATTTTTTCTGGTTTAGGATCAAAGGTTGATCTGGTTTATCGTCAGTCTCTTCCCTTACGTGGTTTTGATCATGAAGTGCGTGAGCATCTGAGTGAGGGGATTGACCTTTATGATATCACCCGTCACGCGGGGTGTTCTCCTACTAAGATTGAGAAGAATGCAGACGGGCTCTGCCTGACGCTTGATAATGGTCAGACATTGGAGGTTGATGCTGTTCTTATGGCGACAGGACGGCGACCTTCTGTTGATAAGTTAGGCCTTGATGCGGCAGGGGTAAGGACCGAGAAAGGTCGAGTCGTCGTGGATGCACAGTCAGCCACCAATGTCGCGTCGATCTATGCGATTGGTGATATTACGGATCAGTATAATCTGACGCCGACAGCCATTGCAGAAGGGCATTTGCTTGCTGAGCGTTTATACGCTCCACAAGGGCGAGAATGGTCTTTTGAAACAACCCCTAAAGCTGTTTTCTTTGCGTCTCCGGTTGCGACTGTGGGCATGACTGAGGAGGAAGCAGCGAGAGAGCATGATATAACAGTCTACACGACCCGTTTTACAGCGATGCGTCAGGTTTTACCTAAGCGCTCAGGTAAAATTTTCATGAAACTCGTGATTGATCAGAAGAGCGATGTCGTGCTCGGGGCTCATATGGTTGGGCCGGATGCTCCAGAAATTATTCAAATGCTTGCGATTGCTGTAAGTGCTCGATTGACAAAAAAACAGATTGATCGAACGATTTCCCTTCATCCGACTTCGGCAGAAGAATTTGTGACAATGCGTACACCAACACGCCATGTTAGGCGTGGGATGAGCGGCCCTCTTTCTAAAAACTAGGAAATTTGAAGGAAGGTGTGAATAACGGGAAAAGGGGGGATGGAGTGAGTAAGCTAACTTTCACACCCTCTTTTACGCGTGCCGCATTCTTTTCCCTGCGTACGACTATTGCTTCACTGGTTGCTTTGGCAATTGCTTTCTGGATGGAGCTTGGAGAGCCGCAATGGGCGGCCATGACAGTCTGGATTGTTGCACAAAATTCGCGCGGTATGAGCCTTTCTAAAGGGCGCTGGCGTGTCGTTGGGACCTTAGCGGGGATGGTTGCCGCGATTGTATTAATTGCGGCGTTTCCGCAATCAACATGGTTGTTTTTCCCTGCATTAGCGTTGTGGCTCGGTTTATGTGCTGGGCTTGCATCTATGACACAAAATTTCCGTGGCTATGCTTTAGTTCTAGCCGGCTATACGGGGGCTATTATCGCTATTAGTGCGGCAGAGCAGCCCGATAATATTTTTTATATTGCCGTCGCACGTGGCACGTATATTTTGCTTGGGGTTGTGTGTGAGATGGTTGCTGGGATGATTTTCGTTCCGGGAGCAGCCCGGAAGGCACGAGAAGACCTCCAAAAAAAGCTTTCTCATACGATGAGCTCGTCGGCTTTGGCCCTGGGGGCTATTATGCGGGGTGAGCCAGAGGCGGTTGATCGGCTTTGTACGCAGCTTGGGTCCCTGCAGTCATTTAATGACCAGCTAGAATTTATCCGTATCGATATGCATGACGAGGGACGTGACGTTAATCGGGCTTATGTGACACTGGGCGGGGTTGCCGTTGTCTTGTCTCGTGGGTTGGGATTACGGTCACGTATGGCGTCGGTCGGGGTATTGGCGTCAGCATTGCGGGAAGATTTGACTCATTTTGCTGATGGGATAACGGAGTTAGCTTCTTTATTATCGGTTGAAGCAAAGGCCGCTGCGCAAGCTCTTGAAAAAGGGGAGGAGCTTCTTAAATTTTGCCGACAAAAAATGGCTGTTTATTTGCCTCGTAACGACCAGACGGCGATCCAGGAAGGGATTGTTTTAACGGGGGTCGAGGTGCTTTTAGAGGATATGTGCGCTGTCTTATCGTCACATTTAGCAGGTGTGCAGCGTATTGGTATGCCAGAGCATCATCGTTTGCACCGACGTGCAGATATAAAAATGGCGTTTCTTAATGCCATTCGTACAATGGCGGCTATTTTGTTTGGTGCCTTTATTTGGGAGATCACCGCATGGCCGCATGGAACATTATACGTTATCTTTATTGCATTGGTCTGTGCACGCTTCTCGACTTTTGATAACTCAGTTCTTATTAGTCGTCATTTCTTTTATGGTGCCGTTTGGGCTGTGATTGCAGGGATTGTTCCTGTTTTTGTCGTTATGCCCATAACATCCAGTTATACGGTGTTATCCTTAGTTCTTGGTACGTTGATGTTCTTGGGAGGGGTCGCCTTGCGCTATCCGCCCACGGCGGTGATGGCAGCGTCTTATGTTAACTTTCTTCCATGGGTCTTGGGGTTGGATAATCAGGGACGCGTAAGCGAACTTGAATGGTTCAATGTGTGCCTGGCGCTTTTGTTAGCCTTATGGAGTGGCGTACTAGTCTTCCAAATCGTGCTGCCGTTTTCATTACGACATGCTTGGGACCTTTTAAGGCGTCAATTACTTGCAGGCTTGCGGCATATTGGCGAGCGAAAGGAAAGCATGCGCCAATATGACTGGGTTGATGATACGACACAACGTATGGAACAGGCTTTTCGCTTTGCAGGTCAGTTACCGAAAGAGCAGGTAGATCGTATGATTCACGGCACTCTTTCTGTTGTGACCGTCGGGCGTAATCTTTTGATGTTGAGAAAATTGACCCAAGATGGGCGCTTACCAAGAGAAGCTGTCAGTGAGGGAGAGGAACTCATTGAAGCATTGACGCGCCCAGGTGCTGGGGAACATCATTTCAGCCCAGAGGCATCCATGGAATTTCGTGCTGAACAAGATTCCTTGGGGCAGTTATTCTTAAAGACAAAAGATTTGGCTGTTCGTCGAGACCTGGCATTGGCAATGGGTGCGTTGCGTATTATGCGTTTCGAATTGCCAATAGGTCAGGCATTTCTTAATGAGCCGCTTATCCTTTCAGGAAAGACAGAAGGTCTTGGTTAAGGCGGTGGGCAAATGTCACGAACAGGCCGTGACCGGCGCCGTCATATTCTTTGTAGGTTGACTTAGAGAGTGCCTGCGCTGTTAGGCGGCCAGATACAGTGACAGGGACGGTTTCATCAGCAGCGCCATGGACGACGATACTTGGAATTTTTAGAGATGCTAAATCAGGACGAAAATCTGTCTTGCTCCAGGCATCAACACACGCCAATGTCGCTACGGGGCTGGCTTGGCTTGCCATGAGGAATGTCCAATCGAGAACACCGTTACTGACATCGTCGCCAGCTTCTTTCTGACCATAAAAGGTCGGAGCAAAACTTCTAAGAAAAGCAAATCGATCGATCCGAATTTGTGTTTTGATTTCTTCAAAAATTTCGCTGTCGATGCCGTCAGGATTATCCTTCGTTTTGAGAAGGAATGGAGGAACCGCACCAATAAATCCAGCCTGCTTGATACGGTCATGGCCATGGCGGGCAATGTAGCGTGCGACTTCGCCCCCGCCCATGGAAAAACCAATTAATGTAGCGTCTCGTAAGTTAAGCTCTTTAACGATGGCGTCGAGGTCATCAGACAGTGTATCGTAATCATACCCTGTTGCAGCATGATCTGATAAACCAAAACCACGGCGGTCATACGTAATGACGCGGTATCCAGCGTCGAGTAACGCAGGGATTTGGAAGGACCACATATCCCCATTGAGTGGCCAACCATGAATAAGGATAACCGGTCGCCCCCGTCCCATATCGCGAACATGGAGTGCAGTGCCGTCAGAGGTATAAACGAAAGGCATAAAACTGTCCTATGTTGCTGTTGCTATCGAACAGGGGGAGTTTAAGGTGACCGATCTTACCATCCATTACCGCGAGGGCTGACCCAACCATTTCCTGTTGCATCACCAAGTTGGCCTGTTCGTACAGGGTTGCTGTCTTGATAGGCTGTACCGAAAGCACCTAGGTTGCTGCCCGTAACGGAGTCACGATGAGACTTCACCATCGCCTGGTGGTCAGGGTCCGGCCCGTTTTGGAAATCAGGAGATGGTGCGTCTTGATAGCCGGGAGGCGGAGAACGATGACCTTGTGCATGGAAGTGCTCCCCATCGCGGCGTTTCGCCTTATATTGTGGAGCTGGGTTATCATTCGTGTCGCCCTGGTAAGCTTGGCCAAAACGGACGCTTTGCGCAACAGCCGGCATTGTTGTGCCGAGTAGGGCGCATGCAGCTCCCATTAACGCAACGCTTTTAAAACGAAAAACAAATGAGGTCGAAGGCATTATTGTACTTTTCCTGACCAAAGAGTGATCTCACTGCTCCTTATCATCGGCCTACTACTTGTTATGTTCAAGTCCTTCTGAAAAATTGTTGGATGATGACGGGATTAATTTTGGGAAGAAGCCTACCATTTCCATCTTGTTTCGCGCATAGTGGGGATAGCTCTTATTCTTCTGTAGTGATACGAAGAACCCTTGTTTTCCTAACTCTTTCTGGAGACTGAAGATGCATCCCTCGGTTGGATCGCAGGCTATTTCCCAGACCCCATGGTCACCATCCACTTGGCGTTCGCGGCCAATTCGTCAAGCTCCAACCTATGCGGATCAGGCGGCGTTAGAGGCTGTAGAGGCGCGTCTTCATCGATATCCACCTTTGGTGTTTGCTAGCGAGGCAGAGCGTTTAAAGGCGCGTCTTGCGGCCGCATCACGGGGAGAGGCTTTTGTTCTACAGGGAGGAGCCTGTGCTGAAAGCTTCCGTGATTTCACGGGAGATGTTGTGCAGGACACGTTTCGCGTTTTGTTACAAATGTCTGCTTTGTTGGCATTTGCGACGAAAGTTCCTGTCGTCAAAATTGGGCGTATGGCTGGGCAATATGCTAAGCCGCGTTCATCACCGACAGAAAAGCGTGATGGTGTAGAACTCCCCTGTTATCGCGGTGACGTTATCAATGGATACGAGTTTACCGCTGAAGCGCGTGAGCCTGATCCAAAACGTATGGAAATAGGATATTTTCAGGCTGCAGGGGTTTTAAATCTATTGCGTGCTATGGCGCGTGGTGAGGAGGCTAACCTGCATGCGATTCATCGTTGGAACGTGGATTTCGTAGAGCGGTTGCGGAAGATTCCTCGTTATCGTGAGCTCGAAGATCAAATCGGTGACAGCCTGACCTTTATGCAGGCATGCGGCGTGCGGGCTGATTCAGCTCAGCTTAGAGAGACAGAATTTTATACCTCTCATGAGGCACTTTTATTGCCTTATGAGGAAGCGTTAACACGCATTGATAGCACAACGGGTGAGTATTACGATCACTCAGCACATTTCATTTGGATTGGCGATAGGACACGTCAGCCTGAGGGAGCCCATGTTGAGTTTTTGCGTGGTGTTCGTAATCCAATCGGCATTAAGGTTGGTCCGACGACACGTATTGATGAATTGCTCAGTTTGCTCGAAATTCTTAATCCGCAGGATGAGGCTGGGCGCATCACATTGATATCGCGTATGGGTTCCAAAAAGGTGCGCGAACTTCTTCCTCCACTTTTGGATGCGGTTCACAAATCTGGACGTTGTGTAACGTGGCTGTGTGATCCGATGCATGGCAATACGACGACAGCCTCCAATAAGCTCAAAACACGTGCATTTGATGATGTGTTTGATGAGATTATAGGCTTTTTTGAGGTGTTTAGAAAAGCGGGTCTACCAGCTGGGGGTATTCATCTGGAGATGACAGGGCGTGATGTGACGGAGTGCACAGGCGGCTCACAATGTCTGACAGACGATAACTTGCCCGAGCGATATGAGACATTTTGTGATCCTCGGCTAAATGGAGAGCAATCAATGGAGATTGCCTTTAAACTGGCGGACGCTTTAATTAAAACACCGTTGGTGAAATGAGAGAGGCGACTGTACTCTAGGGAAAGACGTGTTATGACAACACCACAACAGGCTCTTGAGCACTCACATGCCTCGCAAGATCCACTCGATGAAGCGACAATTCTTGCGCGGACAGATGCGTATTTTGTCCGAACACGCGACATTGTGCGCCATTTCGGTGATAGCCAGGTTACGTATGCTGTTTTTATTCGTCGTCCTGTAATTGCCGCATGTGGGTTGGCACTACGATGGTTACGTAATGTCGCAAAGAAGCAGGGCTTTGAGATTGATTGTCGTGAAGTCTATCCCGAGGGGACATGGGTTGGTGCCGGTGAGCCCCTTTTTTATCTCACGGGTTCTTTTGCTGATTTAGCACCGTTAGAGACGTTGTTTCTACAGAAGCTAGGGGCTGTGTGTGTGGCGGCGCATAATGCCTATCAAATGGCATTGGCCCTCCCAAAAGTTCCTTTCCTGGCAATGGACGCGCGGCATTCTGCCGGTGAAGAAATGCAGGAACAGATGGCTTACGCGGCTTCTGTTGGCTCACGTGCAGCACAGAAGGAAGGCGCAACCGGTTTTATCGGTAATGCGAACGATGCCACAGCGGGCTTTTTTGGTCTTGAACACGGGCTAGGCACGATGCCGCACGCGTTGGTTGGTTACGCAGGCTCGACGTTACGCGCGGCGCAAATGTACGCTGAGTTATATCCTGATCAACCTTTGTCTGTGTTGGTGGATTATTTTGGTCGGGAAGTGAGTGATGCCGTGGAAGTCTGCCGTTATTTCAAAGAGAGGGCGGCTACGGGTGAGGTCAGTGTGCGTTTGGATACGCATGGTGGGCGTTTCTTAGAAGGGCTTGATCCGCAAAGTTCCTACGATGTGTTAGAGCGTTATGCGCCAGGGGCCATTCGTCGTTATCGTTCGGAAAAGGAGTTGCGTTATCTCGTTGGAACAGGTGTTTCAGCTGCGGCTATTTGGCGGATGCGGGAGGCCCTGGATGAAGCTGATTTCCCCAAAGTTAAAATTGTTGTTTCTTCCGGTTTTAACGTAGCAAAATGTACGGCGATTTATGATGCAGATGCACCGGTTGATGTGGTGGGGACTGGATCATTTTTGCCAGATTCATGGTCTGAGACATATGCGACGGCTGATATTGTTGCCTATGATGGTGAGCCGCGTGTTAAAATAGGCCGCGAATTCTTGCTCAAAAATTTCAGAAAAGACGGTCATTCATGAGTGATACAGAGAAAAATATTCCCGAAAAAGGTTGGACGGTTCGAATCATTGATCAATCCGGCGCAACGGATGATGGGATGGTAGAAGAAGTTAGCGGCTTTATTGATTTGTTGCATGCGAATGCTTTTGCGCGTGCCTATGTGCGTGACAGTATTGAGCGTTGTCGTGTCCCAGGGGCTACGGATCGTGAGGTGCTCGAAAGTTGGTTTTCTTTCGGAGAAAGTGCTGAGATACCAGATGCTGGCGATGAGGGGTGGAAGGTTAATACGGAATTGGATGAGTTTGTGTCCACTCCTGCGACGCCGATGGAAAGAGATTGGCGCAGCATCGATCCCCGGCGCTTGGTGGATGAAGATGAAATTATTGGCCCTCCTGATGATGACGAGGATGATGCGTCACAATCAGAGGTTATTCGCCATTAGAGAAGAGGGGAACGGTTGCTGTTATTGATGGATATAGCAATGTCGTTTTCTAAAGAGACCATTACCTAAGAGTGAGAATACCAGTTAGTATGAAATTACGTTTTGCCCCCTCTCCAACTGGCTCCCTTCATGTGGGGAATGCCCGTTTGGCCGTAGCGAATTTTCTGTTTGCTCGGCGTAGTAATGGCACCTTCCTTCTGCGTATTGACGATACAGATACGCAACGAGGAAAGAAGGAATATGAGGATGGTATTCGCCGTGATTTAACATGGCTTGGTTTGTTGTGGGACGAAGAAGCGCGTCAGACTGAGCGGTTAGAGCGTTATGCGGAGGTAATTGAACATCTTAAGGCGACTGGGCGTCTTTATCCGTGTTTTGAGAGTGAATTAGAACTCAAATATAAACGTGAGCAGCGGCTGCGTGCGGGTAAACCGCCAATTTATGATCGTGCCATGTTGAAAATGACCGATGAGCAGCGCGCTCGGGCTGAAGCGAATGGTAAGGTCCCTTATTGGCGCTTCAAATTGAGTGATTCACAGCGCCAATGGCGTGACTTGGTAATGGGGGATTGCACGGTCAAGCTCACAGCAATCTCTGATCCTGTATTAGTGCGTGCAGATGGTAGTGTTCTCTATACCTTAGCGTCGATCATTGATGATATTGATATGGGGGTCACTCATATCATGCGCGGAGAAGATCACGTCACGAATACGGGCGTTCAGCTCGATATTGCGGAGGCGTTAGGAGCAAAACCAGGGCATTTCACTTTTGCTCACCTCCCTTTGCTGTTGGGCGAAGATGGTGGGAAATTGTCGAAGCGCTTAGGGGGGCTAGCCCTTTCAACATTGCGTCATGACGGGATCGAGCCTCGTGCTTTGGTCGGCTATCTTGCTCGGTTAGGGACGTCGGATGACCCACAGCCAGCACAGATGGATGAGATTATCGCGTCTTACGATATTTCGCATGTTTCGAAATCCGCTGCGCGTTTTGATCCAACACAGCTTTTGGCTTTAAATCGGCGTTTGTTGCATACTTTGTCTTATCAAGACGTTAAGGAGCGCTTGCCGCAGGGGGCGACAGAGGCGTTTTGGTTGGCCGTTCGTGGTAATATTGACCTAATGTCCGAGGTTTCGCACTGGTGGGATGTTATTAACGGGCATGTTGTCCCGCCAACACAGCCAGAAGAGCGTGAGTTTCTCTCTCAAGCGCAACAGTGTTTGCCAGAAGATCCATGGGATGAGACGACGTGGAAAAACTGGATTGCGGCTTTAAAGACAGAAACAGGCCGAAAAGGTAAGAAACTTTTCATGCCGTTGCGTCTTGCTTTGACGGGTGAGGATGCTGGCCCGGAGCTGGCTGTCCTATTGCCACTCATGGGGCGTGCGCGTGTTATGCAACGTTTAGAGGAAGCGCGTAAGTCTTAGTTGAGGGGCTCTTTGAGCGTAGAGTCGGTAGCATGGAAGAGGCCAAAATCTGCGACCATGCTGCCATCTGGACGTGGCTGTATAATATTACGAAATGTAGCATCACGAATGAGGCTATCGTGATGATAGGTATGCATCGCGAAAACGCCCTGGGCGGATACTTGGTCCGTTGCAGAAAGCGTAATGATGAGCTGTGCTTTCTGAAGGGCAAGATCCTCAGTCGTTAGACCGCTCAGAGGGCTATCAGATGTGATTGTATGGGAGATCACCCAGCTAACTGGAAGCAAGGGCAGGTGATTATTTTGGAGTTGAATACGGTCAATGTGAAGGGAAGGTTCGCCGTTCTCATCAATAGGGCTATGTATCATAATCGCTTCTACATTAAGATCGATAAGAGCTGTTTTACGTAGATTTCCGATACGGATGTTTAAAAATGGTAGCTCACTATTGCCGGAGATGGTGGCGACTTTACTGAAGAGCACACGAGCATGTGGTCGTGAGAAGCGAGAAAAAATCAAACCGGTTACCAGGGATGTAAAGATCATGCTGGCGAAGGTTTCAACAGTGACGACGGTGTTAGCAAGTTTACCTACTGGGGCAGCACCGCCATAACCGACCGTTGAGAGGGTTTGTACACTAAAGAAAAAATCATCCCAAAAATCATAAGGCGCAACATTCGTCACACTATTGGGGATGACCATATAAATTATGCCAAAGATGAAATTTATAAAAAGATAGAATCCCGCCACAAGCAAAAAGAAACGCGGCCATTTCATTGTTAAGAGTTGGTGGTAAAAGTCGCTGAATATATGGTTTTGTAAGCCGACTGTTTGCATATGGTGAAATGTATTTTCACCAGCGAGCAATATTTTATCATTTTTGTGACGTGAGAAAGATTGCCTCACATTTTTCTTATACCGAGATAAAGAGAAATGTTGTTTCATAATCTAGCTTCTATCATGACGATTGTTGTGTATGGCGCCCATGTGAAAGCTCACGCACAACACCATGTAAAGTCCGTAGTTCCTGCTCTGTGACTTGTCCGCGAGTAAAGAGATGGCGCAAGTTTCGAACCATACCGGGGGCTTTTTGTTCATTCCTCAGGAAACCACATTCTTGAAGATCGCGCAAAAGATGGGATATGAAATTCTCAAGCTCTCCCTTGGTCGCGATATGTGTTTCATTAGTCATGAGAGAGTGCTCAGGTACCATATTTTCTGTGAGGTACCACTCATAGGCCATGACCAAAACGGCTTGGGCGAGATTGAGTGACATGAAATCAGGATTAAGCGGATAACGAACGAGCGTATCGGCTCGGGCCATATCTTCATTATCAAGCCCTGCCCGCTCCGGGCCGAATAAGATCCCTGTTTTGAGGTGTTGTGCACTGATGGTCCGCATTTCAGCGGCCGCTCCACGGGCTGTCATGACGGGTTTGATAACATGACGTGGGCGCGGACATGTCGCAAAAACACGATGTAGATCGGAGATGGCGTCATCAACTGTTTCATGAACTGTTGCAGCCTCTAGGATGCGGTCTGCTCCTGAAGAGGTATTCCAAGCTCTTTCTTGTGGCCAACCATCACGCGGGGCGACAAGGCGAAGATGAAACAAGCCACCATTCGCCATAGCGCGTGCGGTAGTTCCAATATTTTCAGCAAGCTGTGGGCGAACCAAAATGACCACAGGATCAAAAGGGCTAAGAGGCGCTAAGTTGGCCCCACCATCACGTCCAGTCATAAGAATTTAAGCCTTTCGCCATGTTGTGCCGTTGGGGCCATCTTCGAGAAGAATACCTTGCTCGGCGAGCTGATCACGAATGGCATCGGCTTTTGCAAAGTCTTTTGCTTTGCGTGCGGCAAGACGTTCTTCAATTTTCTGTTCGATTTTAGAGGTGTCTAAAGAAGCCGTATCTCCTTGGAACCATTCCCCTGGTGTTGAGGCGAAGAGGCCTAAAAGTTGTCCTGCTGCGTAGAGATGGTCTGCGGCGTCTTGCTGGCCAGTCATTGCAGCGTCAGCAAATTGATGAAGTTCGGTCAGAGCTAACGGCGTATTCAGATCATCACTCAAGGCATGTATGATCGCCCCAGGTGGTGGGGTATTTTTATGGGGCGGTGTTTTCTCAAGTGCTCTATAGAAGCGATCCATAATGCGACGTGCTTCATCGAGCTTTTCCCACGTGAAGTCCAACATTGATCTATAGTGGGAGCTTAGATACAGCAGACGCAAAGCCTCTGCCGGTGCGTGATCGAGAGCATCGCGGATTGTATGGAAATTCCCCAAAGATTTGGACATTTTCTCACTATTGGATAGCAACATACCAACATGGAGCCAATGGCGAGCAAACTCATTTTTGGGAGCACAGCAGAGAGACTGAGCACGCTCGTTTTCATGGTGTGGGAAGAGGAGATCACTTCCGCCACCATGAATATCAAAGCTATCGCCTAAATAGTGTTGAGACATCGCCGAGCATTCAATATGCCAACCAGGCCGACCACGACCATAAGGGCTCTCCCAGCCAGGTTCTCCAGGTGGGGAGGGCTTCCACAAAACAAAATCACCTGGATCACGCTTATAGGAGGCGACATCTATGCGTGTTCCTGCGCGCAAGCTATCGAGAGACCGTCCAGATAAAGCTCCATAGCTGGGGAAAGAGCGAACATCGAAAAGGACATTCCCTTCAGCTACATAGGCATGTCCACGATTGATTAATTGTTCAATCATGTGGAGCATGGCTTCAATATGCTGCGTCGCACGTGGCTCAATATCGGGTGGAAGGATATTGAGTGCTGCTAGATCTTCATGGAAGTCTTCAATCGTGCGGTGTGTAAGAGCCTCGATGGGTTCCTGATTTTCATGTGCTCGGATGATAATTTTATCGTCAATATCCGTGATATTGCGTACGTAGGTAACGCGCGGATAGCGAGCACGGAGAAAACGAATAAGGATATCGGCACAGAGCATAGAGCGCAGATTTCCTAAGTGAACCCGGTCATATACCGTAGGGCCACAAAAATAGACCCGAAAATTATCGGGAGTAATAGGGGTAACGACCTCCAAAGAACGCGTGTGGCTGTTATGGAGTCGTAAGGGAGGTAAATGGCTCATTTTGCTCTGTGTACTCATATTTTGATGAATGCGTCAGAGATGCGTTTCGTGCAACAGGGGATTACGGCTTGTGCCCTTGTTTTATGTATATTGATTGTTATGAGAAGACCATGGCGCTATTCTCATCCCCATCATCTTCGTCCCAGACGAGCTTTTCCTCTCATGCATCCTCATTGATTCGTGTTGGGTTGCCCCTAGCGTTGTCTCAGCTTTCTGAAATGGCAATGGGTGTAACCGATACGGTTCTTTTGGGTGGATTAGGGGTTGAGGCATTAGCGGTTGGCGGAATTGTAAATAATTTCTTTTTTACAATTATGATTATGTTCCAGGCCATCCTAGGTGGTGTGGGGGTTATGTTATCGCATGGCCGCGGGGCACAAGAACATGGCCGTGATGTAAAGCATGATGGGCGTAGTATTGTAAGCGCGGGGTTTGTTTTAGCGGTAATCGTTTTTATCCCATGTTTCATTATATTATTGTGCGCAGGATATCTTTTTACGCTTATTGGTGAACCTACGGAAGTTATTCGGCAGGGTAACCGATTTATTCATATTTTACTGGTGTCGTTATTCCCAGACTTAGTGCTGATTGGGCTTTGTCGTGTTGCGTTGCCGTCGCTTGGCTATGAGCGGATTTTGCTCTGGACGATGCCGGTAATGGCCGTGTTGAATGGGTTTACGAATGCCACCTTCATTCATGGGTGGTTAGGATTTCCAGCCTATGGATTATTTGGCTCAGCACGTGCGACGACTCTAACAGGGTGGATCATTGGGATAGCTTTGGTTGTGATATGTTTATGTCACGCAGTAATTCGACCTGTTATGTGCCCTGTTCGCGTGCGGTGGGTTGTGTTGAAGGAGTTGTTAAAGCTTGGCTTGCCGATGATGGCGTCAGCGGGAGCTGAGCTCCTATTGTTTCAAATTGCAACATTACAAGCGGGACGGCTTGGCACACATAGTCTGGCGGCACATCAAATTGCTCTCAATACGTCGTCACTTTTATTTATGGTCTGTTTGGCGATTGGACAGGCAGCGAATGTTCGCGTTTCTTATTGGTTTGGTGCGGGGAAAAAAGACCAAGCACTGCGTTCAGCCATGGCGGCTTTGAGCTTGGTTCTGATGTGGACATTTGCGACTGGGTTGGTGTTGTTTTTTGTCCCTGGCAGCATTGCTCGCCTCTATTATACGGGCGCTCCTCCCGATGCAGAAACATTTGCGACAACGATCATTTTGCTGCGCATTGCTGGGATTTTCCAGATTGTTGACGGTATTCAGACAGTGTGTGGTGGGGCGTTACGTGGTTGCGGCGATGTCTTGGCTCCCATGCTGATTGGTGTATGCAGTTATGGGGTTTTGGGGGTTGGTTTGGGAAGTTGGTTGGCCTTCCACTGTCATTATGGTGTGGAAGGCCTATGGATCGGTCTAGCCTCAGGCTTAGGCGGGACTGCCTGTGCGTTGGGGATAAGGCTTTATCGTCTATTTTATTGTGGCGAGCCTCTAAACGCTAGTACGTCGCGCTAGTGCGATGGTTATCAGATAAATAATTAAGCCACTAACAGAGAAAATAGCGCCTCCCCAGCCAACAGCAGGTAGGCCCAGATGGGCATCAACCAGCATGGCGCCGAACCAAGCTCCTAAAGCGTTGGCCACATTGAAAGCGGAGTGATTGAGTGACGCGGCGAGCGTTTGGGCATTTCCGGCGTAATCAATAAGGCGAGATTGCATCGCCGGGCTCAGGATGATTGTTGCGGCGGGCAGGAAAAAACAAATAAAGAGCATCGCTCCTGCAGAGGGGAGAAAAATCCAGAAGCCGAGCATGAAGACGGTGCTCGCAACTAGCCCCCAGATTGTGGTGCGATCAAGGTTGCGGTCAATCATGGCACCGCCGAAAGCGTTACCAGCCACCATGCCACAGCCCCATATGACTTGGTAAAGTGTTATATACCAGTGACTGAGATGCGTTACACTTCCTAACGCGGAGGTCAAGAATGTATAAACGCCGAAGAGTCCTCCAAAGCCAATAGCTCCAGTGAGGAGTGTAAGAAGGACTTGAGGACGTGTAACAGCGTTTAGTTCAGAGAGAATATGAACATTTTTGTTGGGTTCATCGGCAGGGACGAAGATGTAAATGCCGAGAATACAAATAACCCCGAGCACGGCGAGTGTTGCGTAAACAACCTGCCAACTGAGATATTGGGTTGCGAATGTGCAAAGTGGGGAACCAATAACAGTCGAGATCATAATACCTGATAGAACTTGCCCGATAGCGCGTCCGCGGCGCGCCCGTTCTACCATGGAGGCTCCTGTAAGAGCTGCGATCCCAAAATAAGCACCGTGTGGTAGCCCCGTAATAAAACGCATGATCTCAATGGGGCCGAGCGTTGAACACAAAATCGTGCCGATATTCCCTATAATGAAAATAGCGAGGAGCCATAGGAGTAAGGTGCGGCGCGGGAGCCTCGCACCAATAACGGCCATCAAAGGAGCGCCGATCACAACTCCAAGAGCATAAGCTGAAATGACAGAGCTAGCTTTTGCAATCGGGAGGTTGAGTGAATGAGAAAAAGCAGGCAGCAAGCCCATCATCCCAAATTCGCCAGTACCAATTGTGAAGGTACCCAACATAAGGGCTAAAATAGCGGGCCTAATTCCATGAGGGGGGCGGAGGCGTTCGACTTCAATGGGTGGGGTGCTCATACGTATATATCCGAAATTGTCCGAGTGGTAATCTCTCAAGAGACCTTTAACGATGTGGTAGGGGGACTTCTCCGGTCCTATTCTTTTCTATGTGTGCATAAAGGATGAATGGTTGACAGAAAAGGGGGAGGCGTGTAACCGCGGAAGCACTGCTGGGAAAGTTGGGTTCCTGATGAGATCTAGGCATGTGCTGTGTATGTTTCTAGAATGTCTATAGGGGGTCCCGTTCTCTTTGATTTTTCAAAGGGAGCCTACCGGTGCAACAAAAGACTCACTGTGCAGCAAGGAGTGGGTCGGATCGAGAAATGCGGGTAAACCCATGTCGAAACGTATTCAGAGCAAATACAAAATTAACCGCCGCTTAGGCGTTAACTTGTGGGGGCGTGCGAAGTCTCCAGTAACACGCCGTGAGTATGGCCCTGGTCAGCACGGTCAGCGTCGTCGTCAGAAGCCCTCTGACTATTCTATTCAGTTGATGGCGAAGCAGAAGCTGAAGGGTTACTACGGTAACATTAGCGAGAAGCAGTTCCGTCGTTATTATGATGAGGCTGTGCGTCGTAAGGGCGATACGTCTGAGAATCTTATTGGTTTGCTAGAGCGTCGTTTGGATGCGGTTATCTACCGCCTGAAATTTGCTATGACGCCATTTGCCGCTCGCCAATTTGTGAGCCATGGTCATGTAACGGTGAATGGTCAGCGCGTTAACATTCCGTCTTACCTTGTCAAAGAAGGTGACGTGATTGAAGTACGCGAGAAGTCCAAGCAGTTAGCGGTTGTTCTGGATTCTGTTCAGAGCGCTGAGCGTGATGTTCCAGACTATATTGAAGTCGATCACCGCCAGATGAAGGGTACTTTCATCCGTACGCCGCTATTGTCTGATGTGCCTTATCCGGTGCAGATGGAGCCAAATCTGGTTATTGAGTTCTATTCTCGATAATAAGAGCGGTTTTCTTTTGTCTGCCGGGGCGCCGGGCGGTTTTTTCCGTCCGGCGTTTCTTGTTTTGCGCTGTGCTTTTAGGTAGGCCTGCATGTCTGATCTTCCTCACTCTGGTGATATTACTCAAGAAGTCACTCGTCGTCGTACGTTTGCCATTATCTCTCACCCCGATGCGGGTAAAACGACCCTGACAGAGCGTATTTTGCGTGCGGGTGGTGCTATTCAGATGGCGGGGAATGTTCGGGCTAAAGGAGAGCGCCGGCGAACGCGATCAGATTGGATGGGCATTGAGCGTGATCGTGGGATCTCGGTCGTGACATCGGTGATGACATTCAATTATGGCGGGTGTGTTTTTAACCTGCTTGATACGCCGGGGCATGAGGACTTTTCAGAAGATACCTATCGTACGTTAACAGCTGTTGATTGTGCGGTTATGGTGATTGACGCAGCAAAAGGCATTGAAGCACGGACACGTAAATTGTTCGAGATTTGCCGATTGCGCGATATTCCAATCGTGACATTCATCAATAAAATGGATCGTGAAGCGCAAGATTGTTTCGCTCTTCTTGATGAGATTGCGAGTACGTTGGCGCTGGATGTGTCTCCTGCAACATGGCCTGTGGGACGTGCTGCAAGTTTTGTGGGGACGTATGATTTACGAACCAAAACGCTGCATACGAAGGAAGTACTCCCAGAAGGGGATGAGCGTTTAATCGCACTTGAAGAAGAATGTTCTCTGGTTGAAGTAGCGCTTCCTGCATTTGAAAAAGAATTTTTTGATGAGGGGCATTTAACCCCTGTTTTCTTTGGTTCTGCGATGAAGGAAATTGGGGTAACGGATTTATTAGATGCCTTAGTAGCGTATGGCCCGCCACCGCGTACCCAATCGACAGAAACCCGGTCCGTCAAAGCGACAGAAGAGGGGGTCACAGCGCTTGTGTTCAAAATTCAGGCGAATATGGACCCTAATCATCGGGACCGTATGGCTTTTGCACGCGTTTGTTCGGGTCGTTTAATGCGTGGAATGAGGCTTAAGCATGTGCGTAGCGGTAAACAATTTGCGCTGCATACACCGCAATTCTTTTTTGCGCAGGATCGTCAGCTTGTTGAGGAAGCTTTTGCGGGAGATGTTGTAGGGTTACCTAATCATGGGACATTGCGGATTGGTGACACGTTGACCGAAGGTGAAGATCTTCGTTTCACAGGGGTGCCTTATTTTGCTCCAGAGATTTTGCGTCGTGTCCGTTTAGATGATGCCATGAAAGCAAAGAAGCTTCGCCAGGCCTTGGTGCAATTGGCAGAAGAGGGGGTTGTTCAGCTTTTCCAGCCGCATGATGGTTCACCACCTATTGTCGGTGTTGTTGGAACGTTGCAGCTTGATGTTTTGCAATCGCGTCTGCAGGCTGAATATAAAGTGCCTGTCGGTTTTGAAAGCTCACCTTATACAATGGCGCGTTGGATTGTAGGGGATAAAGCCGCATTAGAGAAATTTATTGCAACCAATCGTACCGCAATGGCTGATGACTTAGATGGTGATCCGGTATTCTTGGCAAGTTCAGGCTTCATGATGAATCGTGCCGCTGAAATGAATGAAGCATTAAAATTCCATGATATTAAACAAATCGGGATGGTAGCCTCTTAATTCTTAGTAGATGGAGAGATTTTATTGTTGAGAAATCTCTCCATTTTCATTGTTGTGTCCAGACGCTCTCAAGGAAATCTCAGTAATACAGAAACAGGGCAATGGTCAGACAATGTGGCTGTGTATGGGGGGTCATCACGGTAGGTCATGACACGCAGGCTATTAGGGACAAGCCAAAAAGACGCTTGATGACCTAAAAGGATATGATCGATAAATTTTTCTCCGCCTTGGCAAGGGCTGGCGTAGCCAGCCGTTGCCAAGGTGAGAGGAGTGTCCTGCATAATATTTGTCATGAGCGGATCGTGCAGTGTAAGACGACGGTTAAAATCACCAAGTATCATAAAGGGAGTGCCGTCATCTAATCGATCTAAGATCCATTCCTCAATAATATGAAACTGTTGATAAAGGGTTGGGCAAGAATGTTTATGATCGTTAAGAGGACGTGACCAGCAGCCTGTTTTCAAATGAACAACAAGTATTCTTAATGATATCTCATTAAAATGAAATGTAATATCAAGACCACTGCGTAATGGATGATGCATTCCAGGGTGTAGGATATTAAGAGATTTAAGTTCAGGGTTGCGTGTCACGTTAAGGCCACGCCGGAAGGCTAACCCGACATGCTGAGGGATAGGATCATCCGTTAAAAAAATACGATATTGTTCTGGGTCGAAGAGACGTTGGATGGCGTCTTGGTCATCAACTTCTTGGAAAGCGATAATGTCGCTATTCAGTTTTTGTGCGTAATGGCGCAGGCGTGAAAAGTCATAGGCTGTACGAAGAGGTACATCGGGGGGCAGGGCTTCGTCACGAGGAGAGTGTGTTGTAAGCCAATCGAGATTCCACGTCGTGATTTTAAATGTGTGAGGTTCTGCATGTAGGGGGGGTGAGATACAGAGTATCAAAAAAATAAAGCCTCTCATAATGATATATAAGAGGCTCATAGGCTGAATATTATTCACTATTCAAACTTATGCATTTTTTTTGGCAGTTTTTTTTAGTTCTGCAATGACATCACTGACAGGGCGTGATGCACGGCTTTGTTCATCTAAGACAAGGATCTCGCCTTTTTTGATGTCATAATACCATCCTTGAATGGTGAGTTCACCACGCGCTAAAGCTCCTGCGACGACAGGGTGTGTGCGTAGATGTGTGAGCTGTAACAGAACGTTTGATTCTGCCAAAGACTTGATGTCGGCAGGTCCTGCATCTTCTGCTTTCAATCCACGCATAGCGGCATAGGCAGCTTCAGAATTGCGAAGCCAGCGTTTTACAGTTGGCATCTTTTCGAGTTTAGGAGAATTCAAATCAAGAAGAGCGTTCATAGCACCGCAATTAGAATGGCCACAAACAACAATATTTTTTACTTTGAGGGCACCAACGGCATATTCGATAGCCGATGATACAGCACCGATCATTTCGCCATAGGCGGGGACAATATTACCAACGTTACGAATAAGGAATAATTCGCCAGGCTCTGTTTGTGTGATCATGCTTGGGCTGATACGGCTATCAGCGCATGTTATGAACAGTGTTGGCGGGGTTTGGTCATAAGCGAGACTTTCGAAAAGATTTACATTTTCTGGGTAAACATCTTTTTCGAAAGTTTGGACACCCTCTAGGAGCTCCAAGAGTGTATTGCGGTGAAAGGACATGTTTGTGAGCCTTTGGTCAAGAGAAACATGCGTGTCTAACCATGAGATACGACACCAGTATTATTTCTTCGTGCAGTATTGTGGACAAAAAATGGCACATTAAAATAAATGTTAATGTGTGCGGAAGCCTCTTCGCGACGTTATGACTTCCGCACCATCGTGAATGGCCAGAGTTTACGAGAGCTGTGATAGCCGTTCGCGAATCATCGCGAAGACTTCTTTTTCTGCCGTATGTGCGCCACCAGCTTGAGCCATATCGGGGCGACCACCACCACCTTTTCCTCCCATGATAGGAGAAGCAGCCCGAACGAGATCCACTGCGCTGATTCGATCGGTCAGATCTTTGGTGACCGCAATCACGATATTTCCGCGGTCATTAGCTCCGCTGATAAGAGCAACCACCCCTGAGCCGATCTGCTGTGTCAAGCTGTCAGCTAACCCTTTAAGATCACGTGGGTTTACATCATCTAGCAGACGAGCGGTTAGGGTAATCCCATTGATGGTCTCATTATGACCAGCATTCGATCCCGTGGCGAGTTTATGCTGGAGAGAGGAGATTTGCGCGTTAAGGGCTTTACGCTCCTCAAGAAGAGCCACAAGTCGGTGAGGGGCTTCAGAAGGCGTTACTTTGAGAAGATCAGCCACTTCATTGAGAAGTGTTTCAGTGGTGTTGATATTCTGCTCTGCACTGCTTCCACAAACAGCTTCAATGCGTCGCACGCCAGAAGATACACCTGTTTCGGAAACAATCCGAAATAGGCCAATCTCACCGAGCCGCTCTACGTGTGTTCCACCACAAAGCTCAATAGAATAAGCCGAACGTTCGTTATCACCACGTCCCATGGAAACAACGCGCACTTCATCACCGTATTTCTCACCGAAAAGAGCCATAGCGCCTTCAGCACGCGCTTGATCAGGAGACATTAAGCGCGTTTCAACAGGACTGTTTTCACGAATGCGTGCATTTACTTCAGCTTCAATCGAGGTCAGCTCTTCCTGCGTCAGAGGGCGAGGCTGACTGATGTCAAAGCGGAGGCGATCCGGCGCATTGAGACTGCCTTTTTGCGTAACATGCTCACCGATTTGACGGCGTAAAGCTTCGTGTAACAAATGAGTGGCAGAGTGATGCGCTCGTACGGCGCTACGACGTTGATGGTTAACAGAAGCTCGGACAGTCATCCCAGGTTTTAAGGAACCTTCAACGACATGGCCGTAATGGACAATAAGATCGCCATTTTTCTTCTGAGTATCCGTAATATTAACAACGACCCCTGGTGCCGTTAAGGTGCCATGATCACCGACCTGACCGCCACTTTCACCGTAAAAAGGTGTTTGATTGAGAATGATGGTGACGTCTTGACCTTTTGGCGCCTCGGCTAGCTCATCATTGCCTCTGAAAATAGCTTGAACTTCGGCATCAGCTTCTTCAGTGACATAGCCAAAAAATTCTGTAGCGCCGAAGCGGTCACGTGCATCGAACCAAACAGTCTCAACGGTGGTATCACCAGACCCAACCCAAGCCGCACGTGCACGCTGACGTTGTTCTTTCATGGCATCTTCAAAGCCAGAAACGTCAACAAAGTGGCCACGTTCACGTAGCACGTCCTGCGTTAAATCGAGAGGGAAACCGAATGTATCATATAGTTTAAATGCAACATCCCCAGGGAGTGTTCCTTGGCTTGGGAGGTGCTCCATTTCATCATCAAGCAAGGCAAGGCCACGGGTGAGCAGCGCTGCAAAACGTTCTTCCTCACCACGCATGGTCTCGGTGATGAGTGATTGATGGCGACTCAATTCAGGATAGGCGTGGCCCATTTGCTGAATGAGTGCGGGAAGGAGCTTATAAAAAACAGGTTCTTTAGCGCCCATAATGTGGAGATGACGCATCGCACGGCGCATGATTCGCCGCAGAACGTAGCCCCGTCCTTCGCGTGAAGGAAGAACACCATCAGAGATCAGGAAAGCTGTCGAACGGAGATGATCCGCTACAACACGATGGCTTGTTTTAAAACGGCCATCGGCATCTTGATGGAGTGTTTCGGCAGAAGCTTCGATGAGAGCACGGAGTGTGTCTGTGTCGTAATTATCTTGTTTTCCTTGCATAATGGCTGCAAAACGCTCAAGCCCCATGCCAGTATCAATAGAAGGATGTGGCAAAAGGCTACGCTTTCCGCCAGATTCTTCTAAAAATTGCATAAAAACAAGATTCCAGATTTCGACAAATCGGTCTCCATCCTCATCCGGGCTACCGGGAGGGCCTCCTGCGATAGAGGGACCGTGATCGTAGAAAATTTCGGAAGAGGGACCACATGGACCTGTATCTCCCATGCGCCAAAAATTATCGGCGGTAGCGATACGAATAATTTTTTCGTCGGGCAATCCTGCGATTTTACGCCAGAGCGCCGCGGCCTCGTCATCATCAGCATAAACAGTGACAAGTAGTTTTTCTGTAGGGATTTTGAAACCTTTTGTCAGGAGGTTCCACGCAAATTCAATAGCTTCAGCTTTAAAGTAATCACCAAAGCTGAAATTCCCCATCATTTCAAAAAAGGTGTGATGGCGCGCCGTATAACCGACGTTATCGAGATCGTTATGTTTTCCACCTGCGCGAACAACTTTTTGAGCTGTTGTTGCACGTTTATGCGATGGCGTTTCTTGCCCTGTAAAAATATTTTTGAAAGGCACCATCCCTGCATTTGTGAATAGCAACGTCGGGTCATTTTGCGGGACCAGAGAGGCTGAGGGGCGAATTTGATGCCCGTGTGAGGCAAAATAATCGAGGAAAATGGAGCGGATGTCGTTGGTACTGGTCATGGCTGTAAGGTATCTGGTCCCGGATAAAAGCAGGCATAATCCTGCTATCGTAGCGGATTGTAACGTCCTTGAAAATGGGATGCCATCAAAGATGCTCGAGTATTCTTTATGAATGCGTTAATTCAAAATAATTCTCATTTAGATCATCAAATAAAATCTAAATACTGTTTGGTGTATTAGTATGCGAAAGAGATGTTGTTTTAGATGAAAAAACAAATTTACGGCAGAGCGTAAAGTTAACAAACATTCCGCATAGTGTTCCGCATAGAAGAGCAATAACGGGCCATTCTTGCGTCAATGGGATGAGGGATAAAGCGAGAAATACCGCACCGCGATTCAGGACAAAACCAGGGAGGTTAGCGAGGAGAAAGCGCCCCCATTGCTTTGCAGAATTATAGCAAGTTTGATTTTCTCGACGAAAGGTCCATAGGCGATTGAGGAGCCAAGTACCACTTGCTGCAATGCCGTAAGCAAGAAGGGCTGCGATCTTTAACGTAACAACACCGCATAACAGCATCGTGCTGCACCAATCCATTGTAAACCCTACGACACCGACAACACCAAATTGAAAAAATTGTTGAACTAATGTGAAGAGCGTACGGAAGGGAGGCACAGTCATCAGGATTCTTTCGTGTGCAAAAAGATCGTAACGGCAGGAAGGCTATATGAAATCGGTCATAAAAAATAGGGGCACCAACTGGTACCCCTACTTTTATAATAGCCTGCTTCGTATCATAGATCTCAAACTGAATTACTTCAGGATGATCTCAACACGACGGTTCTGAGGCTCACGAGTGTTCTTAGCTGTAGCAACCAATGGGTTGGCATCACCATAACCATGGATGCTGATAGCGCTAGAAGGAACACCATCACGAACCAATTCAGCCTTTACGCTGCTTGCACGGCGCTCAGATAGACCCAGGTTGTAACGATCACCACGTGGGCCGGGATGTGCTGCAGAGTTATCGGTGTAACCGTTAACTTCGATGCGTGTCGTCCGGACGTGTGTTGAAGCCTGAGCTGCTTGAGCAACGATCTGGCGAGCACGTGCCGTCAGGTTAGCGTTATCCCAGTCAAAGAACACGAGGTAGGTACGTGCTGCTGTTGGAGCAGGTGGTACGACAACGTGTGGAGCTGGTGGTGGTGGTGGTGGTGCATTGTTAAAGGCATAACGCAGTCCGAGGATGAACTGGTGCGTATAACGCGTGCCCATCACGACCTTCTGGCCCATCTCGTTGTGGTAATGCCCTTTATTCACACCAGAATTGCTGCCTGTCTGGGCAATGAAGCGGTACTGAGTGGTCAGAGCAAGGCCAGGCACGCCTGGGATGTCGTAAGCAGCACCGACAATAGCCTGTGCAGCAAAACCACCGGCCGTTGACTTCATAGCAGACTCGTTAACAAGAGATGGGCGGTTGCGAACCCCCATACCGTGCTTGCCGGAGCCATATTGCTGCCAGAGGTAACCAGCACCGATACCAACGAATGGTGTAACCGGAGAATTAATACCGAACTGGTTCAGATCGATATCATACAGAACGTTCAGGAAGCCACCGTAACCCTGGTCACGACCATAGGCGCGGCGCGTGTTGCTGGGGTTTACGCCACTGATTCGTCTGTTATAGGTTTGGTTGTAAGTACCTTCGATCTCTACGCGAAGGCCATTACCGAAGCCCCAACCGGTTGACAGGTAACCATTGAAACCTGGGCCGTGTTTAATTCTACCACGGTCCCCGGACTCGTAATGGGCTTTCTGTTTCTGAACCAGGTTGTAACCTGCGCCCAAGTCAACGTATGGACCGGTGATCGTGCTGGCCATGGCAAGCGACGGTGCAGCAACCATCGAGGTCATGGCGAGAAGTGCTGTACGGATACGCATTCTTACTCGTCCTTGTTGTAAAAGCATGGGGTTAACTCATCGAGAAAAACATTTGAAAGTGTTTTAAATACCCGATGTAACCCATGGCTAAGATAATAGTGTAAAACTGTATTAAGTAGAAGGGGATATTATCAAACTTATGCTTGAAGGACCTACCAGGTTGCAAAAAAGTCACACCGTGCGCAATGTGGCGAAAATAAGGTTAGTAAAGGGAAAGTAGTGGCGCTCCCTCTACCTTTGTTTTGACTATAAACACCCTTCTTCTTTTAGGAGGGCTTTTACTTCCGTCATATTTATATCAGAGTGTGTAAAGGCCTTTCCGATACCGTGAAGAAGGACAAATTTGATACGACCGTCATAGGCTTTCTTGTCATGCATCATATGTGCAATAAGATCATCCGCCTTCAGAGGGTGCGGGAGATCTGACGGATGGCATGGCATTGAGAGAGCGTGAAGGTGGTTATCAAGACGGATTAGATCTTTTTTGGGGGCAAAACCCATACGCACAGAAAGAGCTAATGCCATGTGGAGGCCAATTGAAACGGCTTCACCATGTAGAAGGCGCCCGTCATAGTGGAATTCTGCTTCAAAAGCATGTGCAAAGGTATGGCCAAGATTTAAAAGGGCACGGCCGCCACTTGATGCTTGCTCGCGTTCGTCTTGTGTAACAATGCGTGTTTTAAAGACGCATGCTTTATGAACAGCTTCTTCGAGCTTTTCATGATCTCCGTCTAAGACGGCTTGTCCATGATGTTCACACCATTCAAAAAGTGTGAGATCGGCAATAAGACCAGATTTAACAATTTCTGCGTAGCCTGCGACGAGCTGTCGACGAGGAAGGGTTGTTAAAACGTTTGTATCTGCAAGAACAAGATGCGGTTGCCAGAAGGCACCGATAAGATTCTTTCCTGCTGTTGCGTTAATTCCCGTTTTCCCGCCAACGGAACTATCAACTTGTGCAAGAAGAGTCGTTGGTATTTGGATAAAGGGCAAGCCGCGTAAGGCAGTTGCTGCGATGAAGCCAGCAAGATCACCAACAACACCACCGCCTAAGGCAATGATTGTTGTGTGACGGTCGATCCCTAAGGTAAGTAATTTTTCCATAAGGGTGGAGTAATGTTGTAGTGATTTACTGCCTTCACCTGGGGGAATACGTAAAATGGTTAAGTGACTATCTGTCGTCGATATTGCGGATTCTAACGTTTTTAAATGAAGAGGTGCAACGGTCTCATCCGTTATAATAAAGGCATGGCGAGATTTAAGATGTGGAACTAAAAGAGAAGCGGCGCGTTCCAGAAGGGCGCTTCCTATGAGGATATCATAAGAATGATGGGAAAGGTGTACGTGAACGCGCTGCGGAGGGATGAAATTTTGCAGGGCATCATGAATAGCTTGTACACCTTGATCCATAGATTCTTCTCCGAAATGAACAGTGATATTAGCTTGAGCGTATAGAGGGTAGCGCTGGTGGGCGAGACGCGTGAGGGTGTCTCTTGGGTCTTGGTGTTGCAATAATGGCCGTGTGTTACGGCTATGGTGGAGACGTTTGAGGATAACGTCCACAGGCACATGGAGCCAAACAGTACATGTTGACGGTGTGTTACGAATGGCTTGACGCGTTTTTTCATTCATCCAAGCGCCACCGCCTGTGGCTAAAACGCACGGTCCTGTATTCAGCAATCGATTGATAACGCGGTACTCTCCTTCACGGAAAAACGCTTCCCCATGTTGAGAGAATATGTCAGCAACACTCGCGCCTGCGGCTTTTTCGACTTCAACGTCTGTATCAATGAAAGGAATACCGTAACGTTGTGCGAGAAGGCGGCCGAGTGTCGTTTTCCCGGCGCCCATTAAACCAATCAAAATGATTATGCGGGGCGGAGGTGATTCTTTAGAAAGAGCTGACATAGGTTCTTTTCTATCATGGGAGAAAGGCCTTATCATAGGGCGTTTTTGAAGGAAATCTGCTTCTATTTTGTAGAGGAATAGTTATAGCTCTTTCGAAGAGACAGAGTCGTAAAGGGATGAAAGTATTTATGTCGCGTTCTATACGTTTACTGGCAGTTGCCGGAGTGATGTTGGTTGTTGTTTTAGGAGGGGCTGTAACGTATTTGGGGCAAGCACAACCTCCGACTGTCACGATGGTGCATCATGTCATAACGCCAGTAGGAGGTGGAGAGGCAGCCAACGCCGGTGTGACATTACCAGATGTGCCAGGAACAGGGCATTAAGATAGGTGGCCGCAATAAGAGAACGTCTTGTTATAGGAACGGGACTTATTGATGCCTTTCAAGAAATGTTGGCTTCTGAACGTGCAGCGGCACTGCGTACGCGTCTGGCCTATCGAGCTGATTTAGAAGATTTTGTAAATTGGTTGGGGCCGCGGAATCTGGCTAATGTCAGCGCAATGGACGTACAGTCATATTTTGTTGAAAAAGGCCGTGAAGGGCTTGCTGTGCGTTCCCAGGCGCGTCGTCTCTCTGCGCTTAGGCAGTTTTTCCGTTTTCTTATCCAAGAAAATATTCGACAGGATGATCCAACGGTTGATCAGCCGATGCCGGGTTATCGTGCTGGTTTGCCGCATCCTTTGAGTGAAGCAGAGGTAACGCTCTTACTAGAGGAAGGAACACGAGGTCATGATGATCCTCGGCGTGATCTCGTAGCGCGTGCTGCTTTGGAGCTTTTATATACAACGGGGTTGCGAATCTCAGAGCTTCTCATGTTGCCTGCATCATGTGTGCAACGGCAGGAAGGCATGTTGCTGGTGCGGGGTAAGGGTGGCAGAGAGAGGCTTGTACCGTTTTCTCTGGGGGCAAGAGAAGCCGCAACAGCTCTCGTAAATTATGATGCCATTTTGGATAGTCCATGGCTTTTCCCAGGTCGGAAACCACAGCGTCCTTTAACGCGGCAGGGGTTTGATAAGATTCTGCAGGCTTGTGCTTTAAAGGTGGGTTTTGATCCGAGTCGTGTGACGCCCCATGTGTTGCGTCATTCATTCGCGACACATCTTTTGAATCGTGGTGCAGATTTACGCGCTCTTCAGATGCTTCTGGGGCATGTCGATATTGCGACGACCCAAATCTATACTCAGGTCATGGGTGAGCGTTTGAAGGATATTGTGCGGCAGCATCATCCCCTAAGCGACGCATAAAGAAGAAAGAATATCTCGGAACGCAATTGGCGCATAGTGGATTGCGGGGGATGGAGTCCGTGCACGCCATGAAGGTCATTTAAGGACTGTTGCCTCCAGCGGACTCATGTTATTCAGTGGCCCCATGCGCCAGTTTCTAGATTTTGAAAAATCAGTTGCCGAGCTTGAAACCAAGATTGACGAACTTCGTCAGGTGAGTTTTCGGGAAGATGATACGGTTCATCATGGAGTAGATATCGATGATGATGTCGTGCGACTTTCTGAAAAAGCCGATAAGCAGCTGCGTGTCCTATACAGTAAATTAACCCCGCTACAGAAAGTACAAGTGGCGCGGCATGAGCAGCGGCCCCATGCGCTTGATTACATTCAGGCGATCACAACGGAGTTTACACCGTTGGCGGGAGACCGCGTGTTTGGTGATGACCAGGCTTTGATTGGTGGTCTTGCACGCTTCCGGGGGCAGCCTGTTGTTGTATTAGGCAACGAACGCGGTGCCGATACGGAAAGCCGAATCAAGCATAATTTTGGTATGGCACGCCCAGAGGGTTATCGTAAGGCACAACGTCTTATGAAGCTGGCTGAGCGCTTTGGTCTGCCCATTTTAAGTTTTGTTGATACGGCAGGGGCATGGCCTGGGATTGATGCTGAAGCACGTGGTCAGGCTGAGGCTATCGCACGTTCTATTGACGTGTGCTTAAGCGTGAATGTACCCGTTATTGCGACAATCATCGGAGAAGGTGGTTCGGGCGGGGCGATCGCGCTGGCTGCAGCTGACCGTGTATTGATGCTTGAGCATTCTATCTATTCAGTGATTTCGCCAGAAGCGGCAGCATCGATTCTTTGGCGTGATCCGAAATTAGCGCCGACCGCGGCTGAAGCTCTGAAGCTCACAGCGCAAGATCTCAAGCGGTTGGGATTAATTGACCAAATTATTGCAGAGCCTGTTGGCGGAGCACAACGCTTGCCAGCACAAGCCATTGCGAGTGTTGCAGAGGTTGTCGCGGCTGAATTGTCTGTTTTACTGAAGCTTTCAGGCGAAGCCTTAAAAGCAAAACGGAGGGAGCGCTTCCTTGCCATGACGCGTTCCTAGAGGGAACGCGTCAGCTTCTAAGCTTCACGTTTTTTCTGATAGAGCGGGTTCTCCTTCAATTGGGAGAAGGTCGGTGCCGGCGATAAGTTTTTGTAACGCATTGCCGGCATTTTCTACTTGTGTGGCGTCATACCCTTTTGCAACGAGGGCGACGCCGTGCCTTCCCTGGCGTTCAAAAGGGTATGACCCGAGGTCGATAGTAGGGAATTCGCTTTGTAGAAGTGTAAGACCTTGAGCAATCTCGCCTTCATACAGATTCTCCGCATACCATGTGCGCGATATAAGGGGAGAGCCTGAGCTTAGCTGAGGGACAAGCCATTGAACCATTGCAGCGAAAATACGTGGAACCCCAGCCATAACGTGTACATTGCCAAGAGAAAAGCCAGGAGCCGTTGAAACGCTATTCTCGATTGGAGAGGCTCCTTCTGGTAGCCAAGCCATCCGTTGTCGCGTTTCATTAAAAGCATCTGGTTTAAAAAGAGCTTTCAATTTTTGAAAACTCTCTTCATGACATACGAGGCCGACACCAAAGGCTTCGGCAATGCAGGAGGTTGTAATGTCATCGTGCGTTGGTCCGATTCCACCGCTGGTAAAGACAAAATCAAACCGTGCGCGACATTCGCTAACCGTTGTGATGATAATTTCTCGTTGGTCAGGAATTATTCTTACTTCAGCGAGACGAATTCCTTGGTTATTCAGGGCGTGAGCGAGAACTTGCGTATTAGTTTCTTGGGTGCGGCCTGAAAGAATTTCGTTGCCAATGACAACGAAACACGCTGCTTTGGGGGACATAAGAGAGCTCCGACATCTCCTGAAAATGGAATGAGCAGTGTAAGCTCTTCGACAGATGCACGGAAGTGCTCATTGATTATAGGGTGGACGATATCATGTTTGACTACCACAAACCGACATGCCTTTCAGATTTTCGTGCCTTATTAGGGGAAGGTCCAGTATGGATTGCTGGAGAGAACTCTTTTTATTTTGTCGATATTTTAAATAGATCTGTGCATCGTTATACGCTTGGGACGGGGGAGCTTAAGAGTTGGGAAATGCCCAATCGTGCTGGCTTTCTCCTCCCTGTTGCAGATGGAACGTTTCTTGCTGGGCTGGCTGATGGGCTCCATAGGTTTGACCCAAAAACGGGATATTGTGCCCATGCATGCACGGTAGAGCCGGAAGATGAAGGCAATCGTTTGAATGATGGATGCGTCGATCGACAGGGACGTATTTGGTTTGGTACCATGGATGATGGAGAGACGCGCGATAGTGGTTCTCTGTATCGTGTAGAGCAACATGGCGGGGAGTTAGAGGTTTCTCATTGGGATAGTGGATATACGGTCTCCAATGGTCCAGCTTTATCGCCGTGTGGAAAATTGCTTTATGCATGTGACAGCCCACATCAGCGAGTTTATGTGTTTGATGTCGATGACAAAGGAAGTTTGACAAATAAACGTGTCTTCGTAACCTTTACGAAAGGTTATCCAGATGGTGTCACTGTTGATAGTCAGGGGAACATTTGGTGTGGGACATGGGGTGGCGCGCAAGTAACGCGTTTCCGTCCTGATGGAACGGAAATGGAACCTATTCCATTGCCGGTTTCAAATGTTACGAAAGTCGCTTTTGGTGGTGAAGATTTGCGTACGGTTTTTGTAACAACGGCGCGAAAGGGACTTTCGGAGGACGAATTAACGAAAGAACCTCAAGCAGGAGGGGTTTTTGCTTTTAGGACGGATATTCCCGGCCAGGAGCAGCACAGCTTTCGTTTGAAGTAATGGAACGAATGAGAAGAAGAATCTTCTTCTCATTCTGAAAGAATGATTAACCCTTAAGATATTGCTGTAATTTGGGGATAAGAGGAAGGTCAGGCTTGGGCATCGAATAGCTGTGCAATGTGTCAAGCGGTGCCCAGCGTAGTGTCTGCTTTTCACGTCCAACGGGTTCTCCTTCCCAGTGGCGAATAATATAAATTGGCATGAGTAAGTGGAATGTTGAGCAGTCTTCGCTAACAAAAGTAAATGGCTCTAGATTATTTGGCGATACTGTAATGCCAATTTCCTCATTGAGCTCGCGTATGAGTGCGGCTTCTGGTGATTCTGTTGGCTCAACTTTCCCGCCGGGGAACTCCCAATAGCCTGCAAGAGGTTTCCCTTCAGGGCGTTGTGCCAGGAGGACGGCTCCATTTTCTTTAGAGACGAGAACGCCAGCCGAAACGAGGAGTGTGCGGGAGCGGAATGGAGTAGGCATACGAGATTCCGAGAATGAAATGTGTGTTCTTGGGGATAACACATAAAGGAATGCGCTCTTTATGCCACAGATAAGAATGGAAAATGAAGAACTAAGGGTTTTCCCTTGGCCAAAGGCCGATTAACTCGGTAGGACTGGCGTGCACAGTTGTAGCGCAAGACAGTAGACAGTCTCAAACGTCATAATCTGTCGCGCCATGCGAGATTTAAATATTTAAGACTAGGGGGGTGCTTGACGCGTTGCGCCGACATTTTCTTCTTTCCTCCGTTGCGCTGTTTGCATGGACGGGGTGTGCTTATGCCCAGACATCTTCTTGGGTGAAGGCCCATCATACATCGCGTGTGAAGCAATCTGCTTCTTCATTGTCTGAAAAGACGAAAGAGAAGAGGGATGCTTCTCTGGGGCGTTCATCTACGCATCGGCATAGGACGTCGCTTTCGTCTCACCAATCTGAGACATTGTCTGTTCATGTTGCACGTCATGTCAGCCGAGGGCCAGAGCTGAGTGTGCCGAAGTCTGTTATGCAGCAATATGTGCCCGGGACCAGTCCTTATCGTGCTTTGGACCGCATGCCAGGTGTAAGCTTTGCCTCAACGGATCCAATGGGGATCGATAGTTTTGGTGCAAGCTTGTATATGCGCGGGTTCTTTATGAATCAGTTAGGCGTAACGGTTGATGGGGTACCGCTCAACGATCAAACGTATCAGTCGGTTGATGGTTTTAGTGTAGCGTCTGCTATTATTCCTGATGATATTGATGGAATTACTGTATCGCAGGGCGGGGGTGGCGTTGATGTCCCTTCAACGAATACGTTGGGAGGAACAATTCGCTTCCAGTCAGCTGATCCAGAAAATAAAATGGGCGCTAAAGTCAGCCAGGGTTTTGGTAGCTATAATTCCTATCGTACATATGTGCGTTTTGATTCAGGAAAGCTTAATCAAAGTGGCACAAAGTTTTATACCTCTTATGCTCGAACAGATGCTGGGATGTGGGAAGGTGGCGGCAGCCAATTCCTCCAACAAGTAGACGCAAAGCTCGTTCAACCTCTTGGTGAGCGCAGCAAGATCTCAGCATTTTTTAATTGGTCAGATTTACAACAATGGAATTATCCTGATCTTTCTGTCGGGATAATCAAGAATCTTGGTTGGCGTGTACCTCATCTCTATCCAGATTATGAGAAAGCGTATCATATCGCTCAGCAATGCCAGACTAATCCTAATCCAGTGGTGCCAGGATATAGTGGGGTTCCAGGGATTTCGAGTTGTCAGACGGCTCTGTATGATGGCGGGCAACGGGAAATCAATTATATGGGAGGGCTTAATCTCGATTTTGCCCTTACCGACCGTTTGACGTGGCATACAACAATTTATGGCCACAGCCAGACAGGGTATTACAGCTATACGGATTATGATGACCCGACCTCGAGTGAAGTCCCGCTCTCGGAAGAGGTTTGGCAGAACCGTCAGGAGCGTTACGGTATAGATACAAGTCTGCGTTACCATATTGGTCGCCATCACATCGAGGGTGGAATTTGGTATGAAAATGATAATCAACAGGCGGGAGTGTATAATTACCGTGAGCCTGCCTTAGGGCAGGGGGCTCCATTGAAAGCAATTGGTCCATATACGGTTTATGGACAGCCTTTCATGCAGGGTTATAATTTTGAATGGCGTACAAATGTTCTGCAAGCGCACATTCAAGATACTGTCACATTAGCACGCGGTCTGACATTGAATGCAGGTTTCCGTACGATGACGGCCCAAACGTCTGGTGGAGCGAATGCGAATGATGCGGCATGGACGGGGGCGAGTGAGTTGCCTAATGGGCGCCTAAGGGCAACACGTGCTTTCCTCCCGCATTTTGATCTTGATTGGCGTATTAACCGTCAACACGAATTCTATATTGATGTCGCCGAAAATATGCGTGCCTATGAAGTTTCGGCTTATGGTGTCGCGAATTCGCTTTATTCTGTACAGGATCAAGCGACATTTCTACGCCAGAAGCATGAAACCAAACCATCGCGTGCATGGACCTATATGGGAGGGTATCGTTACACGTCCCCATGGGTCCAGCTCAATGCAACGGTGTATCATTCTACCATCTTGCATCAGTTGTCATCGGCAACAGTCGGGACATTAACCAATCCTATTTCACAGGTTATTGATTTTGGGCGTATTTCTCTTACAGGGGCAAATGGCCTTATTACGATAACGCCTCTTCCTGGACTAAGTATTACGAATAGCGTGAGCTATAATAAGGGAACTTATAGCCGTAACGTAAATACTGAAGGGGGCTACTACGCTTTGAGAGGTAAGAAGATCGTCAATTATCCGTCATGGATGTATAAAACGGCGATTGCTTATACATGGCGTGGGGCGACAGTCCATTTTGACGCAAACTACTATGGTAAGCGTTATTTCAGCTATATGAATGATACGTCTGTAGGGAGCTATTGGGTCGCTAATACAGGGATAACCTATCGGTTTAAAAGGCTCGCCGGTATGCATGATGTGACATGCAGCTTTAACGTCTATAACTTGTTTAACAACAAGTATATTTCGACTATGGGTGAGAATGATAACCCCGCGAGTGGTGATTACCAATCAATGGAACGCGGGGCTGTGCGTGAGTTCTTCGGAACGATTAGTACATCTTTTTAAGTCGCATTAAGTTCGGCCTTAAGAGTGGTGATGAATTGCATCGCCACTCGGCCTGAGCGGCTACCGCGCGTTATAGCCCATTGCAGAGCGCGTCGACGGAGTTCCTCGTGCGCGATAGGGAGCTGATAAGCGTCGGCATACCCTTGAATAATGGTGAGATAATCATCTTGAGAGGCGCCATAAAGGCCAATCCAGAGACCAAAACGATCAGAGAGCGATACTTTTTCCTCAATGGCTTCCCCTGGATTGATGGCGTCGCCTGCCTCATTTTCTATGATATGACGGGGCATTAGGTGACGGCGATTAGAGGTTGCATATACCACGACATTGTCAGGACGGCCGGCAATTCCGCCATCTAAAACAGATTTGAGTGATTTATAGTCGCTATCTTGGGTTTCAAAAGAGAGATCGTCACAAAATAAGACAGCACGGCGTTTTGTTTGTCGTAAAAGGGAGAGCAGGTGCGGCAGACTGCGGAGGTCATCGCGGGGAACTTCGATAAGAGCAAGAGGCGTTTTATGGTGGGCGCGTTGCTCTTTATTTACTTCCAGAATGGCAGCTTTAACGAGGGATGATTTTCCCATCCCACGAGCTCCCCACAACATAACGTTATTGGCTGCATGCCCTTGGGCAAAATAGCGTGTATTCGCCATTACCTTTTGAGCTTGATGTTGAATGCCTTTGAGAAGAGAGAGCGGAACAGCCTGTATCGTGCGAATGGGTAGAAGGTTTTTTTGTGTACCTTGCCACAAAAAAGCATCGATTGAATCATCATCCAGAAGGGTCGCATCAATGGCAGGAGGGGCGATGCGTTCAAGACTGTCGGCGATACGGTTTAAAACGGGGAGAATATTTGAGATAGACATGCTCTTCCTTGAGGAGAGTGCTTGACGGGAAAAACCTGCACGATATGGTCGGCTCATCACTATCCAAGATGGAACTAGAAGAGCCTATGCACAATCTTTTTTTCTCAACTGCTTACGCTGCTGATGCCGGTGGCGGATTTAATGCTGCTACCCTTATGCAGTATGGACCGATTGTCCTAATTTTTTTGGTATTCTATTTTTTGTTGATTCGTCCTCAGCAAAAACGCCAGAAGGAGCTTCGTGAACAACAAGGCGCTTTGCGTCGTGGTGATAAGATTATCACAGCTGGAGGTATCGTTGGAGTTGTTCAAGCTACACGTGAAGATAGCTCAGAAATTGATGTAGAGATCGCGTCAGGTGTCCGCGTAAAGGTCATTCGAAGCACCATTACGACCGTTCTTCCACGTGAAAAACCAGCTAATGATCAATAAGCTTTAAGAATGCCCTACAAAAAACCCCTTACCCTGTAAGAATGGGTAAGGGGTTTTTTGTTTCTAAGGCGATTAGGTCTTAGGCGGATTTGAGGACAGACTCAGCAAATTCGTAATTCGCCAGGCGGTCCAGATAGTTGGTGATATAGTCAGGGCGACGGTTGCGGAAGTCTAGATAATAAGCATGTTCCCAAACATCCAAACCAAGGAGAGCACGGCCCTGATCTTGAGCTAATGGGTTGGAGCCATTGGCCGTTTTAGCAACTTTTAACTTGCCATCTGAGCTGAGTACGAGCCAGGCCCAACCCGAACCAAACTGTGTCGTGGCGGCCTGTTTGAAAGCGCCTTTGAAGGCATCAACAGAACCAAAATCTTCAACGATCTTCTTTTCAAGAGCGCCAGGAATACGCCCCCCTTTTGGAGAAAGGTTTTTCCAGAAAAGTGTATGATTCCAATGTTGGCCGGCATTGTTAAATACAGGTGCCAAAGAAGGATCGCTATGAGTGATTCCAATAATCTCTTCCAGCGTCTTCCCGGCGAGCTCTGGTTTGTTTTCTACAAAGCCATTGAGAGCTGTAACATAGGCCTGGTGATGTTTGCCGTGATGGAGCTCAAGCGTCTCCTGGCACATGCCGGCATCAGCCAGAGCATTAACAGCGTAAGGAAGTGTTGGAAGTTCGAAAGCCATTTTATATATTCCTCGTCAAAAGAGGGGGTGACATTAACTAGCTAGGCAGCCATCCTGGCTACGTCAAGCATACGTTTTTTTAAGATGTTGTATTTGCAACATCTTCTTCCATCTGATTGATCAAAGCAGCGTAGTCCTCATCACGGTGATGGCGGTTTGAGCGTGCGAGGTTTTGAGCAGCGACTGCCATGGCTGGCATGGCGACGCCGGTACGACGTCCTGCATCAAGCAGAAGCCCCATATCTTTATTCATAAGACGTGTCGGGAAAGTAGAGGGATAGCTTTTGTTGCGTGCCATTTGTAGCTTGCGTTTATGGTGAGGGCTTACAACGGCAACTTCTTGCAAGGCTGCAAGCAGTGTATCGCGATCAAGCCCTTCGGATAGACCGTATGCGACGCCTTCTGCAATGACGTTCAGGGTTGCTCCCATAACGCCGTTGACAACCAGTTTGAGGCGAGAAGCGGAACCGGAGGCACCTGTGTGAATGCTCAGACGCCCGATGATATCAAGAATTGGTTGAGCCCGTTTAAAGGTGGCCTCATCACCACCGACCAACATAATGAGTTCACCACGTTCCGCTTCTGGGGTGCTGCCAGACATAGGAGCATCCATAATTTGGACGCCGCGTTCTTGAGCGAGGCGTGCAAGATAATCGGCTTGAAGGGGAGAGACCGTGGAGGTATCGAGAATAAGCTGCCCTTTACGAAGCCCTGCGAGCAGGCCATTATCTCCTTCTAGGGTTTTATTTTCAGCGTGATCATCGGGTACACAGAGGATGATAATATCCACTTGCTCAGCAACCGCGCGCGGAGAAGGAAGCATTGGTACGTTTGAGGGTTTCCCCGCGGCTTTTCCTGATGGCGTAAAGGCGACCACATCGTAACCCGCTTTTTGGAGGTTCGTCCCCATATGAACAGCCATGGCGCCGTAGCCAATGAAGCCAATTTTTTTATCTGACATAAATTTTTCTCCTTCGGGCCCCATATGGCGACGGGGCGGGTAGAATTTTCAAGGGGGGAATCAAGATTTTCTTGAGTTTTCCTAATGTTTTTAATGATGTCTTGGTAGAGAGTGTTGTGTGATGAAGACTTATGACTATCCTCGTCCTAATTCTGAAGAAATCACGCCAAGGTCGCTTTTTTTATCGCGGCGGCGGATCATGGCAGGAGCCGGTGCTTCATTGATGGCAGCGCTTTTAGCGGAGAATAATGCTGAAGCAGAGGCCCTTAAAACCCATCCTGGGCCATACACAGCAGACTTAACACCCACTCCTGAAGAAGACGCAACGCACTACAACAATTTTTATGAATTTGGGATGGATAAAGGGGATCCTTCAGCAAATTCAGGGAATTATAAACCTTTTCCCTGGACATTAGAGATTGAGGGATTAGTGAAACATCCACAGAAAATAAATGTGGAAGATTTATTGCGTTCTGCTGAGTTGGAAGAACGAATTTATCGTATGCGCTGTGTCGAAGCATGGTCGATGGTCATCCCTTGGGATGGGATTCCATTACATAAAATTCTTGAAAAAGCAGAGCCGGATGATAAAGCAAAATATGTAGCGTTTGAGAGTGTTGTGCGACCTTCTGAGATGCCGGGGCAGGAGAGTGCCTTTACAGGGATCTCGTGGCCCTATGTTGAGGGATTAAGGTTGGATGAGGCACTGCATCCTCTGACATTGTTAGCTGTTGGTGCTTATGGGAGCAGTCTTCCGAATGCTAATGGTGCGCCACTTCGGCTTGTTGTGCCTTGGAAATATGGTTTTAAAGGAATTAAGGCGATCCAGAAAATTAGACTTGTTGAGCAGCAACCGCCGACGACGTGGAATCAGCTCGCTCCGCAAGAATATGGTTTCTATGCCAATGTAAATCCTCATGTAGATCATCCACGATGGAGCCAGGCGAGTGAGCGTGTGATTGGCGCGCGTAGTCTTTTTGGAGAACGTCGCCAACCGACATTGATGTTCAATGGGTACGAAGATTATGTATCCGCTCTTTATAAGGGCATGGATCTTCATGAATATTATTAATAAAAATAATACTTATAGTGTGAGTTCGCTAATAAAGAACTGGCGTATTGTTTTTTATCCTGTTGGACTTTTTCCTGCATTATGGCTGTTGTGGGAAGGGACTAGGGGAGAGCTGGGAGCAGATCCTGTTAATACGTTTGAGCGTGCTTTAGGGTTGTGGGCTTTTCGTTTTTTGCTGCTTTGTCTTTTTTTGGCGCCGTTGAAGGCAAAAACAGGTATTAATCTTTTACGATATCGGCGCTTATTCGGGTTGTTGGCATTCTTCTATGCGTGCTTTCATCTATTGGCCTATATAGGGCTCGATCATCAATTTGATTGGCCTGTGCTGTTAAAGGATATCATGCAGCGGTCGTTCATCATACTGGGTATGGCTGCTTTTCTTGGTCTGACGCCTCTAGCGCTGACATCAAATAGATTTTTTATGAAAAAATTAGGACGCTATTGGAAGAAATTACATCAGCTTATTTTCCCTGTAGCGATTGTGGCTGCTATTCATTTTAGTCTTGCCTTTAAAACATTAAATGATGAATCAATTTTTTATAGCGCGATACTTATCTGTTTACTTGTTGTGAGGTTGCCTGTTTGGGCTAAATCCCTTCGTAAAGCGATGACATAATGAAAAGGCCCCAACTGAGTGAAACAGAAGGGGCCTTTATCACAACATAAATAACGAAACTAAAGCTAGTCGATCAATCTTCGTCATCATCATCTGCGAAATCTGCAGGATGACGGATTGGGCCGCGAGGGCGGTTTGTATCGGAGTTACGACGTGTGAACCGGTGGGCAATGTCAGATAGTTCTACGAAGTGATCTGTCTGGCGACGTAGGTCATCCCCAATCATAGGAGGTGTTGTCTTCACAGAGGAAATAACAGTAACGCGTGTACCACGTGTCTGAATAGCCTCAACGGCTCGACGTAAATCAGAATCACCGCTGATAATCACCGCGTGGTCAAGGCGGGGTCCCTGTTCAATAAGATCAACCGCGAGCTCGACATTCATATTTCCCTTTACGCGACGCTGACCAGAATGGCTGGTAAATTCGCGCGCTGTCTTCGTCACAAGATGGTAACCATTATAGGCCAGCCAGTCCGTTAAAGGGCGTAAGGGGGAGTAATCTTCAGTTTCAGGCATGGCTGCATAATAGAAAGCACGCTGGAAAGAAGAGTGCTGTTCAAAAAGAGCTCTCAGGGCAAGAAAATCTACTTCGAAGCCGAGATTCCGCGCTGCGTGGTGCAGACTTGCACCGTTGATAAAAAGGGATGTACGATCATTTTTTCTAAGGAGAAGATTAGACATTTCTGGCAGTACAGTTTTGATAAGGTTGTGAAAAATATGGCCAAGTCGTTGCGCTGGGAATTTGGCGAGCTTTAACAGGCCATCGTTGGCCACCGTTACTATCTTTTTGTTATAAATGCAAGATATGAGCTTTGCATTGCACTTGCTGGCAACACCATGATAAAGAGCAGAAAGGTTTTTGTACTATATGCTCCCCGTGCGAATGGGATGGGTTATACAGTGTGGTTTTGAAGTATAAAATGAAGAGGAAGCCGGCCTTATGGCACGCGTAACAGTCGAAGATTGTATCGAAAAAGTTTCGAATCGCTTTGAATTGGTGCTGTTGGCTGCGCAGCGCGCACGCGGCTTGTCCCGCGGTGAAGAGATGAAAGTTCCACGGGATAACGATAAGAACACGGTTGTTGCGCTGCGTGAGATTGCAGAGGAACATGTAAGCCTCGAAGGGCTGCGGAATGGGATTATCCGTTCCATGGGGCATCAGCCTGAGGTGGAGCCGGCGGACGAAGAGGTGATGGACCTTATCCCAACAGATCAAAATATCTTTGGGTTGCAGGATGTGTCTGCTGAAGAAGAGGCTTCCCATATGGGGGGTGGCGAAACGGGCGCGAAGCGTGGGCGGCGCTAAGGTCTAGTAAACGTCAAGATGTCGGATGACTGAGAATTGGGGGGTGTATTGTGGTGCAGATGCCGTCTTCGTCCCCTCAAATTTCTGCTGAGCCTTCATCAAATGAGGTGTTTTGGCCGTCTATTCGAGGTCTGCTTGAGCGGATAAGGAGCTATGATCCGCATGCTGATCTTGATCAGATAGAGCAGGCTTACGCCGTGGCTGCCGAGGCTCATGAAGGGCAGCTACGTGACAATGGTGCCCCTTACATTACGCATCCAATTGCTGTCGCAAATATTCTTGCGGGCTTTCGGATGGATCCAGTCTCCATCATGGTGGGGCTCCTCCATGATACGGTAGAAGATACCAAAGTTTCACGGGAGATATTGGAGAAGCGTTTCGGTAAAGATGTCGCTGCGATTGTCGATGGGGTTACGAAGCTTACCCGATTAGAACTGCAGTCGGACCGAACAAAACAGGCTGAGAATTTTCGTAAGCTTGTGTTGGCGATGTCTCGTGATATCCGCGTGCTTATCGTAAAGCTGGCTGATCGTCTGCACAATATGCGTACTTTGCATTACGTGCAGCGACTTGATCGACGGCAGCGTATTTCACGCGAGACATTGGATATATACGCGCCATTGGCTGAGCGTATCGGGATGGATCGTGTTAAAACAGAACTCCAAAATATCGCATTTGCCAATTTAGAGCCGGAAGCAGATGCAACGATTCGTGCTCGGTTGAATTATTTGCGCGGGCAGGGCGCTGATTTAATTGAGCAGATCCGGCGTGAATTATCGCAGCTTTGTCAGCAAGCCGGACTTAAAGATGTTGAGGTTATTGGGCGTGAGAAAACGCCTTATTCAATTTGGGAAAAAATGAAACGCCGTAATGTGGCGTTTGAACAGCTTTCGGACATTATGGCGTTCCGTATTGTCGTGGGGACGCGTGATGCGTGTTATGCGGCTCTTGGTGCTGTGCATGCTGCATACCCTATGATTGCGGGGCGGTTTAAAGATTACATTTCGACACCCAAGGCGAATGGATATCAGTCTCTTCATACGGGGGTGACGCTCTATCGCCCTCATAGCCAGAAAATTGAAGTGCAAATTCGTACGCCTGAAATGCATGATTTGGCAGAAAATGGAGTAGCTTCGCATTGGGCTTATAAAGAGAATGTGACGCAAACGGAAAATGAAGCAGCTGTTCTTTCAGAGAAATTCGGCAGTTATACGCGTAAATTGCGTTGGGTTCAGGATCTTCTTGAGATTTTGGCCGATAGTCAGGAACCTAATGAATTTCTCGAAAATACAAAATTAGAACTCTATCAGGACCAGGTCTTTTGTTTCACGCCCAAGGGGCAGCTTATCTCGTTGCCACGTGGTGCGACGCCCGTTGATTTTGCCTATGCAGTTCACAGTCAGGTAGGGGATCGCTGTGTTGGGGCGAAAGTCAATGGCCGACTAGTGCCATTGCGGCATGTTTTAGAAAATGGTGATCAAGTTGAGATCATGACGGCGCGCGGGGGAATGCCATCATCGTCATGGGAACGTTTTGTTGTCACCGGGAAAGCGCGTGCTCGTGTCCGTCGTTTCGTTGCGTTGCAACAGCGGCAGAACCATTTGGATAATGGTCGGGGAGCCATTGCGCGTGCCTTCCGTCAGAAAAGTGTTGATGGGTCTGAGAAAGTTTTAGAGCGTGTTTTGCGCCCGTTAAAGCAGAACACAGTGACGGATCTTTATGTTGCTGTCGGAGCCGGGCAGGTTGACCCGCGTGATGTTGTTGGGGCGGCTTATCCTGAATTGGCGCGGCAAGGACGTGCCCCGCGTATTGTGCCTGGTTTGTCTCCACGTCTTGGTGAGCGGTTAGATCAGCGTCCTCTGCGTCGTGATCATGGATATGAAGGCAGCATTCTGAATGGTGTTGGACGTGGTATTGAGGTGCATTTTGCTGGATGCTGTCGTCCTGTTCCAGGAGATCAGGTTGTCGGGATTATTTCTCAAGGGCGTGGTGTGAATGTGCACCGGCATGATTGCCATAATTTGGGAATGTTTGCGGATACACCAGAACGGTTTTTAGAGATCTCTTGGAATGAGGAATTGTTGGAGCGAGGTGGGAAGGATGCTCCTCGTTATATCGCACGTCTTTCGGTTGTGGCAGGAAATGATCCTACTGTTTTGGCAGCGCTTACCAATCTGGCAACGCGGCATGAAGCAAGTGTTGTGAATCTACGTATTACGAATCGTCAACTTGATTTCATGGAAATTCTTGTTGATCTTGAGGTTCGGCATTTGCATCATCTGACAACTATTCTTGCCGCTTTCCGGGTTGCTGATGGTGTTATTCAGGTTGAGCGTGCAAAGGGGTAATAGATTTTCATGATTGTAGGTCTAGGGGTGGATCTTTGTATGATCTCCCGGATTGAAAATGTTGTATCCCGGCACGGTGAGCGGTTTCTCGGGCGTGTGTTTACATCAGGTGAACGCGCCTATGTTGAGCGTTTTAGCGGTAGTGCCCGAATGGGAGGGTATGCGAAACGGTGGGCGGCTAAAGAGGCTTGCGCCAAAGCTTTGGGAACAGGTTTTGCGCAGGGAGTATCTTTTTTAGATATACAAGTGCTGCATAATGAGGCGGGGGCTCCTCGTCTGATGGTTTCGGGTGAAGCAGAACGTGCTTTGTGGCGTTTAGTACCAAAAGGGAAGGAGCCAGATATTTTTGTCAGTCTGAGCGATGATCCTCCTTTTGCACTGGCTCAGGTTCTTATCCAGCTACGTGACAGTTCGGTATGATCAATTATTGAAAATAATGCTGATTACTGTCTTCTCCGAAACGCGACATGCTTGTAGAAGCGCTATATGAACATGCGAAAAAAATCCCCCTCTGCAGACAAACAAGAAAGCTGGATTGCTTCTATACGTCAATTTGTCGTCTTAATTGTTATTGTTGTGGCTGTTCGCTCGTTATGGGTAGAGCCGTTTAATATTCCTTCTGCGTCGATGGTACCTACGTTGCAGATTGGGGATTTTGTTGTTGTTTCAAAATCAAGTTATGGATATTCCCGTTATTCTTTTCCGTTTTCTCCGAACTTTTTTTCGGGCCGGATTTGGGGATCGCTTCCGCATCGCGGAGATGTTGCGGTTTTTCGTTTCACGCAAGATACGTCAATTGATTATATAAAAAGGATTGTGGGGCTGCCCGGGGATCACATCCGGATGGTGCATGGAGAGCTTTTTGTTAATGGTCAAAAAGTTCCGAGACAGTCTCTTGGGCATTATGCAGTGGATGATGAATTCGGTAACCCTCTTGAAGGAGAGCGTTACAGGGAGATGCTGCCGCGTGAGAATGGGCAAGGCACAGCCGCGCACGATATCCTGAAAATGCGTGATACTGATGACGCAAATAATACGAGTGACTATGTTGTCCCCCAAGGATGTTTGTTTGCGATGGGGGATGATCGTGATGATAGTGCGGACAGCCGCTTCCAGGGAGGGCGTGATACAGGGCAATGTGCTGCCCCTCCTGGGAATGACTTTTTGAAGGCATCTGATCGCGATTTAGGTTTTGTACCGGTCGAAAATTTGGTTGGGCATGCAACCTATGTGCTTTTTTCGATCGATTTGTTGCGCCATCCGGCATGGCAGTTTTGGTATTGGCCTACTGAGATTCGTTGGAACCGCATATTGCGTGGCATTGATTAATGACAGGGCATGAAGACGCTGCACAGGCTCTCCAAAACCGATTGGGCTATCAATTCAGGCGTGTTGAGCTTCTTTATGAAGCTCTGACTCATCGCTCTGCTTTGTCGCGGCGCCAAGGGAGGGCGGCTCGTGACAAAGGGAATAAAGGACAAGGTTCTAACGAACGTCTCGAGTTTGTAGGGGACAGGGTGTTGGGGCTCATTATGGCGGAGTGGCTTTTTGAGCGGTACCCGCATGAACAAGAAGGGGCTCTTGGGGCGCGGCATGCGCATCTTGTTTCACGAAATGTTTTGGCAGAAATAGCAGACAAAATTTCTTTAGCGCACGTGCTGCGTATTGCAAAACATGAAGAAAACGCTGGGATCCGATCGCTATCAAGCGTGAGAGCCGATGGGATGGAAGCGCTTTTGGGTGCTGTTTATTTGGATGCGGGGCTCGCTCCTGCGCGTAAGATTGTACGTCATTTATGGCAGCATGCCATTGAGCGCGGTGCACGTCCTCACAAAGAGCCGAAAACATTGCTGCAAGAATTTTTGCTGGGGCGTGGGGAAACATTGCCCCATTATGAAGTGCTGTCATCAGATGGACCGTCGCATGCGCCGATGTTTCGTGTAAGGGTTCAGGCCATGGGAGAATCTGGTATTGGGCAGGCAGGGAGTAAGCGATTGGCAGAGAGCGAAGCCGCAAAAATATTATTGGAGAAATTAGGACAGGGAGGACAGCATGCCTGATCATATAACGACACGTTGTGGGTTTGTGGCGTTAGTCGGCGCACCGAATGCCGGGAAGTCCACTCTCCTTAATCGTATGGCTGGTGCGAAGCTGTCGATTGTTAGCCCGAAAGCACAGACAACACGCTTTCGGACATTGGGGATTGTGATGCGTGAGAATGCGCAGATCATATTTGTCGATCTGCCTGGAATCTTTAAGCCAAAGCGCCGTCTCGATCGAGCAATGGTTAATGCGGCATGGAGTGGTGTTCAGGACGCTGATTTGACGCTTTTTCTCGTAGATGTGCGTCGGGGCCTGCAGGATGATGTTGAAGAGATTGTAAAGAAACTAGCCGAAAGTAAGCGAAAAATTTGGCTCGTTCTTAATAAAACAGATTTAGTATCGCCCGATCAGTTGCTCCCACTCACGAAGGAATTGACGTCTCGGTTGAGTGTGGAACATGTTTTCATGGTGAGTGCTCGTTCTGGCGATGGTGTGAATGATATGTTGCATCATTTAGCATTGTCTGTGCCAGAGGGGCCTTATCTATACCCAGAAGATGACCTTACCGATTTACCCGATCGTCTTTTGGCGGCTGAAATGGTCAGGGAGCAGATCTTTCTCCAGACGCATGAAGAGATTCCGTATCACGCAACTGTTGAGACGGAATCTTTCAAGGAGAAGCCTGATGGCTCAATACGGATTGAGGTCACGATCTATGTGTCACGTCCTGGGCATAAGGCGATTTTAATTGGTGATAAAGGGCGTCGTATTAAAGAGATTGGTATGCGAGCGCGATCATATCTCGAACCTTTGCTAGGGTGTCCGTGCCATCTTTTCCTTAATGTGAAAGAACGGGCCGAGTGGGATAAGGAAACAGCACGTCTGCGTGCCATTGGGTTAGATGAATACGGATAATCTTTCAGGAACTGAATCAGCATCGCTGACTTGTTCATACAGATATGGCTCTGTATGAAAGAATAAGTATTTCAAGACAGTAAGAGTTAGAGAGCCGGCACGATATGACCACAGCTGCGCGAAAGCAAAATTTTCCTTACAAACGTGTCCTCCTTAAAGTGTCTGGTGAAGCGTTGATGGGGAAAGGGCCCTCTGGAGTAGATCCAGAGATGGTCGATATGGTTGCAGCTGATATTGCGGCTGTTGCAGCAACAGGGGGGCAGGTTTGCCTCGTTGTTGGGGGTGGAAACATTTTTCGAGGTTTGGCAGCCGCGGCAAAAGGAATGGATCGTGTCCAGGGCGACTATGCAGGGATGCTGGCGACAGTGATCAATGCTCTTATGCTGCAAAATGCGCTTGAAAAACGTAATGTTGAAACGCGTGTTATGACGGCTATTCGGATGGAAGCCATTGCAGAGCCCTATATTCGGCGTCGTGCTGTGCGGCACATGGATAAGGGACGTGTTGTCATTTTTGCGGCGGGCACAGGAAATCCATTCTTTACGACAGACACGGCTGCAGCCCTTCGTGCGAATGAGATGGAATGTGACGCCTTGTTTAAAGGCACGCAAGTCGATGGGGTTTATTCGGCTGATCCACGACAAAATCCCGATGCCGAACGCTATGCTCAGTTAACCTATATGGATGCACTATCACGTAATTTGAAAGTGATGGATGCCGCAGCTGTGAGTTTGGCGCGCGAAAACTCTTTGCCTATAATTGTGTTTAATATTCATGTCCCTGGAGCATTTGCTTCTGTAATGCGCGGGGAAGGACGTTTCACACGCATTATTGAAACGGAATCAAGCTCGGAGCATTAGCATATCCCGGCTATATAGCGTGGGATATGACGTTGGATTTTGAGTTGGAGGAATATATCAATGAGTGTTGAGTTCAAAGAACTTCAGGCAGACCTTACGCGCCGTATGGAAGGGGCCTTGGAGAGCTTGCGTCGTGATTTGTCCGGTTTGCGTTCGGGACGGGCAAGCCCAAATTTGTTGGAACCGGTCAAGGTGGATGCTTACGGGGCCATTATGCCGCTGTCCCAAGTCGGGTCTATTGCAGTGCCGGAAGCGCGTATGTTGACAGTGTCAGTCTGGGATTCTGGATTGGTAGGCGCAGTAGAGCGGGCCATTCGTGATAGTGGTTTGGGGCTAAATCCAGCAGCTGAAGGCCAGACGATTCGTGTGCCAATTCCTCAATTAACGGAAGAGCGCCGCAACGAGATGGTCAAAGCGGCTGCACGTTATGCAGAGAACGCACGTATTGCTGTCCGCGGGGTACGTCGTGATGGAATGGATAAGGCTAAAGCACAAGAAAAGAAGAGTGAAATTAGCCAAGACGATATGAAAAGTTGGACAGCGTCGATTCAAAAATTGACGGATGATTTTATCAGTCGTGTTGATGCTGTTCTTGCAGAGAAAGAGCGCGATATTAAACAGGTCTAACGGTAATAATTTGGTGTTAGTTTCTTCTATGTCCGATGCATCGGAAGGTGTATCGGCAGCGCGCTCTCTACGCCATGTTGCCATTATTATGGATGGGAATGGTCGTTGGGCGCGTGCGCGTGGTGTGCCTGTTGCAAAGGGGCATTATGAAGGGGGCGAGGCTGTTCAGCGATGTGTTGAAGCTGCGCTGAAGCATGATGTCCCTTATTTAACACTCTACGCATTTTCTTCGGAAAATTGGCAACGTTCTAAAGATGAGGTGAGTGATTTGACGTCGCTCCTTCATTTTTATTTGCGTCACAAGCTAGATGATTTGCACCGGCAGGGGGTAAGGCTCCGTGTCATTGGGGATCCTCAACGTTTTGGTCCGGCTTTGCATCGTGAATTGCAACGCGCAGAAGAGTTAACGGTAGAAAATACGCGGCTCACTTTGCTTTTGGCTCTGTCGTATGGAGGGCGTGCTGAACTTGTTGGTGCTATGAAGCTATTGGCGCAAAAAGTGGAAGCAGGTTTATTAAAAGCCAATGAGATAGATGAAGATGTCATTGAGGGTGCACTTCAGACACATGATGTTCCAGACCCTGATATTATTGTGAGAACGAGCGGGGAACGGCGTTTATCGAATTTTTTACTATGGCAATCAGCATATGCAGAATTGCTTTTTTTAGAAATTTTTTGGCCTGATTTTCAGGATAAAGATTTTACAGAAATTGTAAGGCATTACGCGCGTCGTCAGCGCCGTTTTGGAAGGCGACCAGAATGAATATTATGTCCAATTGGACGGAATTACAGAAGCGTCTCCTTTCAAGCGTTGTTCTTATCCCCATTGCGTTATTCTGTTTGTGGTATGGGCGTTGGGCCTATGATCTTCTTATTCTAGGGGTGATGGTAGGCTTAGTTTGGGAAGGAGAAAACCTTTTAAATCAGTCCATGAAAGGGGTGCGTGGTTTCGCATTGTTATTATGGCCACTCTGTGCAGGACTGATCGCTATTAAAGGGGCGTGGTTGATGGTCTTCTATTTAGGAATGTCAGGATTTTTCTTTGGGTTGAGGGCTTGGATTCCACTTTTCGTTTCTATTGTTGGAGGCTCATCACTGCTTTATTTGCGAGGGCGCCCAGATGGATTGTATGAGACGCTCTTTGTGATGGCTGTGGTGGTTGCGAGTGATAGCACGGCTTATGCTGTAGGGCGTCTTGTTGGAGGGCCAAAATTGGCACCAGCGATTTCACCAGGCAAAACCGTTTCGGGATCAATTGGTGGTCTATTGGGAGCCGCTCTCATGGGCGGTCTAGTCGCGTTTTACGCGCAGGCCTATTGGTCTTTATCAGCCTTCATTTGGGGCGGGGTGATTGGCGTTGCGGCACAGGCTGGCGATCTTGGTGAAAGCGCTGTTAAACGGCGAGTGGGTGTGAAAGATTCAGGCACATTAATCCCAGGGCATGGGGGGCTTTTGGATCGTTTTGATGGCTTGCTTTTTGCGGCGCCGCTCGCGGCTTTGCTTGCTTATCGGGCGGGGCATATGGCTTTCTGGGCACTGGGGCTGTAGAAGGTGCTGGTCTTTTTCGCGTATTCTAAATGACTGTGATAGTGTCCTGGACGATATTTCGCGAACGTGTCATGGGCTCTCTAGAAGAGTAGCCTTTATGTTTTTGTTATCTGACAATCGACGTTGGGTGTCATTGTGTCCTTTCGGTCGGGGTTGATTTTTGAAGAATAAAAAAAGGAGCGTGATCACATGGCTAAGGGTCTTGAACGACGACGTATTACTGTTCTGGGAAGTACAGGTAGTATCGGAACGTCTACGATTGATTTGCTAAAGCGTCAAAAAGACCAAATTCAAGTGAGAGCGCTCGTGGGAGGCCGTAATGCAGAGCTATTAGCTCAGCAGGCGCGTGAGCTGAACGCAGAATATGCGGTAATCCATGATGACAATTGTTATGAGACATTAAAGTCCCTTTTGGCCGGGAGTGGTATTCAGGTAGCAGCGGGGCGGCAAGCTGTCATTGACGCAGGGGCCTTAGAAGCTGATTGGACCATGGCGGCAATTACAGGCGCTGCTGGTTTAGCCCCTACGTTGGAAGCTGTGCGTAATGGCAATAGTGTTGCTTTAGCGAATAAAGAAGCGCTTGTCTGTGCCGGTAATCTCATGTTGCAGGCTGTCAAAGAGGCTGGAGCAACATTATTGCCGGTTGACTCAGAGCATAATGCGATTGCGCAATCTCTTGGTGATAATGACCCATCTCTTGTTGAAAAAATTGTACTAACGGCCTCAGGGGGGCCTTTTCGTAAAGCAACACGGGAAGAAATGGCCGTCGCAACGCCTGAGCAAGCGCTCCGGCACCCAACCTGGTCGATGGGGGCAAAAATCACGATTGATTCTGCTTCTATGGCCAATAAGGGGTTAGAGGTTATTGAAGCAGCACGTTTGTTTGGTTTGGCGGAAGATCAAATTGACGTGTTGGTTCATCCCCAATCTGTTGTCCATGGTATGGTGTGCTATCGGGATGGGAGTTTTGTGGCTCAAATGGGAAGTGCTGATATGCGCATACCAATTTCCCATACATTAGCTTGGCCAACACGAATGGCAACGCCGTGTGAGCGGCTTGATTTTGTAAAATTGGCGAAAATGGATTTTGAAGCTGTGGATGAGACGCGCTTTGTGCCGTTACGTTTGGCGCGGCAGGTGCTCCGGGCTGGTGGTGTGGCGCCGACTGTTTTTTCAGCAGCAAATGAAATTGCTGTTGAGGCTTTTTTGGCCGGTCGTATCCGCTTTCTTGGAATTGGTGAACTTATTGATGCGGCATTGCAAGCGATGCCGGAAAATCCTGAACCTAAAAGCCTTGATGATATTTATCATTGGGACGCATTAGGGCGCGATTTAGCGAAGGGGCATATAGAGCGGGTGGCGAAGAATGCATAGCTTTGAAAATATTATTGTCGGTATTTTGATTTTAAGTTTTGTCGTTTTTGTCCATGAGATGGGGCATTACTTGGCGGCGCGTTGGCGGCATATACAAGTTGATGTGTTTTCTATTGGGTTTGGGCCTTCGTTGTTTTCTTGGCATGACCGGGTTGGTACGCGCTGGCAGTTAAGCCTTTTGCCTTTGGGGGGGTATGTAAAACTGCATGGCTTTGAAAGCCCTGTCTCATCAGATGATGTGGATGAGGAATCATTTCATAAAAAACCACTTCTATCGCGTGCTATTGTAACGGTCATGGGGCCAGTCTTTAATTTTATATTAACGATTGTCGTTTTCAGTGTTTTATTCTCGTTATATGGCCAGCCCGAAGTAAAGCCAGATATTCAGCAAGTTGTGTCAGGAGGCGCTGCGGATAAGGCTGGTTTGCATGTTGGGGACCATCTTACGCGCTTGAATGGGCATGATGTTTTGGGAGCAGCGGACCTTCAGGCGCAAATTATGGCGCATCCAGGAGAGAAAGTGACCGTTGGCCTTATGCGGCAGGGAAAAGAACTCGATATTCCTGTGACGTTGGATGCTGTTACTGAAGGTAAACGTCAAATCGGGCGGTTGGATATCGGTTTTGCTATATCTCCAGGTCATGCGCTTCCAATTTATAAGGCGATCCCTCATGCTTTTACGCAGACGGGCAAGTTATGTGTGGATCAGTTAAAGGCAATCTGGCAGATTGTCAGTGGCCAACGGAGTGCAAAGCAGCTATCGGGGACGATCGGGATCATTCAGGCATCTGGCCAAGTGGTGCATTATGGGTTGGCGAGTTTGTTGTTTTTTGTGGCAATGATCTCAGCGAGTCTTGGATTGTTTAATCTTTTTCCGATTCCGATGCTCGATGGTGGACATTTAGTGATGTATGCCTTTGAGGCAGTGCGAGGACGGCCCGTTCCAGAGCAAGTGCAGGGATATGCTTTGCAGATTGGTTTAACTCTTGTCTTGGCACTGTTTTTGTTTACAGGGTATAACGATCTGGGACGATTAGGGCTTTTTCGCTGGTTGTTCTCAGGGAATTGATTTCCCAGGACAGTGTGATCGTGCGAAGGGGATTGGATAGGAAAAGATATCGTGATCGTAATTAGATGCTTCTTTTCTTATCTATCCCTTGCGTGAAGGGATAGTTTTCGGATACCTCGCATAAAGCATGATGCGGTTTGGGGTGTTTGCTAGAATTTAGGACGAGGAATACCAGTTTGTCAGGATTACGCACAGAAGGTCTGCGGCCTGTGGCCGTCCGATTGGCTTTGCTGGCCTCGGCCTGTTTGTTTCCTGCTTATCTTGTTGGGGCAGAGGCAGCCCCGTCTCATCATCATCGAGAGGTGCGCCACCATAATAGCCGGAAAGGCTCTATGGTTGATCGGCAAGGAGACTACAGGTCCGCAGCTGTGTCACGCATTGCTGATGGTGGGATGATACAGCAGATCATTGTTAAGGGTAACTCCCGCATTGAGACAAGCACTGTGCTCTCTTATATGGTGGTGCAGCCAGGGGACAGTTTCAATAAGGAAGGCTTAAATCGTTCATTAAAAACACTTTATGCAACGGGTCTCTTCCGGGATGTGACGTTGCAGCGCGAGGGGTCTACACTTCTTGTGCATTTGACAGAAAACCCAGTTGTTAATCGTATTGTTTTCGAAGGGAATCATGCCTTAAAGGATAATGATCTCCTCAAAGAACTTAATCTTCGTCCAAGGGCAGTGTTCTCTGCGCAAACTATTGCTGCAGATCGTCAAAAAATTCTGAATCTTTACGCGGCGCGTGCACGTTACGGCGCAACGGTGACACCGCAAATTATTCGCCTGTCTCACAATCGGATTGATGTGATTTTTAACATCAATGAATCACATCAAACATTGGTTAAGAAGATAACCTTTATTGGGAATCATTCTTTCAGTGAAGCGGCACTGGAAAATGTTGTCTCGTCTAAGGAAGAGGCTTGGTATCGCTTTTTCTCATCGGCGGATGAATATAATCCCGAACGTGTGCGGTATGATGCCGAGCTGTTAAGGCGTTTTTATCTTCATAATGGTTTTGTCGATTTTCGTATGATCGATGCGACTGGTGAATTGTCACCTGATCATAAGACATTTTATATCACATTTACCTTCAATGAAGGGCCTCGTTACCGCTTAGGTAAGCTTGATGTGCGGTCAAACGTGCGTCACGTCACACCTCAGATGATGAAGCGTCATATTGAGGTTTATAAAAACCAATATTATGACGGAACGGCGATCCAAGATAATGCAACGGATATGCAGGAGTGGTTGCAGGATAATGGCCACCCCTTCGCGGCGGTGCGTACGGAAATAGCCCGTAATCCTGAGAAAAAAATCGTCAATTTGCTCTATGACATTGTGGAAGGCCCGCATGTGTATGTCGAGCGTATTGATATTAATGGTAATACGATTACGCGTGATTCGGTTATCCGGCGTAACTTGCCAATGGCGGAAGGGGATGCTTACACACCGTCCAGCCGGAAATATGCCCGTATGGATCTTCAAGATCTGGGGTATTTCAGCAATGTTTCGATTGATCAAACGCAAGGTTCCGCTCCTGACAAGGTCAATGTAAGCGCCAATGTTACAGAAAAACCAACGGGTGAATTTTCACTTGGTGGGGGTTACTCGACTGACGTTGGTGTGTTGGGTAACCTTGCCTTGAAGCAGCATAACCTTCTCGGAACGGGAATTGATGCTGGGGCTTCAGGGACTGTTGCTTATTATGAGAAGCAAGCGGATATTTCCTTCACAGACCCTTATTTCTTAGGGCGTAACTTTGTTGCCGGACTTGATTTTTATTTCGTTCAAAATAACTATCAAACATACCAGCGTTATAGTGAAGGGCAGTATGGTGGTTCTTTCCGTTTAGGATATGCTTATAACCGCTATCTGTCTCAGTCTTGGACTTATACACTGGTTGACCGCCATGTGGGGAATGCTTACCCTGGGAGCGATTATCCTGGTTACAAAGATGATGTTCCATCTATTTATGTGTTGCAGTCAGCGGGTTGGTCATTGCTTTCCCAGTTGAGTACGACATTGACTTATGATCGTCGTGATAATCGGTTGGCGCCGCATTCTGGTTATATGCTGTCAGCAACAGGGGATTTTGCTGGCTTGGGTGGTAATGAGAAATATGCACGTGGTAAGTTTAGCGGTGCCTATTACATTCCCCTGGACGACCTCACAGGAAGTCATGATTGGACGATCCAGTTAAAAGGTGGTGTTGGTTATATGGGCGACTGGGATGGTCGCCATGGAGACCGTAATATTATTGATAACTTTTATTTGGGTGGACAAAATCTACGTGGCTTCTTGCAGGGGGGTGTCGGCCCTCGGTCCGCGCATATCCGTCGGAACGGGCAATGGATCCCTGGATATGGTGGCCAAGAAGATTTCTTGGGTGGTCGCTTCATGTATACGGCTTCTTTCCAGTTGAATTTCCCACTTCCTATGGGGGATTCTCTTGGGATTTCAGGGCGTGGCTTTATTGATGCTGGTAGCTTGACGGGGCTACGTGTGCGGCATCGTTACACGAATGAAGCTCATGATGGAGCACTTTTCACGCCCGTTTCAGGAAACACCTTTACACCACGTGTTTCTGGAGGGTTGGGGATTTCTTGGAAGAGTCCATTTGGATTGGTTAACATTGATGGTGCTGTGCCTATTCGAAAAGAGCACGGAGACCGTATTTACCCAATCCGCTTCGGTTTCGGTCAGCAATTTTAATGGTGTAAGGCTGAAGAGTTAGTTGTTTTTCCTCTTTTGGCTTGTCCTTATTTAGAGAGATTATTCATGTCGCGCTTCACCTTGTCTTGTGCCCTAACGGCTGTGAGTGTTTTGACGTTGTCGTCATTCACACCTTCATATGCAGAGGGGAATAATGGAGGGTGGTTTGTGCCCAAAACGCAGCAAGCTCCTTCGTCTCCCCCTCCGTCTCACCACCATAGTGCTCGTCCTGCGGTTCCCCCACCGGTAGAGGATGAAGGTCAAGAGGATGCTTCTTCTGAGGCACAAGATGCTTCCTCTCAGACACCGCCTATATTGCCGCTTCCGCCTGTACCGACGGTTCAGGCTGTTGGGAAGGAAGCTGCGCCACCTCCTGCCATTATTGGGATGATCAGCGTGCAGGAGGTAATGCAGCTTTCAACCGCAGCACAAGAAATGCAGCAAGTGCTTGGGGCACGTCGTGATCGTTTGGCACGTGCTGTTCAAAAAGAAGAAGCGGCTTGGCGTGGAGAACAACAGAAGCTTCAGGTGCAGGCTCGTACGTTGACGTCAGATCAATTGCAAATTCGTGTTCGCCATTTGCAAGAACGTCGGGCGAATGACCAGCGTGTTTTTGGGAATCAGGCAAGGATTATTCAAGAGGCCTATCAAGTTGCCTTCCATCAAATTGAGCGTGTTTTAGAGCAGAGAAACGGGATCATTGCTCGGGTCGCGACAGCGCATGGAATGAATTTGGTACTCCACGCAGAACAGGCTGTGCTGCACGTGGATGGCCAGGATATTACAGAGGAAGTGGCTAATCGTCTCAACCAAGTATTACCACATGTCTTTATTCCAGATGATGGTGTTGATCCCGAGACACTGGCAAAATCTGGTAGAATGCCGACGACGGCTGATGAAGAGCGTATGATGCGGCAGGAAGTAGCTCCACAAAGCAATAATGGAGCAGGGAAGTCGCAAGGGGCAGAGTCTGTCTTAAGGCAGCATCACTAGGAGGGTTTCGTGTCAGAGCAGCAGGATAAACATTCTTCTCTTCCGGGTGACCCACGTTTTTTCCGGAGATACGGGCCTTTTGCTCTGACACACATTGAAGAAGCAGCCGGAGTTCCTTCTTCAGGTGGAAAGACCGATACGCTTTTTGAAGGGGTAGCCCCCTTGCAGGCAGCAACATCGCACCATGTTAGCTTTTTAGATAACCGTCGGTATCTTCCGCTCTTAAAAGAAACGAAGGCTGGGGCGGTTATTGTATCGCGAGCTTTCGCAGATGATGTCCCTGGGGGATGTCGACCAATCGTCTGTGAAGATCCGTATCTCTCCTGGTCGCGTGTTGCACGACTTTTTTATCCACCGTCACCTCCGAATGACTTTCGTCATAAAAGCGCTGTGATCGGCCAAGGGGTGCATCTTGGTAAAAACGTTACGATCGGTCCCTTTTGTGTCATTGGGGATGGGGCGCGCATTGGTGATGGGTGTGTGATTGGTAGTCATACCACTATTGGTGATCACGTAGAGATTGGTCGTTATAGCCGCATTGGTAGTCATTGTACGGTATCGCACGCCCTTTTTGGAGAAGGGGTGATTGTCTATCCAGGGGCACGTATAGGCCAAGATGGTTTCGGTTTTGCCGTCGGGCCGGAAGGTTTTGAAACCATTCCACAGTTGGGGCGTGTTCTTTTAGAGGATGGTGTTGAGATCGGCGCGAATACGACGATTGATCGTGGTTCCATGCGTGACACTGTTATAGGGGCCGGTAGTCGGATCGATAATCTTGTACAAATTGGGCATAATGTAAGGCTTGGTCGTTGCTGTATCGTGGTTGCTCAAGCTGGAATCTCAGGATCTACAGAACTTGAGGATTTTGTGACAGTTGCGGCTCAAGCGGGTTTGATTGGGCATATTCACATTGGTCGGAAAGCCCGTATTGGGGCTCAATGTGGTGTTATGTCTGACGTTGATGCAGGGGCAGATGTGATTGGCAGCCCGGCTATGCCCTTTCGGGAGTTTTTCCGTAATGTTGCTATGCTGCGGAAACTTACGCGGAAGGGGCGTTCTGGATAGTATTTAGTCCTGATTTTTGATAGAGAAGGCTTCTTCAGACATTCTATATTCCTCAAGAGGTGAGTAGAGTGACTGGGTCGCGAGTGAGTATGGTAGGAAGGTAAAGGGAAAGTGGACGAACCGACCGAGCAAATGCATCAGGTTCCCGAGAGCGTTGATGTGCAGCAGATTATGCAGGCAATTCCTCATCGTTATCCTTTTTTATTATTGGATAAGATGGAGGAGATTAAGGCAGCAGAGTCTGCTGTTGGCATTAAAAATGTGACGGTAAATGAGCCATTTTTCCAAGGGCACTTTCCGGCACGTCCGGTTATGCCAGGTGTTTTAATTATTGAAGCAATGGCTCAAACAGCGGCAACTCTCGTCGTGCTAACCTTAGGGAAGGCTTTTGAGGGGAAACTCGTCTACTTTATGACGGTCGAAGGGGCTAAATTTCGTCGTCCTGTAGGGCCTGGAGACCAGCTTCGCATACATGTCGATAAAGAACGGGCACGTGGAAACGTTTGGAAGTTTCGTGGTGTTGCGCGTGTGGACGGCGTATCAGTTGCAGAAGCAACATTCAGTGCCATGATCGTGGACTAAGTTCATGGGGGAGGCATCGGATCGACCGGCGACTGTCAATATTCATCCTACGGCCATTGTTGATCCCCTAGCGTATTTGGGGGAGAATGTAAGTGTTGGTCCGTGGTGCTGCGTTGGTCCGCATGTACGTTTAGGAGCAGGTGTAAAGTTACATGCTTCTGTCATGGTGGATGGGCATACAACGCTAGAGCAGGGCGTTGAGGTTTATCCTTTTACGACCGTAGGGTTGGCGCCCCAGGATTTGAAATATGCGGGAGAGCCGACGCGTTGTCGTGTTGGCGCGAGGACGATCCTTCGGGAAAGTGTGACGATTCATCGTGGGACTGTGCAAGGTCACTCGGAAACGCGTATTGGTTCTGACTGTCTTTTGATGGCTAATGCTCATGTTGCTCATGATTGCCTGATCGGAAATGATGTCATCATCGTTAACAATGTTGTTATGGGTGGGCATGTAACGATTGAGGATGGAGCGCGGATCATGGGATCGGCGGCTTTACATCAGTTCGTTCGTATTGGACGGGGCGCTGTCGTGGGTGGCCTTTGCGGCGTTGAGATGGATGTTATTCCTTATGGGAGTGTCTTAGGAAATCGGGCGCGCCTTGTTGGATTAAATTGGGTTGGATTGAGGCGATCAGGCGTTAGCGCGCAAGAGATTCAGATTATGCGGCGCGCTTTTAGACAGCTATATCCGCGCTCAGGTGAGAATGGGCAAGTTCTTAGCCAGCGGGTAAGAGATGTTCGAGAGTGTTACGGACATATTGAGCGTGTTGCGGAGATGTTGGCCTTTATGGAGGCACCAACGCGTCGTGGAATAACGCGGGCTGCGAGCCGAGTGTTTGTTGACAGTGAAAGTGATGGAACAGGGCGCTAGATATGTCAGACAAAAGGGTGCTTGGCATATTGGCGGGCGGGGGGCCATTACCTGCCCGCTTGGCTCAAGCGGCCTTTGAGCAAGGATGGTCTGTTTTTATTGTGGGGTTTGAGGGGTTTGCTGATCCCACTTTGATAGCGCCTTTTCCTCATAAAATGCTTCGTTTGGCCGCGGTAAAAGATATTTTTTCAGCACTAAGAGAACATGGATGTTCTGATGTGGTGTTGTTGGGGCCCGTGAAACGTCCCGCTTGGCGGGACTTAAAGCCTGACTCCGTTGGTACGCGTATTCTTATGCGGCTTGGGCGTGCTGTTTTTTTAGGCGATGATGGCCTGCTCGCAGGGATTGTAAAAATTTTGGAGGAAGAAGGGTTTCGTGTGCGGGGGGCGCATGAGTTCCTTCATCAAGAGACCCATGCCAAGGGAGTGTTGGGAAAAGTAAGCGTCGACCAGCAGGCGCTTTGTGATATTGCTAGAGCGGCTCAGGTGCTTTCGGTGATATCGTCTCTCGATATTGGGCAGGGATGCGTCGTTCAAAATGGTGTCGTGCTTGCTCTAGAAGCTCTTGAGGGAACAGACGTTATGCTGCAGAGATGTCAGCCTTTGAAGCAAGATGGCCCTGGCGGTGTGCTTCTTAAAATGCCTAAATCAGGGCAAGAGTTGCGAGCTGATATGCCAGCTATTGGGCCAGAAACGGTTCGTCTTGCTCGGCAAGCGTCATTACGTGGTATCGCTTTTGTGAGTGGTATGACATTGGTGATTAATCAGATAGAATGCATAGCAGAGGCAGATCAATTGGGATTGTTTCTGTACGGTATGACATTAGATGAATTAAATCGTTTATCCGAAAAGGTAGGGAAATCTGTATGAGTACGTATCTTCATACAATGATTCGTGTGCGTGATCTGGATCGTAGCTTAGCGTTTTATCGTCTATTGGGCATGCGTGAGTTGCGCCGCAGCGAGGTTCGTGAGGGACGTTACACGCTCGTTTATATCGGTTTTGATGATAATGCCCATGGACAGGCTGAAATTGAGCTGACGTATAATTGGGATCAAACATCCGATTATGAAGTTGGAAATGGTTTTGGGCATTTCGCCATTGGTGTTCCCAATGTTGCTGCAGCTGTTGAGGAAGTACGCCAAGGGGGTGGAAAGGTAACGCGTGAGGCAGGCCCTCTGAAGTTTGGGACTATTATTATCGCGTTTGTGGAAGATCCAGATGGATATAAAGTGGAGCTGATTGAGAAGCCGTAAAGGTGACAGGGTGGGGCGTGTCGTTCTTAAACGGGATTGACAGTTTAGAGGCAGCGCCCTACAAGCTCCACACGAAACAGAAGGGTACGTTTATGCGTGCCCTGTTCTTGTCGCACGCCTTTTGGGGTGTGTTTGTTGTTTTAGGGGATTAAAATCATGAAGCGCACGTATCAACCTTCTCGACTGGTTCGTAAGCGTCGTCACGGTTTCCGTACGCGGTCTGCAACTGTTGGTGGACGTCGTGTTTTAGCAAATCGTCGTGCAAAAGGGCGTAAGAGACTATCTGCTTAAGTATGAAGTTGACTGACCGCCTCAAAAAGCGGTCACAATTTCTGCGAATAGCTCGTAAAGGACGTAAGGTTGTGACACCTGGTTTAATTGCTCAGGTTTTACCAGGGCAAAAAGGACAGGTGATCAGCGTCGGTTTTACCGTAACGAAAAAAGTGGGTAATTCTGTCGTGAGAAACCGGACGCGCCGCCGTCTTCGTGAGGCTTTTCGGCTTGTTGCGAGTGAGGCGTCCTCTATGCGCGGAGGAGAGATCGTCCTTATCGGGCGTGCCACAACGCGTGGGAGGGATTTTTCTCTTTTGAAAGAGGATGTCCGTCGGTGCTTGGTTATGTTGTCATGTGAATAGATAAGACATGATAACGCGCATCCTTACTTGCTTTTTGTTGGGGGGCATTGCCCTATATCGTGTGACTTTGAGCCCAATTATGGGTGGACAATGCCGTTTTCATCCTAGTTGCAGTGTCTATGCAATCGAGGTGGTTAAACGTCATGGCCCATTTCGTGGTGTTTGGTTGACGATAAAACGCTTGGCGCGTTGTCATCCTTTTTGCGAGGGGGGAGTGGATCATCCCCCACCTTAGAAGCGAAAAGGTCTGTAAAAAGCAGGGCGTTGTTATTATACCATTCCACTGCTGTGTGATACATGGGTGAGCGAATAGCCACCTGAATTGTTTTAAAGAGAGATTCATACCCTCAGGAAGGGAGATTTCTCTCCTACGATATGAAAGAAGCGGCTCTACCCCGATGGAAAGTAGTAAACGCACTCTTCTGGCCATTGTGATTTCGGCCATCGTTCTTGTCGGTTTTAATTATTTTTATCCAAAACCGCAGGATCATCAGGCAGCTCCCGCCCAATCGTCTTCGGTCGCGCAAGCCACGTCGTCTAACCATGTTCCTTTGCCGCCGTCACAAAAGGCGGCAGCTGAGGCTGTACAATCCGTTCCTGATCGTCGAATTACGATTGCCGGGAAAGATGTGCGGGGGACATTTAATCTACATGGTGCGCGGTTTGATGATCTCGTTTTGACGCAATATCGTGAGACTTTGGCGAAAGACAGCCCGCTCGTTCGTTTGTTGGAACAGGCTGGGAGTCAGTCTCCGAGTTATGTTGTCGTCGGATGGCAGAATATGCCTGGGTATGCGACTGTTCTTCCCGATCAAAATAGTTTGTGGGAAAGTGACGGGGGAGAACTTTCTTTAGAACACCCCGTGACCTTGCAGTGGAATAATGGTGCTGGTGTTACATTCCGCATTCGCTTGACGTTGGATGAACATTATATGTTCGGCATTGATCAGGAGATTGATAATCAATCTGGTCAACCCATTTCTGTTTATCCTTTCCAACGTGTGCAGCGTGATTATCTCCCAGCGGATACAGGGTCTTTTACAGCCTATGAGGGCCCGATTGCTGTAATGAACGGCAAATTGGCTGACAATGGTTACAAAAGCTTACGTAAGGGAAGTGACCAGCCGGATCATGTTTCATGGCAGGCCACAGGGCTTGGTGGCTGGGGGGGCATTACGGATAAATATTGGCTGACAGCCATTGGTGCTGATCCTGCTCAAGCGGTGACAGTGCGTTATGCGTATGTGCCACAGGGTGATGCCGGGTCTTACCAAATTACTTTTTCACGTCGTGATCCCCAGATAATCCAAAATGGAGCGACGTTAGGTTATACAAGTCATCTCTTTGCTGGAGCAAAGGTGACGAGTTTGCTTCATTACTATGACAAAAAATTTGGATTGACCTCTTTTGATAAAGCCATTGATTTTGGTTGGTTTGGTTTTCTAACGCGACCAATTTTATATTTGCTGCATTGGCTTTATGTTCATATCGGGAATTTCGGTCTTGCCTTGATGGCGTTGACCCTGATTGTGAAGATTGTTCTCTTCCCATTGGCTTATAAAGCAACCGTATCATCTGCGCGGATGAGAATGGTTGCTCCGAAAATTGCTGAGATACGGGAAAAATACAAAGATGACCCTATGGGGATGAACCAAAGGGTTATGGGGCTTTATAAAGAGGAAAAAATTAACCCGGCGGGCGGATGCCTTCCCGTGTTGATTCAGGCTCCGATTTTCTTCTGCTTGTATAAGATGCTTAATTTGAGCATTGACGAACGGCATGCGCCTTTCTTCGGGTGGATTAAGGATCTTTCTGTTCCTGACCCTACAAATCTGCTGAATCTGTTCGGATTGATTCCTTTTGACCCGACCCATATTGCTTCATTCCTTCATCTGAGCATTTGGGGAGCGGCACTTGGTATTACATTCTGGATCTTGCAGCGAGAAAGTATGGTCAGCATGGATCCAGCACAGGCACGGATTATGCGTTTCATGCCGCTGGTCTATGTATTTGTGATGTCCAGTTTCCCCGCAGGTCTTCTCGTGTATTACACATGGAACAATTTGCTGACCTTCTTGCAGCAGATATATATCCAGCGTCACACACGTTTGCCTAAGCCCTTGAAGAAGTAGGAAGAGGTCCATGAGAGAAATACCCGGACCTCCAACCGAAGATGAAATAGAAGAGGGCCGACGTCTTTTCGCCGGTTCTTGTGAGTTTTTTTGGGGGGCGCAGACTTTAGAGCAACTTCCAGAGATGCGATCTGCTGAAATTGCTTTTGCAGGGCGGTCTAATGTTGGTAAATCAAGTATCATTAACGCTTTGACAAACCGGCGTTCTCTAGCGCGTGCCTCCTCAGAGCCTGGGCGGACAAAGCAGCTTAATTTTTTTGATCTGAATGGCCGTTTAACATTGGTGGATATGCCAGGATATGGTTTTGCGAAGGCTGCAAAATCCGTAAAAGAAGACTGGCAGAAAACGATGTTTTCCTATTTGCGCGGTCGCCCTAGCTTAGCACGTGTTGTGCTATTGATTGACGGTCGAGTGGGGATCAAAAAATCAGATCGTGAAACGGCTGAATTGCTTGATAAAGCCGCTGTGGTTTTTCAAGTCGTGCTGACAAAAGCGGATTATTTGTCTGCCAGCGCTCTTGAGAAACGTATTAAGGAAGTAGAGGAGGTTATGGCCTCCCATGCGGCTGCGTTCCCGCGTATTATATCGACAAGCAGCACAACGGGTCAGGGTATTGCTGAATTGCGAGCCATGATGGCACGTTTTGCTGAACCTAGTTCTCTCCGTAAGTAAGGATTTTCTGCACTGATGACTGAGACGTCTTCTGGCCAATCTTCTCTTTCCTCTTTGCCGGAGGAGATTATGACAGCAGCCGAGGTGGATGAGTCGCATCAAGCTGCTGTTCTTGCTGGAGCGCTTCCTTATTTGCGGCGTTATGCGGGCGATACGATCGTTGTGAAATATGGTGGCCACGCTATGATAGAGAATACCCTAGCGGCCACCTTCGGACGTGACATCGCCTTGTTGAAACAAGTGGGGATCAACCCAATTGTGGTGCATGGCGGTGGTCCTCAAATTAGTGGCATGTTGAAGCGTCTTGATATTGAATCACAGTTTATAGACGGTTTACGCGTGACAGACCGTTCCATGATTGATGTCATTGAGATGGTATTGTCAGGAACGGTTAATAAACAAGTTGCAGACCTTATTTGCCGAGCAGGGGCTTTAGCGGCAGGTATTTCGGGTCGTGATGGTCGCCTCATCCAAGCAAAAAAATTGGTCTATAAGCGGCGTACGGGGGACCATACGCAAGAGGTTGATCTTGGTTATGTTGGGTCACCGGATACGGTAGATCCTCGTATCCTTTATGCTCTATTGGGGGCGGGTCTTATTCCTGTTGTGGCACCATTGGGGTCAGGGCCGGGAGGTGAGCTTTACAACATTAATGCGGACACCGCTGCAGGGGCGATTGCCGGTGCTGTGCAAGCCTCACGGCTGTTGATGCTGACTGATGTGCCTGGTGTGTTGGATGAACATGGGAAACGAATTGAGGAATTAAGCGTTGAAGAGGCACGCCGTCGTATCCGTGATGGATTGATCACGGGGGGGATGATTCCAAAAGTAGAAACATGTTTGAAGGCTGTACAGGCTGGAGCTAAAGCCGCTGTTATTCTTGATGGACGTGTTCCGCATACATGTCTTTTAGAGTTATTTACGCGTGCCGGTCCTGGGACGTTAATCACCGCCTAAGAAGAAATAGCATTTTCTCAGAGCGAGCTATGGCTCTGAGAAAATGGGATTTCAGAATCATCGTTCATTTGATGGAGCCTGTATGAGGTCTCTCGTCATAAATGGTTAGATGATTAATCATTCCCGGCGTTATATTGACTTCCCATAAGAGACCGAGCATGTTTCGGCGATTGTTTTTCTAGATAAAAAATTGGATCTTTTTCATGGCACATGATGATCTTCGCGCCAGCATCGACACCCTTTGGGAAGATCGTGCAAGCCTTACGCCACAAACGGGAGGCAGTGCACGAGAGACCATTGAAAAGGCCTTGGAAGGCCTCGACAATGGAACATTCCGTGTTGCTGAAAATACGTCGGAAGGGCGTGTTGTTCATGAATGGTTAAAAAAAGCTGTTCTGATGTCTTTCCGTCTTTATGACTCCGAGCCTATGGTTCAGGCATGTGGGGGAGCGCCTGGGTTTGATAAGGTTCCACTAAAATTTGCAAATTGGACAAAAGAGCAGTTCGTCCAGGCGGGTTTCCGTGCTGTGCCAGGCGCTGTTGTACGACGTTCAGCCTATATCGCCCCTGGCGTTGTGCTCATGCCAAGCTTTGTTAATTTGGGCGCGCGCGTCGAAAGCGGTACGATGGTGGATACATGGGCCACTGTTGGGTCATGTGCTCAGATTGGTAAGAACTGCCATATTAGCGGTGGTGCTGGTATTGGTGGAGTGTTAGAGCCGCTTCAGGCTGCTCCGGTTATTATTGAAGATGATTGCTTTATTGGTGCGCGTTCTGAAGTGGCAGAAGGTGTGATCGTGGAGCGTGGTTCTGTCTTGTCGATGGGGGTCTTCCTTGGGGCATCCACTAAAATTGTGGACCGCAGCACGGGTGAGATTCATATGGGGCGTGTGCCTGCGTATTCCGTTGTTGTGCCAGGGACGTTGCCTCCTAAAACACCGGGTGGGCCTTCATTGGCATGCGCTGTGATTGTGAAGCGTGTGGATGAGCGGACACGCTCTAAAACGTCGATCAATGATTTATTACGCGATTAAGTGATACGAACATGCCTTCTTCCTTTTCAACTGATCCGCTTGTGTTGTTGCAAAGTCTTTTGCAGTGTCGTTCCGTAACACCTGCTGACGATGGGGCTTTGTCTGTTGCTGCGGATGCGTTGAAAGGAATGGGTTTTGAGGTGACTTATCTTCCCTTCGGGCCAGGTGAGTCACCCACGCCGAACCTCTATGCCCGTTTGGGACGTGGAGCGCCTTTTCTCTGTTTTGCAGGGCATACGGATGTTGTTCCACCTGGTGATGGTTGGCAATACGATCCCTTTGCCGGACAGGTTCAGGATGGGATGGTTTATGGGCGTGGTACGGCCGATATGAAGGGTGGCGTTGCCTGTGCAGTCGCGGCCGTTGCTCGTTATGTGCAGGAAAATCCATCTTTCCCGGGGTCCATTGCTTTTTTATTAACCGGCGATGAAGAGGGGCCGGCTCAGTTTGGGACACGTCCTGTTTTAGAATGGATGGAGGAAAGAGGAGAGCAGCCAGATTTCTGCCTTCTGGGCGAGCCGACAAACCCTCAACAGTTAGGGGATGTTATCAAAATTGGGCGCCGCGGGAGCTTAAATGCTGTGATTACGGTAACCGGCGTGCAGGGTCACGTTGCATATCCGCATTTGGCACATAATCCCATTCATCCCTTAGTGGCGATTTTACAAGATCTCGTAAAACATCAGTTAGATAGCGGAAATGAATGGTTCGCGCCGTCTTCATTGCAAATCACAAGTATTGATGTTGGGAATACAGCAACAAATGTTATTCCAGCACAAGCACAAGCTAAATTAAATATCCGGTTTAACGACCAACATAGCGGTAAGACACTGACAGAATGGTTGCGTTCCGTTGTAGGACATCACGCTTCAGAAGCAACAGTAGGTGTTTCTGTGAGCGGTGAAGCCTTCTTGACAGAGCCAGGTGAGGCTGTCGCGCAGCTTTCACATGCTATTGAAAGCGTAACGGGCCGTCGTCCAGCTTTGGATACAGGAGGTGGGACCTCTGATGCTCGGTTTATTGCGCATTATATGCCAGTGGCTGAGTTTGGTTTAGTTGGAGCCACGATGCATAAGCGCGATGAGCATGTTTCTATCGCGTCATTGGAAGAGTTAACGCGTATTTATCAAGCGTTTATAAATAATTTCTTCGGTAATAACTAAGTATTATTTCAGTAATATATTTCTAGTAATAGAAATTTTTAATTAATGTTAATAAGCATATTTTGTTTTTAACAAATTTTTATTTTCAAATCGTAAGTATTCTATAGGAAGTACAAATGGCTCATACTATGAAGGAAAGAGCAAAAGAATGTTGTTGAGCACAACACCTTGATCCAGCTGAATTGGTGGAACGTAATGGGCTACCAAAAATTCCGCGATGGGTTTTAGTCCAGTATGAGATACAGGCTGAGCAAAAGGTGCCAAAGCCGCAGCCAGATGCCTATAAAAATGCTCCACTGACCATTGTGGGAGATCATACTCCGGAAACGATTGATCAAATGCGGAACTGCATGGCGTATAGCAATGTTGTTGCAGGAGCCATTTGTGCGGATAGTCATTTTGGGTATGCCCAACCGGTAGGGGGCGGCGTTATTGCTTATGAAAAGCAGATCAGCATTTCAGGCGTTGGGTTCGATATTGCGTGCGGCAATATGGCTACGCGTCTTGATACGACTTATGGGGATGTTAAGGAGCGATTACCTGATATTTTGGAACGGATCCAGAGAACGATTAGTTTTGGGATAGGGCGCCACAATCAAGAACGTGTTGATGCTGCCCTGTTTGATGATGAAGAATCGTGGCGGGCGTCAGATATGATTCGCATCAAAGACAGAGCTCGTGATCAGCTTGGCACGGTGGGAAGTGGTAATCATTATGATGTGGATGTTTTTGCTGAAGCCCATGATACGACCCAAGGGGCTTTCTGACCAATCTCCGATATGGATAGGCGTTCATTTTGGAAGCCGCGGTTTTGGGCATACAGTCGCATCACACTATCTGAAGGCCGTTGGTGGTCGAGCCGGTATTAATGTGCCGCTGGCCATTGTTGATGAGGATAGTGAGTGAGATTGGCGAACGCTATCTTGCTGGGATGCATTTAGCCGGACGCTATGCTTATGCAGGGCGTGAATGGGTTGTCGATCGGATCCGACAGATTATTGGAGGTGAGGTGACGAAGTGTTCATAGTCACCATAATTTTGCGTGGCGTGAAAAGCATCTAGGAAAAGAATGTTGGGTTGTTCGTAAAGGAGCCACTCCCTCTGAGATGGCTGGTAATTTGTTGTTTTCAACAGGTCATGGCGTAGGGCGTGTTAAGGGACGGCGTGAACCTCTAAGAACGTTTGAGCGTGCCGATATGACGGCAGGCTCCAGCGGCGAGGGCGTTTTATTAGCTGGAGGTGATTTAGACGAAAGTCCTATGGCCTATAGAGGATTAAGCGATGTTTTATGTGGCAAGGCCGTACAATTAACGTGAAACATGTATTAAAGCCTTTATTGGTTGCTATGGGCGGGCAAAGAGGTTGTTGATCCCTACAAAGATTGACATCAGCTAATATCGAAAAGGATCGTTGGGGTAACCAACTCCGATGAGGCATAGGCCGTCTGGCGGGGCTGTAGGCCCTGCTTTGCTACGGTTCCGCGCTTCTAAAGCTGTTTTGACGCGGTCTGGATGCCAGCGTCTTCCTCCGACAAGAGCGAGGGTTCCCACCATGTTTCTGACTTGGTGGTGAAGAAAAGACCGGGCCTGTGTTTCAATAAAGACCATTTCTCCCTCTCGGCGAATAGAGAGCTCGTCTAGGGTGCGGAGTGCATCCTTAGCTTGGCAGGCTGCTGCACGAAACGAAGAAAAGTCATGATAGCCGCAGAGATGCTGAGCGGCTTCTTGCATGCGTTCGATATCTAATCCGTGTCGGACATGCCAGACGCGTCCCTCATGTAAGGTGGGGCGAGAAGGACGGTTGAGAATACTGTAACGATAGCGGCGCCATGTGGCGGAAAAACGGGCATTCCAGTTGGCAGGAACAGCGGCGGCCTCGAGGATGACGACAGGGTGAGGCTTAAGGTGATAGTTGATTCCATCCCGGACGGCTTTAGCCGTCAGAGGGGCGTCATCTGGGAAATCAAGATGCGCGACGAGACCAGAGGCATGCACCCCAGCGTCAGTCCGCCCCGATGTAATGCTGGTGACAAGACGACCATTGACGATGTAACGGGCAGCCTCTTCAATAAGCTGTTGCACGGCCAGGCCGCTCTTTTGTCGCTGCCAGCCGACGTAATGACGCCCATCAAATTCAACACGAATAGCCCAACGGCTTATGCCTGGGGGAGCATCATCAGCCAAGGCGGGCTCCTTTTGGTAGGGGATTGCCACGAAGAAAAGCAGAAGCTTCCATCATAGCGCGACCAGGTTTTTGAAGGTGCGTGATGTGAAGGCTTCCTTGGCCACATGCAACATGGAGCTGGTCATTGATCAGTGTGCCAGGAGGGGCTGAAACAGCTTCTGATGAAGGAATGGCCCGTCCAATACGGAGTGTTTGTCCTTGAAAGGAGGTGAAACTGCCAGGCCATGGTGTGAACGCACGAATTTGCCGGTCAATCTCTGAGGCAGAGCGGGACCAATCAATGAGGCCGTCTTGACGGGTAAGGCGAGGTGCGTAGCAAGCATGCTCTTCTGCCTGTGGGATGGCAATATGAGATGAACCAAGTGTTTTGACGATAAGCTCAGCCCCTATTGTTGCGAGGCGGTCATGAAGAGAGGATGCTGTATCATCGGGGAGAATAGGTGTGCTTTGTTGGACAAGAATATCCCCAGTATCCAGCCCTTCATTCATCTCCATAATTGTGATCCCGCTCTCCGTATCTCCAGCACGAATTGCAGATTGAATAGGAGAGGCACCGCGCCAACGGGGGAGCAAGCTCGCATGGATATTGATACAGCCTTGCTCAGGTGCATTGAGAATTTCAGGTGGGAGAATGAGGCCGTAGGCTGCGACAACAGCGACCTCGGCGTGATAAGCCGAGAAATGGTCCCATTCTTTTTCGTTATTGCGTAGTCGAGTGGGGGTTCGAACGGGAATGCCCAGTACATCGGCGGCTTCATGGACGGGTTGGCGTCGCACGCTCTTTCCACGGCCGGCGGGACGAGGAGGCTGGGTATAGACAGCCACAATATCATGTCCATCATCGTGAAGGGCGCGTAAAGCTGGAACGGAAAATTCCGGTGAGCCCATGAAGATCAGCCGCATAAGGGATTATTTCCTTTTTTGTTCTTTAGAGAGGCGTCGCATAATCATGTTGCGTTTTAATTTAGAGAGATAGTCGATGAAAAGGATGCCATCGAGATGGTCAATCTCATGTTGTATGCAGGTTGCAAGCAGACCTGAAGCTTCTTGCTCTATGAGCTCTCCAGCAATATCGCGATAGCGTACTTTTACAGATTCTGGGCGGACGACTTCGGCATATTGATTAGGGAGCGATAAGCACCCTTCTTCACGCCCTGCCAACGTCTCGCTTTCATCAATGATTTCTGGGTTAATGAGCAGCATTGGATTACGCGGCTCATCTTCGCGGGCAAGATCAATGATTACAAAGCGTTGACTAAGGCCGACCTGAGGGGCTGCCAGCCCAATACCTGGCGCTTTATACATGGCAGAGAACATGCCGGGAAGTGCTGCATGGATAGATGCCATATCATCAGCTGTGACATCACGCGCTTTTTGGCGGAGTACAGGCTGAGGGGCAACGAGGATGGATGTAGGAGCTACATCCTCAATGGTATCTAGGAAATCGAAATTCTTCATAGTGCGTAAGTTTAACGGGAGGAAAGAGCTAAAGCCAGTCTATAGTTACGACGAGAGAAGAGTGTTTAACTTGCATCTCATCAGAGAAGCCCCATATCATGACTTCATGGCAATGTCTTTGTATAGAGTTGTCGCTTCATTTTGTCTCGCTCCATGAGGAGGCTCTTTTTATGTCTAGTCGTCTTTTTACGTCTCCTATGTTTTTGGGGTTTGATCATCTCGAACAAATGCTTGAGCGCGCTTCTAAATCTACGTCGGATGGTTATCCGCCCTATAATATCGAACAGTTAAGTCGTACAGCGTTGCGCATTACGTTGGCTGTCGCCGGTTTTGTTATGGATGACTTGCAGATTACCCAAGAGGATAATCAGCTTGTTATCCGAGGGCGTCAGGCAGACGATGGGCCTGGGCGTGTTTTCTTACATCGTGGCATTGCTGCGCGGCAATTTCATAAAGCTTTTGTGCTTGCTGAGGGAATCGAAATTGGTGGGGCTTGGCTTGATAATGGCTTGCTCCACATTGATTTGCTGCGTCCGGAGCCAGAAGTACGCGTCAAGCATATTGCCATTATGTCAGGGCAACAGGGAAAGGAACGAGCACCATCGCCACGGCCAAATACTCAGTCTGTAAGAGATTTGGATATCCCAGCGGATTATTCAGGGGAGATTGATATTGAGCGAGGATAAAAATAGCTTCTTAACAAGAGCTGAGAGTCTATCCACTCGAGCACGAGAAATGTCCGGTCAGGAATTGCTCATGCTGGGGGTATCGCAAGTGGCTTACTGCCGAACTGTCATGCAGGATGGTACGGAAATGGTGGCGATACATGCGGCTGATGGGACGCCGATGGCGATTGCAGAGGATGAAGCAAGCGCACTGAATGCCATATTAGAACACGAAATGGTACCGGCTCTGCTGCAATAACAGAGAGGTTCTGGGAAAAGGGACACAACCATTCCCAGAACCTCTTTTTAAAGAGTAAAGTTTTCCCCAAGATAGACACGGCGTACGTCTTCATTGGCGACGATCGCTTCGGGTGTGCCTTCCATAAGAACTTTACCACTATGGAGAATATAGGCACGGTCGATGACCTCGAGTGTTTCGCGCACATTATGATCTGTGATGAGAACACCGATACCGCGGTCTTTAAGGTGTGAAACGAGATCACGAATCTCGCTTACAGCAATTGGATCAATTCCTGCCAGAGGCTCATCGAGGAGGATGTAATTCGGTTGGCTGGCAAGGGCGCGTGCAATTTCTAGTCGCCGGCGCTCCCCTCCTGAGAGGGCGAGGGAAGGAGAGTGGCGGAGATGTGTAATGCCGAATTCGGCGAGGAGGCCGTCGAGCATATCATGGCGTTTGTCACGGTCTGATTCGATGACTTCCAAAGCAACCATGATATTTTGTTCAACATTGAGTCCACGGAAAATACTGGCTTCTTGTGGGAGATAGCCAACTCCGAGACGTGCGCGGCGATACATGGGCAGTGGCGTAATATCAGCGCCATCTAAAGTGATGCTTCCCGTATCGACATGGACAAGGCCAACAATCATATAAAAGCTGGTTGTTTTTCCCGCTCCATTGGGCCCTAGGAGGCCAACAGCTTCTCCGCGTTGGACTTGAAGGGAAACGTTTTGCACGACGGCGCGTTTTTTATAACTTTTACCAATACCGCGTGCGATAAGCCCAGATTTAGGATCGGCAGAGAGAGGTGTCATCATTGGTTCGCCTCGTTGGGCACGATAAGTCCTTGAATGGGTGATTCCGTGCCAGGAAGCATATGTGAAATTCCCGTCTTCATATCAACGATGGCCTGTGAACCATTATTTTGGTTTTCACCCTGGGTAACGCGAACATGGCCAATTAAGCGGGCAAGTTGTGGCCCGAAGAGGTAAACACCACGGTCCCCTGTTGCGGTTTGAGTTCGCGTACGGATAACGACATGTCCCCATCCATAGGCGCGGTCTAAGTTAGAATGTTCACCGTTGGGAGCGCCGTGAGAAGCATTTTGAGATTTCTGACGGTCAGAGAGGCCTACTGACTCCAAGACATCGCCAACAACACGATGTCCATCTGTGGTTGTTACGCTCGCATTTCCACGTCCGATTGTCACATGAGTATTGGGATAATACTCAACGAGATCTTTCGCTGTTAAGAGCTGATGGGGCGTTGTGAATTTCATATTTGCACCTGTCATGACCATGACCGCTTTATCGACATCATAGAGGCCGTGGTCGCCCCAGCCTTGGTCCTGACGATTATATATATGGACATGCCCACGTGCTTCTACGCGGTAAAGTTCTAGTGACGAGCTATTAGAATTAGACGTTTCTGCTTCATCATCAGGAGCTGACTGTGTTTCGTGTGCTTTGGTGTTTGCTTTATGTCGGAGGTAACCAATGAGCACGTCGGCATCAACGGTAATATCTCCGCGTTGAGCGCGCGCACCGCCGGTGAGAGTAACGGTTTGGCGGTTACGGTCGTAAATTTCTTCTTTTTTCCAATAAAGATGGACGACTTCACCATGAGAACGATCCTGCGGCGCTGCTGACGCCGCGTTTGCCATAGGAGAGTAGAGCGATGGTGCTACGATAGACGAAGCCAGAAGAAAAGAAAGAAAGTGACGCATCATGGCCTCTCTTATGGCTTGTTTTGTACAGAAACAGAAGGGGGGTGATTCAAATCATCGAAACGATTTGTAAGGCCAGGCCCCATGAATTGAACGGTGTTGGTGTTTTGGTCAAGGAATGCTCCCTGAGCATCTTGTGTTCCAAAGGGGCCTTCAGCGTGAACCCAGTCATGAGTTGCTATAACTTGTTGTTTGATATCGAGGTCAGCCGTTGGGCTATTGAGAAGCAATCCATCATTACGATATAGCGTAAAATGCCCGTTTAGGTTCAAAGTTTGTTCATGCTGTAGATATGTACCATGGTCCGCGCGGACATGAACCCATGATTGGTGAGCCAATTGGATATCGGCAACGGGGTCAGTCAATTCAACTTTATCATCATCAATTTGATGTGCGCTGCGTGATGTAAGCGTATAGGGGCGCCCCTGTGAATCGATGTCTCGATAAACAGCATTTTCCATACGACCACTTTCAGCATGAATGCGGCGCATCTCGCGCAGAATGGCACCATTCTGATGGATTAAGTGATTAATTTCTGGCCAGGCTGCAATGGAAATGAGAAGGACGCTGGCGATGGCAGGGAGGAGCCATTTGGCCATTGCTAAGCGTGATTTCCGTCGTGCCATTTCTTCAGGGCTGGGGGGGCGGCGAATCCGCTGGAAAGCAGCTTTTCGGAGAGCGTCAAGTTTTTGGAGATGATCCCGGCTAGCTGTTTTATCAAAGTCAGTGCGTTCGGTGGAGGGGGGTTTCATGCGACGCCAGCTCGAATAAAATCATGGAGATGTAAAATGCCTAAAGGACGGCGATCCTGATCAATAACGAATACGCTGCTAACCGGTGTAGGGCGGTCATTCATGGCATGCAAGACATCTTTAGCCAACATATTGGGCCTAGCCGTTAAAGGCGTTAGATTCATAATGTTGGCTGCAATGGTATGATCCAAATCATGTTCAAGAGCACGTCGCAAGTCACCATCTGTGATTAGGCCACAAAGCTTTCCCTGAGGATCGATGACTCCCATACATCCAAAGGCTTTACGCGTCATCTCGACAATGACATTTCTAAGAGGCATGTCTGGCGTGCCAAGTGGAATGGTGTCTCCAACGTGCATAAGTTCTTTGACGGGACGTAATTGTGCGCCTAGTTGACCAGCAGGATGTAGTTGAGAGAAATCAGTTGCCGTAAAGCGGCGTTGATCAAGAAGGGCTGCCGCGAGGGCATCTCCTAAAGCAAGCTGTAACAATGAAGACGTTGTTGGGGCTAGCCCCATAGGGCATGCTTCTCGCACGATAGGTAATGTTAAACAGATGCGCGATGCTTGTGCGAGTGTTGAATGTGGAGCAGAGGTAATTGCAATGAGAGGAAGGTCAAGGCGAGTTGTATAGGATAGGACAGGAGCCAACTCGGCACTTTCGCCTGATGTGGATAGGGCGATCACAATATCGTCTGTCTTGAGCATACCAAGATCGCCGTGGGCTGCTTCAGCGGGATGTAAGAATAAGGCATGTGTCCCGGTAGAGGCCAAGGTTGCCTGTATTTTTCGTCCAATATGCCCAGATTTTCCTATCCCGGTGATCACAACACGGCCAGTTGTTGCCAGAATACAAGAAACGGCCTGCTCCATATGTTCGCCTAGGGGGCCGGAGAGCGCGCGTTCCAATTCGGCCAGCCCATCACGTTGTGTCGCGATGCTCTGATGGAATACGGTAAGGGGAGAGGAACTCATGAAAGGATGATCAATTAAGCGCGATGGGCAAAAATATCGGAAACATCATAGCCAAGCAGGTCTAACTTCGCGCGTGCGGGCAAGAAATCATAGCATGATTGAGCGAGGTCACGGCGCCCTTCGCGTATAAGCATTGCTTCTAGCTTTGCCCAGAGAGCATGGAGATAGAGCACATCGGAGGCTGCATAACGCTGCTGGTCTTCAGTGAGGGTGGGGGCTCCCCAATCTGAGCTTTGTTGTTGTTTGGACATCTCCACGCCGAGTAGCTCTCGGCAGAGATAGGCTAAGCCGTGACGGTCCGTGAATGTATAGACAAGACGGGCTGCAATTTTTGTACAAATGACGGACGAAACAGTGATGCCAAAGGAATATTGGATAACGGCGACGTCAAAACGTGCAAAATGCATGAGTTTTGTAGTAGCCGGATTTTCAAAAAATTTTTTGAGGTTGGGGCAATCAAAACCACGCCCTTCCAAATGGCGCGGCTTGATTTGGACTAAATGAGCCTGCCCATCGCCTGCTGAAAGTTGAATAAGACAGAGGCGGTCACGATGAGGATTAAGCCCCATTGTTTCTGTATCAACGGCAACGATAGAGCCTAGGTCGAGATCATCCGGCAGGTCGCCGTCATGGAGATGAATGACGTTACGCGGACTGTTCATAATTTCACCGGATATTCTGGAAGGCTTGGTAGAAAACAGCTAAATTCGGCGGTACCGAACAATTATGGTGCCCAGAAGAAGACTCGAACTTCCACGTCCTTGCGGACACAGGTACCTGAAACCTGCGCGTCTACCAATTCCGCCATCTGGGCTCAGAAGCTCCTTGATACAGACACGGCCCATAATCAGAAACTAGAGCGTGATGCACCAAGGTTGGTGCTGTGGTTTCTAACCGCAATGAGCCAAGGTCGTCAATAAAGAATGATAGTATTCCTTAAAGAAAGTTAAAAACCAAAAAGGTCCGATATGGATATAATTAATGTTAAAAATGATTATTATTGTCAATAAAAGATCATTTTTAGTTCTTTAAAAGGTAAATAATGCTGACTATTCATAAGAATGGTAACGTGTGTATTTGAGTTTTCTATTGTTTTTATGTGTAGCCGTTTTGTGATTGGCCTCCGCTAATGGAGGCGTTTCCTCGTTGCTTGAAGGAGATTGCGCTTATGTCCGAGCCGATGTTGCGTTTTGTGAGTTGCTCTCAACATCCACCGGAAAAGCGCCCGGCGACAGAACGGCGTCATGATTATCATGAGATTTATAAAGGCTTTTCACCTGATCGAGCGGAGGAGCAGGCCTCGCGTTGCTCTCAGTGTGGCATTCCTTTTTGTGCGTCGCATTGTCCATTAGAAAATGTTATCCCTGAATGGTTACGTCTTGCTGCTCAAGGGCGGTTAGAAGAGGCGTATGAGATGTCATCTTCGACGAATAGTTTCCCAGAGATTTGTGGGCGTATTTGTCCTCAAGATCGTCTGTGTGAAGGTAATTGCGTCATTCAAAAGGGGTTCCGTAGCGTCACTATTGGCGCTGTTGAGCGTTTCATAACGGAAACGGCTTTTGAAGAAGGGTGGGTCAAGCCCGCTGTTCCCGTCAAAGAGCTTAAACAATCTGTTGGCATTGTCGGCTCAGGTCCCGCGGGGATGGCCTGTGCTGAGCGTCTGCGTGCAGAGGGATATCAGGTTCATGTTTATGAGCGTCAGGAAAAACCTGGTGGGCTGATGATGTATGGTATCCCGAGCTTCAAATTGGAGAAAACTATTGTTGAGCGCCGCTGGCGTCTTTTGGAAGAACAAGGAATTATTTTCCATTTGGGGCAGGCTATTGGTGCAGGTGACGGTGAGCTACCTCTTGAAGAGTTACGCCGTCAGCATGATGCTGTTTTTCTGGCAACGGGCGTCTATCGGGCACGTCAGGTGAAGGTACCTGGTGTGCGCTTGAAAGGCGTGATTGAAGCGCTGGATTACCTCAAAGAATCACAAGAAACGTCAGATGCCGTGAATGCTCATGGGAAGCATGTGGTCGTTATTGGTGGTGGTGATACAGCCATGGACTGTGTGCGGACAGCCATTCGACAAGGGGCCAAAAAGGTTACATGTGCGTATCGTCGTGATCGTGAAAATATGCCGGGCTCGCGCCAAGAAGTGTTGAATGCTGAAGAAGAGGGCGCTTATTTCCAATGGCTTGCGGCGCCTGAGGCTTTTTTAGGTGATGAGCATGTGAATGCTGTGCGACTGAAGGAGATGCGCCTAGGAGGGCTTGATACAGAGGGACGGCGTACGGTGGAACATGCTGGAGGGCACAGCACATTACAGGCGGATATGGTTATTTGTGCGTTAGGATTTGAGGCAGAGGATTTACCAGAGCTTTGGCAACAACCAGGGCTTGCTGTGACACGATGGGGGACGTTGAAGGTCTCTTCAGATGGGTATGCGACGAGCCTTCCAGGTGTCTTTGCTGGTGGGGATATCGTCCGAGGTGCGAGCCTCGTTGTGTGGGCTATTCGTGATGGTCGTGAAGCTGCTCATGCGATCCACAACCATTTATCTCAGCGAGCCTCCCATCCACAGCCTGTTCAGGAGAATGCGTAATGTCCGGAAAAAACTTTGTGCATGATTACCAAGAAAATGTGAAACGGCTCGAGGGGTTATATGACCCTTCCCAGGAGCATGATGCGTGCGGAGTTGGTGTCGTTGCGGCACTCGATGGTCAGGCAACACGTTCTGTTGTGCAGGCAGGTATTGAGGCGTTACGGAATATTTGGCACCGTGGTGCGGTTGATGCTGATGGAAAGACGGGGGATGGTGCAGGGATTCATGTAGAAATCCCGCAGGATTTTTTTGCAGCCGCGATCCATAGTGGCGGAGATATCGTTGCTGAGGGGCGTATCTCGGTGGGTATGGTGTTCCTGCCGCGTACTGATTTAGGGGCTCAGGAAAGAGGTCGGCAGATTATCGAAACGGAGATTTTGCGTTTCGGTTACGGTATCTACGGTTGGCGTCAAGTGCCGATTGACACCGCATGTATTGGTGAAAAAGCCAATGAGACGCGGCCAGAGATTGAACAGATCATTATTCGTAACACGCTAGGGCACAATGAAGATGACCTCGAGCGTGATCTCTACGTTATTCGTCGGCGGATTGAAAAAGCCGCTGCCGAGGCGCATGTTGACCTGTATATATGTTCACTTTCATGTCGGTCCCTTATTTACAAAGGAATGTTCCTTGCCGAACATTTAACGGATTTTTATCCAGACCTTCTTGATGAACGTTTTATATCGCGTTTTGCGATTTATCATCAGCGTTATTCGACGAATACGTTTCCAACGTGGAAGCTCGCGCAGCCTTTCCGTAAGCTCGCTCATAATGGTGAGATCAATACGTTATCGGGGAATATCAATTGGATGCGCGCGCATGAAACGCGTTTGTCTCATCCCGATCTTGACCCTTATATGGAGTCTCTGAAGCCTGTCATTCAAGTTTCTGGCTCTGATACGGCTGCGCTTGATAATGCTTTTGAGTTGCTGACATTTGCAGGGCGGAGTGCTCCTGCGGCAAAGGCGCTTCTTGTTCCGGCGTCGGCAGGGTCGAAGTCCTCTATGTCAGCGAAGGAGAAAGCCTTTTTCCGGTATTGTAACGCCGTTATTGAACCGTGGGATGGTCCGGCAGCCCTTTGCGGAACGGATGGGCGTTGGGTCATTGCAGGGCTGGACCGTGCCGGACTACGTCCATTGCGGTATTGCATCACAAAGGAAGGGCTTCTGATTGTTGGCTCGGAAGCTGGCATGGTTCGGGTTCCCGATGATAGCCTTTTAAAACGTGGCCGTTTAGGGCCAGGTCAGACGCTTGCTCTCGATTTGAAGGATGGGCGGCTTTACACGCCTGAAGAAATTTTGGATCTTTTGGCATCCCGGCACGATTTCGAAAAATGGATTGAGCAGATTCAAGATGTTGGCCCCATGATGGCTGATGTCCGGGAAAATGATGGATTGCCAGCAGAGAGCTTGCGCCGCCGTCAACTCGCGGTGAATTTAACTCATGAGGATATGGAGACTATTCTTCACCCAATGGTGGAGAATGCGGCAGAAGCAATTGGCTCCATGGGAGATGATACACCTCTGCAGGTACTCTCAGGTCATTATCGTGGTCTACCGCATTATTTTCGACAGGGCTTTAGTCAAGTTACGAATCCTCCGATCGATAGTTTGCGCGAAACACGGGTAATGAGTTTGATTACGCGCTTGGGGAATCTCGGGAATATTCTCGAAGAGTCAGCGAACCAATGTAAGCTGTTGCAATTGCCAAGTCCTATTTTGACCAACGGCGAGTTTGATAAGCTTCGGCAATTCTGTGGCGATAAGGGCAGCGTCATTGATTGTACTTTTCCAGTCGACGCAGGAGAGGGTGGTTTAAGGTCAGCATTGACGGATATTAAACATCAGGCTGAAGAAGCCGTGAGGAGAGGGTGTACGCATCTTTTCCTAACAGATGAAAACAGCAGTGTAGACCGTGTTGCTCTTCCGATGGTTTTGGTCACTGCGGCTGTTCATATCCATCTTGTGCAAAACTCCTTGCGTACCTTTACGTCTGTTAACGTAAGAACATCTGAGACTGTGGATGTTCACGGTTTAGCCGTGACAATAGGTGTGGGTGCGTCGACGGTTAATCCGTGGCTGGCTCAGCATAGTATCGCCCATCGGCTACAAAAGGGGCTTTTTGGCAGTTCTATGTCTATGCGTGACGCTATGCTGCGTTACCGGACCGCTGCGGATAAGGGGCTCCTCAAGATTATGTCGAAGGCGGGTATTTCCGTCGTTTCGTCTTATCGTGGAGGATATAATTTTGAAGCGATTGGCCTTTCACGGGCCTTAGTATCAGAGTTTTTCCCTGGGATGGCATCGCGTATCTCGGGCATTGGGCTTTCAGGTGTTGCACGAAATGTTCTCAAAGCTCATAAAAAAGCTTGGGAAAATGCTACGGTAGCACCATTGCCCGTGGGCGGGCGGTATAAAATACGTCCGCGTGGCGAGGTGCACGCTTTGTCTGCGTCCGTCGTTCATAAGTTACAAATGGCTGTTACGGCGAACAGTTACAAATTGTATCGCCATTATGTCGAGGCGCTTGAAGCACAGCCCCCTACGGCACTGAGAGATCTGCTCACGTTCCGTTCTTCTGCACGGGCTATTAATGTTGATGATGTGGAAGGGATTACCCAAATTCGGCGTCGCCTTGTCGCCCCGGGCATCTCTTTGGGGGCGCTAAGTCCTGAAGCACATGAGACGCTGGCTATTGCGATGAATCGTATTGGAGCGAAATCAGATTCGGGTGAAGGTGGTGAAGACCCCGTCCGGGCGCAGCCACGCCCCAATGGGGATAATGCCTCGTCAGCGATTAAACAGGTGGCTTCTGGGCGTTTTGGTGTCACGGCGGAATATCTTAATGATTGCCGTGAGATTGAAATTAAGGTGGCTCAGGGAGCAAAGCCAGGAGAAGGCGGACAGTTGCCAGGCTTTAAGGTGACAGAGCTGATTGCGCGATTGCGTCATGCAACACCTGGTGTCACGCTGATTTCACCACCGCCGCATCATGATATTTACTCGATCGAGGATTTAGCTCAGCTCATCTATGATCTGAAGCAGATTAACCCTCATGCTGTGGTGACCGTAAAGCTTGTCGCGCGGACAGGAATTGGGACGATTGCTGCTGGTGTTGCGAAGGCAAAGGCCGATGGTATTTTGATCTCCGGTCACTCAGGAGGGACAGGCGCAAGCTCGCAATCATCCATCCATTATGCGGGTCTTCCGTGGGAAATGGGACTGAGTGAAGCACATCAGGTGCTGATGCTGAACCGGCTTCGTCATCGTCTTACATTACGTGTTGATGGTGGAATTAAGACAGGACGTGATGTTGTCATTGCGGCCATGTTGGGGGCAGAAGAGTTCGGCATTGGTACAGCAGCTCTTGTGGCGATGGGATGTATTATGGTCCGGCAATGCCACTCCAATACATGCCCTGTTGGTGTCTGCGTGCAGGATGAAGAGCTCCGGAAGAAGTTTGAGGGCACGCCTGAGAAAGTCATTAACCTCTTCACGCTTATTGCTGAGGATGTTCGCAACATTTTAGCCCGTCTTGGGGTGCGTTCCCTCAATGAGGTAATTGGTCGCACAGATATGCTCCATCAGGTGTATCGTGGCGCGGATTATCTCGACGATTTGGACCTTAATTCCCTTCTCGTGCAGGCTGACCCAGGGGGATATGCGCGTTATTGCACGCGTGAAGGTCGTAATGAGGTTCCTGATACGTTAGACGCTCAGATTATCAGTGATGCTCAGCCGCTTTTTGACCGGCGTGAAAAGCTGCATTTGCATTATGTAGTGCGTAATACGCATCGTGCTGTGGGAACGCGTGTTTCCTCACTCATTACGCGTAAATTCGGCATGAATAGTCTGCCTGAAGGGCATCTGACTTTATCGCTGCGTGGCTCAGCAGGGCAGTCCTTGGGTGCTTTTGCTGTGCGCGGGGTGCGCATTGAAGTGGAAGGGGATGCGAACGATTACGTCGGGAAGGGCCTCTCTGGAGCAACCATTGTCTTGCGCCCCACCAGTGCCGCGCAGCGTGATTCATCGCATAACGCTATTGTTGGAAATACCGTTCTGTATGGCGCGACGTCAGGAGCGTTATTTGCCGCAGGGCAGGCAGGTGAGCGTTTTGCCGTGCGTAACTCAGGGGCTATTGCGGTTGTTGAAGGCTGTGGGTCCAATGGGTGCGAATATATGACGGGCGGAACCGTCGTTGTCCTTGGTGATATTGGCGACAATTTTGGTGCCGGCTTTACGGGGGGGACAGCTTATGTGCTCGATACTGACGGACGTTTTGTCGAACGCGTGAATGCTGATAGCCTTAACTGGAAGCGTGTGACTTCGCCGCGCTGGGCAGATGAGCTCCGTCATTTGGTTGAGCGACATGTGGAGGAAACGGGCAGCCATTATGCCGCTCATTTGTTGCATACATGGGATGACGTATTGCCCCGTTTCTGGCATGTAGTGCCAAAAGATTATGCTCGGATAATCGGCTATGAAGACGAAGACTTAAGCCGTCTGTCGGCGTAGTTGAAAGAAAAAAGGAAACTCCCATCGTCTTCTGGACGAAAGGGAGTTTCCACAAGACGGCTGGAGGAGTAGTCTACCAGCATGATTATGATGCCTTTTTCTTCTCCTCGTTTTTTATCGTCTCTTCAAAAAGCTGATGCAGCTTCTGAGGGGACTGTCCCTGCGCCGCGTTGGGATTTGTCGGATTTATATACCTCATCGGAAGATCCAGCGATTGAGGCAGATTTCTTATGGCTCGAGAAAGAAGCTCAAACATTTGAAAAGCGCTGGAAGGGGAATTTGGCCGTTTCATCTCCAGCGGCGTTGGCTGAGGCATTGGCCGATTATGAAAAAATTGAAGAAGGGTTGGGTAAAATTGCCTCCTATGCGCAGCTTCTTTTTGCTGCGCACACGACAGATGCTCAATGTGGGCGTTTTGCTCAAAGTGTAAGAGAGCGCGTTACGACGTTATCGACGCATTTGCTCTTCTTTTCCTTAGAGCTCAACCGACTTGATGACGAGGCAGTCCAGCACGCATTGCAAGACTTTGCTCTGGCGCCTTGGCAGTCTTATGTGCGTGATTTGCGCGTATTTCGTCCGTATCAGCTTTCGGATGACGTTGAGCGCGTGCTGATGGAAACATCTGTTTCTGGGCGTGGGGCATGGGTTCGACTGTTTGATGAAACCATGGCGGGCATGACGGCCACGATTGGTGATCAAACACTTCCTCTTAATGATGTCTTTAATCGTCTGACAGATAAAGACCGTTCAAAGCGTGAGGAAGCTGCGCGCGCTATTAGTGCCGCTTTGGTCGAGAAGCAGCATTTATTGGTGAGTATCACCAACACATTGGCAAAGGACAAAGCGATATCGGATAATTTGCGGGGTTATCCGCGGCCAGTGAGCAGCCGAAATCGCGCGAATATGGTGGAAGATAGCGTCGTTGATGCGCTGGTTGGTGCTGTTGATTCATCTTTCTCGCGTTTGTCCCATCGCTATTATGGGATGAAGGCCAAATGGTTAGGCCTAGAGACGCTTGAACATTGGGACCGTAATGCTCCTTTGCCGGATGTTGATGATAAACGGATCAGCTGGGAGGAAGGTAAGGCTATTGTTCATAAGGCTTATGCCGGGTTTGATCCCGAAATGGGGCAATATGCTGAGCTGTTTTTGAAAAATCCATGGATTGATGCGGCAGCTGTTCCGGGTAAGTCGTCAGGAGCGTTTGCTCATCCGGTGGTTCCATCTGTGCATCCGTACATTCTCATGAATTATCAAGGGCGTTCACGTGATGTGATGACCTTGGCTCATGAAATGGGGCATGGGATTCATCAGCTTCTTGCTGGGAAGAATCAGGGATATCTTCGTTCCTCAACGCCACTGACATTGGCTGAAACGGCCTCTGTTTTTGGAGAAATGCTGACCTTCCAGTCACTTTTAGAGGCGGAAACGTCACCTCAAAGGAAACGTCATCTTCTGGCGTCTAAAGTTGAGGATATGTTGAACACTGTTGTGCGCCAAATCGCGTTCTACCAATTTGAAGTAAAGCTGCATGATGAACGGCGTAAGGCAGAAGTTCCAGCCGAGCGTATAGGCGAAATTTGGCGGGAAGTTCAGGAAAGAAGTCTTGGCCCGGCTTTCCATTTCACGCCGGATTATAATCAGTATTGGTCATATATCCCGCACTTCATTCACGTTCCATTCTACGTGTACGCTTATGCCTTTGGGGATTGTTTGGTCAACGCGCTTTATGGGGTTTATCAGGATCAACCTGACGGATTTACAGAAAAATATAAAACCATGCTGGCTGCAGGGGGAACGCTAAGGCATCGCGAGCTGTTGGCACCCTTTGGGCTTGATGCGGGAGATCCAGCTTTCTGGAACCGTGGTTTGGATGTCATTAGCGGGTTGATTGATCAGCTTGAAGCAGACCCAACGTAAGGGAAAGGCGAGAGGGCATGGCACGAGAGCGCGACCTCGATAAAACAGGTTTCATGGACAGTATGCAGCGCATGCTTCGTACCTCCGGTGCAGTAGGAGGGGTTGCTGCGCGTATTGCGGGGCATCGGTTAGGTATTCGTTCTGACCGTGTGAGCCATGCTGAGGGGCTACGAGCTGTATTGGGGAATTTGCGTGGTCCTTTAATGAAGGGGGCGCAGATACTTTCGACCATACCAGGGGCATTGCCTGATGAATATGCTGAGGAGCTGGCGCACCTTCAGGCAAATGCACCGCCGATGGGATGGAATTTTGTGCAGCGCCGTATGCGTGCAGAGCTTGGTCCCCAATGGGAAGAAAATTTTCGTTCCTTTAGCCATGAGGCGGTGGCTGCCGCTTCTTTAGGTCAGGTGCATCGTGCGGCACTCGATGATGGGCGAGAAGTTGCCTGTAAGCTGCAATATCCTGGGATGACTGGGGCCATGGAGAGTGACCTCCGTCAGTTGAAGCGTGGCCTAGGCGTTTACGGATTTTTTGGGAGTGCTATTCGCCAAGATGAGGTTTATACTGAACTGGCAGAAAGGATGCGAGAAGAGCTAGATTATGAGCGTGAAGCGAGTCATCTGCGTCTTTATCGTTTAATTCTTCGGGATGTGCCTCAGGTTCATGTGCCGGAGCCGGTGGCGCCGTTGACAACGAAGCGCCTTCTGACGATGGACTGGCTTCCAGGCCGGTCGATGAAATCTGTCCTAGAGGAAGAGTTACCACAAAAAGAACGTAACGCGATTGCAAAAGCATTGTTTCAAGCGTGGTATCGCCCTGTTTATCGCTATGGTGTTATTCATGGTGACCCCCATATGGGGAATTTCACTATATGCAAGGATGGGGGTGTTAATCTACTTGATTTCGGTGCCGTGCGTGTTTTCTCACCGGGTTTTGTGGGTGGTGTTGTCGAGCTGTTTGATGCGTTACGTGACGATGATGAAGACCGGGCTTATCAAGCATATTATGCTTGGGGATTCCGTAATTTGTCGCGGGAAACGGCTAAGGTGCTGAATGAATGGGCACGGTTCTTTTATCGTCCATTGATGACGGATCGTGTCTGGACAATGCAGGAAAGCAACAACCCTGAAGAAGCACGCGAGGTTTTAGAACGTGTCTATGAGGGGTTAAAGCGCACGGGTGGCGTGACCTTGCCGCGGGAATTCGTCATGATGGACCGCTCAGCCATAGGGTTGGGAAGTGCCTTCTTACGTCTTGGCGCTCGCCTGAATTGGCATGAGATGTTCCAGGAATTGATTACTGATTTTAATGTGGATGAGTTGGCGGCGCGTCAGCGAGAGGCGTTGCGGCACGCAAAAGTAACACCAGCGCGCTCTATGATATAGCGCTCTGGTGTGTAACTATTATCGGGATAGTGCAGTCCCGATAATAGTTCTTGCTCGTTATTTGAAAAGCTTACTGAGGAAGCCGCCACCGATTTTTTCGGCTGTACCGGAGGCAAAGGATTTTCCCAGGTCAGAATTCAGGAAGTTTGAGACGACATTAGTCGTTGCGTTGTTTTCTCCGCCCTCTTTGTTCTCACTGTTATTTTGGCCGAGAAGACTCATCACGCCGTGAACATTTTGGAGTAGTTCGCCAATATTGCCCTGGCTTCCTTGGAAGAGATCAGCAGCTTTTTTAAGCTCATTCACCCATTCGCCAGCCTGGCTATCGCCGTTATCGGCGGCACCCTGCATTTTTCCAATCAGGCCATCAAGCAGCTGAAAGGCTTGTTCGGCGGTACTGCGGAACTGAGTGTAATTTTCGCTGATTTTCTCGAAGTCCATTATCATGGCCCTTTGATTCGGTGGGAAAGAGATTTCGTTCCATAACAGGAAAACATTACGGAACAGAAGAGATATTAGAAAAATGAAATCGCGTTACCATACTTGCGTGACGGGATGAGTTCTCCCATTTTGCAGTTATGGCTGCACGATCATCTAAAACACGCAAAAAACCCATAGCACCACGTCCGACGGATTTCTTCCCGGAGAAACAACCGGCGAAGCCCAAGGCACGTCGTTTTGTGGTGAAATCTGATTACGCTCCCTCAGGGGATCAACCTCAGGCGATCGCGCAGATCGTAGAGGGGATGAAAGCAGGGGAGCGAGACCAAGTTCTCTTGGGCGTTACAGGATCTGGTAAGACCTTTAGCATGGCTAAAGTGATTGAGGAGATACAACGCCCAACATTGATCATGGCCCCGAACAAAACACTGGCCGCACAGCTGTACAGCGAGATGAAACAGTTTTTCCCCAATAACGCGGTGGAATATTTTGTTTCATACTATGACTACTATCAGCCAGAAGCTTATGTGCCGCGATCAGATACGTTTATTGAAAAAGACAGTCAGCGTAATGAGCATATTGACCGAATGCGCCATTCTGCGACGCAGGCTCTTTTGGAACGGAATGACGTTATTATTGTTGCCTCTGTTTCTTGTATTTACGGTATTGGATCGCCTGAATCCTACGCTCGGATGATGATCCATCTTGAGGCAGGGGGGCGTATTGAACGTGATGAGCTCATTCGTTCTTTGGTTGAGCTGCAATATCAACGAAATGATTTAGGGTTTGATCGCGGGACATTTCGTGTTCGTGGTGAGCAAATAGATATTTTCCCTGTGCAGAATGAAGATCGCGCGTGGCGTGTAAGTTTGTTTGGTGATGAAATTGAAGAGGTGACAGAATTTGATCCCCTAACAGGGGTAAAAACGGCGGACCTTGGGGAAGTGAAACTTTACGCAAACTCACATTACGTCACGCCACGCCCAACTCTTAATCAAGCGATGGAGGTCATTAAGCAGGAGCTCCAAGAGCGTTTGGCATTTTTCCAAAAAGAGGGGAAACCATTAGAGGAAGAGCGTTTAAAACAGCGTTGTGATTTTGATTTGGAAATGATGGAAACGACGGGAGCCTGTAAGGGAATTGAAAATTATTCCCGTTATTTGTCAGGACGGCGACCAGGGGATCCACCCCCAACATTGTTTGAATATCTTCCTGAAGATGCCGTATTGATCGTCGATGAAAGTCATGTAGGCGTGCCGCAGATTGGCGGAATGGAGCGTGGAGATCGCGCACGAAAAGAAACACTCGCTGACTATGGTTTCCGACTGCCATCGTGCATCGACAACCGCCCGCTGTCTTTCGCTGAATGGGATGCTTTTCGCCCTCAGACACTTTTTGTTTCCGCAACACCTGGGAATTGGGAATTGGAGCAGACTGGCGGGGTTTTTGCTGAACAAATTATCCGTCCTACAGGGCTTGTTGATCCTATTACTATTGTGCGGCCTGTTGAGGGACAGGTGGATGATTTGTTGCATGAAGCGCGTGCGACCATTGCGCAGGGAGGACGTATTCTTGTAACGACCTTGACGAAAAAAATGGCTGAGGAACTTACAGAATATCTGGCAGAACATGATGTTCGTGTGCGCTATTTGCACTCAGATATTGATACGTTAGAGCGGATTGAGATTATCCGTGATTTACGTCTCGGCACGTTTGATGTTTTGGTTGGTATTAACCTGTTGCGCGAAGGGTTGGATATTCCTGAATGTGCGCTCGTGGCCATTTTAGATGCGGATAAGGAAGGGTTTTTACGGTCTCGCACATCGTTGATTCAAACGATTGGTCGTGCGGCGCGGAATGTGGAAGGGCGTGTGTTGCTCTATGCGGATAAAATAACAGATAGTTTGCGGTACGCGATTGATGAAACGGCACGCCGGCGTGAAAAGCAGATTGCTTGGAATGAGGCACACGGGATTACGCCACAAACGGTGCGTAGTCGGATCAACGATACCTTGTTTATGCAGGAAGAAATTTCTGGCAAAGAGAGTGCGTCGACAAAGACTGAGCCTGCGGTCTCTTTAGAGGCTTTGAGGAAACAAATGCGTGAGGCGGCTGCAGAGTTGGATTTTGAACAAGCGGCGCAGTTGCGTGATGAAATTCGGCGCCGTGAAGCAGAAGAGATTGGTCTAGTGCCGTCTGGTATTCCAGTAAAGAAGCGGGAATTTTTGAATAAAGATGAAGCACCACAAAAAAAGACACGTCGTCGTAAAAAGAAGGATTGATTTATGCTGGAATTAAAAAATGGTCGGCACCGACTAACGCTTCTTCCTGAAACGGGGGGAGCTATTGGACAATGGCAGGTTGATGGGTGTGATATGTTTTTCCCACTCGCCAACCCTAATTTACGGGCGCAACAGGGAGTAGAAGTTGGAGCCTATCCGTTGGTGCCGTATTCTAACCGTATTGCCCATGGTGCGTTTTCTTTTGGCGGAGAAGAATTTCAGTTATCGCCGAATATGACGGGCGAGACTCATCCTATCCATGGGAATGGGTGGGAGAATGCCTGGCGTGTTATGCATCAGGGAGAGGCCCATGCGGTTCTGGTGTTTGATCATACACCAGAAGAGGGGGAACAAAATGACCCACATTGGCCGTTTGCCTATCGGGCCGTTTTGTCATACGCCCTGCAAGGGGATCAGCTCGATGTGAGCATTGTGGTAGAAAATCGTGATTCCCGTGAGCAGCCTGTTGGTTTGGGCTTTCATCCCTATGTGACTGTCGGTGAAGGAACAACGCTATCTTTTGATGCGAAATATGTGTGGCTCACCGATGAGGAGAAGCTCCCCAAAGAAGCTAAGCCCTGCGAGGGGGACTGGTCTTTCCATAAACCTAAAGAGATCAGCGAATGTTCTATTGATAATGGGTTTGGTGGTTTTTCTGGGAAGGCGTTTGTGAAACATACAGACTCTCTTCCAAATTTAACGATTGAGGCTGACCCTATCTTCGAGCATTTCGTCGTGTTTAGTCAGCCCAAGAGTGGTTTTGTTGGGCTTGAGCCTGTGACGAATATGACAGATGCGATCAACCGACCGACGGTTGCGAAACGCGGCATTCATGTTCTGAAGCCAGGACAGCGTGTGGGGGGTAATATGCATTTCCGCCCGTCAGATGGGAGATAGGGCGACGATGAGTAGCGAGAAAGTCGCACTAAATCGGTATATTTCTCCTTATGGGGCGGCGGTATTACGGAAAGAACTGCGAGAATTAGCGCAAGTGGAACGCCCTAAGGTAGTGGAAGTGGTTTCATGGGCAGCCAGTAATGGAGATCGCTCAGAAAATGCTGATTACCAATATGGGAAAAAGCGGTTGAGGGAGATTGACCGGCGGCTTCGTTTCCTGACGAAGCGGTTGGATCAGGCAGTGGTGGTTGATCCGGCTGCGCAAACACAGCGTGATCGGGTCTTTTTTGGTGCGACCGTCACATATATTGATGAAGATGATAAAGAATATACTGTAACCATCTTAGGGGTGGATGAAGCAGATATTGTGCGTGGGGAGGTCAGTTTGATCTCTCCTGTTGCGCGTGCTCTCATGCGTGCACGGGTCGGTGATGAAGTGACGTTGCATACGCCGTCAGGACCGACGATGATCGACGTCTTGTCGATTGCGTATCCTGAACCCGTATAAGAAGGTTCCCCTGGAGTTAAGAGGCTTATGACGACATTCTCTGCACCTTGCCGTGTTGCTGTCCAGATGGACCCACTTGAGCATGTGAATATTGATGGTGATTCAACCTTTGCGATGATGCTGGAGGCCCAGAGAAGAGGGCATAAGCTGTTCGTTTATCATCCAACCTCTTTGGCGTTGGTCGAAGGGCAGGGGACATCAGGGCGTTTGCAAGCACGTGTAAGGCCTGTGCGTGTGCAGCGTCAGAAAGGGAACCATGCTGATTTTGGGCCGGAACAGACGGTGGATCTTGGCACTATGGACGTCATTTTGATGCGCCAGGATCCTCCTTTTGATATGGGCTATATTACGGCAACACATCTCTTAGAGCATATTCACGGTGTCGGGGATGGAAAGGCCCTAGTTGTTAATGATCCTGTCTCTGTAAGAAATGCGCCTGAAAAATTATTGGTCACGCATTTTCCAGATCTGATGCCGCCGACAGTCGTGACATGGGATCATGCTGTGATTGCAGCCTTCCGTGAGAAACATCAGGATATTATTTTAAAGCCACTTTATGGGAATGGCGGTGCCGGTATTTTCCGTGTGAAACCGGATGACGGTAATTTTGCTTCTTTATTGGAGATGCATTTCTCCCGGTCTCGTGAACCGTTGATGGTTCAGCGCTACGAGCCCGCTGTAACGCGGGGAGATAAGCGGATTATCCTCGTTGATGGTGAGCCCATTGGAGCCATTAATCGTGTTCCGGCAACAGGGGAGACGCGATCGAATATGCATGTTGGGGGTAGAGCCGAGCGCGTGGCTTTGACGGCAAGAGATAAAGAGATTTGTGCCTCTATTGGGCCTTATTTGAAAGAAAAAGGCTTAATTTTCACAGGGATTGATGTCATCGGTGACTGGCTGACGGAGATTAACGTGACATCTCCGACAGGGCTTCAAGAATTGGACCGCTTTGATGGTATCAATAGTGCAGGTTTGATTTGGGACGCTATTGAGAAGAAGCTGCGTTAAGGGAAGGTTTTCAACGGGAATAATATATCTCGTGATGTATTCTCATTGGGGGCTGTTGGGAAACAGGTTCCCCAATGAGGTATGTTCTCCCTAAGAAGGGGAGTATCTTCTTTATTTTATATAGAGTTACCAAAAATGTTTCCTAATGGTGAAAAAGACCATACGGGGAGCAGCAGCCTGGAGGGTTTGGAAAGTACCTTGTGGGTCGCTATTGACGAAGCCGTTACTACCGACAGTGGCGATATAGCGTTTATTAAAGAGATTTGAGACGTTAATTTGAAGCTCGAGCCCATGTAACCATGGATCGCGGTTGTGGAAGCGATATCCCATATTGAGATTGAAGACATCATTTGCGGGTACGTAGCGATCATTTGTATATGTGTAATAACGGCGGTCTTGGAACTGCATAAGCACATTTCCCCAAATTGTCCCGTCATCGTATCCGAGTTGAACATTGGCGAGATTTCGTGGTGTGTTTACAACGTTCTTGCCTTTGATATTGGCACTGATTTGGCCATTTGCATAAACATTATTGTCATAGCGAGAGTCATTAAAAGAATAGGATACGAACAGCGACCAATTTTGTACAAACCGCCAATTAAAAGCAGTTTCAATCCCTCGTGTGGTGACCCCTCCAGCATTAGTAAGCACAGAGGGGTTTCCTTGGATGCCGACACCTTGTGTTACCGAAAGAAGGCGATTTTGAAATTCGACATAATAGCCCGTGAGAGAAGCTTCTATTGTTTTATTATGGAAACGGTATCCGAGCTCTTCTGTGTTTGATTGCTCAGGGTGGATACGCCCCTTTAGATAGGCAAAGCCTGCATTAGTGGTTGAAAAGGGGCCTGATGTCTGTGCGCTATCGTAAGCAGCTATATTACGTGCATAATCAGCAAAAATTTCATGATGTTTTCCAAGCCGGTAGTGTGCACCAATTTGTGGTAAAAAACCATTGGAGGCGTTCATGGAACCGGATGGATATGTCGTAGGGAGTATTTTCCCTAAGATGTTCCCACTCATGGCCTTGGCTTGGTTATCAACAATGAGTGACTTGAAACCATAGGTTAACGTCAGCCGTCGCGTTATTTTCCAAACATCTCCAAGATGGACTTGATAGGTTTTTGTGTTGAAGCTGCTTTCCCATTGCGTTTCAAACGCATTTCCATGGTACCAGTGGCGCGTAGAGGGTGGGGCTGAGCGGGATAAAGGATAATAGCGGCGTGATTGTTCAAACGCGTTATTTTCAAACCAAAAACCGCCCTCAATATGGTGATTAGCGATGTGGTATTGGAGAGAACCGATAACACCTGTTCGGTGAATGTCATATTCAGTGGTACGCGTGGAGAGAGGTGACCCTCCAAGAGCAGCAGGGGTTGGATTATAAGGTGTTACCCAGGCTCCTTCACCAGAATTAACATGTCCATAACCTATGATGGTTCCCTTAAGCCGTGATGTGAGATCGAAGTTTAATTTCCCGTAGCCTAACGCATCTTGGCGTAAACCTGTTGAATTATAATAGGCGTCATTCTCGTTTGAAAAACCCTCGGGAAATGGAAGATTATGTTGATAGTCATAGGCTATTGATTGAGCGAGATCGTAATTTTTTGTGATATTGTCCCAACGATAGCCGTGTTGGTGAATGAGCGATAACGACAGGTCTTGATAATCATTTTCTTTACGTTTTGACCAACTTCCAAAAAGTGTTAGCGTAACGTGCTTACCTAATGGTTGAATATATTTGGCGTTGGCTTGGTCTTGTATTTGTTGGCCTTTTCCTTTCCATTTATTGGCATCTTGGTGATTATAAGAAACATAAAAGCGGCCTCCACCAGGTAGGTCACCACTATTGATACGCATAAAGGGGCGCCATGTTGTGGCTGAGCCGATGGACCCAGCAACATCCACTCCAAATTTATGCGTTGGATCGATAGAGGTAAATTGAAGGGCCCCACCTAGGTCATTAGAGGCTGCAACAGAGATGGAGCCGGCGCCTTGGGCAAGGGTAGCGGGGCCGTTATTTTCTGTTTGCAAAGCGCGTCCAATGGAAAGCCCATTCGTGTTGCCATAAGCTTGGTTTCCCAGCGGGATTCCATCCATCGTAAAGCCGAGACGGCTCTGGTCAAAGCCTCGAATTTCGATTTGTTGTGACCATTCGTAGGATCCAAGAGAATCAGAACCAGTAAACATCACCCCGGGCAGCTTGGAAAGCGCCTTCATAGGGTTCGTTCCTGGTGTGTTTTCCGAAAGCGCAAGACGTGAAAGCGTTTGTGTTTGACGTGTCGCACCACCACCAAGAACAAGCATGGTCTCACTATGATGAGCTTGAACGGCCGTTAAATGGCTACGCCGTGATGGGTGGTGAGGGAGGATATGGGGAGATCGCAGGGTAGAAGCAGTAGGATGATGATGGTGCCATGCGCTTTGTGGCTGAGCTATGGCAGAAAGTGGGAAACAGCAGGCGCTGGCGAGACCTGTGGTGAGGGCCAACTTACCATTTATGGACATCACAACCTTATTAAAAGATGAAGAAACGTAACGGCTGGAACCGTAGCTTTCATTTTTGAAATGGTGTGTGAACTTATAATGAACCTCGTGTGACACATTGATGACACATAGTCACACTCTGGACCATGACGAGGTTTATAGACTCCTAATCAATGTGGTTAGGGCGTTTCGTTGTGATCCGTTTTTGGATGGTGATCTTGAGAAGAATTAGGTTGTTCTTCGTTTAGAATGATTCGTTTGTCTTTACGGAAAGCTGCTTCAATGGTCTCAGAATCTTTCACACCGTTTGAATAATCCGATGATGCATAGTGAAAAAAGGAAGCGTTAGCCCCATCCGAAGAATTTTTTGCAGGATTTTTGTCGCGGGTAAATTTATTGACAAACCACGGAATGAGACGTTGGTGATAATAAACCAGAAATAAAGATAGCCATAATAGAAGAGCGAGGAGTGCAGAGAGAATATTAATGTAATTCATGTGGATGTTACCCTTCTATGCTTTTTGCATATTCTTATGCTACCAGTGTGTGGAGTTTTTGGGGAGGTGTTGTTGTCTTGCTAAAGATAGTCCCTTGAAGGACAGGCAGGAGCATGGTTGAACACCTCCACAAAGAGGCTCTCCCTTTGGGTGGGAAAGCTTAGAGTGAGGTTGCGTATTTCATGATGTCTTCCTTTCAGCCCCGGTCTGCTTTGGATGCCGATAGTGTCAAAGCGGCTTATCGTCGTTGGGCGCGGGTCTATGATTCTGTTTTTGGTGGTATTTCAGCCTTTGGGCGCCGTCGTGCTGTTGCTGCAGTAAATGCGTTGCCTGGGAAAAAGGTGCTAGAGGTAGGCGTGGGTACCGGGCTTGCCCTTCCATCTTACAATAAAGACAAGCGTATTACAGGGATTGATCTTTCGGAGGACATGCTGGAGCGTGCTCGCTTGCGTGTTTTACGGGATCATCTCGGAAATATTGATGATCTTTTGGAGATGGATGCTGAGGCAACGACGTTTGAAGATAATAGTTTTGATATCGCTGTTGCGATGTTTGTTGCTTCCGTCGTTCCGCACCCTGACCTGCTTCTGAAAGAATTGAAGCGGCTAGTGCGTCCTGGCGGACATATTCTTTTTGTAAATCATTTTTTAGCTGATGGTGGCGTGCGGCTAAAAATGGAACGTGTGATGGCGCGGGCCTCGCGTTCTCTCGGGTGGCATCCTGATTTTGCAATGGAAACTCTTTTGCCGCCAGAAGATAGGGCACGCGCTACGGTGACGCCTGTCCCCCCTATGGGATTGTTTACGCTCGTGACATTGCCGCAAAATAAGGATAGATAGGGGTTCGCCTTTATTTATTTCATTAATAGAGATGGTGAAATTGGGTGAAGGACGTCAAATTTTTGGCGTAGTATTTTTTATAGAAGTTGACGTGTTATCGTGATTTTAGGTCAGTTTCACATATCTCCTTCCTCCAAAGCTTCAGCTTTGGGGGCCGCCTTCTTACTACTTTCTTTATTTTCGGGCGTATTGGGAGGAGCGTTGGCGTTGCCGCTCTTCCATTTCCATCCGTCCTCCGGGATGGTCGTGTCGCACGCTGTTCTGATGACATTTTTTGTGATTTGTCCGGCTATTCTAGGCGGAGTCGCTCAGTGGTATCTCCCTAGAGCGTTGGGAGCAGAGCGTATGTCGCTGCCGTCCTGCTCAATTTTAGGTTTAGCTTTGCTCACGGTTGGGGACCTTATCTTACCCTTCGTGCCTTCTGCGGGTCTCGCTATTTGGGCATTAGGTATGCTCTCCGTCTCTTACAATATTATTGCAACAGTTCTCGAGGGGAGAGAGATTCGCTTCCGGGATATGCCACCACTTGCATGGTCTCTTTTGGCGACAGCATGTGCGTTGGTTGTGATTAATCCGGTTTTGTTGGCTCTTTTGGTGAAAGGGCAGTCTGTTTTGCCTTTGGTGCAGACACTGCGTCTGCCCGAAATGAGCTTGATACTGATCCCCTCATTGGGGCTTGTTGCGCAAATTTTTCTATCGGTCAGTGGGCATAAACAAGGGATTGTGCATCGTTTATCTCCCTATTTGTTCGGGGCTATGGGCGCTATTGGTCCATTATTATGGGTTGATACGCTTTTCGGTGGATTGCCACACGAAGCGTTATCCGTGGCCGTTATAATGGGTCAGGTCGTTCCAGGGCTTATATTGCTCGTCAGTTTGTGTATTGAAGGGTGGTCTTATTCCATCCGGCAGCGTGCTGCTTCTTTGTGGATTTTTGGCGCTGTTTTTCTCCTTTTAGTCGGTTGGTTGAGCTTACTTGCGCCTCATATTGTGGGGCAGATGGTCTTCCATGTAGAGGGGCGCATGGTCGCAGGGGCTGAATTTGGCCATCAAGCGGCTATTTTCGGGAGTTTAATGGCGCTGAGTGGGACATTCTACATATGGTTCTCCCACTATATGGATGTGCGGGGCGTATGGTTTGAAAGACTTGGGATGTTTCATGCGGCTGTAACATTCTTGGGGATTATGTGTTCGATCATCCCTACATGGAGTGTTTATGCGCCAGTAGCGCTCTTGGTGAGCGTTTTGGCCTTTGTGCTCATGGGCGTTGTGGCGTGGCGGCGATTTGTTTTGCACTGTGTTGGCGGAGATGCTCTGATACCAACGGACGGGAGATAAAGGTGTGGCGAGATTATTTGCCTCTTTCCCATTTTCGGCCGTAACGGCACAGCTGAAGTTAGAAGGACGTGACGGAGATGCTGCTCTAAGAGAGTGGCTCCAGCTTTTGAAGCCACGTGTCATTTCCCTCGTGGTTTTTACAGGTCTTGCTGGAATGGCCGTAGCGCCGCGTTGGCCGTCAGTGCCGATGGGGTTGATTATACTGGCATGTATTTGCGTTGGGGCTGGTGCCGCTGGTGCCATCAATATGTGGTATGATCGCGATATTGATGCGGTTATGCGTCGGACAAGTGTGAGGCCTATTCCTGATGGGCGCGTGCTCCCGGAAAGTGCTCTCATCTATGCCATTGTCTTGGCTGTGTTGTCTGTTGTGGTTTTGTGGCTTGCAACCAATCTACTGGCAGCGTCCATATTAGCTTTTTCGATTTTTTTCTATAGCGTTATTTACACCATGTGGCTGAAGAGAAGTACGCCACAGAATATTGTTATTGGTGGTGCGGCGGGGGCTTTCCCCCCCATGATTGGTTGGGCAGCAACGATGAATTCGTTAGATGTTTTGCCCGTTGTGATGTTTGCGATTGTTTTTTTGTGGACGCCGCCACATTTTTGGTCATTATCTCTCTACGCTTGCAAAGATTACGAGAAAGCTGGGATTCCAATGCTGCCCGTGATCAAGGGCCCTCGTTACACACGATGGAATATCCTGATTTATACACTCATTTTGAGTGGTATCACGTTAATTCCGAGCATCACAGGTGAGTGTGGTTGGTTTTATACGACCTGCGCATCGTTATTAGATGTTGGATTTCTGTATTTTGCCGTTAAAGTACTGGGTGACCGTCAGGATCAGAAAGGGTTTAGTTTGGATGGAGATCGGCCGGCAAAGCGGGCTTTTCGCTATTCGTTGCTTTATCTTTTCCTCCTTTTCTGTGGGCTTTTGATCGATAGGGTGCTCTTGGCATGACAGACCATCTCACACCTCAGCGTCGGCGTAGCCGTTTATCTGGCCTGGTAACAGGGTTGTTTTTCCTATCTCTGATGCTTTTTATCATCGCGCTTTACCATTTATGATGCGTGTAAATTCCGATGAAGCTCTACGCCACAAAGAAGGCCTCCATGCTGATGCACGGAGGCCTTCTTTATAGGTTGATTTCAGATAGTTTCTCAGCTTCCTTGCTGAATGGCTGAGAGAATCCAATTGCCGCGTCCATCTGCACGGACAAAAGTCCAGAGTTCTGTAACTGTTTGTGGCTCTGTCTGGCTTCCATCAATTACATTACCCATGGGATCAGTTGTCACGTCGATCATGGAATAACGCATCGCAACAGTTGCGTAGGTGAGAGATCCTTCACGCCATGCTTCGGAGAGGTCGCCTTGTAAAAATTGTACATTGGAGACGACGTTTCGTGCACCTCGGCTATTAAGTTCTGAAAGTTGTTCACCAAAATAGCTTGCCATTTCAGGTGTTGCTAATTGACGAAGTGCATTGATGTTTTGTGCGCTCCATGCGGCCTGTATATTCACCAAAATGCGCTGAAACTCTGTATAATCTTGGGAAGAAAGGGTAACAGGACCATTATTGGAGAAAGGGGTCGCACCGTTAGAGGAAGGCATTTTGGGTTTTCTCCATAGGCGGATCACTAAGATAATGATTCCGGCAAAAACAAGCACTTGGAAAAGGAAACCGAAAAATGAGCCGCCTCCGGTAAAGCCTCCAAAAAAGCCATGGCCACTCAGCATGCCAAAGACACCCGCTCCAATAAGCCCACCTGCAAAACCTGTCAGGAAGGGATGACGCGCAGCGAAAGACGGACGATTATAGCTATTGGGAGCGGCCGTACTATTTGACCCAAAAAAACCATTGGAGCGGCGTGTGTCACTCGGTGGTGTCACACTACGATTGATTGGTTGGTTCCAATTAGGTGTTACGGAGGTCCGTGGTGGAGCGCTCCATGTATGGCTACCACGGCTGCCCATAGAAGCACCACGACCGGCACGGGCATCAGCTTGAGGTGCGAGCGCAAAAAGAGGCACGCAAAACAAGGCGGTCATAAAAGAAAGAAGGCGGATACGCATGCGGTTACTGTCCTGCAATCGTCATGTGGTCAATGAGAAAGGTGGGGGTGTTGATGCTTTGTTCGAAGCAAAGATCATTGGCAGGCCTGAGCTGAGCGAACATATCACGTAAATTACCGGCCACAGTAAATCCTGAAAGTGGTTCGGCAATTTGGCCATTCCGGATCATGAAACCTGATGCACCACGACTATAGTCACCCGTCAACATATTAACAGCATTTCCCATTAACTCGGTAATGAAAATACCGTCATGAATATCGTGAAAGAGTTCTGTGACGGAGAGAGAGCCGGGATGAAGGAAAAGGTTACTCGTACCAGGATGTACACTTCCCTTGAGAGAGCGTGTTGCACGGCCATTAGGGCTTAACCCCAATTGTCGTGCGCAGCGGCTATCGAGGAGCCAATGTGACAATATCCCATGTGAGATCAGATCAAGAGAAGGTGTAGAACAGCCTTCTCCATCGAAAGGGCGAGAGCCAAGGCCGCGTGGCCGGGTAGGGTCATCACTGATTGTGATCGTTTCAGGGAAAAGCTGTTGTCCCATCCTTTCTTTGAGGAAGGAAGTGCCGCGGACAATGGCTGTTCCGTTTATTGCGGCGGCTAAATGCCCTAGAATGGAGGAGGCGATGCGTCGGTCAAAAATAACGGGATATTGTCCCGTTTTAGGGCGCACGGAGTTAAGTCTGGCTAAGGTGCGCTGCGCGGCATCTTTTCCTAAAGAAGCAGGGGAGGGGAGGTCACTTTGATGGCAAGCACTACGCACAGCGTAATCACGCTCCATATGGTCCTCTGATCCCGCGAGTACACTAATCCCTAACCCATATTGACTGCGCTGATATTGCCCACGAAAGCCCGCACTTGTTGCGAGGGCAATATCGTAATAGCCAGCACTGGCTGAGGCGCCACTACTATTGGTGATATTTTTAAATGAAAGAGCTGCTGCTTCCATCTCTGAGGCTTGAGACAATAATGTTGAGATATCCGGCTCTTCTGTTGGATCTAAAAGATCAAGCGAGCGGATAGCGGTCTCGTCAATGAGAGAGAGAGGGTTGTCAGCCAGTCCATCATAGGGCGACTCTGGAACAAGACGTGCCATAGAGCAGGCGCGCTCTGCTAGCTGGTTGAGTGCATTCGGTGAGAGATCATTTCCTGAAACAGAAGCAAAGCGTTTTCCGTGGAAGACGCGCAATCCAAGGGAGAGGGCTTCGGCATGTTTGATCCCTTCAGCCTTCCCCTGGCGAACCATCGCAGAACGGCTGCGCCCATGTGTAATGATGACATCAGCGTGATCAGCACCATGCTGGCGTGCTGCGTTGAGGGCGAGGTCTAGAAGGGGGGAAAGTTGGGTCATGGGGCTGTTAGAAATGAGTGGATATCATGAGGTTGAGGAATGGTATTAGCTGATCCGACACTGGTCACTGTGGGAGCCCCTTCAAAGAGTGAACGAGCAACGCTGAGAATGTCATCTTCGGTAACGTTATCGATACGTCGTACGATTTCATCGGTTGGTATGATACGCCCATGCACTTGCAGCTGTCGGGCTATTTGTGAACAGCGACTCCCTGTGCTTTCCAGCGACATGAGGAGGGATGCTTTGAGTTGGGTACGAGCTCTCTCAATCTCTGCTTTGCTCAGGCCTTTTTGTAGAGTGCGGAGTTCATTAAGCATAGCAGGGACAAGCTCATCTATTTGATGAGGGCTTGTGCCGGCATAGAGGCCGAAGAGACCACTATCGGCAAAGGGGCTTGCGAAAGAATAGACGCTATAGACGAGGCCACGACGCTCTCTTATCTCTTGGAAAAGACGTGAAGACATGCCTCCTCCTAAGAGTGTCGATAAGATCATTGCCGAATAATAGCGTGGATCGCGGTAGCTTGGGGCGGGGAAGCCTAAAAGAAGATGGACTTGATCAAGCTTACGCGGGGTTTGATGGATCCCGCCTTTATAGTGTGCGGGAGAGGCGGTAGGCGGCGTATGTGTTGAGAGGTCAGAGAAATGACGTTCTACCCGCTCGACCACATCATCATGGTGAAGATTCCCAGCAGCGGCAATCACAATATTTTTTGTGCTGTAATGCTGTTGCATGTACCCCATGAGGGTTTCGCGTTCCATCGACGCGACAATGTCTTCGCGCCCGAGGATGGGGCGTCCCATAGGTTGATCGGGGAAAGCACATTCTTGGAAAAAATCGAAAATGATATCGTCAGGCGTATCATTGGCCTGGCCGATTTCTTGTAAAATCACGCCACGTTCCCGTTCCACTTCTTCAGGAAGAAAGGTGCTGTGTGTGAGGATATCACCGATGAGATCAATGCCCAGAGGCAGATCATTTTTGAGGAGTTTGACGTAATAGGCTGTGTTTTCACGCGCAGTATAAGCATTAATGTAGCCACCCACATTTTCGATTTCCTCTGCAATACGTGCAGCGGAGCGGCGATGGGTGCCTTTAAAAGCCATATGCTCTAGAAAATGGGCAGCACCATTATGAGCTGCGTCCTCATTGCGTGTTCCTGACGCAATATAGGCACCGAAAGAGACGGTTTCGACCTGTTCCATACGTTCTGTAACGATATTAAGGCCATTTTCGAGAGTCGTATGTCTAATGTGATGTTCGCTCATGAAGATCCGTTATAGTCGTAGACAAAGGAGGAGAAAGACGGGTTAAAGTCCCATCCTTTTCCTATTAAAAGGTGACATTAATGATTGTGGCGATGAGCAAGAACAGCTTCTTGAACGCGAGCTAAATCATTTGGCAAGACCTGATAATGTTCTTCACGGGTGAGAAGGTCAGCGAGGTGAGGCGGCAAACCAGGTGAAATGCCAGTCGCTTTTTTGACAGCATCGGGGAACTTAGCTGGATGAGCCGTCGCTGCTGCAACCATGGGGATTCCTGCTTCGCGATAATGTTCACCTGCGGCTAAACCAATGGCACTGTGCGGGTCTGCGAGGTAATGGCTACGACGGTAGAAACGTGCCATCGCTTTCAGCGTTTTCTCATCATTTAGGGCGAGACCGCAAAAATTTTCACGGGTTTGTTTCCAGGCGTCATGGGGAACGGCCATGTGCCCCGTCTGACGAAATTCTTGCATAATGGCCCGGCAACGATCAGAGTCGCGTCCAAGCATTTCAAAAAGCAAACGCTCAAAATTGGATGACACTTGAATGTCCATGGAGGGGGAGAGACTAGGTTCTACCTTATGGACGCTCATATCATTATTGAGCAGGAAGCGTGTGAGAATATCGTTTCTATTGGAGCCAACACAAAGCTTCCGGATGGGAAGGCCCATTTGTCCCGCAGCCCATGCGGCAAGAATATTGCCAAAATTTCCCGTTGGCACGGCGAAGGAAACTTGCCTATCAGGAGCCCCAAGGGCGAGGGCGGCACGAATATAGTAAGGGATTTGAGCAGCAATACGGGCCCAGTTGATCGAATTGACGGCCGATAATGAGCATTCATTACGGAATTTTTCGTCAGCGAACATGGCTTTCACCATGTCCTGGCATGTGTCGAAATCGCCTTCAACGGCGATATTTAACACATTATCTTCTTTTACGGTCGTCATTTGACGGCGCTGCACGTCTGATGTGCGACCGTGGGGATGAAGAATAACGATGGAAACACGCTCTCTGCCACGAAATGCCTCAATGGCGGCAGACCCCGTATCCCCAGAGGTTGCCCCAACGATTGTAACGTGGCGATCACGTTGCTTGAGCACATACTCAAATAAACGGCCTAGCATCTGCATGGCCATGTCTTTGAAAGCTAAAGTAGGGCCATGGAAAAGCTCCAGTGAGAATAGCCCTTCTTCGACTTCCACGAGCGGCGTGATCGCGGCATGGTCAAACTGACTATAGACCTCCCGGCACATAGTACGCAGGGTCTCGAGGTCTATACAGCCTTCTGTAAATAGACCAATGACCTCTGCGGCAAGGTCAGGATAAGACAGAGTGCGCCATAGGTTGAGAGTCTCACGAGGGACGAAAGGCCAGTGGGTCGGTAAATAAAGCCCACCATCATCAGCTAGACCGCTGAGCAGGATATCGGAGAAATTGGGAGCATTGGCACCGACTGTGCCGCGCGTGGATCGGTAAAGCATAAGGTTTTATAACACCGAAATAAGATTATGGCAGGGCGATCTCAACTAAATGTGTTGCATTTTTTGATGCGGCATCAGGTGTGTCTTTGAGGAGAACAGCAAGACGCAATGCAGCTTTTGAGCTACGAGGAAGAAGAGCGATGTCCTGCGCTTGGGTTAGTTTCTCATCATGAAGAAGGCGTAGTGGAATCCGGTCCGCACCGAAAGCGAGAAGATCTCCATGATCAATATCGATCATATACAAAGTGTCTTTATCGTTTATGGCTAGGCCCCCGAGGCTAGGCGTTGAGCGCCATTTAGCCATCCCTTCAATTTGTTCTGCTGGGCTTATGCTAGGGTCTGTTAGGAGGGCTGTTGCTAGACGGTATAATGGCCCGGTCGGTGTTTGATAAAAAAGCCATTGTTCAGAATGATCAAGCACCATGAAACGGATGTTACCGCCGCTATAGGGCTCTCCATTTGCTGCTTTGACGATATGTCCATTCCGCAGGAGGGGGGTATGTGAGCTGAGGGAAGGAGAATTTTCCAAAATTCTGCGCACATGAGCTTCTTTGAGGTCGATCACAACGAGAGCAGGGTCCTGCTCATCGCCGAGATATGCTGTGGTGTCTGTGACTTGAATGATAGGAAAATGACTGGTGGAATGGGCAGCCGCTCCGACGGGGATACGGTTTAAGATCGTGCCAGAAGTAGGTGCGATATTAAGAAGTTCAAATTTTGGCCCGCGCGTTACCCCCCATATGCCTTGGCTATTGGCGGTTAAGGCCGTTAGAGGTGGAAGGCCGGTAAGCGGATACAGCTGACCATCGACCAAATCGATACGCTGAGGGACGCCTTGATCGTCCAGACTGTAGAGCGTTCCACTTGGGAGAGCTGTCAGGAAAGGCATGACAGGGCTGGAGAGTGGATGGTCTGCTATAAAATGTGCTTGAGTGGGCGCATTTTGCCACGGGCGTTCGGCCCGTGCTGAATGAGAAACGAGGGGCGTAGCGCATGCAAGAAATGCGCACGAGGCAATTAAACGAGATAAACGCATTGTCATGGCAAGTATGTTTGTAGTTCCTGAGGGGTTTGGCAAGATTGGTTCTTATTAATTCCTTGTTAAAGACGGCAAAAAAACGGTTAAGACATAAAGAATGATGGAGTCACGAGAGATTGATGAAGCGTATTCCGCTTTTCAGAAAGGAGACTTTTTGAAGGCGGAACAGGCAGCGCGTTTTTTAATTCAAACGACAGGGGTCATGCATCCTGAGGCTGTGCATATTCTAGCATCCATTGCTTTACATAGGCAGCAATCAGCGACGGCAGTTGCGTTAATTGGTCGTGTTTTAAAGGAGAAAGAAGCGTCTCGCTCGGCCACGGTGGAGGGGCGGTTATATCAAACATTAGGGCGTGCTTTGTTGGCTGAGGGACAGGCAGAAGCCGCACGAGCGTCTTTTTCCATCGCGGTGTCTTTGTTTCCAGAAGAGGCTGCTTCCCACGCTGGGCTGGGAGAGACCCTGTTACAGTTAAACCGCTCGCATGACGCGGTCGTGGCTTTGCGTCAGGCTGTGACATTGGCCCCTCGTCAGCCATCATTCTGGTATTTTTTGGCACAGGCGCAGCAGAAGGCTGGCGCTGTTGCCGATGCAGAATATTCGTGGAGACAGCTCGTGACGTTATGCCCACAGGATGGAGCGGTGTATGCGAATCATGGTGCTTGTTTATTTGAGTTGCGTCGTGTGGAAGCGGCTTCTAAGGCGTTGGAGCAAGCGCTTGCTTTAGGGTGTCATACGGCACGAACTTATAACAACTTGGCGCTTGTTCGTAATGCGCAGGGAACCATGCAGGAAGCACGTGATCTTTTCCAAAAAGCGTATCAACGTGCACCTGGTGATCGTGACATCTACATTAATTATGCAGCGGCCTTATTTGAAATGGGAGAGGTTGCTGAGAGTGCAGCATGGCTGGAAAAACTGTCCCAGGGGCATTTAGAGGGCGTGGAATATGCACGGGTTCGTCTCAATGAAGCCGCTCTTTCTTTAGCGCGTAATGAATGGGAAAAGGGATGGGAAGCTTTTGAAGCACGCCGTACGTTATTGCCTCCTATGGTGACAACGCCTCTGCCAGAGGTCCCATTATGGGAAGGAGAGGAAGGAAAAGAACCAATTGCGGTATATGGAGAGCAAGGTGTTGGTGATGTTCTTCAATTTTTGAGATTTTTGCCCGATATCATGAAAAAACGTCCTGTGAGGCTAGATGTTTCTGCAGACATTCTCTCTTTTGTAAAAGAGCGCATGACTTTGCCGGAAGGACGTTTGTGTGAGGCGCACGATAATGTGGTTGCTCAGCAGAGTTTGCTCAGTATGCCTTATGTTTTGAAGCGTTATTGTGCACCGGATCCACAACCTTATTGCCGAAATTTAGTTCAATCAGAGAAAGGTCTTATTGGTTTATGTTGGGCTGGAAACCCGGCTTATGCTTTTGACCGGCGGCGTTCTATTCCGGTTCAATTACTAGAACCTTTTCGATGTCTTTCTGATGTACGGTTTTTGAGTCTCCAACAACATCAAGTGGCTCCAGATTGGATGGAAAAAGCGCCGCTCTCGACACTACGAGATGTTGCATATGCGGTTGATCGTTGTTCGCTCATTGTGAGTGTGGATAGTTTTGTTGGGCATCTTGCCGGTGCTCTTGGCCGTCCCTTATGGCTTTTGAATCGCAAAGGAGGGGATTGGCGGTGGCAGGGAATGCCCTGGTATGAAAATGTGCGAATGTTCCAAGCAACAGCTGCGACCCCACCCTATGAGAGCTGGCCAGATGTTATTCATCGGGTTGTGCACGCTTTGGAGAAGGCCATTACGGAGATAGAAGATCCCATATTATAAAGAGGATATGGAGTTCTAGGGGAGGGACAGTTTAGATATTTTGCGATGATGGCTCCTTCAGTGCCTGCAATAGAGTGTTGCGGAGGCTTTCAATACGGGGAGCTTCTGTGATTTTTTCGCCCCGTTGATCGTAGAGGTAGAAAACATCAACGGCCCGTAGGCCATAGGTCGTGATATGTGCTGAGGAGATATGCATACTAGCCCGGCTTAGGGCGGCAGTGATATCATAAAGGAGTGCCGGGCGGTCGCGACCATTGACCTCGACAACACTGAAGGAATCAGAGGCATCATTGTCGATGACAATACGTGAGGGAATATTAAGAGCTTCGAGACGTCGGGTCAGGGGAGGGGTTGCTGCGGCGAGAGCAACAGGAAGATCAATATTTCCTGTTAGGGCTGCGTCAATTGTTTCTTTCAGGCGTGCCACGTGATCAGGTTCTTCGAAGGCTTCACCATAACCATCCTGGATCCAAAATGAATCCAAGACCATTCCGTTACTTAACGTATGGATACGGGCATCGGCGATGGATGCTTCGCAGAGGGCTAAGGCCCCTGTTATAAGGGCAAAAATACCAGGCTGATCAGCGCAAATAACCGTAAGTTCTGTGATCCCTCGGCTGGGAAGAGGTTGAATATCTATTGTGATATGAGATTCTGAATCATGGCTTAGATGTTGATGGATTAAGCGTGCATGGCGCATATGGGTTTGGGTATCAAAACCAAGCCAGTACCCGGCTTTACCCAATTGTAAGAAATGCTGAGCTGCTTCTTCAGGGAGATCTTTGCGCAAGGCTTTATATGTGAGGGAACGTGTTTGTTTGACACGTTCGTCATTTTCTTTGGCTTGCATCCCGCCATCGAGAACATCCGCAATGCGCGAATAAAGACGGTGAAGAAGTGTAGCTTTCCAAGCGTTCCAGGCTTTTGGTCCAACAGCACGTGTGTCTGCAATGGTGAGTAAAAGAAGAAGGCGTAATCTCTCGGGCGATTGAATGGTATCAGCGAGATCCAGGATGGTTTGAGGGTCATCAATATCGCGTGTGAAGGCTGTTCTCGATAGCAGAAGATGATGAAGGACAAGCCATGAAATTGTATCACTATCCTCGGATGAGAGGCCGAGTTGCTGACAAAATGTCACAGCGATTTGAGCGCCAATTTCGGAATGTCCTCCGCCACGACCTTTGCCGATATCGTGTAGAAGGGTCGCCATAAAGAGTGCTTCGCGTGCCTGTATATTGCGCGCGATAGCGTAGATACCCGGGATTTCGTCAGCCATATGGCCGATTTCGATTTGTCGTAAAATACGAATGGCCTCAATCGTGTGCTTATCAACGGTATAAATATGATAGCCATCGAACTGAGTGCGTCCCAAAATGCGTGACCATCCTGGAATAAATCGAGAAAGAAGTCCGATTTCATTGAGAAGGGGAAACCAAAAATTTCTGTCTTCATCGGGTGATGGTGCGACCGATGTTTTTGGTGCAGGCTCACATAAGAGATTTAGGAAAAGACGTGATGTTTCTGGATCTCCGACGAGGCGTGCCGTGTGTCGTTCAAAGCGAATAATTTGTTGAATGGATGAGGGATGAAGCGGCAATTGGTGGCGGCGTGCTGTATCGAGAATACGGAAAATATAGCGCGGCTCACGAGCGAACGCCGTGGGGTCTGTTACGCTTAGACACCCATCAATGCGTCGAAATTCCTCTGGGCCTGCTTCAATATGCGGGGGACGGCCACGTTGCTGATTTTGAAGATGGAGCAAAATAGCCGGTTGTAAAACATGCGCGAGACGCATCACAGAACGGGCCATTAAGAAATAGTGGCGCATGAATCGTTCAACACCACGTTGGCGACCATGATGCGCATACCCCATTCGAGCCCCAATGATAGGTTGTACATCAAAGGTTAAGCGTTCTTCATTACGTCCTGTGATATAATGGAGGTGAAAACGGACGGTCCAAAGAAAATTCCATACTTTTTCAGCACGATAAATTTCTCGCCCAGTGAGGAGGCCTAACAATACACAGGCTGGTGCTAAACCGAGCTCTCGGTGGAGCGGGTGAGATTGTGGGATTAAAGTACCCAGTGCGGCGTGGCCGATCCAATTTAATACATGGAGATCGCGCAATCCTCCACGCCCAGCCTTTAAGTGGGGTTCTACCAAATAAGGGGAAGCCCCATAATGAAGATGGCGGTCCTCTCGTTGAGCAATTGTTTTGCTAATAAATTCGTCTAGAGCTGATCCGGTAAGGTATTCGCGAATAGCTGCACGCAGCTGGCCCGCGGGCGCTTTCTGACCATAGAGCGGGCGCAGATCCAGCAATGATGTGCAAATAGCCAGGTCTTGTTCTGCAGCCTTCAGGCATTCGTTGTATGAGCGCGTTGCGTGCCCGACACGCAAACCGAGATCCCATAATGTGTAAAGAACATATTCAATTTGGCGTAGAAGTGTTTGCGAAGGTGATTCGTCTGTAAGGAAAAGAAGATCAATATCGCTGAAAGGAGCAAGCAAGCCGGCGCCATAACCGCCAGTGGCACATAGGCAAAATGTTTCTTGTTCTTCCGGAGAAGAAAGCCGTGGAAGGCCAGCACAGCGCGCGAGTTCATCAATGATATGATCCATCACATGAGAGAGTTCTCGTGCCGCTTCGACGCCAGAGAGAACTTGATTCTCAAATTGTTGGCGGACTCTTTCCCGTTCGCCACCGAGATGTTTCCTTAGCCTCTCCAATGCTTCTTTTCGAGGCAAAGAGAATGGATGAGCACTTGAGGATGTGCGTGAAGCCTGGGGGGCGGACAGGTGCATACTGTGATATCGATGTGGTTGCGTAAGTGAGAGGGACGAGATCTTGTCATAGAGATGATTGCGCTGTCTACGCAGGAGTTCAAGTAAAACCTTTAGCGGATGAGATCTTTTAGGTGATAGAGTGTCGTATGTGCCTCACGTGGAGACATTGAATCAGGATCAAGGTCACGCAGGGCCTCTTCTAAAGTCTCATTTCGGGAAGGTGTGTTTGTTTCTTCTCGTGATGCTGCTTTCGGGGATGGGGCCTCAAAAAGAGGAAGTGATGGTGGGGTATCGGGTTTGTCTAGGTTTACCTGTCCTGCTTCAAGGCGTGTGAGGAGTGTTTTTGCCCGCTTGACGACGAAGGAAGGAATTCCTGCCAAGCGGGCAACGTGTAGGCCCCAGCTTTTGTGAGCCATGCCAGGTTTAACTTCATGTTGGAAAATAACATTACCATCCCATTCTTGCACGGCCATCGTATAGGCAGCGAGTTTGGGAAGTTGGGTCAGAAGGCTCCCGAGTTCGTGGAAATGGGTTGCGAAAATGGTACGTGACCCGAGTTGTGAGTGAAGCGCCTCAAGGGTTGCCCATGCGATTGCGAGACCATCAAGCGTAGAGGTGCCACGGCCAATTTCATCAACGACAACAAGTGAACGCGGGCCTGCTTGATTGAGAATAGAAGCGGTCTCCGTCATTTCTACCATAAAGGTAGAGCGCCCGCGTGCGAGATCATCGGCAGCTCCAACGCGGGAAAAGAGGCGGTCGACGATGCCGATTTCTGCTTCTTCCGCTGAAACGGGTAGCCCTGCTTGTGCGAGGATCACAATAAGGGCTGTTTGACGTAAGAAGGTTGATTTCCCGGCCATATTGGGGCCTGTCAGAAGCATGACATGTTTTTCTGGCGGGAGTGCACAGTGATTGGGAATAAATCGTGTTTCTGTTGATCCTTGTTGATTCATAGACGCTTCGACGACTGGATGGCGTCCAGATCGGATATTAAACGCCTGGGAATCATTGACGAATGGCCGGCACCATGAGCCTTTTGACATGAGGAGGGCACAGGAGACGAGTACATCTAACTCGGCAAGCGCGACCGCAATTTCATCTAATGCAGGTGTCTCAAGAATATGTTTCGCAAGATCGTTAAAAAGGTGACGTTCTAGGAGAGATGTTTTCTCTGATGCTGTGAGGATAGCTTGGTTCAGAGAAATGAGTTCATCATTAGAAAAACGGGTGAGCGTTGCTGTCCCTTGGCGTAAGTAAAGCTCTTGATGTTGGCGTAATTTAGCCCCAGTGGATGAAGGAACCTCAATCACGTAGCCAAGTTGATTATGGTGGCGGATACGAAGGTTATTGACGCCATATTGTTCAGATAGTCGAACTTGGAGCTGGGCTAGTGTCCGGCGGCTATCGTCACGTAAGTCTCGGAGTGTATCAAGCTCTGTATCAAAGCCTGTGGCGATAACGCCGCCATCTTCAATCTTGGCTGGGAGCTCAGGTGACAGGCCACTTTCAAGCCGTTCTAAGAGTGTGTCGGCACGTCCATAGAGGGTAGCACCAATAGAACGAATCATGCCTGGAATGGCGCTGTTGCGTAGAGGGTGTAGCGCCTCTGTGATGGCATTGGCCGAGCGTAATGTGTCGCGAACGGCAGCAAGATCGCGCGGCAATGGACGCCCACTCGAGATACGACCAAGGGATCGTGAACAATCAGGTGTTTGTTTTAGTATCTGCCGCAGTGAGGCGGTAAGGTCGTGGTGGTGGTGAAGCCAGGACCATCCCTCCTGCCGATTTTGGATCAGAGAGAGATCGGTAACGGGTGTTGAGAGCCAACGGGCGAGCAGACGTGTGCCTGCGGCTGTTTGTGTATGGTTCACACTCTTAAAGAGCGTGTGTTTAGTGCCGCCATCTCGTGAACGGATGATATCAAGGCTATAGCGTGTGGCTGGGTCGAAGCCCATAATATTACCAAGCCCTTGCGGAATAGGAGGGCTGAGGCGCGGTAAACGGCCTGCCTGGCTGCGGCGCACATAATTTAACAAAATGGCGCATGCAGAAATCTGCTCTTCAGGGAAATCACCGAGAGCATCAAGTTGTGCAACACCATAGGCCTCGGAGATGGTGGAAGAAGCCTGTTGGAGAGATGGGCGTGCTGTAGAGGGTGTGACGCGCTCGTGATATTCTGATGGAATAAGGGTCGGGTCGGCGAGGATCTCAGAGGGGTCTAAACGTGCTAAAAGCTCTAACAATGTCGTGTTAGGCTGGGAAAGCGTTTCAACGCTTCCTGTGGAAATATCAATCCATGCGGCGCCAAGTGGGGTTTTGCGTCGTCCTGGTGGCGTAGAGATGGCCAGGAGGATATTGGCACGTCCAGCGTCCAGAAGTTCATCTTCTGTGAGGGTGCCCGGCGTGATGACGCGTACAATGTCACGGCGGAGAGGGCCTTTTTGCCCTTTTTTAGGTGTTTCCGTTTGTTCTGCAACAGCAACACGGAAACCTCGTCGAATCAATCGGGAGAGATATACCTGCGCCGTGCCAACAGGTACGCCGCACATGGGGATAGGTTTCTCCTCATGTATGCCGCGATGGGTGAGAGTGATATCGAGTGCAATGGCTGCTGTCTCGGCATCACCAAAGAAGAGCTCGTAAAAATCCCCCATACGGAAGAAAAGAAGTGCGTCCGGCTCTTGGCTCTTCAGTGAAAACCACTGTGCCATCGTAGGGGTGGCTTTATCAGCAGAAGAGGGAAGAGCGGGCGAGGCACTGATCTTGGGCATAGAACCTATGAGCAAAAGGTCGAGAGACGTTTCCAATGAGGGGCATATTATGGAGTGATGTATAAAGTATAGAAAAAATTTACGATTGTTAGCCCTTACAGTGTGCGGGAAAGCGTTTAGAGTACGGTAACCATGAGTACAGCACCTGAACAACGTTTCGCTTTTGATGATATTCTCTCTGTTGCCAAAGGGCTTTTGGAAGCAGAATCGGATCCCATTGCTACTATGGCGAATATATCCTCACTTCTTTATGAGGCTCTACCGCATGTGAATTGGGTAGGGTTTTATATTCTGCGTGACGGTGAGTTAGTCTTAGGGCCTTTTCAAGGGCGGGTTGCCTGTACACGGATTGCGGTGGGGAGAGGTGTATGTGGCGCCGCTGCAGAGACGTGTCGCACACAACGGGTCGATGATGTTCATGCTTTCCCAGGACATATTGCCTGTGATGGAGCTTCTGAGTCTGAAATTGTTATTCCAGTGATTGTACGTGGAAAGCTCTATGGTGTGCTCGATATTGATAGCCCCCAAAAAGAACGCTTTTCAGTAAGAGACCAAGAGATGTTGGAACATCTCGTTCATGAGCTGGAAGGGCGGCTTTGATGTTAGGGCGTTAACGTCTCAGCCGACGCCGAGCGAGGTTGCGCAGTTCCGAAAGGCTCAGAACTCTGAAGACAATGAGCATGATGCCATAAAGACCTGCGCTTGAGAGAATAAGACCACTGAGCATGAGGAGGCGTGGGAGAGCGTGCCAAGTGGGAAGAGATGGGGCGAGGAAATGTTCACTGCCTAAGGCCCATCCAGCCATAATAAGACTTGATAAAAGGATACGCCCGTTTTTGCTCAATGTCATGCGAGAAGGGCGGAAGGCTTCTCGTTTCCAGAGAAGCCATCCTAGAATGAGCATGTTCGCAATTGCCGCTAAAGTACTGGCTAGCGGTGGTGCGATATAGGCTAGTGTCCGATAGAGAAGAAGATTGAGAACAAGATTTATCCCTAAGGTTAAAAACCCAACACGCACGGGAGTAGCCGTGTCTCCTTCAGCAAAAAAGGCTGGGGAAAGGAGTTTAATGATGATGAAAGCTGGGAGGCCTAATGCGTAGACCCGCAAGGCAGCAGCGGAATGAAGTACATCCCGGGTAGAGAAATGACCGTAACCAAAAAGACCGGCCATGATGGCAGGTGCAAGGGCTAAGAGCCCCATCGTTGCTGGGAGTGTTAGTAGCAGCGCATAGTCCATAGCGCGGTTCAGGCTGGCTTGCATGGCAAGACGGTCTTGCTCAGCCACATGGCGCGTGAGGAGCGGGAGAAGCGTTGTGCCGAGAGCTGCGCCAAGAACGCCTAAAGGAAGTTGATTAACCCGATCAGCAAAATACAGCCAAGAAATGGAGCCTGTCGGGAGAAGGGTCGCAATGATTGTATCAATGGTTAGATTCATTTGCGTTACGCCGGAGCCAATAAGACCCGGGAGCATGCGTTTAATTAATGTTCGAACATCACGAGATAATGATGGGAAGGATAAGATGGGCATGAGGCCGACACGTTTAGCCGCCCAAAGCAGCCCGCCAAGCTGAGCAACACCAGAAAGCGTAATGCCCCAGGCGCTTATGCTGGCCACATAATCAGGGCCCATAAAAGCGCCAATGAGAATGGCCGTAATCCCGACGACATTAAAAGAGACATAGGCGGCTGAAGCTGCGCCAAAATGGTTACGGCCGTTTAGAATCCCCGCGACGAGGGCCGCCCCACAAATAAGGATGGTGTAGGGCATGGTAATGCGTGTGAGGTGTACAGCGAGAGAGAAACGCTCTGTCCCTCCATGCCGAAAGCCCGGCGCGATAATGTCGATCAACCATGGCATGAAAAGTTCTGCCACAATGGTGAGGGCGGTTAACCATGTGAGTAACAGCGAGAATGTTTTGCTTGCCAACAGAAGGGCGCTGTCATGCCCTTCTGTTTCATATCGCTTGGTAAAAAGAGGGACGAACGCTGCATTTAAAGCACCTTCGCCAAAAAGCCGACGAAACATATTCGGCAGGCGAAAAGCGATTTGGTAAGCATCTTGTAAAGCTCCTGCTCCGAGAAACATGGCTAAAAGCTGGTCGCGAACGAGGCCAAGGAGGCGCGAGAGCATCGTCCAACCACCGACAGTGAGGAGATTACGCAACACAGAAAAGATCTCGCAACAGGGGAGAAAAGAACAAGACGCGGCGTCAGAAGAAGCGTTTGAAGGTCACACGCTGTGCTTCTGCAAGGAAGCGGGATGTATCAGGCCGTGTGAGGGGAGTAAACCAACGTTCGAGTTTTCCTTCACGGTTGATGAGATATTTATAAAAATTCCATCGAGGACGTGACAGGAAACCGCCTTCTTTTGCGAGCCAGCGGAATAAAGGGACGGCCTCTGGGCCTTTAACGTGTGAACGAGCCGCGAGAGGGAAGCTTACGCCATAGCGACGTTGGCAAAAGGCTGAAATATCTTGAGCCGTATCAAGTTCCTGTTGCCCAAAATCATTGCTTGGTACGCCGAGCACAACAAGCCCATCCGGGGTGGATTGACCAAGGTGACGCCAGAGCCGTTGGAGGGCTTCATATTGAGGTGTAAAGCCACAACGTGATGCCGTATTGACAATGAGTAACGGGCGCCCACGCCATTGTGAAAAATCGAGTTCGCCACCTTCTAAGGCGGGCAGACGAAAGTCATAAATAGACGTCATAACGGAGTTTATCTCTTGAAAAAATTATTCACGACAAGGAGGGCGGCTGAGAAGTTCATCACGGGCGCGTTCGGGCGTTAATTCTCCTGAGAGAAGGCGTGTAATGGTCGTAATGATTGGGGTATCGATCCCGTGCTTTTCACCCAGTTTACGCAGGGTTGGCGCGGTTAGGACACCTTCAGCAACAGTGCTGCGACCAGAGAGGATATTGTCAAGGCTTTCCCCTTTACCTAGTGCAATGCCCAAGCTGTAATTGCGTGACCCCGGTCCTGTGGCCGTTAGAATGAGATCCCCCATTCCAGCGAGGCCGTACATCGTCCGAGCTTGTCCGCCCATCACTTTGACGAGGCGGCTTAATTCAGCAAGGGCGCGGGTGATAAGGGCTGCGCGAGCATTCTCTCCCATTTCTGCTCCAACGGCTATTCCGGCACCAATGGCGATAACGTTCTTAGCTGCGCTGGCAAGTTGGACGCCAAGTGGATCGTCGCTTGCATAAAGGCGCAGGGTTGGTGTGGTGAGACGCTGTGCAAGATCATGTGCAAAGGCACGATCATATACTGCCAATGTCGCCGCGGCGGGTAAACCACGTGCGACTTCTATCGCGAAATTAGGGCCTGATAAAACAGCCATCGGGCGGTTCGGCATGGTCTGTTCTATGACCTCAAGGGGAAGAGCAAAGGTACCCCTTTCCATGCCCTTACAGCATGTGATGACAGGAACGTTAGGTTTTAAATGTTTTTCTAATTCATGGCTTATGTCACGCAGGGCTTGTGTGGGGACCACGAGAAGGACAGCATCTGCCTCATGGGGAAGTGTGTTTGTTACCGTCACACGTTCTGGCAAGGCAATGTCAGGGAGGCGCGGCATATGCCGCGTGCCTGGAGGGACAGGATTGCGGGTCCAAAGGAGAACATCGGCGATTTGGGCGAGGCTACAAGCGAGGGCTATTCCCCATGCGCCTGCACCAATAACCGCAATGCGAGGAAGTTGGCTCATTGAGCATTCTCCATAGGAAGCGGACGGTAAGGTTGTCGTTCAGCAAGAGGCCAACGAGGGCGCGGTGCAAGAGCACTGTCGTCTGGATATTCGCCTTGAGCAAGGCGTTCTAATGCCGCCCAACCAATCATAACAGCATTATCTGTGCAGAGTCTTAACGGTGGTGCGAGGAATGGGATATCATGCCGTTGTGCGACCTTTTTAAGGCGCTCTCTTAAAACATGATTAGCGGCCACACCGCCAGCAACGACGAGCGCTGTCGACGTTGGAGCCAGAAGCAATGCATGTTCTGCGCGATCTTCCATGACATCAGCAACAGCGCGTTGGAAAGAGGCGGCAATATCAGCCGCTATTTGTCTGGGCAGAGCTCCATTGCCATAGGGCGCTATAAGACGAGCGACTGCCGTTTTTAACCCTGAAAAAGAAAAGTTACACCCATCACGGCCTTTTAGAGGGCGAGGGAGGGAAAAAGCCATGTCATTTCCTTCCCGAGCAAGTTTTTCGAGTGCGGGGCCGCCGGGCCATCCGAGGCCGAGCATCTTCGCGACTTTATCGAAGGCTTCTCCGGCAGCATCATCAATGGTCCCCCCCAGTAAGCGGTAATGACCTGTTTCTTCGACACTGACACATTGGCAGTGCCCACCAGAAACGAGTAAAGCCAAATAAGGGAAATTGAGTGAAGGGATGTCTTCTGCCAGCACGTTAGGAAGGCGTGGGACAAGAATATGTCCTTCAATGTGATTAATACCCATAAAAGGTTTATTCTGTGCCATGGCGAGCCCTTTGGCGTAGGAGCTCCCAACGATGAGGCCCCCGATGAGCCCAGGCCCTATCGTCGCTGCAAATAAGGCGATCTCGTCGAGAGTAAGCCCTGCACGTTTCAAAGTAAGATCAACGATCTCTGGGAGAATGTCCAGATGAGCACGTGCAGCAATTTCTGGTACGACTCCACCAAGGGCCGCGTGACTTTCTTGTGATAGGACACTTTCTCCAAGGATATGACCTTGGGCGTCCAGGATGGCACAAGCGGTGTCATCACAAGAGGTTTCAATGGCGAGAAGAGGGGTAAGAGATGCGAGACTAGACATGGTCGCACTAGTATGCCGATTCTTTTCTTGCATGACACCCCCGTTGCCCCCAGATAACACATCACTATGACTGTATCTTTTCCATCATCTGATGCTCTTCAGAAAGTTGCGGCTGAGGCTGCCAAACGATCTCACGCCCATTCATCCTCAGATAGGCGTAAATTGCCATTGCGGGTCGGGACGCGCGCTTCTCCCTTGGCGCTTGTGCAGACGCGTCATTTTTTGACTCGTTTGACACGTTTTTGTCCGGTTTTGAGGGACATGGGGGCTTTCAAAGAAGAGCAAATGCAAACGTCAGGGGATCTAAACCTTAAGGATCGTCTTGCAGAGATTGGAGGGAAAGGGCTTTTCTCTAAAGAGATTCACGAGCTTTTGGCTGTCGGTGGCATTGATTTTGCTGTGCATAGCCTGAAGGATCTTGAAACAAATCTTCCGCCAACATTGGTTTTAGCTTGTACTATGAAAAGGGAAGATGCACGTGACGTGCTGGTCTTGCGTGATCGGACGGTCAAAGTTGATCCAAGTGATCCTTATGCGTGTTTACCAAAGGGTGCTGTGGTGGGCTGTGCTTCGGTGAGGCGGCAGGCCCAGATGCTGCATTATCGTCCTGATTTACGGTTTTGCTTGTTACGAGGGAATGTTCAGACGCGTTTAGATAAGCTGAATGCTGGGCAATGTGATGCGACGTTGCTGGCCTATGCGGGCTTGAAGCGCCTTGGCATGGAGGACCGTGTTGATGTTGCTTTAGATCCGGACTTCATGATTCCAGCCTCTGGACAAGGCATTGTGGGCATTACAGTGAGAAAGAACGATCACGAATTGCGCGAATTGTTGTCGGCTATTGAAGACCCGGAAGCCCGTGCTGTTGCTACCGCTGAACGTGGATTGTTGGCTGAATTGGATGGTTCATGTCGCACGCCTATTGGCGGTTATGCGCGTATCATTGATGGAACTTTGCATCTTACTGGTTTGGTAGCCAGTGAGGATGGCAGCTTTCTTTTGCGTCGTGAATCAACAGGTAAACCATCAGATGCTGCTTTGATGGGGAGTGAAATGGGTAAGGAGTTGCGTCGCGACACGCCGGACCATATTTTCGCGCAGATTATACGAGCGTAATATTTTGATGAATGAGCGCTGTAAGGTGCTGGTTGTACGTCCTGAGCCTGGATTGTCTGAAACGATGATCCAGGTTCAGGAGCAGGGGTGGGAGGCGATTGCATGTCCTGTTATGGATATTCGTCCGTCTCCTGTCTTTTCTGAATGGCCTGGACATAGCATCGCTATTACCAGCGCTCATGCGTTACCTGCTTTAGCAAAACAGCCCAAAGACCGTCTTTTATTAACGGTAGGGGAAAAGACAGCACAAAAAGTTCGGAAAGCTGGTTTTTTGCGTGTTGATGCAGCATCGGGGGATCGTGCGTCTCTGGGGGCTTTGTGCCGAGAGAAAGGATTGCTCGGTGACGGACTGACTTTTGCCTGTGGGCGTGGGTGGCGAGGGCAGGCCTATAGCGCTGAGGTGGCGCGCGACCTAGGAGCCCGCTGGGTGGAGGCATATCGCGTTGAGCGTATAAGATCGCTTCCTGATGAGGCGTATCGTGCTCTGTTGGATGGAGAAGTTGAAGCTGTCCTTTTTTTCTCCGTTGAAAATGCGGTCTTATTTCAAGAAAATTTAACGCCCGAGATCCGTATGCAACTTAGAGGGGTACGCGCTCTTTGCTTCTCTGACGCCATCATGGAGTCTGTGTGTTCTTATGCTGTGTGGCGAGAGACGGCGGCGCGTAATCCCTTAGATATATTAGGGTATAAAAAAAGAGGGGTGTAATCCCCTCTTTTTTTATACCCGATAACCAGCAATGGCGGCTTATGCTTCGCCTTCTGGTTCAGGGAAATTTTGCTCTCTTTTCGCTTGCCAAAGAGCAGCGAAATCAATGGGCTGAAGAACGACAGGTGGGAAACCACCGTCGCGTGTGATGTCGCTAATGATCGCACGAGCATATGGGAAGAGAAGGCGAGGAACCTCAATAAGAAGGATCGGCTCAACGAGGTCTTGAGGGGCTCCCTCAAGGGTCACGATGGCTGCGTAGGTCAATTCAGCAAGGAAGACGATACGGCTTGTCTCGTTGCTGCCTTCGGCAGGTGGCTCCATCGCTTCAACGCGGATAGAGAGGGAAACCTCAAAAACGGGTTGCTCTTGTTCAATACGATTGGCCTGCACATCAATATTGACACCAACTTGCGGGGCATTACGCAATGTAGCGAATGTTGCCGCACCGTGAGGAACCTCAAAGGAGAGGTCCTTTGTGTATTGCAGGTTGATGGCCAGTGGCATGTTGGGAGGCGTGTTGTCTTGAGCTTGTGTTGCATTGTTGTTATGGGGCATCGTGATTCCCTAGGATAATTTCTAATGATAGAATGGCCTTTCGGCGGTAGCATGGATGCGAGGGCGGGCCAAGCAGGGTCATACATTTTCCTTAGTGAGAAATTAAGTATACACGGGAAAGACGCGAGGTAAGGTTGAGATTTGTGTGCGTCCGTCCTAATTTTAAGGGAACAGCCTCGCTAGGCATTTTGTTTTAGGTTTTTAAAACCGACTTGTTGGAATGAATAATGGCTCACTTCCCCTGGGATATTGTTATATTGGCTGTCCTTGCTCTTTTTACGGGTGCGGCTCTGATCCGTGTGCTCGGACGTAAGGTAGGTGCACAAACCATGCAGCAAAAGCATCATCCGCTGATGTCTCGTGCGGAAGGTGTTGGACAACAGAACAGGGCCGGTGTTGCTCTACAACCGCCGCCGCTCCCTGGGAGTGTTCAAGCTGAGCCTGAGCGTACGGAATATATCGTTCCCGGAGGGACAACGGCTCAAGGTCAGGCTCTTGCGAAGGTTGGGGTGATCGTACCTTCTTTCCAAGGTGAGAAGTTTTTGAAGTATGTCGAAGATGTTTTTGGTCAAATCCTAAAGGCATTTGCTCGCGGCGAGCGTGTTGCGTTGGAGGGGATGGTAACGCCAGAGCTTATGACGGTTTTCGGCCAGGCGTTAGTCCAACGTCAGGCAGATAATGGTGAGTTATACTGCGACCTTAAACGGGTGGAACGACTTGAGATTAAGGATGTTGTGCTTCCACAAGAAGGGCAAGATGGGGAAGGAGCACGTCCTTGCCGAATAATGGTGGGTATTACGTCTTGGCAGATTCGGTATATGAGAGATGTGCAAGGCAATATTGTCGATGGGACAGAAGCACTGACTGAATATCGTGATTTATGGGGTTTGGACTACGTTAATGGGCGTTGGTGGCTGGCAGAAACGTCCGCTGCGTGAGATGGCGATAATGTTGTTCATTTAAAAATGTTTTATAATCCCTCTGCACGTAAAGGGGGAGTGTCGGTGTATTGTAAAATGAAATGTTTGTGGTCCCCTTTAGGTTTAGCGTTGCTTTTGACAGCGTGTGTGTCTGACGTTCCAGCAGGTGAGATGACAATTGCGCCTGTGGGATATGAGAGTTTGATAGGGTGGAATGCAGATTCTCATACGGCGCTTGTGGGGATGTTACGTGACGAGTGCCATCGTTTGGCACAGCTGCCGCCCAAAACGACAATGGGGGGCGCTTCTTCCTTGCCGTATGGGCGCAAGGCTGGGGACTGGGCAGGGGTATGCGCAGCCTTGCCGGCATCAGAGAGTGTAACGGAAGAGAGTGCGCGAAACTTTTTTGAATTATGGTTCCAGCCTTACGAAATTCAGGAAACAGTACTTTATACAGGATATTACGAGCCGCAGGTTGAAGCGTCTTTGACACGTGGAGGAGAGTATCAAACACCGCTCTATCGTCGTCCACCTGATCTACTCCGAGGTCGCACAGATGATGGAAAGGTGGTGTTTGGGCATTGGGTAAATTCGGTATTCCAGCCTTATGATGATAGGGCGACGATTGATGGCGGTGCTCTGAACAACAAAAATTTGGAAGTGGCTTGGCTGAAGAGCCCTATTGACCTCTATGTTCTTCAGTTGCAGGGAGCTGGAAGGCTTCATTTGCCTGATGGGCAGGTTTTGCGTGTTGCCTATGATGGGCGTAATGGACAACCCTATGTACCGATTGGGAAGATTCTTGTGCAACGAGGCGCTATGAGTGCCGTTGATGTGAACGCTGAAACTATTCGGGCATGGCTTGAGGCGCATCCTCAGGAATCACAAGAGCTTTTAGAAAAAAATCCAAATTACGTATTTTTCCGCACGGTTGATCGCTCCGAGTTTGAGGGGCCTGGAGGAGCGCTCGGTGTTCCTTTAGTGCCTGGGCGTTCATTGGCTGTTGATCGTGCTTACGTTCCCTTTGCGGCTCCAGTGTGGGTTGAAACAGCGATGCTTGATTCGCAGGGTAAAGAGGGAAGCTGGCATCATACAACGTTTGCACAGGATGTTGGAACGGACATTCGGGGTGCTGGCCGAGGTGATCTTTTCACCGGATGGGGGGATATGGCCCGGACTACGGCCGGTCATTTGAGAAGTTCTGGTCGAATGGTTATTTTGTTGCCTCGTCCACCAGCGCAGCCTGTGTCTAATCCTTCTTCGTTGGATTTTCCATCTAAATGATACGTACGCGCCGTGAGGTGCTCGGTGGTCATACGCTTTATCGTGCGGATTGTGTGCGTGTGTTAAAGCGTCTGCCATCCGAGAGTGTTGATGTTGTTGTTACCTCACCTCCCTATAATTTAGGTTTGGCTTATCGGAGCTACAAAGATCGCCTCACGGAAGATGATTATCTTACGTGGATGGAGGGAGTTTGCCGTGAGATAGCACGCGTCATGCGTGATGATGCTTCATTTTTTCTTAATATTGCGGGATCGTCTGCTCAACCTTGGTTGCCCTTCGAGTTGATGGTACGGTTAAGGCAGATTTTTACGCTGCAAAATCATATTTCCTGGGTAAAATCTATTGCCGTGGGAGACGTGACTTTTGGGCATTTCAAGCCGGTAAACTCATCACGCTATATTAATCGCAATCATGAGCATGTGTTCCATTTGACGAAAAATGGGGATGTTATGCTCGATCGTTTACGGGCTGGGGTGCCTTTTACGGACAAAACGAATATTGCCCGTCGGCAGCATCGGGCAGATCGCCGGTGTCGTGGGGATACATGGTTTATCCCCTATGAAACGGTGCGGAGCCGCGCCGGAAAATTTAGTCATCCTGGAACGTTTCCTGTTGCTTTACCAGAGCGTTGTTTGGCGTTACACGGAGTGCACGCTGAGAGCGTCTTATTAGATCCCTTTATGGGAACAGGGACGAGTTTGGTTGCGGCGGAAAAAAGTGGCATACGAGGGATCGGTATTGAGGCGGATACAACGTATGTTCGCGTTGCGCGAGAGCGTTTAAGGGCTGTGATTGCTGAGCGGGCTGGGTAACGTCCGAGTTGGTATAAGATGGCTCTATCCGTTTTGGTAAGCGTGTGATGCCATGATGGTTATCCTGATGTGAGTGTTAGAGATTTACAGGCCAAGGATTCATGTATTGTGGCGAGACGGAGCTTAGGAGATGATGAAGCGACGCTGTGGCGCATGGTCATGCATGATGTCACGCCATTGCGTAAGCCGCTTGTCCGCCCTGTTTCACCGTCTAAATCTCCGTCAGTACGTCATGAACCACCGAAAAAAAGCAATGCACGTGCGGAGCCGGTTAAGACGCTCAAAGATCGAGTTGTCGATCCTGTTTCTGTGCCCAAAAAGCATCATCTTGTTATAGGCGGACGTACCCCCGGTTTAGACAATACGCAGTGGCGCCGTTTATCACGCGGGGACATACGCGTTGATGCGCGTCTCGATTTACATGGATATTACGTGCAGGATGCTTTTGATGAATTGGTGCATTTTATGCATCGTGCGAGAAGCTTTCACTGGCGTTGTGTAGAAATTGTAACAGGGTTGGGGAGTGGGAACCGTGGCGGGACAATACGGCGTGAACTGCCTGCTTGGTTACAAAGAGGGGATATTCGGCCTATGATTTTGGCCGTCGTGCATACGCATCATGCGAACCAGGGTGCCGTACGTATTTTGTTGAAAAAGGTGCGTTAGTGAGGCGTTTGGATGAAAAAGAGAGCATGTTTATAAGATCTATTCGCAAATGATTATTAACATCGTATGGTTGGGCTGTTAAAGGCGAGTATATAATTTGGGGCGGCCGGTATCCCCCCATTCTGGAGAATGACATCTCATTTGAAGGTGTCGGGAGAATAAATAATGTCTCTTCGGTCTGTTCTACGTGCTGTAAGTGTGGCTGCTTTTTGCGTTGGGGGGAGCTGGGCTTTTCTCTCTGTCTCGGCACAGGCAAAGAATGTGACGGATATTACGGGCCAGGTGGTTTCTGTCCCCGATCATCCTCAACGTATCGTGTTAGGGGAGGGGCGCTTGATTTACGCGCTGGAACCTCTGGAAGGGAAGCATCTTTTTGACCGTGTTGTGGGATGGCAAGGCGAGTTCCGAGAAGCAGATGCTCAGAATTATGATCAGATGCGGAAGGTTTTTCCGCAGGCTGATCGCGTGGCAGTGATAGGCCGCACGACAGCGGATACAATTAGTCCAGAGAAAGTTCTGGACCTCCATCCCGACCTCGCAATTTTCAGCACGACAGGGCATGGGCCAGGACAATCTGGCGATGTGACAGAACGCTTAAGAGCGGCGCATATTCCTGTGATTTTTGTCGATTTCCGTAAAGACCCCATTAAAACGACGCTTCCGAGCATGCGTATTTTAGGGCAGGCCCTTGATCGCGAAGCTGAGGCCCAAGCTTATATAGAGTTTTATCAAAAGCGGTTAGATCAAATCAAAAATGTGGTCGATCAAATTCCGCAGGCGAAGCGGCCACGTGTTTTTATTGATATGTTAGCAGGGGCACGCCAGAGCTGTTGCCATACGGCTGGGCGCGGCAATATGGGCGCTTTTATCGAAGCTGCGGGAGGCCATAATGTCGCATCAGATTTGTTGCCTGGTTATTTAGGCGAAGTCTCAGCAGAAAAAGTGATCGCTCTGGATCCAGATGTTTTGCTGCTTGATGGAACACGTGGTCCCGGTAATACAGGCCCAGGGCTTAAGATGGGAGCGCAAGTGACGGCGGATGTCGCTCAGACTTCCTTGTGTGATCTATTAAAGGCACCGGAATTAGCGGGGCTTAGGGCTGTTCGAGAAGGGCGCGCCTATGGCATATGGCATACATTCTACGATAGTCCCTTCAATATTTTAGCCGTCGAAGTTATGGCAAAATGGTTCTATCCCGATCGTTTTGCGAGCCTCGATCCTGATGCGGACCGGCGGGAGATCCAGAATCGTTTTACCGTTCTTCCCGTTACTGGAATTTATTGGATCAAAGCTAATGCCCCCTGAGTCACCGTCGCTACCTCCTTCACATGATGACACGACGATAACACCAGAATTGGCAGCCCAATTTACTGGGATGCGTCAATCTTATGCAAAGTTAACGCGCCATCGTGTGATCGTATTAGTGGTTTTGGCGTTGCTCATTGTTGTTTCGTTATTGCTGGACTTTTCCTTAGGTCCAGCGGGATTAACACCGTCACAGCTTTTCCAGGCATTATTGCATCCATCCTCTGGGACTAACGCTGTGATTGTGTGGCATATTCGCCTCCCTTATGCGATCATGGCTGTGCTGGTGGGGTTGGCATTGGGTCTCTCAGGTGGGGAGATGCAAACGATTTTGGATAACCCTTTGGCGAGCCCATTTACGTTAGGAGTTTCTGCAGCAGCGGCTTTCGGCGCATCTTTGGCTATTGTCTTACAATGGAAACTGCCTTTGGTTCCAGAAGCATGGATGGTGCCTATAGAGGCTTTTATTTTCGCCGTTGGCTCTGCTTTTCTGCTAGATCTTGTGGCGCGTGTGCGTGCGCGTTCGACGGCAATGGTGGTGTTGTTCGGGATTGCGTTAGTTTTTACATTTCATGCATTTGTCTCTCTTATGCAATTCATTGCGGACGAGGATGCCTTGCAGGAACTCGTCTTTTGGACGATGGGCAGCCTGACACGTGCAGATTGGGGGAAGATAAGCGTTTTGGCCGTGGGGTGCTTGGTTATCATTCCATTTTGCTGGAGAGCAGCTCCTGCCATGACGGCCCTACGGTTAGGGGAAGACCGTGCCGCTAGCTATGGTGTCGATGTCCATAGGCTGCGTCTTATGTCATTGCTGCGGGTGAGTATTCTATCCGCGTTGGCGGTCTCTTTTGTTGGAACAATCGGGTTTGTCGGTCTTGTGGCGCCGCACATTGCGCGACGTCTTCTGGGAGAAGATCATCGCTTTTATCTCCCTGGTTCTGCCTTGTGTGGATGTTTGATTATGTCGCTTTCCTCTATTGCGGCTAAAAACCTTCTTTCCGGTGTTGTGATCCCGGTTGGTATCGTAACGGCGTTGGTGGGCATTCCTTTCTTTTTGGGTGTGGTTCTGAAGAGGGGGGGATAATGGAAGAGGGAACGAGAACGGAAATGACAAAAGGGTTGTCTGTGCGTGACCTCACAGTGCGGTATGGAAAACGAGAAATACTGCACGGTATGACCCTGTCGACGATGCAACCTGGGAAAGTGACGGCTTTGCTCGGGCCTAATGGGTCGGGAAAATCAAGCTTTTTACGCGCTATTGCAGGACTGACCCCTTCAACGGGGTATGTGGGTTTCGATGGGCGTGACTTATCATCTTTACCTATCGGGATGCGGGCGCGTGTCGCCGCTTATTTACCTCAAACATTACCGCCTATGGTGCATCTACAGGTATTAGAAGCAGTGATGGTGGCACGTCGGGCTGGGGAGAATGTTGCTGCAGAGCAGGCGTTGAGAGACAGCATCGAGATTTTAGAAAAAATTGGCATAGATAATCTTGCATTGCGCTATCTGGATGAGTTGTCTGGGGGGCAGCGTCAACTTGTAGGGCTTGCTCAAGCCTTGGTCAGACGTCCTGAGATGCTCTTGTTGGATGAGCCGCTGAGCGCGCTTGACCTGCGCTACCAATTCGCGGTTATGGAGGTTGTGAGGCGAGAAACGCAAGCGCGCGGTATCGTGACATTGCTTGTCGTCCATGACCTTAATATTGCCTTACAGCGTGCGGATGACGTCGTTTATATGCGTGATGGCCGCTTGCTTGGCCAAGGTGTCGTGATGGAGGTTACCACTCCGGAAATGTTGGCCGATGTTTACGGCGTTCAGACACGTTTGGAGGTCTGCCCGCGTGGTTTGCCGCATGTCTTAGTTGATGGTGTGGTGTAAGAGCTGTTGTGCCACATGAAAGAGGGCACAACAGCCCTCACTTAATCAATGTGTTATGGCCATTTTACTTCAGGAGGCATGCTCATCAGAATAGCCTCTGTATTACCGCCTGTTTTTAGACCGAAAATTGTTCCACGATCATAGAGTAGATTAAATTCAACGTAGCGCCCACGACGTTTCAGTTGTGCTTCGCGGTCTTCGTCTGTCCAGTGATTGAACATGCGGTTTCGAACGGCACGAGGATACGCTGCATAGAAGGCTTCGCCGACATCTTTAGTGAAAGCAAAGTCATTTTGAAGATTCTCAGTGCGTAACCAATCGTAGAAGATTCCTCCCAGTCCACGTGGCTCATTACGGTGTTTTAGGAAGAAATATTCATCACACCATTTTTTGAAGCGTGGATAATAGCTGGGGTCATGCTTATCGCAGGCGTCTTGGAAGGCTTTATGAAATTGGGATGCGTCTTCAATGGCGTTTTTGCTCTTGGGAAACATAGGGGTGATGTCCCCACCGCCACCAAACCATCCCTTTGTTGTGATGATCATCCGTGTGTTAAAATGAGCAGCGCTGACATGGGGATTACATGGGTGAGCGACGAGTGAAATCCCAGTTGCGAAGAAACGCGGGTCTTCCTCTGCTCCTGGAATGTTTTTGCGGAATTCAGGCGAAAACTCTCCCCAAACAGTGGAAACATTAACACCAACTTTTTCAAAAACACGACCATGCATAACAGACATGACACCGCCACCACCTTCAGGCCGCTCCCAAGCGTGGCGCTCAAAACGTCCAGCTTTGTGGCGTTCTCCAAGAACTTGAGAGTTCTGAGAAACAGCGTCATCTTCTAATTGTTCATAAGAATGGCAAATACGGTCGCGTAAGGACTCAAACCAGGCTCTGGCTTCTTTTTTTAGGGCGTCATGAGGGACATCGGGCCGGATTAAGTCGCCAAAATGAGGGGATGTGTTCACTGTGTTGTCTTTCATTTTTCAGATACGATACGCAGGATCGAGAAGACGCTAGCACACACCTTATCGTTCTAGGTAATGTGGTCTAGAGACTTTTTGGAAAGTTGCGTTAATAAGGCTAGCTGGAACGATAATGTGACTGGGGATGGTGTAGGCTATCTCTTGAGATTTTCGTGTATCTATGTTCCTGAGTGAACATGCTGGTTAGGAATGCAACGCGATAGATTTAAGTGAAGAGTTAAGAGGAGAGCGGCATATGGTTGAGGGAACGCACGTGAAGCCTGTGATCGGTGTGATCGGGGGGTCGGGCTTATATGATATTGATGGCTTAGAGAACAAAGAATGGCGTCGTTGTGAAAGCCCGTGGGGGACGCCTTCTGATGAACTCCTTTTTGGAACGTTAGATGGTGTAAAGTGTGTTTTCCTCCCAAGGCACGGGCGCGGGCATCCTATCCCACCGTCACATCTGAATTTTCGTGCGAATATTGATGCATTAAAGCGTGCGGGGGTGACTGATATCATTTCATTGTCGGCTGTTGGTTCTTTGAAGGAGGAGTTGGAACCAGGGCGCTTCGTTTTGGTCGATCAATTTATTGATTTAACGCAGGGTAGAGCGCGTACCTTTTTTGAAGAAGGTTGTGTTGCTCATGTGAGCATGGCGGAACCTGTTTCTCGTCATATGGTTGATAAGCTGGGTGCGGCCGCAGAGAAAATTGGGATTCCGGTGACGCATGGTGGGACCTATGTGGTGATTGAAGGTCCTCAGTTTTCGACACGGGCTGAAAGCCAACTCTACAAGTCCTGGGGGTGTTCCGTCATTGGAATGACCAACATGCCAGAGGCGCGTCTTGCTCGTGAAGCTGAGATGAACTACGCGACAGTGGCTATGGTGACGGATTATGATTGCTGGCACGAAGATCATGAGAGTGTCACGGTCGAGGCTGTGGTTCGAACAATGAAAACAAATGCTAGCCGTGCACGTGACCTGGTGAAAGCGGCGATTCCTGAACTTGGTAAGCCTCGTAGCTTGTGCCCAACAGGAGCGGAACGGGCGCTTGATAATGCTATTATTACCCCACCTTATGCTTGGGACTCTGCTGTCTTAGGGCGGCTAGATGCTGTCGCTGGGCGTGTTTTACTCAAGGTATAATGGATGTCCGTTTGATCCCCTTTTTAAGGAAGTAGGATCAATGTCTCGTAGCAGGGGCTTTCCTTGGAATGAAGGAAAGTTACCCTGCGATAGAGAGATCACAAACTGCGAAGAAGACCGCCATCAATGGGAATGAGAGCTCCTGTTACATAAGCGGCTAGGGGGCTTGCGAGGAATGTGGCCATATGACCAAATTCCTCTGGTGATCCGTAGCGTCCAACTGGAATTTCATTCTCTTTTTGTTGGCGTAACTCAGCGACGGAAATACCCTGTTTTTGCGCACGCGTTTGGTTGAGTTGCGCGACGCGGTCCGTGTCAAAACGTCCTGGCATCAGTGTATTCACGGTCACGCCATCACGTCCCACCTCTCGAGATAAAGTTTTGCCCCAGTTGGCGAGGGCTGAGCGTAATGCATTGGATAAGACGAGGCCTGGAATAGGCTCAGCGACGCTTGTCGATGAGACCATGATGATACGACCAAATTTTTGCTTACGCATGGCGGGAAGGAACGCATCGGTCATGCTCATAACAGGCAGAAGCATAGCCTCAGTTTGTTGCTTCCACAAAGCAGCATCAAATGATGTGGCAGGCCCAGGAGGAGGGCCTCCACCATTTCCGATAATAATGTCGATAACGTTACAGTGTTCCTGAAGGGTAGTAATGGCGGTTTGCACACCCGCCAGTGATGACAAATCAGCGGCGATCCATGTTGCTTTACCACCCTCGGCTTGAATCTGAGCGGCTGTGTGCTGGAGCTTTTCAGTATTGCGAGAAATGAGATAGACGTGAACACCTTCGGCAGCCATGCTCCGTGCAATACCAGCGCCTAGACCTGAACTCCCGCCCATTACAACGGCGGAATGCCCACTGAGTTTGAGATCCATAATCCATCTCCCAACGATTATTATCGTCGGTAATGAGATCATGTTTCTGTGGTAGCGAGAAGAGGCAGAGTCTATGGGGAAGGGATCTCATCTCACAGGTGAGATAAGCAAAAAAAACATATCGTTATTCTGTGATGGCAGAAGTGAGAAAAATTTATCATTCCTGCTTGGGGGCTTCTTGACGCTCTGTGGGGGGCGCACTATCTCTGATCTACCTCTCCTCTTGGGAGGGGAGGATTGATCAAAGCGCTGCTGTATTGAGCGCATAACCCGGCCATGCTGCTTTGAACAAGGGCTGGCCTAGAATGGAGCGATCCATGACGAAGTTTCGTCCCCTTCATGACCGTGTAGTGGTCCGCCGTTTAGAAGGCGAACAAAAGACTGCTGGTGGCATCATCATCCCAGAGACAGCGAAAGAAAAGCCGATGGAAGGCGAAGTTGTCGCCGTTGGTCCGGGCGCTCGTAACGAGCAAGGTCAGGTTGTGGCTCTGGATGTTAAAGCTGGCGACCGTGTTCTTTTCGGCAAATGGTCAGGCACTGAGGTGAAGATCGGTGGTGAAGACCTGCTGATCATGAAAGAGAGCGACATTATGGGGATTGTTGGCTAACGCCACTCGCCCGATTCCTCTTTTTAAAATGAACCTCTAAGGAGTTAAGTGTTATGGCTGCCAAAGACGTAAAGTTTGGTGCTGATGCCCGCGATCGTATGCTACGCGGCGTTGATATTCTTGCGAATGCTGTGAAGGTGACGCTGGGCCCAAAAGGTCGCAACGTCGTTCTTGATAAGAGCTTCGGCGCCCCGCGTATTACAAAAGACGGTGTGTCTGTTGCTAAAGAGATCGAGCTAGCTGACAAGTTCGAGAATATGGGCGCACAGATGGTGCGCGAAGTGGCTTCTAAGACCAACGATATCGCTGGGGATGGGACCACGACAGCAACCGTGCTGGCTCAGGCTATCATCCGGGAAGGTGCAAAAGCCGTTGCTGCTGGCATGAACCCAATGGATCTGAAGCGTGGGATCGACAAGGCTGTGAGCCGTGTCGTTAAGGAACTTAAAGCTCGCACCAGCAAGATTTCTTCCCCAGCTGAGGTTGCTCAGGTTGGAACGATCTCCGCGAATGGTGAGGCTGAGATCGGCGAGATGATTGCTCGCGCTATGGAGAAAGTGGGTTCTGAGGGTGTGATCACCGTGGAAGAGGCGAAAGGCCTTCATACGGAGCTGGATGTTGTTGAAGGCATGCAGTTTGATCGTGGTTATATCTCCCCATATTTCGTCACTAATACTGAGAAAATGACGGCGGATCTGGATAACCCTTATATCTTGATCCATGAAAAGAAGATCTCTTCTCTTCAGCCAATGCTGCCACTTCTGGAAAGCGTTGTGCAGTCTGGTCGTCCGCTGTTGATCATTGCTGAAGAAGTTGACGGTGAGGCGTTGGCAACTTTGGTTGTGAACAAGCTGCGTGGTGGTTTGAAGATCGCTGCTGTGAAGGCTCCTGGCTTTGGTGATCGTCGTAAGGCGATGCTTGAGGATATTGCTGTTCTCACAGGTGGTCAGGTTGTTTCCGAAGATATCGGTATCAAGCTGGATTCCGTTACCTTGGATATGTTGGGAACGGCTAAGAAGGTTCACATCGATAAAGAAAACACCACAATCGTTGAAGGTGCTGGTCAGGCTGACGGGATTAAGGCACGTTGTGGCCAGATCCGTGCTCAGATCGAAGAGACTTCTTCTGATTATGATCGTGAGAAGCTTCAAGAGCGCTTGGCAAAACTTGCTGGTGGTGTGGCCGTCATCCGCGTCGGTGGTAGCACCGAGGTAGAGGTGAAAGAGCGTAAAGACCGTGTGGACGATGCTCTTCATGCAACACGTGCTGCTGTTGAAGAAGGGATTGTTCCAGGCGGTGGTACAGCACTTGCGCGTGCGAGTTTGATCCTTGCCGATCATCACTCTCACGTAAATGATGATCAGCGCGTTGGTGCGGAAATCATCCGTAAGGCTCTTCAGGCTCCATTGCGTCAGATCGCTCATAATGCGGGTGAGGATGGTGCAGTGATTGCTGGTAAGGTTCTTGAAGAAAAAGAATATAACAAGGGCTTTGACGCACAGACTGGTGAGTATAAAGACCTCGTTGTGGCTGGTATTATCGACCCGACAAAGGTTGTTCGTACAGCATTGCAAGATGCAGCGTCCGTTGCTGGTCTATTGATTACGACAGAAGCTATGGTTGCTGAACGTCCAGAGAAGAAATCCTCTGACGATGCTGCTGGAATGGGCGGCATGGGTGGAATGGGCGGTATGGGAGGCATGGGCGGCTTCTAAGCCGCACAGCTTCACGCTTTCTCTCCTTCTTGAAAGGGAGGGGAGAAGTTTGGCCCTACATTCAGTACTGTGAGAAGAGCCTCGCTTTCGAAAGGAAGCGGGGCTTTTTTGTGTGAAAATAGCTCCGTTACAAATGTGTCATAAAAATCACAGAATTCGTGAAAATTCTTATTGATTCGGTATCGGAACATTTCGTTGTTGTGTTTTTATTACGATAATGGATTAAATTAAAGAAATGTAACGAACCAGGAATTTTTGGCTTATGACGATCCCCACTCGCCATTTGATGCTCTGTGTATCTGCTTTGTCCATGGGGCTTCTTCCTGGGGTAGCCGTTGCAGATGTTGGGCAGCATGGAAAAGACGCACGTTATTCTACGCACCACTCATCCATAAAAGGAGATCTTAAGGGGCCAACGCATGCAGCACGCGCAATGCGTGCGCGGGCTCTGCATGGGGTCAGTAGCCATCGTATTGAAGAAGTGATAGTCACAGGCTCAATGTTGAGTACATCAAAGAACTCGAATGCCAATCCTGTTCAAATAATTTCTAGCAAACAAATTATGCAGACAGGTGTGACGAGTTTGAACGACGCGTTGCAGCGTATGCCGTCAGTGGGTTCAAACGGTCAAAATAACACGACGACAAACGGAGGAGGAGGAGCTGCGTGTATCGATCTCCGTAACCTCGGTTCTAACCGTGTTTTGGTATTGATTGATGGGAAACGTACAGCACTCAATGCACAGGCGAGCTGTGTGGATCTGAATACGATTCCCATGCAGCTGGTTGATAGTGTTGAAATTCTTAAAGATGGAGGCTCAGAACTCTATGGGGCAGATGCTGTTTCTGGTGTGATCAATATTAAACTCCGTCATGATACGACAAAAGGTGGTATTCTTATCCGTGGCGGGATTACAGGCCACGGTGATGGCAAGAATGGAATATTATCAGCGTATAAAGGTTGGAACTTTGATGAGGGGCGCGGCAATATTACTGTGTCTGGATCCTACAATACGACAGAAGGAATCCGGCAGAAAAATAGGGGATGGGCACATCCTGTAGAGATTGGGACAGATGGGACGACCTTTGGGTCTGGTACTAGTCCTCAGCCTTTATGGCTGGGTGATAACGGGAACCCAATACCGGGGCAGCCCCCACGGTCGCGTTATGATTTTACTCAAGATTCTTGGCTGACGAATAGTGTCAATACGGGGACACTGTATGGCGATGCACATTACGATTTTAACAAGCATTTTACTTTATATTCCAATGTTCTTTACAGCCATCGTAATTCCTTGTCACAAATGGCTCCGCAAGGATTTTTTGGAAGTGTTACGCCGTCGACATTGCCGTCGAATTTGACGGTGCCTGCTAATTATCCTGGGAATCCTTTTAGGCAGGATGCAACCATGGCGACGCGGCGATTTACAGAATTTGGCCCTAGGCGTTTTGAAAATGCGTCAGATACCTACACCGCGAAAGTTGGGTTGAAAGGTGAGATCATTGCAAACTGGATGTATGATGCATCCTTCACCTATGGATGGAACCAAGTCTTAGAGCATGATGAGAATATGGGCAATTATGCCGCTCTTTTAAATGAATATGGACTGCGTCAGATTAACCCAGGAAACTCTAATAGTGCCCTCGCTTATGATCCGTCTTTATGTCCTTCATCAGGGTGTGTGAGCCCTTTTAAGCCTCTTTCGGGTAAGGCTGCGGCTTATGCGAATGCGACAACCAATCAGCATAGTTATTATCAACTGCGTGATTGGAATTTGAGAATACATAACAATCAAGTGACGCGCATGCCATGGGAGAATGGGGGGCGTCTTGGCATTGCGTTGGGCATGGAGCATCGGGGTGAGCAGCTCTCTCAAACGCCAGATCCATTGGTTTCATCGGGTCAATCTATGGGCAATGCTACAACGTATACCGGGGGTGGTTTTCACGTAACGGAAGGTTATGCGGAAAGTAACATTAACCTGTTGCATAATGCCTTTTTGGCGAAGGATCTGACGATCGACGGGCAGGGGCGTGTTTCTGGCTATAATAACATGGGCATTACAAAGAATTGGAAAGCGTCTATTAACTGGATGCCAACGCGGGATGTGCGCTTCAGAGGAACGATTGGGACGTCTTATCGACAGCCACAAGTTTATGAGCTCTATCAAGGAGAACAGATAAGCTATATAGAGGCGCAAGACCCGTGTGATATGAATCAAATCTCTACATATGGAGCGCAACAGGCGGCTGTTGCAGCAAGGTGCGGTCAGCAGGGAATTAATACAAAGAAATTTGTGGCGCAGGGTAGTGGGCAGGTACCGACGATGTCGGGAGGGAATAGTCACCTTCATGCGGAAACTTCGCGCACCTATACTTTTGGAGCTGTATTTACACCACGTTGGGTTCCAAGATTAATGGTTTCTGCTGAATATTGGCATACAAATGTTAATCAAACGATTGGGGTTCTTGGCACACAATATGTTCTTGATCAATGCTATACATCCGGCAACCTCTGTGGTAGCGTTCAGCGCTATAATAATAATGGACATCAAATTAAACAAGTAACAGCTAATACTGCTAATCTTGGTGGTTTGAGAACGAGTGGTATTGATTTTGATTTGAATTATTCGCTTATTTTAACGCCATATGATGTTGTCAGTTTAAGTAACACTATTCAACAGCTTGTGACGTATAAGCAACAAAATTCACCTGGTGGACCATGGTATAATTACTCAGGTAGACTATTGTATAATGCGTCACCGTCTGTGGGACAACCTAAACTGCGTGATTATGCGACGGTAACTTGGCGGCATAATAACTTTAGCATTACCTATATGATGCAATATATGAGTGGAATGACGTGGAATAACTCGACAAGAGATTTAACGTTGGCCGATGGTCCGCGTTACAAGACGCCTGATATGTTTGAGCATGATGTAACCTTGAATTACCGTATGGGGAAATGGAATTTTGAAGGGGGTATTAATAATATCACCAATAAAAGACCTCCTTTCGTGGCGGATGGTACCCAAAATACCGTTGGGAATATGTATGGAGGTTATTTTGCCGGACGTTCCTTCTTCATGCAGGCTAATGTTGATTTTTGAGATGGGGGGATATTTGAAAAATGGGCAGTATGATTTGCTTTAATAGGCAGACTTTTAGCTTTTTCTAAGAAGAGAAAAGTCTGATTCTATATTCAGTGATGTAAAAAGTATCGCCTTCGCAGGAAGGCGATACTTTTTACACGACATAACCTCGTCATATATGTGTCATAAACATCACACAATTTTATGGAAACCCTAATCGCTTCGATGTCCGAACGTTTCGGGGGTTGTGTTTTTTATAATTTATGTAGATTAGGTTAAATAAATGTAACGAACCAGGAATATTTAGCTTATGACGATCCCCACTCGCCATTTGATGCTCTGTGTGTCTGCTCTATCTATGGGGCTTCTTCCTGGGGTAGCTACGGCGAATGGGGGGCAATATAGCAAAGCGGTAAAATATTCTGCGAAACAGCCATCTGTAAAAGCGCATCCTCGAGGGCGAACCCATGCAGTAAGTGCAACGCATGCCCGAGTGTTGCACGGGGTGAGAAGTCATCGCGTTGAAGAAGTGATGGTCACGGGTTCGATGCTGAGTACATCAAAGAACTCGAACGCTAATCCCGTGCAAATCGTTTCGAGCAAGCAAATTATGCAGTCAGGTGTGACGAGTTTGAACGATGCGTTGCAGCGTATGCCGTCAGTGGGTTCAAACGGTCAGAATAATACATCTACTAATGGTGGTGGTGGAGCTGCATGTATCGATCTCCGTAACCTTGGGTCTCAACGTGTTTTGGTGTTGATTGACGGAAAGCGCACAGCACTCAACGCACAATCCAGTTGTGTGGATTTGAATACAATTCCCATCCAGCTGGTTGATAGTGTTGAAATTCTTAAGGATGGGAGTTCAGAACTCTATGGGGCAGATGCTGTTTCTGGTGTGATTAATATTAAACTCCGCCATGATACGACCAAGGGTGGTATCCTTATACGTGGTGGGATTACAGGCCGTGGCGATGGCAAGAATGGGATTTTGTCAGCGTATAAAGGTTGGAATTTTGATGAAGGCCGCGGGAACATTACAATATCCGGGTCCTACAATACGACAGAAGGAATAAGGCAGAAAAATAGAGGTTGGGCGCATCCTGTGCAAATTGGAACGGATGGGACAACCTTTGGATCCAGTTTGAGTCCTCAGCCTTTGTGGCAGGATGTTAATGGAACTACGTTGCCATATGGGCAGCCAGGACCACCGCGATATGATTTTGGTCAGGATCAATGGCTGACCAATAGTGTCAATACCGGGACACTTTATGGTGATGCGCATTATGATTTTAACAAGCACTTCACCCTATATTCTAATGTTCTTTACAGCCACCGTGATTCACTGTCTCAATTAGCACCGCAAGGCTTCCAAGGGAGTGTTACCCCGTCGACATTGCCATCAAATCTGACGGTTCCTGCTGATGATCCTAGGAATCCTTTTAAGCAGGATGCAACCATGGCGACGCGGCGATTTACAGAATTTGGCCCTAGGCGTCTTGAAAATGCGTCAGATACCTATACGGCGAAAGCGGGGTTAAAGGGCGAAATCATTGCAAACTGGATGTATGATGCATCCTTTACTTATGGGTGGAATCAAGTTTTAGAGCATGATGAAAATGTTGGTAATTATGCGTCTCTCTTAAATGAATATGGTTTACAGCAAATCACACCTGGGAATGCTAGTAGCGGCCTTAAATATGATCCGTCTTTATGCCCTTCGTCTGGATGTGTAAGTCCTTTTAAGCCGCTTTCTGCGAAAGCAGCGGCTTATGCGAATGCGACAACCAATCAACATAGTTATTATCAACTGCGCGACTGGAATTTGAGAATACATAATAATCAAGTGGCGCGGATGCCATGGGAACATGGAGGGCGTCTTGGGATTGCGCTTGGCATGGAGCACCGTGGGGAACAGCTTTCTCAAACACCTGATCCGTTGGTTTCGTCAGGACAAGCGATGTCGAACGCCACGACCTATACAGGAGGTGGTTTCCACGTAACGGAAGGTTATGCGGAAAGTAACATTAACCTGTTACATAATGCCTTTTTGGCGAAGGATCTGACGATTGATGGTCAGGGGCGTGTCTCTGGTTATAATAACTTAGGGGTGACGAAAAACTGGAAAGCATCCATTAACTGGATGCCAACGCGGGATGTGCGTTTCAGAGGAACAATTGGGACATCGTATCGACAGCCGCAGGTTTATGAGCTCTTTCAAGGAGAGCAGATAACCTATGCGGAAGCACAAGATCCGTGTGATATGAATCAAATCTCTACATACGGAGCACAACAAGCGGTTGTTGCAACAAATTGTGGTAACTCCATCAAAAAGTATAACAAACATAAGTTTGTAGCACAGGGAGGTGGGCAGATCCCTACTATGCAGGGCGGGAACAGCCATCTTCAGGCAGAGACCTCACGGACGTACACGTTTGGAACGGTATTTACTCCACGTTGGGTTCCGAGATTGATGGTTTCTGCCGAATATTGGCATACGAATGTTAGTCACACGATTTCGCCTCTTCAGACACAATATGTTTTGGATCAATGTTATACGTCTAAAAATCTTTGCGGTAGCGTTCAGCGGTATGGAAGCGGGCAGATCAAACAGGTAACGGCCAATTATGAGAATCTTGGTGAGTTAAAGACAAGCGGTATTGATTTTGATTTGAATTATTCGCTTATCTTGACGCCATATGATGTGGTCAGTTTGAGCAATACGATTCAACAGCTCGTAACCTATAAGCAACAGAATGTACCAGGAGGGCCCTTTTATAATTATTCTGGCCGACTGCTTTATAACGGAATAGGGCAGAATTCGGCTGGAGGGCTCCCTAAGCTGCGTGATTACGCAACAGTGACGTGGCGGCATAATAACTTTAGCATTACCTATATGATGCAATATATGAGTGGAATGACATGGAATAATGGAACGCGGGACTTAACGGCTGCTGATGGTCCTCGTCACAAGACGCCAGATATGTTCGAGCATGATCTGACACTTAATTACCGTATGGGGAAATGGAATTTCGAAGGAGGTATTAATAATATTACGAATAAAAGACCTCCTTTCGTGGCAGATGGCGGCCAAAATACCGCAGGGAGTCTGTATGGAGGTTATGTTGCAGGGCGTTCCTTCTTTATGCAGGCTAATGTTGATTTTTAAGTCTGCAAGATCAGCGGGACACGTTTTGACGTTGTGACAAAGCTTAGAATAGCAAAGGGAGGGGCACTTAGGTGTTACCTCCTTTTGTTTTTGAAGAGTAAAGTCAAAAACACGATGGGTAACTTGTTGTAAAATAATGATATTTTTCGAATTTTGAAAAAATTATAAAAGAATCGAAAAAATATATTGATTTTAAGAAAGAACAACGCTTACCGTAATAATTACAGGGAGCAAGAACGGTCTCTGTAAATAGAGGAATGACTGTTTAACAGTATTCCAAAGTTGTTGGGAGTGTAGCGTTATGTCTACAAAAAGTAAACTGACATCAGCTTTTATCTCTTCCTTTTCTACTTTGGGTGGTGCCATTGGGTCGTTGTCTACGAAGATCCTGGATGCGCCTTCCTCCCCTCATGTAGGTTCTTCTTTTGCCAGGCAAAGGCACGCGTTATGGGATGACGTCGCTTATGCTAAGCGGGGGTACCGATCTATTATCTAGGGCCTTTGATGAAGTCCCGTTCCGTCTTTTGTGATTAACGTTTAGTTGAAAGAGGGGTCGGGGGTGTTCTTTGGGCACTTCCGACTGTCTGTAATATTCATAGGCGAGAGTGTGGCGGGTGGTGCGTTGTGTCCTTTGAGGAGGGCGTGACGTCTCTGCAGAAAGAGATTTTTAGAGTATCGTTATCCAGTAATTGCCGTTAAAGAGGATATCACCTCGCCTCTCTCCTTTCTTGTAAGAAAACTTCTATTTCTGATAGCGCGTCGTCGAACGGTAGACGTTTGATAGGGACCCCCTTAGGAAAAGCAGAGAGTAGGCGTGATGGCATCCGCCGGTCGAGCGTAACAAAAACCCCATAATCATCAGAGCGACGAATAAGGCGGCCGAAGGCTTGCTGTAGGCGCATGCGCGTGATTTGATCATCATAAGCCCCGGGTCTGCCGCCAGAGAGAAGGCGCCGACGTTCGCGGTGGAGAATGTCGGGCCGTGGCCATGGTGTGCGTTCAAAAACGACCATTTGTAATGCTTCTCCTGGTACATCTACGCCGTCGCGCATGGCATCCGTCCCCAGTAGGCAGCTATGGGGTTCGGTGCGGAAAACGTCGATGAGGGTGGCGTTGTCCATCGCGTCAACATGCTGCGCGTAGAGGGGGAGCCCCTGTAGGGCGAGGGCCTCATGGATGCGGCGGTGAACTTCTTTTAAACGTTGGATGGCTGTAAAAAGCCCAAGAGCTCCGCCCCGTGAGGTTTCAAATAAACGTTGAAACGCGTGTGCCAGGGAGGCCATGTCTTTTGGCACGTCCGTAATAATATAAGCGCGTGTTTGTTGTGCGTAATTAAAAGGACTCATGAGAGCCGCTCGAAGGGGAGGCTGGAGGAAATGTGTTGTGCCGAGGCGCTGCTCTGCTTTTTCCCAACTTTCTTCTTCGGTATCGTCACCATCACGGTCGCGTAACGTGGCCGATGTCATGAGGAGCCCGTGTGTTGTGCTCTGCAATGTGCTGGCAAAGGGGATGGTTGGATCAAGCCAATGTCGGTTGAGAGCTATGTCATAGCTTTCTTCCATAGTGCGAAGGGCAGGAAGGCGTTCTCGGCGAATGAAATCAATATAAAGAGGATGATCATGTGGATTGGGAGGTGTGATGATCGTCCGAAGAATGCCCACCCATCCTTGGAGGCGTGAGAAAGCGCGCCGATAGAGGCTACGGAGTGTCGACTCAAGCCGTTGTCGGAAGGGCATGTCGCCTTCTTCAGCAGGAGCTTCGAGCTGCTCGCTGATGAGTTTGATGAGTTGATCAAGGGGACGAAGGATGGCTTGTAGAGCGTTAAGAAGATGTTCCGTCGCTTCCGTGAGGTCGGGAATGGTGGGATGTAGATCGCATTCTTGACGGGTATGTGAGACGTCGCCTCGCTGTTGTTGGTGCTCTTCTTCGCGTCGAGCCAGAAGTTGTCGCTCAAGCATGAAGAGAAATATTTCAGCCGGGTGGTCAAGATCCTCAGGAATGGTTCCTGGTGGTGTTTCTGTCCCTTGAGTGGGCTGCTCCCGGGTCGCTTGTAAACGTAGGCTCCAGCCTGGTCGAGGGAGGCCTTTTTGAGTAGCATAAATCAATGTTTGAAAAGGGGCTTGCAGCTCGGGAAGACGTTCTAAAATATCATCCATGCGCCGTGCTAAGCCACGAGCACGGGAGCGACTTCCTTCAGCGCCTAAGAGCCAGCGTCTGAGTTCAGCGGCCTCTAAACCAGAAAAAGTGAGCGAGAAGGCGCTGTCTGCAGCATCTGGAATGTGATGGCCTTCATCAAAAACGTAACGTGTCGGGATTCCATTTTCATCAGCGATATCGGCTGGAGCGCGTTTTTGGGGAATCAGCGCATTCCAGGCAGCCTGAGAGAGGACAAGTGCATGATTAGCAATGACTAAGTCAGCATGCTGAGCACGGCGTATACTATGTTCAATAAAACATGTTTGGTAATGAGGGCAGGCTGCGTGAATGCATTCACCGCGTCTATCGGCAATGGCTGATAAGAGTCCATGGCTAAATAATTCACCAAACCAGCCGGGAAGGTCTCCGCCCATCAGATCACCATCAGATGTGCATTCAGCCCATCTTATGAGCAGTGTGAGGGGTATGAGGCTATGTTTTTGCTGTGGTGGACGATTTTGGACAGTGTTGAGAATATCTTCAAGATTTAAAAGACAAAGATAATTTTCACGCCCTTTGCGAATAACAGCCTTCTGGCGCCGTTGCTCAGCATCCGGGTAGAGGCGAATGAGTTCTTGCTCGATTTGGCGTTGTAAATGGCGTGTATAGGTGCTGATCCACACAGCACCATCATTGGTTTCTGCCCACAAACTGGCTGGAGCAATATACCCCATGGTTTTTCCAGTCCCTGTTCCGGCTTCGGCCAAAATAATGTTCGGAGCGTTAGGGATATCACGTGGGCGGAAGGCATGGGTAACTGCAGAGGCGAAGTCGGCCTGGCCTGGTCGAGGTTCAGCCGAATGACCAAGCATTGTGGCTAAGCGTTTTCGGGCAGCAGTAGGGTCAACAGGTTGGCTTCCCGGGTGAGGGCGCTGAGCTTTTTCTTCCCATTGAGGCAGACGTTTCCAAACTTTTAGGATGTCATAAGCGGTGCTTCTTTTGGGGGCTGCCGTTGCGAATGTGGATGATGTTTCATGTAAGAACTGTTCGAGAAAAGGAGCCCAACTCCATCCTGCTTGGCGCAAAGGGATAAGAAAAGCGTGCAAACGGGCTTTTATAGAAGGGGTCTGAGCGGCTTCCTGTAAATCTTGCACGAGCTTTTCACAAATTTGATAGAGTATATCAGCCGTTAAGATTGTTTCTTTAAGGGCTTCAGGTGTTAATAGACCGAGTTCTAGACCGATACCGCGTGCTGTAGGTGTCGCGCTCCGTGCAGGATGAACGAAGAGAAAAAGCTCCAACAAGTCGAACCAAGGGGCCGGTGGGGGTTCGGGGGGAAGACTTAAAATACGGAGTGTGGCGGGCCCGTGAATAAGAAGTGGAGGCGGCATCGTGCGAAGTTGTGCACGCAGCTCGTCCTTTCCGAGTTCCATGAGCTCTCCATCTGGAGTGAGCAGGGAAGAAAGCCCGTAAGATGCAATAAGAGCAGGCGCTTGGAAGGGAGAACGTATTGGGTCTGACATCACGTGATAGTGTATCGAGAAACGAGGTTTCTGCCGAGAGGTTTCTTAGATGTTTGAAGTGCTTGCTTGACCAAGAAGCTCAGGCTCCATAATTTCTCAATCCTTATGCAAAAAAAGACCTCTTCTATCTCATCTGATTCGTCATTCCCCAAATTGTGGCCGTTTGAGGAAGCTCGAAAAATTGTCGTACGTGTCGCCGATAGAGACCCGGCGAAGCCTGTATTGCTGGAAACAGGGTATGGCCCATCAGGTTTGCCCCATATTGGCACGTTTGGAGAGGTCGCTCGTACGAGCTGGGTGCGCCAAGCTTTTGAAGCCATGACCGGGCGTCCTACACGTTTGCTGACATTCTCTGATGATATGGATGCATTACGGAAAGTGCCCAGTAACGTGCCTCAGCAGGACATGCTGGAGAAGCATCTAGGCTTACCATTGTCACGTATTCCCGATCCATTTGGAGAATATGAGAGCTTTGCGGCGCATAATAATGCACGCTTGCGTCAATTTCTGGATAGTTTTGGTTTTCAATACGAATTTGCGTCCGCTACGGATTATTACACGCGGGGTGTATTTGACGCGGCTTTAAAGCGTGTTCTTGAAGAGCATGATAAAATTGTTGCGGTGATTGCTCCCACATTGGGCAAGGAGCGACGTGCAACCTATTCGCCCGTTCTGCCCATTCATCCAGAGACTGGGCGTGTCATGCAGGTGCCGATTGAGCAGGTAAACCCTGAGGTCGGCACTGTTGTTTGGAAAGATGAGGACGGGCGGCAGTTCGAGACATCTGTCTATGGTGGGCATGCCAAAATGCAGTGGAAGGCCGATTGGGCCATGCGTTGGTATGCTTTAGGTGTTGATTACGAAATGTCCGGTAAGGATTTGATTGATAGCGTTAAATTATCATCGAAAATCTGCCGTATTCTCGGGAAAACGCCACCTGTTGGGCTGACATATGAGCTCTTTTTAGATTCCCAAGGACAGAAGATCAGTAAATCTAAGGGGAATGGTCTCTCTGTTGAGGAGTGGCTTCGTTATGGGCCGGCGGAGAGCTTGGGGCATTATATGTTTCAGCAGCCGACACGGGCAAAGCGTCTTTATACGGACATGATTCCTCGGGCGACGGATGAATATTTGGCCCTCGTGCAAAAGGGAACAACACAAAATAAGGAAGAGTTTCTCGCTAACCCTGTATGGTTTATTCATGCGGGTCAGTTTCGCCCTCAGGATACAAGCCCCGTTTCTTTTACCGCATTGTTAAATCTTGCGAGCGTGGCGAATGCCAAAGAAGTGGCCACGTTGTGGAAGTTTTTACAGCGTTATGATGCTTCACTCTCTCCTGAGAGTCACCCTTATGTGGCGCGTTTGGTCGAGCATGCATTGGCTTATTTCAATGAGCGTGTTCGCCCCAATAAAGTATATCGCGCACCGAATGAGACGGAGCGTAAGGGGCTTGAAGATTTGGCCGAAGCTCTTAAGGCTGTTCCTGCAGGGGCCTCTCCGGATGATGTGCAAAATATCGTTTTTGAAGTTGGGAAACGATATTTTGAGAAATCCGAGTTACGTTCTTGGTTCGGATGCTTATATGAGGTCTTGTTAGGGCAAAGCGAAGGGCCACGATTTGGTATTTTTGCCTCTCTCTTTGGCTTGAAAGAAACGGTCGCCTTGATTGAAGAGGGGCTGAAGCGCTCTGACGTTTAAGAAACAGCGTCAAATATGGATGTTGTAAAATATTAAGCGCAGTAATGCATGCATCACGCTTATACCGGTTGATGTGCCAAGAAAGGAACGTTTTTTGCAGGTTTCAGCTCGTTATCAGCGCTTGATGATGAGAGCACCGGCCCTTTTTGGGGCGGTGCTTCTTGTGGTGGCTGTTGTCGTCATATGGCGTGAATTACGACATCTCTCCGTGCATGATATCGTTCTAGGATTGCATGCGATCCCCGTGCAGGCCTTGTGGAAAGGAGTTGGGGCGACATTTCTCGCTTATTTCATTCTTTCTTTTTATGATGGCTTGGCGTGCCGGCACGTTAATGCGGGCGTTTCTTGGGGGCGCTCTGCGTTCGTTGCCTTTTGCTCTTATGTGTTGTCGCACAACATTGGGTGTGCTGCTGTATCAGGCACAGCGGTAAGGTATCGTCTTTATCGCAGTTGGGGTGTGCCTAGCGGAAAAATTGCTTCCATCATTGCTTTTTGTTCGTTGACCTATTTGTTAGGGACAATTGGGTTGGTGGGGTTTGTCTTGCTGTGGCAACCTCAGGCTATTCCATTTTTGTCTCATGCGCCTTTATGGATTTCTCATTGTGCTGGAATAGGATGCTTTGGGGCGTTGCTCGCCTATGTTGGACTTTCGATATGGAAAAAGGAAATCAAGATCTATCGCTGGCGACTTGATCTGCCACGATGGGACATTAGCATTGCGCAGATTTTAATCAGTATGGCCGATATGTCGGTCACAGCATTGATTGCGTGGTGTGTGATCGGTCCACTACCCCCAGGGACGGGATTAAATTTTGGTGGGTTTCTTGCCATTTATATCGTGGCTTACACGGCTGGTCTTGTAGCAAGTGTTCCTGGAGGGTTAGGGGTTTTTGACAGCGCTATGTTGTTAGCATTGTCTCCTTGGCTTCCTCTCCCGCGTATTATGGGGGCTATCCTAGTTTTCCGTTTATTCTACTACATCATCCCGCTGATATTAGCGGGCGTGATGTTTGCTGGACATGAGCTATTATTGCGGGGAATGCCTTCTCTTTCTCAACGGCCAGGACAAGGTGGAATCCTGCATCCTAATCAGGTTGTGCGTGAGTCAGAGGCTGATTTTTCAGTCATTGTCGCGACAAGTGTTCAGGCTGTTTTAGGGATAGTGACGATCCTTTATGCGTTGCTTGCTCCCTTGCCAGTTTTTCATTCGGTCATTCATGCCACTATATTGCAGCTGTCAGCTTTTTTATTGTGGTTGTGTGGTGTCATCTTGTTTGGGCTGGCTGGAGGTCTGTCTCAACGTGTGGCCTTAGCATGGCGTTTATCTGTGTATGTGCTGTGTGCTACCTTGGTTGTATTAGGGTTAAGACAAGCTCATTGGGCCGTTTTCTTGTTTGTAGCAGCCGTCCTTGTGGTGCTTTTGCCTTTCAAAAAGGGATATTATCGGCAAGCCCATTGGCGTGTTGAACCTTTATCTCCGTCTATCTTAGCGCCTATCTCGTTGTGGGCGGTTGGCCTGGCCGGAGTAGGCTGGGTAGGGTTACAACGTCATCTTGGTCCTGTCTGGTGGCGGGCGATGATTTATGATGCGCATACCGCTATAGGCCGATGGTTCATGGGCATTTCTGCTCTGTGCTGTCTGTTTGCGTTGTGGCGGGCTGTTCGGCGGACGCGTCTTCATCCCTTGCCGTGGAATCTACAAAATGCTGCGAAATATGGATGTCTGGTGGATGCCGCAACGACGACACATATGTTGCGCGATGTGAAGATTATGCCTGATGGAATTATTCAGGATGAATCAGCAAAAGCAGCGCTAGCCTTTATCAAAAGGGATCCTTTTCTTGTATCGTTAGGGAGCCCTGTGGGGGTGAAAGCTTTCCATGCAGCGGCGATCTGGCGATTACGCGATTATGCTGTACAGGAAGGCTATGGGTTAGTGTTTCTTCAGGATGATACGACATTAAGAGATATATATGAGGATATAGGGCTGAACGGATTTGTTCTGAAAAAAGGTGGATATTGTTTTTGTAACATTAATCAATATCCCCTTGTGCAGTCTTATCTAGATCGGCTTGGCTTACGCTAAAATTCATCTGAAAAGAGAGATGGATCCATCCTTTGACCATAGCAGCTATAGGTTTCAAGGACCTGAAAGGGGAGAGTTTCATTGTAGCCAAATTGTTCAATGAGGCAGATATGATCCACTCTTATAGGTTGGCTGGAAAAAAGATTATGGCGTTGTATCCAGGGTATGACGTCATGATGGCGATCAGGCAACAGGTAGCCGAGCGTTAGTTCAGGCGAAAGCGTTTTGAGAGATGATGGCGGGCAATCAGCAGCTTTTAAGCGTGATGCGATGCGTTTTTGAAGGTGTGTTAAGTCGTCATTAGGCATGACTGGCGAGGTTAAGCGGTCTTTCTCATGCCCTTGGTGATGGAGAATTTGCTGTAGTTTTATAGTGAATGGAGACCATGTGATCGTCGATAACGCAAGACCGATATCCTCAATAAGGTGATAGCGATCCACCTGCCCGAGTGATTGCAGTAAGATGATTCCGTGCTTGTTGGATACCCAATGGACGTCATTAAGCGTGCCACGCAAAAGGGACAAGTCGTCATCAATGAGTGAGGCTGTTGGTAACCCAATAGCAAGTTTCATACAGATAACAATCCTAGAAGGGGGTGATTGTTTAATCTTGACTTAACCTAAAAACATTCCACATCCTAGGGTAGGAGCAGAGTGGGGGAGTAGTCTCCCGCTACTGTTAGTTTTTTTCTTTCGGAAAAAGGTATCATGGCTTTTAATTCCGACTTTCGTTCTGCGGAGTCTCAGCAGGGGCAGGTTGCTTTTGATGCAGGCTTGCGCGCTTATATGTTGCGTGTCTTCAATTGGATGGCTTTTGCGCTCGTTTTGACCGCTGTCTCTGCCTATGCGGTGGTGCATACGTCTTTAAGGGGGATTTTCTTCCGGGCACATGGGCTGGCTAACGGGCAAATAGTGATGGGCCCGAGCATCATAGGTATGGTGGCGATTTTTCTGCCACTGGTATTTGTGATGGTGTTGTCCTTTGGGGTTAACCGTCTGTCGCGAAGTGCCGCTCAGGGAATCTTCATCCTTTATAGTGTTGCGATGGGGATTAGTCTGTCCAGTATTCTTCTGGCCTATACAGGAGCTTCAGTTGTCAGAACCTTTTTGATTGCAGCGAGTCTGTATTCAGCAGTGGCATTGTGGGGGTATGTGACAAATCGTTCTCTGTCTGGCTTTGGAATGTTTCTCTTCATGGGGTTGGTTGGGCTCATGATTGCTGGATTAGTGAACATGTTCATCCCGACGTCTTTCATGACGACGGCAATTTCTTTCGTCGGTGTATTGTTGTTCTCAGGCTATACGGCTTACGATACACAGCGCATTAAGATGTCATATCTCCAATATATGGGAGCCTATTCGGCTGATGATATTGGAAAATTAAGCATCTATGATGCTCTTTCAATGTACTTGAACTTTGTGAACTTGTTTCAGTCTCTGCTTCAATTTGTCGGCGTTCGGAGCGACGATCGCGGATAATGGATTTTAGATGTGGCGTAGGAGAGGAGTCTCTTTTGCGTCACATTTTAATGTTTCGCGAAGCACACATGGCCTTAGAAATGAAGAATATCTTGTGTGCGGTGTAAATTTTATAAAAAACCTCTATCCCGCAGAGAAAAGCCATTTTTCCATAGTGGACTTAATTAGTTCGTTTATTTTATGTCAATTTTCTCTTGTATTACGCGCTATTCAGGCGGAATAGGGTGGGTGGCACCGGGAGCATCTTCCCGATTTTTGAGAACTCAGAAGGGGCATCCCCTTCTTTGTCAGGATACGAACGAGGAAAGGCATTGAAAAATGACAGCAACGTTCGGTGGCGTTGAGGCGATCCTGGCTTGTGTGTCACAAAGTGTTTTGGCCTTTGAGGGCCAGAGCGACAGATAGAGGCAGGACCCATGAAAAGACTCTGGCGACTTTTTCCTGCGTTGCCTGCGTTGATGCTGTCGGGCTGTACGGTTGATTTGCTTCAACCAGACGGTCCGATTGGCGAGGGCAATCGCGACATGATGGTGCTTGAGTTCGCCATTATGATGTGTGTTGTCGTACCAACGTGCATTGCGACGCTGTTCTTCGCCTGGAAGTATAGAGCATCAAATACCAAGGCAGAATATAGACCTAATTGGTCGCACTCGAATGCGGTTGAGGTTTTTATTTGGGGTATGCCAATAGCTATTATCGCTGTTTTGAGCGGCTTTAACTATTGGAGTACGCATTATTACGACCCATACCGATCTCTTCCGAAAGATATGTTGGTTCGTGAACATGCAGAAAATACAAAACCATTGACCATTGAAGTTGTTGCGATTGATTGGAAGTGGTTGTTTATCTACCCAGAGCAGGGGATTGCGACGATAAATGAGCTTGATGTTCCGACAAAAACACCGCTGAATCTCCATATTACGTCCGATAGTGTGATGACGTCGTTCTTTATTCCGCAGCTTGGATCACAGATCTACAGCATGGCGGGAATGGAGACACAGTTGCACCTTCTAGCACGTAACCCTGGTGTTCTTCGTGGTGAGGCTGCGCAGTATAGTGGTCCTGGTTTTTCCGACATGAAGTTCAAGACAATTGCGTTACCACAAGAGCAATTCCAGTCTTGGGTGGAGAATGTTCGCAATGGTAGCAGCCAGTTTGCGTCGCATGAGCCGCTGAATCTTCAGACTTATCCGAAATATGCGAAACCGCCCGTGGTTCGTGAGAGCGTTGCTCCAACGCCATCTCCTGTGATCTATTTCGGCGAAGCACAGTCTGATCTCTTCCAGCACATTATTGCTAAATACAATAATGGTATGGTTCGCAGTATCAATAATGGCAAAATCATGCGTATGGATATGCACGCTGCCTCCAACGGCGCAGCATCATCTTCCGACACCGGCATGTAAGGAATTACCTAAAGATGCTCGGAAAACTAACACTTTCATCCATACCATATGATGTGCCGATTTTGGTCGGTACATTCATTGGTGTGGCCGTTATTGGGATTGCTGTTCTCGCAGCAATTACCTATTTTCGTAAATGGGGCTATTTGTGGCGTGAATGGTTGACGACAGTCGATCATAAAAAGCTTGGCGTCATGTATATCGTATTGGCGATTGTCATGCTGTTGCGTGGCTTTGCTGATGCGTTCATGATGCGTACCCAGCTCGCATTGTCATATGCGGGTAATCCAGGTTATTTGCCCCCTCACCATTATGACCAAGTCTTCTCGGCTCATGGCACGATCATGATTTTCTTCATGGCCATGGCGTTTATGACAGGGTTGTTTAACTTCGTTATTCCGCTCCAGATCGGTGCGCGTGACGTGGCTTTCCCGTTCTTGAACTCCGTCAGTTTCTACATGACATTGGTCGGTGCTGTACTGATCAACGTGTCATTGTTTATTGGTGAGTTCTCGAACGTTGGTTGGTTGGGTTATCCTCCAATTTCGGAGCTGCAATTTAACCCAGGCGTAGGTGTTGATTACTACATTTGGGCTGTGCAGATTTCTGGTGTTGGGACCTTGCTGACCGGGGTGAACTTCTTCACGACTATTGTGAAGATGCGCGCACCGGGCATGAAGTGGATGCAGATGCCGGTTTTCACATGGACGTCTTTTTACGCCATTGTGATGATCCTGCTGACCTTCCCTGTTTTGACGGTTACGATTGCTCTGTTGAGCCTTGATCGTTATCTGGGAATGCACTTCTTTACCAATGATGGTGGCGGAAGCGTGATGCTTTACCTGAACCTGATTTGGTCTTGGGGACATCCGGAAGTTTACATTCTCATCCTCCCAGCATTTGGTGTTTTCTCCGAAATTGCAGCAACATTTTCAGGTAAGCCGCTCTTCGGTTACAAGACCATGGTCTATGCGAGTGGTGTGATCACCTTATTGGGGTGCCTTGTTTGGGTTCACCACTTCTTCACGATGGGTGCAGGTGCAGATGTTAATACCTTCTTCGGAATCATGACGATGTTTATCGCTGTTCCGACGGGTGTGAAAATCTTTAACTGGCTCTTCACGATGTATAAGGGGCGTGTGCGTTTTGAAGGTCCAATGAACTGGATTGTTGGCTTCATGATTACCTTCTCTATCGGTGGTATGACCGGTGTGATGATGGCGATGCCTGCAGCTGACTGGGTACTTCATAATTCTCTCTTCTTGGTCGCGCACTTTCATAACGTGATTATTGGCGGTGTGTTCTTCGGTTACATCGCTGGTATGAACTACTGGTTCCCCAAAGTGTTTGGTTACAAGCTGCGTGACAGCTGGGGTAAATGGGCTTTCCGTTGTTGGTTCGTCGGTTTCTACCTTTCCTTTATTCCGCTCTACATTGTCGGTTTAGAGGGTATGACACGTCGTTTGAACCACTATGACAATCCAAATTGGCATCCTTGGTTGCTGGTAGCCTGTGTTGGTGTGTTCGTCCTTGCTGTTGGTGTGGCATGTCAGGTTGGGCAGTTGATCTGCGCGATTATTGATGCTGTTCACCAGAAGCGCGATGCACTGGATGCGACAGGTGATAACTGGGGTTCAGGTCGTACGTTGGAATGGTCTATCCCTTCCCCTGTTCCGCACTACAACTTTGCGCGTCTTCCAACAGTACGTGGGCTCGATACATTCCATATCGAGAAAGAGTTGGGCCGTCCGACACCAGTGGAAAGCCTGAAACCAATTCATATGCCGAAATATTCGGTCTTGGGGCCAGTGATTGGTGTGTTCACCTTCCTGTTTGGCTTCGCGATGGTCTGGCACATTTGGTGGATGGCGATCATAGGTTTGCTTGGCGTATTTGCTGCTATGGTAATACGTAGTGCTGACCTTGATATTGACTTTTATGTCCCTGTGGAAGAAGTCCGCGCGGATGAAGAGGCCTTTGCTAAGCGGATTTCCGCTGCGCAGGCAGCAGAATAAGGGAGGCGATGATTACTATGTCTCACGACACAACTCACGCGCCCGAAGCTCAGCACGGAGAGCACGAGCATCACGAGACACCCGTGGTGTTCGGCTTCTGGGTCTATCTGATGACAGACTGCATCCTATTCGGGACGTTGTTCGTCGTTTTCGCTGTCATGTGTCACCAGTTTGCTGGTGGCCCAACAGGGAAAGAGCTATTCGATATCACCAATGTTGAGATCGAAACGGCAATCTTGCTCTTCTCTTCCATCACCTATGGGTTTGCGTCTATCGCAGCCCATGCACGGAAGAAGTCGGCGGTACTAGCGTGGCTATTAGTTACATTCGTATTAGGTGTTTCCTTCGTTGGGTTAGAGATACACGAGTTTGCTGATCTTGTTGAGCGGGGCGCAGGTCCTGATCGTTCAGCATTTTTGTCGTCTTTCTTCACCTTGGTGGGGACGCATGGTCTGCACGTGACTATTGGTCTTATTTGGATGTTCATTCTGTTCTTCCAAATTCTGGGCCGTCAGGGGCTCAGTGACCGGATGCAATCCAAGCTGACGTGCCTTAGCCTTTTTTGGCACTTCCTTGATATTGTGTGGATTTGCGTCTTTACCTTCGTTTACCTGGGGAGTGTGATGTAATGAGCCAGGCCCATACAACTTCACATGAAGGGGAGAGCCACGGTTCTGTTGGCTCTTATATCACTGGCTTCGTTCTAGCTGTGATTTTGACAGTGGCATCTTTTGCCACTGTTCTAACCCACGCGTTCTCCTTCTGGACGACGCTTGTGGTCATGAGTATTCTGGCCGTTGTGCAGATTTTTGTTCATTTGGTCTTTTTCTTACATATGAACACAAGTTCTAAACAACGTTGGAATTTGATGACCTTTGCCGTGACAGCGCTTACCGTGCTTATCCTGGTATGCGGGTCTCTGTTTGTTCTGTGGAACACACAGATGCATATGATGGCACGTTAAGTTTTAATGTGTTTTCAATAAAAAGAGCCGGAGGGGATTCTTCCGGCTCTTTTTTTATGCCTTTTTGGACAGGGTATAAAAAAACCCTGGGTTTAATCCCAGGGTTTTAGTTGGTGCTTTCGAGAGGAGGGCTATCTAGCCTTCGTGGGGTTTTTCGGAAAGCATCTCGCGCTTCCCAGGTTTCCCATTCCACTCTTCGCTATCGGCAGGTGGTGTGCCCTTCTGGCTCATATTGGGCCAGATAGCCGCATATTTAGCGTTGATTTCCATCCATGAGGCGGCACGCTCATCGCTGTCAGGGAAGATGGCTTCCGCAGGACATTCAGGTTCACATACGCCGCAATCAATGCATTCGTCTGGATTGATAACGAGGAAATTTTCACCAGCGTAGAAGCAGTCAACAGGGCAGACCTCTACACAATCCATAAACTTGCAACGAACGCAGTTTTCGGTGACCACATAGGTCATTATGGCTGTCTCCGGTTTTGATTTTATGACAGGCCTGCCAAACGGGCCTTATACGAGATTTCAGCACTGATATGCCGAAGATGAGGGGGGTGTGGCAAGTCTATTGTCATTTCTTTCCACGATTGTTTCATAAAGATAGGCTGCTTCTGAGGCGGGGCCGCGGCGTTCTCCCAATTTTTTTATGCGCCAAACATAGACTTCGTGAGGCTTGTGGGGTGGAACAAACGTGAGAATATCGCCAGTACGAATGCGTGCATGTGCTTTGTCTGTACGCTGTCCATTAATGCGGACATGCCCAAGTTGGATGAAGCGCGAGCAAAGACTCCGTGTCTTCGCAAGCCGTGCATAATAGAGCCATAGATCTAATCGCTGAGCATCAGGTGTAGGCATATAGAAGACGCAGCACTCTCTTTATGATGATGTCCATTTGGCTAAAGCGGCAAAGGGTGAGTTAAGCAGCCGCTCTGGTTTCTTTGCCGAGATCCTATTGTTTTTGCGGCGAGAAGATGCAGCGTGTTTTTTGCGTGAACGTGATTGTCCAAGAATAAGCAGAGGAGAAGGAGGGCCGTACTGGTTGTGAGGGAGAGATGAAGGGGGGCGGTGTGGAACTTTAAGATGTTTTAGAAGTTCTGCGAGCATAGATTTCTTGATGCCAAGCGAGGAGGCAAGATCTGCTGGTGCTGGATAACTTCTACGTGGGGGGTGACCATGAGGCATTAACCGGTTTAAGAAGCGTTCCATCATATCAATACGGATGATCATAGAGCCAGCAGGAGCCCAACCTGGTGGTGTTATGGTGTGTCGCTGGGGGAGGAGAAGCTCTCCGGCAGATGGCGCTGTACATGAGGCATTATGCCAGAGATTATACAGCAAAGTGAGTGTCGGAAGCGTATCGGGCTTGAGGAGAGAAGGGTAAAATATGAAACGCTGTCCTACAGTGATTCCTAATTTGTGAAGGCGCTTCTTCGTTACGTGCGGGAGAGCACTGTCATTAGCGAGTGTTGGGGTAATCCCACCATCTTCAATTAATCGATGAAAAAGGCCTCGCAGGTTTGGGTCTTCGCGCCATTTTTGGCGTGTCTCAAAGAGAATATGAAAGTGCTTTTTGATCTGAAGCGTTGTCATATGTGTGAGATGTTGGCTGACACGTTGGCTTTGCGTCATATCCTGAAATTCACCTGGGAGTAGACGAATAGACGGTTCGAAAAAGCTGTTTCCCTTCGTTAGTCGAGCGATTTCCGTGCCCTCCCATAGAATCTTTCCCGTTTCTTTGAGGACGAGCTTATCTTCTTTTTCCTTGAGAAAGTTCTGGATACGGTTTGGCATGGCGTGGCGAAGGGCGCGGCGTCCTGCACGGAGAAGAAGAGCTCCTTCCGAACTGTCTGTGGGGGCATCAATCTCTAAAGAAAAGCCCGCGATGCGTCCGATGTCATGCCCCTCCACAATAAGCCGATTATGGGATGTGATGGCGGAGAGATAGTCAGGGGCTTCTCCTGGGGATGAACGCCGTAATAAGGCAGTGGCACGTTTATTAATAAATCGTGCGGCAAGACGCTCATGGAGTGTATCGGAGAGACGATCTTCAACATCACGGCTTTTTTCTTGCCAGCGTGTGCTGTTACGTAGCCAGCCAGACCGAGCTGCAATATAAGCGCAGACACGAACCCCAGAGAGACGGTGCATAAGGGTATCAATATCACCATCCGTACGATCGAGCCCACGTAATTGCCCTTCGATCCAGTTAGGGGGAATATGCCCATGATGTAACCGGTCCAAAAAGAGGCGACCACATAAACGAGCGTGGCTTCCATCCCCGATTTTGCGGAAATCTGGAATTTGGCACGCTTCCCACAAAAGTTGGGTTGCTTTGTGCCCGCGGGCTGCTTGGCGAATTTCTGGAAGTGAGATGAGGGTCGTTAGGACATCTAAGTCTGAAGCAATACGCCCTGTGATAAGCCCAGGATGAGGCGGTTTGTTCATGAGGCTTGTGAGAAGAGCTTCTGGACTTTTGTAATCAAGCTTTGTTTGGCGCCAATAGAGTTGGCGAATAGGATCAAAGCGGTGCTCTTCAATAGCATTCACCATATCGACCGGCATAGGAGAGCATGTGCCAGTAGTTGTGCCGAAAGTGCCATCTTTCATGCCGCGTCCTGCGCGTCCAGCAATTTGGGCAACTTCTTGTGGTGTGAGGGGACGAGAGACCGTTCCATCAAATTTTTTCAAAGAGGCGAGGGCGACATGGTTAACGTCCATATTTAGCCCCATGCCAATAGCATCGGTCGCGACGAGATAATCAACTTCACGGTTCTGATAGAGTTCAATTTGAGCGTTCCGTGTGCGTGGGCTTAAACGCCCCATAATGACTGCACAGCCCCCACGTTTTTGGCGTATGGCTTCAGCAATGGCGTAAACCTCATTGGCAGAGAAAGCGACAATTGCTGAACGTGGCGGAAGACGCGTAAGATTAATGGAGCCTGTATAAGTCAGTTGTGAGAGGCGGTTGCGCGTTTCTATTTCGATCTCTGGGATCAATTTTTTCAATAAATTGCGTATCGTTTCGGCACCGAGAAAAAGGGTCTCATGTTCTCCTCGAGCATGGAGGAGGCGGTCAGTAAAGACATGTCCACGGTCAGGATCAGCGGCGAGTTGGATTTCATCAATGGCAATAAAATCAACCTTGCGGTCAAGCGGCATGGCTTCAACTGTGCATGAAAACCACCGTGCACGGGGCGGGATGATCTTTTCTTCTCCTGTAAGGAGAGCAACAGACTTTTCCCCTTTTAATTTGACGAGACGTTCATAATTCTCTCGTGCCAATAAACGGAGAGGAAAACCGATAATGCCACTCTGATGGGCGATCATACGGGATAGGGCATAATGCGTTTTTCCCGTATTAGTAGGGCCTAGCATAGCGTGAATTGTCGCTGGCATGGCCGAGAAGTGCTTTGAAGCTTTGTATGCATGTCCCATCATGATCAGAATGGTTGGGGAGAGTATGTGGCAAAAGCAAGATTGTTTTTAGGATGATGTGAAGGTTTTTTATAATGTCTGAAAATTCTCTACCTTTAGTGATTGCGAATGAGACGGTTCATTATACGCCACTTTATCTTGTAAAATCTCAGGATGAGGCTGTGTTGTCGGAGCTTTGTGGTGCTTATGGGGCTTTCCTCCGTAGCCAAGGGTTTAAAGGAAAAGAAGGCGATTTTACGCTTCTTCCTAATGATCAAGGGAGCGTCATCGGGGCTGTTTTTTGTGTGCCAGAAAAAAAAGGACCGCTGCCTTATGGAGCGTTAGCTACTCTTTTGCCGGAGGGGGTGTGGCGGCTAGAAAACAGAACCGGCAGTGAGCAATTCCTCAATGAGGCTGTGCTCGGGTTTTGTTTGGGACGCTATCACTATCGTTTAGGGCAAAAGGAAACGTCTCAATCGGTTAAGCTATGTGTGCCTGAGGCTGTTGATCCACAGGTCGTTAATCTTGCCAAGGCTGCGTGGTTGGGGCGTGACCTCATCAACACGCCCGCAAATCTTTTAGGGCCTCAGGAATTGGCTCATAGAGCACAACAGGAATTAGAAAGCCGTGGTGCTACTGTTGAGGTGATTAGAGGCGATAGCCTTACTCAGAATTATCCTTGTCTTGCTGCTGTTGGGGCTGGGTCAGACCGCTCTTCTGCCGTTGTTGTCGCCCGTTGGAAGGCACGGGAGGGCGCGCGCCGTCTGTCTTTAGTTGGGAAAGGGGTGTGTTTCGACACAGGAGGTTATGATCTCAAGCCGAGTGCTTCAATGTTGAAAATGAAGAAAGATATGGGTGGGGCAGCACTTATGTTGTCACTCACCTGTGCGTTGATTGATGCAAAAAGTGATGTGGATATTGAGTTACGCTTAGGGTGTGTCGAGAATAGTGTCTCTGGCCATGCGATGCGACCTGGTGATGTGTTGCCGACACGTAAAGGATTATATGTCGAAATAGGGAACACAGACGCAGAAGGACGTTTGGTGTTGTGTGACCTCTTGGCAGAAGCTTCAGAAAGTAAGCCAGATATTTTGCTTGATGCTGCGACGCTTACCGGTGCCGCACGTGTAGCGCTTGGTCCAGATCTTCCAGCTTTGTTTAGCAATGATGATGAGTTGGCCGATTCTCTTATTAAAGCGTCGGAAAAAGCACATGATCCTTTGTGGCGTTTACCACTCTGGCCTGACTATGATGCATGGCTTGAAAGCCCAATCGCGGATTGTAACAATGTTTCGTCTCGGCCTATGGCTGGTGCAATTACGGCTGCTTTATATCTCCAGCGGTTCATTCCAGAAAAGCAAAAATGGGCGCATATTGATACATATGGCTGGAATGACGTAGGTAAAATGGGGCGTCCAGCCGGTGGGGAGACATTAATGTTGAGGGGACTATTTGAGGCGTTTAAATAGAATTGTCTCGGTTTAGTCATAATCTCATGACATATCAGATTAGATCTGTTTGCAACGACGGGTCTTATTTGATTTTGACGATACTTGCGCATCCGTTCCAAAAGCCCCAGATAAGGTCGCATGGAGATGGAGCTTCATAAGCCGTCTAAAGGGAACAGAGTTTTGGTAGCGTTTTGTTAGAGAGAAAGAAGGAGATACCCCATGAACCGCAACACAGATGATCAAATGCTCGATTTATTGCGTGACACGATCGTTGCGACAGTTCGGGGTGAAGGTCCTGATCTGTCTGCACGTCAGCTTGCTGTGTTTTTAGTCTGTTACCTGGAAAAGGGGGCTCACACAGTGCGTGGTTTGGCCCAGCTTTTGAATGTTTCGAAGCCGGCTATTACGCGTGCGCTAGATCGTCTCAGTGAGTTAGATCTTGCACGTAGAAAGGTGGATCCTTTGGACCGTCGTTCTGTGCTTGTGCAGCGTACCCTGAAAGGGTCTGCTTATCTCAATGAGTTGCGTCGCGTGATGGATGATGCAGGACATGGCGAGAAGTTGGTTTCTACGCAGAAGCCACGTGCACAAGTTACATCATTCCGCTCGCGCCGCGTCGGCTAAGGGGCTCTCGTTACGGGTCTGCTCTCTTGTCACCATTTCTCTGTAAGGTGACGGCGGGCGCGGTGAGTGACGGTGAGAGTCCACATGATTTGTGGTAGGCTGAGTGCAATGAGGCATTCTGGCATAGAGGGGAGGCAGAAACTGATGCCTCCCCAAATTGTGAATCCCCAATGGATAAGAGTGACGGCAGGTGCTGGTATGTTCGTGCGAACAGCCAACTGGTAGAGATGGCCCCGGTGGGCTTGTGCTAAGGACTCTTTTGCGCGTGTTCGTCGGGCCAATGTAAAAAAAACGTCCCAAAGCATGCCATTTAAAAGACATGGAAGAAGCCAAAATTCCCCGGCTATATATGGAAAGTGGGGAATGGGCTGGAAAACTGTCATGCCAACACCACTCAAGATGAAAGCACAGGGTTGGCTTCCTGCATCTCCCATAAAAATACGCGCGTTAGGGAAGTTAAAAGGAAGAAAGCCGACGAGGCTGACTCCGAGTAGGAGGAGGTCGAATGGAACGATATTCATCCCTGCCATAAAGAATGATGTTAGAGCGATGACACCTGCTGCGAGCCCGTTAAGGCCATCCATGAAATTGATGGTGTTGGTAAGGATAATGGTTGTGGCGACCATAGGGATAAGAAACAGAGAAGATGAAGGGTGGCAGCCAAGAGCGATGATGATGCCGGCGAGGGCTTGAGCGCTCAGTTTGTAGCGCGCCGCAAAGGGGCGGATATCATCCAGCCATGAGACGACACAGAGTAGTAATGTGCCGATGACGAGACATAGTTGAAATAATGTGAATGGCGTATGCTGTAGAACCGAATGAAAAGCCATTCCCCCTAAAAAAGCGGTTATAATGGCGATACCCCCCCCTTTGGGGATAGGGGTATGGTGGGCGCTGCGTTGCACTGGGGTATCCATAATGCCCAGTCGGATCAGCGCAGGGATTATGAAGATGCAGAGCAAGAGGGCAACCAGGTCGCTGAGATCTAGCGTATGAAGAAGAGGACTATAAGAAAACACGTCAGCTACCTTAACTTGCTGTAAGACTCTCTAGTTTATGGGATAGGCGATTGTCGGTTCTTCAGCTAGAGACAGGAAAGCATGGTGGGGGGATAAAAATATTTCTGTGCAGTCCGGGATAAGGAGTTGGGTGCAGGCACGGAAACGCATCGCCGCGAATATCTTGTTGGATGGTGCTGTATCTGCGCTTATGACGCCGTTAGCGCGGTGGTTGGCTGACCCTAGTGGGGGGATTTTTCACCCATTATGGTTCGTAGCGGGTGGAGCGATTACTTTACTGGCAAGTGGGGTGTTATTCCGCGTTCCGCAGCAATATTGGCGTTATAGCGGGGTTGTTGACCTGCGTAATATTATTGCTGCGGCTGTTGTGAGCGCGACGCTTTTCTCTTGTTTATTGTGGGTTACGGGCTATGGCCTTCCTACACCGGCCTTTCCGTTTATTGATGCCTTAATGCTCATTATGGGGTTAGGAGGCATTCGTTTAGGTGCTCGCCTTGTTAAAATAAGACAAAAGAAGAGTGCACAACAGATACAAGGGGAGAAAGTCTTACTTGTCGGAACGGAAGAGCATTTAGATTTTTTAATTCGCCTCATACAAAAGGGAATATTACGCCGTCGGATATTAGGGTTGGTCGTGACTGAAGGTTTATCGCGAGGGCAACGTATCCATGGCTACAGCATATTAGGTGTTACAGACTCAATTAGAGCGTTAATAGCTCGGATGATAGAAGAAGGTAATCGCCCTTCTCAGGTTATTTTAGCCGACCCTGAGTTACGAGGGGCGGATTTGATGGCTTTATTATCAGCAATCGGTGATTACGATATTCCCGTTCTGCGTATGCCTTTTCTGGATCACTTTCATCCAGCAGAACATATTGAATTACAACCAGTTGTTTTAGAAGATTTATTAAATCGCGCACCTATTCGTGTTCCTGACTCGATGAGAACGCACATTACACAGCTCATTGAGGGGAAAGTTGTTCTCGTTACAGGGGCAGGGGGGAGTATTGGTACAGAATTAGTCCAGCAAATTGCGCATCACCGCCCTGCACATCTCGTTTTACTGGAACGTAGTGAATATGCCCTATGGAAGATAGGTCTCACATTATCGGAGCAGTTTTCAGATATTCAGTATGATTCCGTAATAGGAGATGTTCAAAATCGTGAAAAAATGGCGGAACTTTTCGCACGCTATCGTCCTGAACTCGTTTTTCATGCGGCTGCTCTAAAACATGTTCCTCTGGTTGAGCAGAATCCTTGTGAGGCTATTCTGACAAATGTTGTGGGAACACGGATTATTGCGGATTGTGCGCATACCTATAAAGCTCATGCCCTTGTTGTGATTTCAACGGATAAAGCGGTTCATCCCTCAAGTGTCATGGGGGTAACAAAGCGATGTGCAGAAATTTATACACAGGCGCTCGATTATGTGATGCACGAGCAGGGCAGTAGGACATCGTGTCTGACGGTTCGGTTTGGTAATGTTTTGGGGTCTACGGGGTCTGTGGTTCCGTTGTTCCAGCATCAATTAGCCAATGGTGGCCCACTGACCGTCACAGACCCAGAAATGACTCGTTATTTTATGACGATTTCTGAAGCGGTTGGGCTCGTGCTTCAGGCTATGCAGCGGCGCCTTACTGTCTCAACAGCAGGAAGTCTCTTTGTTCTGGATATGGGGAAACCTGTGCGAATTATGGAACTGGCGCGGCAGATGATTCGCTTGGCGGGCTTACAGCCGGATCGTGATATGGCCATTGCCATAACAGGAAGGCGAGAAGGCGAGAAATTGGAAGAGACGTTGTTTTATGAACAAGAATATTCTCAGAGAATAGATCGCAATGGTTTATGGGAAGTCGTGCCCTCTATGTCGTTACGCCTGAGTGAGGTGGCCGAGTATTTTGAACAGCTTGAGGCGGCTTGTCATGGTGGGGATACAGAGAAAGCCTTTGACATTCTCCATGAGATTGTTCCTGAATTTTTACCGGTAAAGATGGAAGAAAAACACGTCTATCACTCTGAGTATGTTTCTTAAAAAAGAGGGCGGTCCGATGGTTAAGCCTATTACCTTTCTTGATTTGCCAGCGCAGCAGAAACGTCTTGGGCAGCGTGTGCAAAAGCGTGTAGAACATGTTTTCCAGCATTGCCGTTTTGTAATGGGTCCAGAAGTCACCGAGCTGGAAGAGCGTTTGGCGTCATATGGCGGGGCGCGGCATGCCATCGGTGTGTCATCCGGCACAGATGCATTGTTGATGGTTCTGATGGCGGAGGGGATCGGGCCGGGAATGGCGGTGTTTTTGCCCGCTTTTACCTACACGGCGACCGCAGAGGTTGTTTTGCTCTTGGGGGCTTTTCCTGTTTTCGTCGATGTTGATGAAGGTAGTTTTCAAATTAGTATAGCGTCTTTGACGCAACGTTTGTCAGATGTTCAGCAACAAGGGCAGTATCAACCGCGTGCCATTATTGGGGTTGATCTTTTTGGGCAGCCTGCACCGTGGGAAGAGTTGAGAGCATTTGCACAAAAGCACGACCTCCTTTTATTTGCGGATTGTGCACAATCTTTTGGTGCGTCTTACCAAGGGCATAAGCTAGGTCATGAGGCGCTTGCCACAACGCTGTCTTTTTTCCCTTCTAAGCCTCTCGGTGCTTACGGTGATGGCGGAGCAGTTTTGACTGATGATGATGACCGAGCTGCCTTATATCGGTCGTTGCGTAGTCATGGTGAAGGTAAGCAGCGTTATGACGTACAGCGTATTGGGCTTAATGCCCGGTTGGATACGCTTCAAGCGGCTATTCTCTTAGCAAAAATGGAGATTTTTGAAGAAGAGTTGGTGCGTCGCGCAAAAATAGCGGATCTCTACGATGCGGGGTTACCAACAGGGATTAAGGTGCCTCAGCGTGTGCCAGATAGCCAGAGTGCGTGGGCTATATATTGCATTACCCTTCCTACGTCGCAACAGAGGGATTCATTGCAAAGCTATCTGCGTGAACATGCCGTGCCGACGGCGATTTATTATCCTAAACCACTTCATTATCAGCCTGCTTATCAGGCTCAACATGATGGAGTATCTCTGCCTGTTTCGGAATCTCTTGGTGAGTGCGTTCTCGCATTACCGATACATCCTGATATTTCAGATGAGCAGGGTGAGCAGCTGTTAGAAATTATTCAACAATGGGCAGAAAATAACCAATTATGACACGAAACAACCGTCTATTATTGAGCTTTGTTATCATCGTTCTCGTACCTGTGATCATCGTATGGTATACTGTGTGGCCTATTTTGAGAGGGATAGACTTTCCCAATATTGTGTCTGGCGAGGAATTATCTCCAGTCGAGCACGTGCTTACATCTTCTGAAGCAACGATGTGGGACACATGGCTGCATGCTCATCGTTCGGGATGGGGGGCAAAGGGAGAGACACCTCCTACCCAAACAGCGGGGCGTATTATGATGTTTAAGGGCCCTAAAGGTGAAGAAGTGATACTCTCCCTATGGCATTTTCGGCATCATGATGATGTTGCGGGGCTTCAATTCTTGCGAAATGGTCCTTACCGTATGCGGTCATTTGGTGAGGGAGGACTCTTGCCGCTGATACAAGGAAAATAAGTCAGGAAGATATTAGAAAGATCAGCACGTAATGGTTTGCGTGAGGCTGAACCATTACGTGCTTTCATTTATTGAGATTATTTATCGTTTTTAGGAGCTTCTGCTTCCGCTTCTTTCTTTTGGGCGGCGAGTTCTTCGTCGTTAAGTTCATCTACAGCAAGTTGTGTATGTTCGGCATTTTCCAATGGTGGCATAGCACGATCAAAAACGGCCAGTAGGGCTGCCGTAATGGGAGAGGCGAGTACGAGCCCAGGAGCCCCTAGGATAGAACCAAAGACGGTCTGGGATAGAATAGCCAGTGCCGGTGGCATGTGAACTGCACGACGCTGAATGAGCGGTGCGAGAATGTTCCCTTCACAGAATTGAATAACGCTATAGAGGATCGCAACAAATAAGGCCTCACGCGTGCCAAGGGAAAGGCTAATGAGCAAGGCAGGGATAGCGCCCAGAATGGCACCGATATAGGGAATAAAATTACAAAGCCCCGCGACGACCCCAAGTGCGAGTGCGAGTGGTACGCCAATGATGTACAGCCCAAGGCCGGAGAGAAGTCCAACAACGAGCATGTCAAGGGCCTGTCCAGCCGTCCATGCCCATAATGTATTGCCGGCAGCGAACAGAAGTGAGCGTGCGGTATCTCTATGAGGTGGCGGAATAAGGCGTAAGAAGCCGTTAATGTAAAGTGATGGTGAAACAGCAAAATAGAACGCGGCCATGAGGACAACAAAGATCGTGCCGAGGAGACCAAAGGCGCTTCCTAAAAGACCTGTGACCGATCCGGCCAATCCAAATCCTAAGCTACCGAGAGGGTTGGTTTTGTCATTCCCACCAACAGACGCCGGAAGATGATCAAGAATAATTTTCCCGAAGTTACTATGCGAAAGATGTTCCTTGATGTCTCCAGATTGGGTGACAAGGGCTGATTTCAGGCTTAAGAACTGCTCTCCGATAGCGGGGCCACTGCTCCAGATTAATGCTGTTAGAAGCCCCAAAATGGTAGCGGCGACGATGGCGACTGCAATCGTGTAGGGAATGAAACGAAGGCGCCGACGTATGATGCGTGCCAGGCCGTGTAAGACGATTGCCATGAGAGCCGCAGCAAAAACGACCGCTAAAACGTCCCCAATCAGCCATATGGCGATCATCATTAATGCAATGACAAAGGCTGCGCGGATGAGAACAAAGATGCGATTGATCGATGTCGTAGGCGTAGCCTGCGACTCCGGAGCTGGTGGGTGAGAGAAGAACAGAGCCATGAAAGGAAAAACCTAACAATAATAATGAAAACAAGAAAAGAAAACGTCAGGTAGTTAAGCTGTTTTCCAGTTTGTCTTGTAAGTCAAGCCAAAGTGTTTCTATCACCTGTTGTTCGTGCGTAATAGAAGCGAGCTGTGTGTTTAATGCCGCGATATCATCAGCTTTGTTTGCCTGATAAAGCAAGGGATCAGCCAATTTATCTTCTAAACGTTGCTTGGTGTGTGTGAGTTTCTCCAATTGTGTTTCCAGTTGGCGAATCTCGCGGCGAAGGGGAGCTAATTGTCGAGTTTGTTCCTTACGTTGGGCGCGTTGTTGGGCTTTTGCAGGGGCTTTCTCAGTGCGCGATGGCGCGCTTTGTTCAAGCTGAGCCTGTTTTGCGCGTTCATCAAGCCAATTTTTGTAGTCATTCATGTCACCATGGAAAGGGGAAATTGTGCCCTTTTCAGCAATCCAGAGGCGGTCTGCGACGGATTCAACGAGGTAGCTATCATGGCTGATGAGAATGACGGCTCCTTCGAAGTCGCATAAAGCGCGGATAAGGGCATCACGTGCATCAAGATCTAAGTGGTTGGTTGGTTCATCTAAAATGAGAAGATGGGGCGCATGACGTGTGGCGATTGCCATAAGCAGTCGTGCTTTTTCTCCACCTGAAAGATTTTTAACGGGAGTTTCTGCACGGTCAGCATCAAGGCCAAAGCGCGCTAATTGCGCGCGCACTTGAGGGGGGGTGGCCTGAGGGAGTGTACGCGCCATATGATCGACTGGGCTTTCATCAAGGACCAGTTCATCACTTTGGTGCTGAGCAAAATATCCAACGCGAAGTTTGTTCGCTGGGCTATAGTCGCCTGACATCGGTTCAAGCTGACCAGCCAAAAGTTTGGCAAAAGTAGATTTACCGTGCCCATTACGCCCTAAGAGGGCAATGCGGTCTTCCATATCAAAACGCAGTGAAAGATTTTGGAGCACGACGCGGTCGCCATAACCGAGAGAGACATCGTTCAGTTTGATCATGGGTGGGGGCAAAGCCCCAGGTTCAGGGAATGAAAAATGCGTCGCTGTTTCTTCAACGACGCTTTCAATTTGAGGAAGACGTTCTAGAGCTTTTAGGCGTGCTTGGGCTTGTCGTGCTTTCGTTGCTTTTGCGCGAAAGCGGGCAACGAAAGCTTCCATTTTTGCACGTTGGTCTGCGACGCGTTCTGCCGCTCTGTTTTGTTGCAGTGCTTGCTCTGTACGAATTTGAACAAAGCGATCATACCCACCTGGAGTGAGCGAAAGGCGGCCATTTTCTAAGTGAGCAATGGCTTGAACGGTATGATCAAGTAGGGAGCGGTCATGACTGACCACGAGGACAGCGCCAGAGAAGCGGGCGAGCCATCCTTCTAGCCACAATGTTGCTTCGATATCGAGATGGTTGGTAGGCTCGTCAAGTAAAAGAAGGTCGGGCGAGAGGAAAAGGGCGCTCGCTAAAGCGACACGCATCCGCCAGCCACCTGAAAAATCCCGCACGGGACGTTGTTGTGCCTCTTGGTCAAACCCCAATCCGGCCAGGATAGTGCTCGCACGTGCAGGAGCGCTGTGCGCATCAATGGCTAAAAGACGTTCATGAATATCGGAAATTTTGGCTGGGTCTTCGGTATGTTCAGCCTCATGGAGTAAACGAGCGCGTTCTTCATGGCTGGCTAGAACAGTGTCAATGAGTGACAAATCACCAGAAGGTGTTTCTTGTTTGACACGTCCCATCGTTGCGCGACGAGAAAAGGTGATTGTTCCACTATCGGGGGGAATATCGCCCGCAATGGCGGCAAGTAAGGTGGATTTGCCCGTACCGTTACGACCAATCAAACCGATACGACGTCCTGGCTCGATAGTCAGGGAGGCTCCATCTAAAATAGGGCGTCCGGCGATGCGCAGGGTTAAGTCAGTAATTGTGAGTAAACTCAAAGCCGAGCCCCTATTGCTGCGTAAAAATTCGAAAAGCTGCTATATGTCTTATCAGAGCGGTTTTCTTTCCTCTAGAGGAGCCGTATCATTGAGCACCGTACTTTTAAGGAGTGAGTTATGGCAGTAGAACGTACATTGTCCATTATTAAGCCAGATGCGACGCGTCGCAATTTGACAGGTAAAGTGAACACAGTTTTTGAAGATGCGGGGCTAAAAATTGTTGCTCAGAAGCGCATTTTCCTTACAGAACGCCAGGCTTCTGCCTTCTATATTGAACATAAAGACCGTCCATTTTACGGGGCGTTGGTCGAGTATATGACATCCGCTCCGGTTGTGGTTCAGGTGCTTGAAGGCGACAATGCGATTGCACGGAACCGTGAGCTTATGGGTAAAACAAACCCTGCAGAAGCGGCAGAAGGAACAATCCGGCGTCTCTATGCTCAGAGCCTGCAGGAGAACTCCGTACATGGATCAGACAGCGCTGAAAGTGCTGCACGTGAGGTTGCCTTTTTCTTCGCAGAAACAGAAATTCTTCCTTAATTAAGGAAGAGACGTTTCTTTTTGAGAAAAAGAGATGTCGGCGGAAGGGGAGGTCTTATAGTGGCCTCCCCTTCGTTCGTTTATGCGAGGTTTAATTTAGTGATATAGTCAGCGAGAACGCGTGGGTAGAGCTGGTGTTCTTGTTCCAGCACGCGGGCGGCGAGGCGCTCTGCTGTATCATCTGGGAGAACAGGCACGGAGGCCTGTGCGAGAATAGGGCCTTCATCAACACCATCAGTGACGAGATGGATCGTGCAACCATGTCGTTGGACGCCTGCTTTTAAGGCTGCTTCGTGTGTATGGAGCCCGGGGAAAGCTGGAAGAAGGCTTGGGTGGATATTCAGCATTTTCCCTTGCCATTGTTGGACAAGAAAAGGCGTTAAAACGCGCATATATCCCGCAAGGCATACAAGCTGTGCCCCAGATTGGCGAATGGCTTCATCAACAGCCTTCTCGTGAGATCTGCGATCTTTCCCATACTGCTTATGGTCGATACAGAGTGTCGGCAATCCGGCGTCATGCGCGGTCTTTAACCCAATGGCGTCAGGACGATTACTGAGAACGAGACTGATACGGGCTGGATAATCAGGGCGAGAACACGCCTCCATCAAGGCAGTCATGTTACTGCCTCGTCCGCTGATCAAAACAGCGATGGGGGTTTTCTGTGGCATAAGGCGCTCTCTGTTCATTAAAGAGTGAGAGGAGCTGTTAAGGTGAAAGGAACGTCACTGCGCACGACTTTCCCAATTGGAAGTGCTTCTTCATCCATAGCGGAAAGTTCGGCCAATACGTCTTCTGGTTTATCGGTGATAAGAACCATGCCGATACCACAATTGAACACTTTTAGCATTTCATCATGCTCAACGGGTCCTTGCTCGGCAAGCCATGAGAATACCCCTGGGATAGGCCAGCTTTGTCCATCAATTTGAACACCAAGTCCTTCTGGTAACACACGAGGTAAGTTTCCAGGCAAACCGCCGCCGGTAATATGGGCACATCCGTGGAGAAGATTCTTTTGGTGCAGCACCTGGACGGTGCGCACATAAAGCCGTGTAGGGGTTAAGAAGGCTTCAGCAAGCGTTTGTTTGGGAGAGAAAGGAGCCGGATCGTTCCATGAGAGCCCCGTATTCTCGACAATGCGTCGTACGAGGGAAAAACCGTTAGAATGGACGCCCGATGATGGAAGGGCAATGAGGCTATCACCTTCACGAATTCCCGCAGGGAGCAAGTGGGCACGCTCTGCTGCGCCGATGCTAAAGCCAGCAAGGTCGTAATGGCCTTTTCCATAAAGCCCGGGCATTTCTGCTGTTTCCCCACCAACAAGAGCGCAATCACTTTCCTTGCAGGCATGGGCAATACCGCGAATGATGCGCTCAGCGACAGGGACGGAGAGAGCCCCTGTTGCTAAATAGTCAAGGAAGAAAAGAGGGCGTGCGCCTTGGACAATGAGATCATTGACGCACATAGCTACAAGATCGATACCGATTTCGTCATGGAGCCCGCTCTCAATGGCTAAAAGAAGCTTCGTGCCAACGCCGTCTGTGCAACTGACCAAGACAGGATCCTGGAAGCCGGCAGCTTTGAGGTCGAAGAGAGCACCAAAGCCACCAATATTTCCCATAACACCAGGTTGATGTGTTTCTTTAGCGGCAGGTTTAATGGCTTCGACCAGGGCATCTCCTGCTGTAATATCAACACCTGACTCGGCGTAGCTTGTTCCTTTAGAGGAGGTGGATGTCTTGGTCATGAATGCGGGCCCCATTTCCTTCTAGTTGATGCTCGTACTATTCTAGAGCATCCTGTGTATGTACGGAATGGATAGCCTTAACGTAAATGCATATCTAGGGAGGGGCGAAGGAAAATATGGCAAAATACCAAGCCCAGTTGGCATTAGATTTGCAGAGGGAGAGCCGTTTCTCGGCATCACACTTTATCCCAGGGGGGTCCAACGCTGCGGCGCGTCATTGGTTGTCGCGTGATGCCTGGCCGGAGGGGCGTCTGTGGATTTGGGGGAGTGCAGGCACGGGGAAGACCCATTTATTACGGGCATGGGCAGCCCGGCATCAGGCGCTTGTCGTCGAGGCCGATACCTTATTGTGTGATGAGCAAGGAGAAATCTTCGCACAAGGGCTTCCTTTCCATCCGATAAAGGGAGCTGTGGTGCTCGATCATTTAGACCGTTTAAAAAATGAAGTGGCTTTGTTGCATATTTTAAATCGGTCACAAGCTGAAGGTGTGCGTGTGTTGATGGCAGCGCGTTTCCCACCAGCACGGCATCATTTTGCGTTACCAGATTTAGCATCACGTTTGAGAGCCACACTGACGGCAGTTATTGACGAACCTGAAGATGATTTGCGTGCAACATTGATCCTGTCCTTGCTTGCGGAGCGTCAATTGGTGGTGGCGCAACCAGTGACGGAATGGCTATGGCGCCATTTACCACGAACGGGGGAAGCTCTTGTGGAAGCGGTGAAACGATTAGATGCGGCTGCCTTAGAGCGAGGAGGGCCTATTACGCGGCAGTTGGCGCAAGAGGTGTTGAGCGATATGTTGAGTTCAGCAAGTATTTAAATCGACTAATATTTGACAGCGTGTTGGAAACTCAACATTCTGCAGTTTGCGACAGTCTGGCTCGGGGTATTATGGTGACTGAAAAACGTGATGTGTTTCCCTCTCCCGCTTTAGAAGAGTTGAGACATTCCCCTGCGCGTTTTATCAACCGTGAGTTGTCGTGGCTTGATTTTAATCGGCGGGTGATTGAGGAAGCAGAAAATCTGCGGAATCCTCTTTTAGAGCGTGTCAGATTCCTCTCAATTAGTGCCAGCAATCTGGATGAATTTTATTCTGTGCGTGTGGCTGGTTTAGTGGGGCAAGTGCGTGAGGGGACGTCTGTTCTGAGCCCAGATGGGGTGACCCCCTCTCAGCAATTGGATGCTGTGCGCCAAAAAGCGAGAAGCTTGAAACTTGATCAGCAGCGTGTTTGGCAAAAATTACGCCAAGAGCTTGTCAAACAAGGTATTACCATTTCATCAGGGGATGATTTTGGTCAAGAAGATCAAAAATGGCTATCTGACTTTTTTAATGAGCAAGTTTTCCCCGTTTTAACGCCATTAGCTGTCGACCCCTCCCATCCATTGCCGTTTATTCCCAATAAAGGTTTGGGACTGATCCTATGTTTGAATGATCCGGCAAGCGGACAGCGCGTGATGGATGGTATTGTTTTGCTGCCGGTCCAGATCCCGCGTTTTTTACGTCTGCCAGGGCGTGGGAAAAAGATTCGCTTTATCCTATTGGAAGATCTGATCACGCGTTTTGCGGAGCGTCTTTTCCCCAATTTAACGATAACGAGTGCGGGTGTTTTGCGTATTATTCGCGATACGGACGTGGAGTTTGAAGATGAGGCAGAAGATTTAGTTCGATCCTATGAAACCGCCTTAAAACGTCGCCGTCGAGGTGTGGGGATTCATCTCGAGCTTGAAGGCAGTCTTCCTGATCGATTAGGGCGTGAGATTGGGGAGGAGCTTGGCGTTAATCATGGGGACTCAATCATTCTACCAGAATTTGTTGGAATGGCTGACCTCAATCAGCTCGTCGTGAGTGATCGACCAGACCTTATCTTCCCTCCCTATACGCCGCGTTTCCCGCAACGTGTTTCTGATTATGATGGGGATTGCTTTGCGGCCATTCGGTCTAAGGATCTTGTCGTTCATCATCCGTTCGAGAGCTTTGATGTTGTTGTTCAATTTCTACAGCAAGCGGCGCGTGATCCGAATGTCTTAGCGATTAAACAGACATTGTACCGTACATCACGTGATAGCCCTATTGTGCAGGCTCTTATTAAAGCATCTGAAGCAGGGAAGTCTGTCACAGCTGTGGTTGAATTACGGGCACGTTTTGATGAAGAGGCCAATATTCATCTTTCTCGTGCTTTAGAGGCGGCTGGGGTTCAAGTCGTTTTTGGGCTTTCGCACTATAAAACGCATGCCAAGATGAGCCTTGTTGTCAGGCGAGAAGGGCGGAAGTTACGGTCTTATGCCCATTTCGGGACGGGGAATTATCACCCCGTGACGGCGAGGATTTATACCGATTTATCCTTCTTTACGTGTGATCCTGTTTTAGTGTCCGATGCCGCTAAGCTTTTTAATTATGTGACGGGTTGTGCGGTGCCGGATGTGAAAGAAGTGAGTTTTTCGCCTGTCACCATCCGAAAAAATCTAGAACAGCTCATTCAGAATGAGATTGCCCATGTCCAAGCGGGCAAGCCGGGGCATATCTGGATAAAGGTTAATAGCCTCATAGATCCAAAATTGATTGATTTGCTCTATGAAGCCTCTCAGGCTGGGGTAAAGATTGTGGCGATTGTACGTGGGATGTGTAGTTTACGCCCAGGTGTTCCAGGATTATCCGAGCGCATTCAGGTCAGATCGATCGTTGGCCGCTTTTTGGAACATTCGCGCATTTTCGTTTTTGGCAATGGCCGTCATCTTCCGTCACGCCAAGCAAAGGTGTTCATCTCCTCAGCAGATTGGATGCAGCGGAATATGGATCGGCGCGTTGAAGCTATGGTGCCGATCGTGAATCCAACAGTGCATGCGCAAATTTTAGGTCAGATCATGACGGCCAATTTGCGTGATACGTTACAGAGTTGGAAAATGATGCCGGATGGGAGTTGGCAAAGAGTAAAAGCACGGCAACGTCAGTTTTCGGCACATGAGTATTTTATGCATAACCCTTCACTTTCAGGAAGTGGTTCAGCACGGAAATTAAGTACGATGCTGGAGCCATATGCCGGAGTTGATACAGGTCGGGAGAATTAATGCTGTGACATCCCATGCTTTAACACCAGAAAGCCAACAACGGGCTGCTGTCGTGGATCTTGGTTCTAATTCAGTAAGAATGGTTGTTTTTGAGGGTGTAGCACGCAATCCCGTCCCGATTTTCAATGAAAAATCGACCTTGCGTTTGGGTAAGGGGCTTGAGGCGACAGGGCGGCTGAGTGAGGAAGGCATCAGCAAGGCCATGGAAGTACTGAGCCGGTATGGGACAATTGCTCAGGCTATGGGGGCGACGCCCTTTGATGTTCTGGCGACGGCCGCGGTGCGGGATGCCCATAATGGAATGGACTTTATCGAGGCCGCACAAAAGCGTGTACCGAATGCACATTTCCGTATTTTAAAAGGAACAGAAGAGGCTGATTACTCGGCTTGTGGTGTTCTTTGTGCAGTGCCTGATGCTGATGGTCTTGTTGCCGATATTGGGGGGGGCTCTCTTGAATTAATTCGGGTGCAAGATGGACATTATTCAGATGCGGACTCGACCCCGCTGGGCGTAATACGTTTGCGTGAACGTTCTGATGGGGATCTTGCTACAGCGCAAAATTTGGCAAAACATGCTTTTGCCAATGTTAAATGGTTACCGGAAGCGCGTAAGCGCCCGCTCTATCTTGTAGGGGGTGCTTTCCGTGCTTTGGCTCGGCTGCATATCGCACGGATGCAATATCCTCTCAACATGGTTCACCTGTATCATTTGTCCTATGAAGAGGCCTATGAGATGGCGTCTTGGACGGTTTCGGCGTCGCGTAAGCAGATCGAAAAAATTGGCAATGTGCCGCGTAAACGTTTGGTTGATGCGCCATTTGCCGCAGCTGCTTTACTGAGGCTTTTAAAACATGTTCAGCCCTCTGACGTGTGGTTTAGTGCAGAGGGGCTGCGTGAGGGGTGGTATATGGGGACGGTTGCTTCCTCTGTGAAGCAGCAAGACCCGATGGAAGCCTTAGCGAGTGAAATGGCAAGCCGATTGGGGCGAAATGCGTCTTTGCCTGAAGCTCTGATTAGTTGGACAGCTCCACTTTTTCTTGAGCATGAAGAATGGTCGAAAAGTGAAAATGAAGTTTCCTTACATCGTTTAGCCTGCATGGTGTCGGACATTGGGTCTTATGACCATCCTCAATATCGTGCAGAGCAAACATATCGTCGGCTTCTTTATTCTCACGGAGTAGGGTTTGACCATAAATCACGTGCCTTTTCAGCGTTAGTTATTGCGGTGCGTTATGAAATAGACCTTGAACATCCAGTCTTAGAGCCATCACGCGTTTTATTAAGCAAGTCATGGTTTTCAAAAGCGGTGCAGCTGGGGATGGCCTTGCGTCTTGCCTACACTTTATGTGCAGGGACGGACATTTTGTTGAAGTCATGTCAGTTACGTGTTGAGGGTGAAACACTCATTTTAGACATGGGGGCAGGGAGCCTTCGTGCTGCGGGGAGTGCGGTAAAACGGCGGTTTGAACGTTTGGCGGATGCTTTGAACATGACACCACATGTTAAAGGTGGATAGCTGTGGCACGACGGAGCAAACGTATAGGGATCATCACTCTAGGAACGTTTGCCATTATTGTGGGGGGAGGAGCTTTATGGTGGTATTATGTGCGTGATGCCGATGCTCTTTGGAAGATTGTGCATGAGCGATGTGCCTTAAGTCCTCACCATACTCCTTGTGCCATTTATTCTCCCAGTAGAGGGATGGTCCTGCTAAAGGACCAGCGTGGGCGTGGGCAATATCTTCTTATTCCTCTTCAGCGTGTTTCTGGGATTGAATCGGAAATTTTGCTAAAACCAGATACTCCCAATTATCTTGAAGATGCTTGGGAAGAGCGTCATTTTGTGTCGGATGCTTATGGCCGTTTTATTGCGGATGATCGGCTCTCCCTGGCGATTAATTCGGCTGATACGCGAAGCCAGAATCAGTTGCATATTCACATAGACTGTCTCCGCCAGGATGTCGCGCAAGCACTGGAAGCCTACGCACCTTCTACGAAGAGTGGAGACATATCCCTTCGTGGGATGACCTATCGGACGTTGTTTTTACCGAGTTTAGAACCATCGCCTTTTTATCAGTTGCGGCAGGAGCTTTTTGCTTCTGAGGATGAGAAAGAGCGTGGACAACACGGAATTCTCGTTGCATCTCTTAAAGTGGGTGGGTTTATTTTGCTTGAAGAGCAAGCGACGCATGGGTTTCGCTTTGGTGGGATTGAGCGATTGCAGGACCATCAATGTCGTATAACTCAGCCTTAACGGATCTAATGAGCAAGGATCACGCATGAAACGGTTTTTTCGTTTTTCGCTCACTCTATTCTTCTTAGAAGTTGGAACTCTCTCCCACGCTGTGGCTGAAGCCCCAGCCAATGTCGGGAAAGCCATTATTGCGGCTGAGGCGTATCACGATAGCGGTGACTATCAAAGAGATTTTGATGCTATCATTGCGCAGGCTCGTAGCGTTTTAGACAAAGAAGCACCTAGGTTGAAAAAGCCAGCAATTATTTTGGATATTGATGAAACAACTCTTTCTAATTGGCCAGCAATGCGGGCTGATCGTTTGGGTGATATTGATGGCCCATGTGATCAGTTACCTAAAGGGCCTTGTGGGATGAATGCGTGGATTCAGCGTGGAGAAGGGCCCGTTTTTGAGGCGACGCGTGCGCTCTATCAAGATGCCCAAGCACATCATCTAGCGGTGTTTTTTGTGACAGGGCGTTCAGAGGATGAGCGGGGGGTAACAGAACGGAATTTGACACGAGCCGGTCTCTCAAGTTGGAAGAGGCTCTATATGCGCCCAGTGGGGGACCATCGTCGTGCGGAAGATTACAAAACGCCGATACGGTCCGCGATCGAGAAGCAAGGATATACTATTCTTCTCAATATAGGGGATCAGGAAAGTGACTTAATGGGTGGGCATTCTTTGCACGCCTATCAAGTGCCTAATCCATTTTATTATATTCCATAAGGATTTTTGAGAGAAGAAAGGTTTCTGCCAAAGAGAAATCTTTCTTCTTTATAAATTAATAATGAACTAGAGTACGTTGGCTGAATTAATGATGGGGCCGTGTTATTTATTATTAATTATTCTCGCTATAAAATTTCTGATCAGTTGTGAAGTATCTTCTATTTTTTCGTCTAATGCAAAGTGACCTGTGTCGAGGATGTGTAGTTCTGCTGTTGGTACGTCACGTTTGTTTGTAGCCCTTGTGCTCTCGGAACGATGAATGAAGGGTCGTAGCGGCCTAACCTAACGGCCTGCAACAGGGCCGGTAAAGATTGGATGATGGTGTGAGGCTAATTAGATGCATAATTTCAAAGGGAGGTATTGAAAAAAAACCGGGGTTGTGCCGTTTAAAAGCTAATCCAAATTGGACAGTTATTATATCGTATTCTATGAAATTGATGATATTACTAAGACTCTAAATAATCTGTGCTGCTGGCGTACGATTGTGGGATCAACCTTAAATTTTGGAAGTTCCTCTATGAAAGATAGTGTTGAATTTCTTTTTTCTTATGGAACCCTTCAACTGGAAAGCGTGCAATTAGCTTCTTTTGGCAGGAAACTAAAAGGAGGAAGGGACGCCATGATTGGTTTCAAAAAAGATCTTATCGAAATAACGGATGAAGATGTTATAAAGAAGAGTGGAGAAAGATTTCATCCTGTAGTTTCAGAAACCAATATTCCTTCTGATGAAGTGGAAGGTGTTGTTTTTGACATTACAAAAAAGGAACTATTATCAGCGGATCAATACGAGGTGTCTGATTATAAAAGAGTAAGTACACGTTTGAAGTCAGGAAAAGTGTCTTGGGTATACGTTAAATCATCTTGAATACTGTGATTGTTTTATTGGAACACTAGAATGAGTGCGCTGTCATATCTGGCCTTTTTTTCTATCATACGTGATAGCCTTTGAGACTGAGTCTTTTTGGTGCTGCTCTTGCCTGCGTTTTACACAGATTCGGAGACATCGGCTTGAGACTATTGTTGGGTGATAGTGTGAAGTTGGTCAGATGAGTGATTGTTATCTGTTTTCGACCTGTATTATTATTGTCAAAGCGACTAAACGTTCCCTAGGTAAGGTGGGAATAGTCCGAAAGGCAGGGAAGATTAAGACAGATAGGCGGTGTGATAAGAGGGCTCAAACAGCCGACCAGACCAAGCAATTCTCAGGCTTAAGAAAGCTGCTTACGTTACCATAAAAAGTTTTGAGGTCATGTTGCCCCAAAAAGGGGCAAACAAAACTCCTTCGGTATCAGGACCGGGCATCGAGGGCGGAGAGTGTCCTGTCCGAAAGCAACTCGGGGCGTATATCGCTCACAAGGTCAACACACTTTGCAGCAGCACCAAATTTTTACGTTAACCTACGTTATTAGCGCTATCACCACCAGTTACGGAGAAGCACCCTCCACTGATCATACGTGCTGCATCAGAGGCAAGAAAGGCAACCATTGGTGCTACGTCTTCGGGTTCAATCCATGGGACGCCGAGTGGTGATTTGCCTGCCAGGCCAGCACGGGCCGTTGCTTCGTCTTTGGCCACTTGTCCGGTTGGTGTCTTCCCTGCGACTTCGATGGCTTGTGCATAACGCTGTTCATGGCGGGTGAGCGGTGTGTCGATCAGGCCGGGAATGAGTGCATTAACAGTGATATGATGTGGCCCCAGCTCGAGTGCGGCTGATTTCATCAGGCCGATGATACCCCATTTTGAGGCGGAATAGGCCGAACCATTGAGCGTTCCATGCTGCCCTTGCGTTGACGACGTTACGATAATCCGACCGCCGCCGCGAGCGACAATATGCGGCGCGAAAGCGCGGATGGCATTGGCAGTACCATTGAGATTAACGTCGATCTGGTCATGCCAGTCTGGGTCATTCATCTCTAAAAGTGATTTGAAGGCTTGAATACCCGCATTGGCAAAAAGGATATCAATGCCACCGAATGTGGCGACAGCGCGTTCAGCTGCCGTACGAAGCAGGTGAATTTTCCGTTGGTCCGCGACAATAGCTAACCAGCGACCACCTAGCGCTTCAATGCGTCGCCCTGTCTCGGCTAAGTCAGCAGGCGTAGCGGGGGTCACCTCCAGCGTGTTACTGACCGGCCCTGCAATATCAATGCCGACCACATTGGCGCCTTGGCGGGCGAGTTCAATAGCTGTTGCTCTTCCAATCCCTCGGGCTGCACCAGTCACGATAGCTGTTTTGCCTGCGAGGGTATTCGTCGTGGTTAGTTTATTTCGTTCTTGTGCGTATGCTTCTGTCATGTTCCATGCTCCAAAATGAGCTTGTGTAGCGGCTGCTAAAGCACAGGCGGGCACGCCTCCAAGAAGGAGGCGTCGGGAAATGTCTTTCATGGCCATCCCTCCAAGATATTAGCGTGTCAATGTTGGCCTCAACCTGCGAGACGTCAAGGTTTTGTTCTCATTTATCTGAGAGGTCGGAAGGCTTGTTGGTTTACTGATTGTCATGAAGTGGCGCGAGGAGGCGATTGAGATAATCGAGCTCACTTTGCGGACGTGTCCGGTCTGAGGCACGGCGTTGCAGTTCGCGTTCAATCGCGCGTCTTTGGTTATTATCCTGGCTAGGGATATGTGCATCAGATGTGGGGCCGTCATCAAGTTTCCGGCCTAGCGGGTCCTGTTGCTTTGGCGAACTATCATCGTCGTGGTTCTCATTTTGGTCGTCTGAATCTTCGTCTTGATCTGGGTCAGTTAAGTCACTGCCCAGATCATTTTGTTTTTGACCGGCACCGTTTTGCGGGCTTTGGCTTTGTTCACCTTGGGACGGAGGAGGGATAAAGCCGAGATGCCCTTTTTGTGATGATTTCTGGCTTTGTTGCATCTCTTTACGCGCTTGAGAGAGGTCATCAAGCACCTTTTGTTCCGAGATTACAGCATGATCGTCACGTTGTTGTGCGAGGTCATGCAGGGCCGTACTCATATCGTGGTCTGCTTTTTTAAGGCCTTTGAAATTTTGATGAATTTGTTCCTGGCTGCGGCGCAGAAGAATACGATCCAAGGTTTGTAGGGCTCGTTGAATGGCATGGTCATGCCGCCGTTCAGGCGATTGCTGCCAGAGGATTGTGTGATCCAACTCCTGGGAGGAGGTGCTGTCCTGTGTGTTGGCTGGAGGGTTCATCCCCAATTGGCGGAGGAGATCAGCCGTTGACATATGGCTGATATCTTCATGCTCAAGATTACCATTCTTTTGGGCAGCGGTGAGGCGCGCTTGGGTGCGATTCAGCAATTGAGTTTCTTGTTTGATGAGATCACGAAGGGCTCTTTTTTGAGCACGAATTTCTGCTTGAGCTTTCATTTGTTGCGCAAGCGATTGCATATCGCCCATCGTTGCTTGGCGCATACGTTCAGCCATATCAACGAGCTGCCGTAATGACGCGAGAGCCTGGTCTGTTTGATTATGCAGGGCGTCTCTCTGAATGGTTTGAGAAAGTTTATTCCATGGAGCACCTTTCCCATTAGGTAACGGCATGACGATGCCGCTTTGGTTGGCCTTTTGCACCATGAGCGTCATACGGGTATTGAGTGCTTTTTGAAGGCGATCAAGCCGTTGATGTAATTCCGTTTGCTGGGCTGTTGTTGGCGGGTGTGCTGCAGCCATGTGTTCAAGTTGTAAGGCAACATCCTGTTGTGCTGCGCGAAGTTCCGCCATGGAAGCCGCCATGACAAGACCATTTTGTTGGCGATCCTCAGCATATAAAGCAAGGAACCAGAGCTTTTCTTGCAAGGTATCAAGTGCGGTTGTGGAATGAAGTTGCGTGATGATCATCCAGAGAGGGGTGAGGATATCACGCGGGAGGGGAAGCTCTCCTAAAAGGGTGAGATCGCGCTTGGCTTCCGTTAAGTTCTCGTCGCCTAAAGCTAATTGTTGTCTTAGTGTAATAAGGGCTCGTGCCAAAGGATCTGTAAACGGGCGTGCGCCTAAGCGGAAATGAACGGAAGTGCTTGTGCTTTCCAGGCCAGATACCCCGCGTGCGTGAAGGCGTGCATTAACGATCATTCCCGCAAAAGGGTCATCTGAAAGATCAAGCGTCGTTTGTGCATGAGCGTCGCGAGGGTGTCCCGTGAGAGGAATGGGAATGTGTGCAACACGGTGGCGACGATTTTGATGGGGATGGGGCGGAAGGCTTAACTCAATCTCCAAAGACGCAATGCCGTGATTTTGTTGCGCTTTCCAGGGGAAGGTTGTGTGCCAATCATCGGGTTGAGTGCTTGGTTTCCCTGTCCATTGTACGACGGGTGGGAGATCCGGAGTAACGTTAAGGGGCCACGACGCTAGTGTACGTCCACGGACGCGTATTGTAATGGTCGCGCTTTCTGTTAACTGTCCCTCAACCTGCCAGCTTTTCTCGGATAATTGTCGATAGTGAAGGGAGTGGACGCCACTCAGAGAAGGAGCCGTGGCGCTCCCGGTGACGATGAGATGGAAAATAGCCCCCTGCGCTAAAGGCGTTGAAGAAGGGGGGGGATTGGCGTTTAAAAAAAGCGGTGGAGCTGGTGCATAAGAAGGGTTATCGATCCAAGCCTGAAATTGAGGGAGCGCAACACTATCATCATCAGTGCCGGGAAGAAGACCAGCGCGAATACGGGTCAATGTATAGGGATTGCTGATGTAAAAAGCACCTCCCATCCCAAGAATGACTAAGAGGGCAATGACTTTATCACGCGGCTTGGGGAAAAGCCTCGGCGCATGGACGCGAAGATTCTGGGCTCGTTCAAGAATACGGCTTTGGTGTTGAGCCCAGACGAACTGTATGCCGTCATCCGCTGATGAAACAGCGTCTGTGGTGATAGGACGAGCCGGCACATCGGACAGCACCATGAGCGGTTGAAAGGACGTGCGTGAATCACGTTCAATCCGCGTATCAATTTGTTGTGAGGTAAGGGGGGGAAGGCGTTTAAGAGCGTGGATAATACCCCATAAAACACCTCCGAAAAGAGGCACCTCAATCAGCCAATGGAGACTATCTGGGAGGGACTGAGGGAAATGGAAAAGCGAGCTTCCAACCCATAGAATAGGGACGACCAACCAAAGACGCAGGGCCCGCCAGAGTTGCTCTATGCGTAACACAAGGCGTGCTTTTTGGCGTGTCGTATCAATCCTGTGCGTGAAGCTCGCTTTCATAAGTGGGCCTTATGATTCCGTTTGAGAGAGCCATTGAGGCAATCGCTCATGAGCCATGAGCTCTTCTAGGCTTTGGCGTTGGCGGATGATCTCCCATTTCCCCTCATGAATCATAACCTGAGCTGCAAAAGGGCGCGAGTTATAGGTAGAACTCATGACGGAGCCATAAGCGCCAGCATCTAAAAAAGCGAGGATATCATGACGTTTGAGAGAGGGAAGGGCACGTTGGCGTGCGAATGTGTCACTGGATTCACAAACAGGCCCGACGACATCGACACGTTCTATCGGGGTTGAGGGGCTTGTGGGGCCGACAGGAAGAATACCGTGCCATGAATCATACATCGCTGGGCGCACGAGGTCATTCATACCGGCATCAACAATAGCGAATTTACGCACACCTTCTTTCGTATCAATGACCTGCGTTAAGAGCACACCAGCAGGTGCTGCGAGCCAACGTCCTGGCTCAATGCGAAGATGGACGTCCATATCACCAAAAATATCGTTGATGACATGGGCGAGCATGGAAGGTGGTGGGGCTATTTCATCGCGGTAAGTGATTCCCAAACCACCCCCACAGTCAATTTCTTCTACGGTGAGACCCTCATGCCGCAAAGAACGGATGAGCTCTGCGATTTTGGTATAACCTTGTCTGAAGGGAGCTTCAGTTGAGATCTGGCTTCCAAGATGGACAGCTAGCCCCACGAGATGAATACCGGACATTTCGCGTTGAGCATGACGATAAAGAGCGTGGATCTCATTATAAGCGATACCGAATTTGTCTTCAGCGCGGCCCGTTGTGATTTTATCATGCGTTTGCGCATCGACATCAGGATTAACGCGAAGGGAAATGCGCGCGCGTTTTTTCATAGTGCTGGCAAGAGCATTAAGACGGTAGAGCTCTTCACGGCTTTCAACATTTATTTGAGCAATATCATGTGTAATAGCGAGCTTGAGCTCATCATCTGTTTTGCCGATTCCAGAGAAGACAATACGCTCTGCGGGGATATTGGCGGCAAGAGCACGTTGTAATTCCCCACCGCTGACAACATCAGCTCCCCAACCTTGCTGGGCAAGAAGTGACAGACAAGCACGGTGGTCTTGTGACTTAACGGCGAAATGGTAGTCAATGGGTAAGCTATATGCTTCGAAAGCAGTTTGCATGTCCTGGGCGCGTTGGCGGAGTGTTCCGGCATCAATGATCCAGCATGGCGTGCCGACAGCCTGTGCAATATCGCGCAGAGCAACCCCGCCCATAACCAACCCGCGTTGTAGATCCTTCTTAAGGGTCGGATGGTTGTGTAGTAGGGTGTCTAAGGTGGGGTCAGGATGTGAAGTAGTCATTCCCTTAGGTTACCGTTCCTCGTGCAGGTTGGAAAGGCTCACTGCGTGGAATGAAGGCAGAGAAATGCCTAACTAAGGAGAAGAAAAATAAATACAATTTTTGGTAAGGGATACATGGTGCACCCGAGAGGACTCGAACCTCTAACCCCCAGATTCGTAGTCTGGTGCTCTATCCAGTTGAGCTACGGGTGCATGCGAGAACGCATTATGTATTATGGTGCACTCGAGAGGACTCGAACCTCTAACCCCCAGATTCGTAGTCTGGTGCTCTATCCAGTTGAGCTACGAGTGCGCTGTGGGGCGGTTTCTATCGGTTCCTGCTGTGGGGCGCAACCCCCCAGCAGGCGTTTTTTTTATTTTTCTTACAAAGTCGCGACGGGGCTTAACGTCTTACCAAAGTAACGTGAGCGCGGCAGCGTGGGCTGCGATAGGTCCCCCCGATTGCGCGTCCAACAGGATAGCCATCAAATGTCTGGCGGTAGGGGGTATTGTTCATCCCTTTATCGACCAATTCAGCGTGATAATTTTGTTGGCCCTCATGATAGGAGCCGTGCAAAACGGAAGAATTCAGCCCTGGATTAAAAACGAGACTGTTCCCACGTAAGCGAAGGGCTGAGAGCTCTTCTGTTGGGCATTGGCCTTCGTCTGTAATGAGTTTGCCAACCCAGGTGCCATAGGGATCAGAGTCAGCATTAGGGGAGCTGCATGAAGCCAAAAGTGCCAGGCTTATGAGAGGGAAAAACAGAGTTAGGCGCATGATTGTCCCTGAGTGAAGGCGGGTGAAGACAAAAAGAAGTGTAGAACTCATTCGTTAAGGATGACGTCGCTGGTCTGTCGTCCTATAGAGACTATCACGATATATAGTATGTTACATAGTTAGAGGCGAGGTCAGAGTCTTGACGCAGCATAATGCGAATTCCCTTCAGAATCTTGAAGCCACCCTTCATGAGGATAAAATTCTTATCCTCGATTTCGGGAGCCAAGTAACGCAGCTTATCGCTCGTCGCGTGCGCGAGAGTGGTGTTTACTGCGAAATCTGGCCATTTACTGCAACAAGTGAGCAAATCAAGAAGTTTAGTCCACGAGGGATTATTCTTTCTGGAAGCCCAGCCAGTGTTCATGACACTAATGCCCCTAAAGTGCCAGAGGGTGTCTTTACAATGGGGCTGCCCGTGTTGGGGATTTGTTACGGTCAGCAGGCCATGTGCCATAATTTGGGCGGGCGTGTCGAAACACACAATCATCGTGAATTTGGCCGTGCCTATATTGATATTGCTGAGGAATGCTCACTTTTTCATGGCGTATGGGCGCAGGGAGGGCGTGAACAGGTGTGGATGAGCCATGGCGACCGTGTCACAGCTCTTCCGCCAGGCTTTAAAGCGGTAGCCTATTCTGAAGGGGCGCCTTTTGCGATTATCGCGAATGAGGAACGTCACCTTTATGGTGTTCAGTTCCATCCTGAGGTTGTGCATACACCTCATGGTGCAGCTTTGTTGCGTAATTTTACCCATGATGTTGCAGGTTGCAGCGGCAGCTGGACGATGGCGGGTTTCCGTGACCTAGAAATTGAACGTATTCGCCACCAGGTTGGTGATGGTAAGGTCATTTGCGGTTTGTCTGGTGGGGTGGATAGCTCTGTTGCCGCTAAACTGATCCATGATGCGATTGGAGACCAACTGACCTGTATCTTTGTTGATCCGGGAATTCTGCGCGCTGGAGAAGCGGATGAAGTGGTCACCACATTTCGGGATCGCTTCAACATTAAGCTGGTCCATCGTGACGCCTCAGACCTTTTCCTTGGCGCGCTGGAAGGGGTTAGCGACCCAGAAGTAAAGCGTAAAACCATTGGCCGCCTTTTTATTGAAGTGTTTGAGCAAGAAGCTGAAAAATTGGGTGGCGCGCAGTTCCTCGCTCAGGGGACGCTTTACCCTGATGTGATTGAAAGTGTGAGCTTTAACGGCGGCCCCTCTGTGACGATCAAGTCACACCATAATGTGGGTGGTTTGCCAGAGCGGATGAATATGGAGCTGGTTGAGCCATTGCGTGAGCTCTTCAAGGATGAAGTACGCGCTTTAGGGCGTGAGCTGGGCGTGCCAGAACATATTGTGGGGCGGCATCCTTTCCCAGGGCCAGGATTAGCGATTCGTATTCCTGGCGCGATTGACCGCGAGAAGCTTGATCTTTTGCGTAAGGTCGATGCGATCTATTTGGAAGAAATTCGTAAAGCTGGGTTGTATGATGAGATTTGGCAGGCTTTTGCGGTCCTGCTTCCAGTTAAGACGGTGGGTGTCATGGGTGATGGCCGCACCTATGACCAAGCCTGTGCCCTTCGCGCTGTCACCAGCCGAGATGGCATGACGGCTGAGGTCTATCCGTTCTCGTTCGAGTTCCTTGGCCGTGTCTCTGGGCGCATTGTAAATGAGGTTCGCGGCGTTAACCGCGTAACCTATGACATTACGTCCAAGCCACCAGGAACGATTGAATGGGAATAATCCCGCGTCTAATATAAGTAGATATCAGACAGCATGAGAATGCCATTAAGCCCGCGGAGATGCGGGCTTTTTGCGCTAGCGTGGAATTTCTTGTTATCAGACTGTCAATGTCATAGCAAACAGAATGCATACTAAAATTAAAGTTTGTTCTTGCGGATAGAAAGGTGAACTGTATTTGAGTTTATGGTTCTTATTTACATACAAGAGGTCAACATCTAAGGGGCGACGAAATCCGACTAAATACTACAGTCCTAGAGTGCCGATAGATATTGGAAGAAGGTTGGTGTAGTAATTTGGTGCGAACCGAGAGGCGGTATGTATGACGATGGAAGCGGAGGCCTTAGCCAATATTCTGAAGTGGTCCGTTGATAGTCCTGGTTGGCAACGTGATGCGTTGCGTAGACTTGTGGAACAAGAAATTCTGGATCAAACGAAGATTGATGAATTGGTTTCCATTTGTAAGGGTGATAGCCTAGCTGTTCCACTGAACGAGGGACATCTTCGTAACCCGAATCTCGACCCGCGAGCAGTTAACCTGCGACAGGTGAGTGGTGTTCGGCATGTTAATGCTCTGGCTCAGGATCAACGGTTGACGTTTTCCCGTGATGGTTTGACCGTCATATATGGTGATAATGGATCAGGGAAATCTGGCTACGCGCGTATTCTCAAGAAGGTGTGCCGCGCACGAATGGCTGGGAGGATCGAGGAAATTGTCCCTGATGTGTATGAGGTTGAACCAGGAGGTGTGCCAAGCGCTACAATCGAATATGTAATTGGTGGTCAGAAACGTAATTGTGTTTGGGAGCTTGGACACACTGCTGATACAGCGCTTTCAAGCATCAGTGTGTTTGATTCCCGTACCGCTAATGTCCATGTCGATGCTGAGAATGATGTGGCCTATACGCCGTTTCCACTCAAGTTGTTAGGTGAACTTTCGCAGTTGTGTGCGTCGGTCAAAAACAAATTGGCAGAGGAAATTGCGCATATAAAGAAGCAAACACCTGAAGCGATCAAGGTGCCGGCATTTAGTAGAGACACAGCGGTTAGTAGGCTTATGAATCAACTTGCTGCTGATACTGAACCGGAGACGGTTGAGGCATTGGCTGCGTTGACGCAATTAGAGCAAGACAGGCTGTTACAGCTTACAGAAGATTTAGCTGGTGATCCAGTCCGCAAGATGCGTCAACTTGATGGGGTAAAAGCCAAAGTTGAAAAATATATTATACGTCTCGATCAATTGTTTTCTTCGATCAGTGATGAGAACACTAAGAAGCTACATTGTTATGCTATTGATAGTGATGTTGCTCGTCGAGCTGCAGAAGCTGCTTCTAGTAAGCTTTTCCGTATCGAACCTTTACCGCATATCGGGTCAGAGATTTGGAGGGCGTTGTGGGAAAGTGCCCGAGCATTCTCGGATACTGAGGCTTATCCCAAACGGTGCTTTCCCGTCACAGACTCCGGTAGCGTATGTGTGCTTTGCCAACAAGAATTAACGCCCGTTGCTGTTGATCGTCTGAATCGTTTTGAGGCTTTCATACGCAATGATAGTCAAGCGCGTGCTGAGGCTGCACGGCTTGCATATGATCGGGAGCTCGCAACGTTCAAGGAGAAGGCTATCTCGTTGGGTGAGCTGACGGATATAATAGAGACTATTCGTAATGAACTTGGTCTGGATGGCTTGGCACTAGAGTTTAGATCTGCGATTGTAAGTGCTTTGTGGCGTCATCGTCAAGTTCGACTACGCCATGTAAATCAAATCGTTTCTATTGATGTCACGGTTGCTAAATATCCTCGTCAGGCATTGGTCGAGCAAGTAAAGGATATTCAGAAGCGGATGGACGCTCTTGTGGTGGATGCTAGCTCTCCAGTTCGTAATGCCTTGATAGCTGAGAAGGCTGAGCTTGCGGACAGACAATTTCTTGGTGGTATTAAGGCGGATGTCCTTAAAGAAATTGAACGCCGGAAACAGATTGCGTTGCTAGAGGTCGCTCAACGGGACACAGCGACCAATCGTATTACTCTCAAGAGTACGGAGCTTGCTCGAACTTTAGTGACTGATACGCTGCGTGCTCGGTTTGCCCATGAAGTAGCAAGTTTTGGAATTGCTGACCTTGCTGTAGAGCTTCGTCAGGGCAGAAGCTCGCATGGTAGTCCTCGCTTCAAGGTATCACTTATACGGAAGCCAGACGCTTCGGTTGGGCAGGTGTTGAGTGAGGGAGAGTATCGATGTGTTGCCTTAGCAGCATTTATGGCTGAACTGGCCACTGCAGAAAATAAGTCCGGCATCGTTTTTGATGATCCTGTTTCCTCACTTGATCACATGCATAGGGAGGCCGTAGCCAAGCGCTTGGTGGCAGAGGCTGCGCATCGCCAAGTTATAGTTTTCACTCATGATCTTGCGTTTTTGTTTGAGTTGAATCAAGCCGCGGGCAAGCAGTCGGTATTAATTGGCTCTATCAGCCGAGGGGCCGACAAGGTCGGTTTTTGTCGCAATGAGTCGCCATTCAAAGCGCGTCGAGTGAATGAAATCGTGGTTAAGTTAAAAAAACAAGTTGAAAATAAAAGGTATCATTTTGAGACGGGTAATTTGGATGAATGGCGTAAGTCCGTTAAATATATTGCTGCGACGTTACGTGATACTTGGGAAATTGCAGTTGAAGAAGTTGTCAGTTATGTCATCCAACGATTATCTAACAAAGTGAAGACGCCTGGCCTGGTCAAGTTGACTGTAATTACAGTTGCTGATTGCAAAGTTATGCGGAGCGGGTTCGATTGCTGTTCTGAGTTGCTGCATAGTGCAGCTCCTGAATTGAATCGTCCTCTGCCGAAGCCAGAAATACTGATCGCTGAGATTGATAAGTTAGGAAGGTGGGTGGCGATCTTCAACAGCGTCAGAATGCTGCGAAGTTATCATAAGTGTTCAATGTGTTATCTAAATACCCTGTAGTTTGGAGGGATAACCGCACGGTGTTTACAGCTCAGCCATTCTATTACGTCATTCCGTGAAACAACACCTCCATGTAAGAGAAGCTCTCTTTTTCCGCCAACATGGTGCGGCATGATCATGAGAGGGGTGTTTTCGTCCATGAAATGAACACGGAGTTGTTCCCAGCGGGGAGCGATGAATTTTTGAAAGGCTTGGACGAGAGCGCATTGGTCAATGCACCAATTAGTTACGTTTTGGGGGCTATAGGCTCGTTGGATGTAGTTGTGTAAAAAGGTAGCGATGGACGGAAGAAGAGATTTTTCCCCAAAATAGGAAATTCCAGCGCCAAATCCCCAAGGTTCACCATGAGTCTGCTTGCCGGTTTTGTCATAGGCATAAAGCCGGAATCCATAATCGGACGATTCACGTAGATTTTCCCATAATTCTATAAAGTTGGTGGGGAAATATCCATCGCAGTCTGCAGTAATGATGGGGCACGAGTAAGTGTTTGCGATGCGTGGCAATATTAAATAGCGAATGGCGGTAAAGGCCGCGCCATCGGCGTGCGCTAAGGTGCCTGTAAGGAAAGTTATATCGATTCCAAAATCAGTTTCTGAAAGGGCTTTTTGAATGTGATGAAGAAACGTGACGTGCTTTGGTGTGGGGTCATGAATGCCTAGGCATAAGCGAATTCGACCGCATTGCTTTCCTTGTTTTGCTTTAAGAAGATTTAACAGTAATTTGGGAATGAAGTCGAAATACCCAGAATTACAACCAAAAACGATACCTAATTCGGGCTCTTTATGAGCTTGGCCGGAGGGGTAATGGCTTTCATGCCAGGACCAAGAAGAGATGCCGAATATGTCGTCTATGTGTTGTGTATCGAGGTCATGTGATGTTTTTTCACTAAGCCAGGAGAAGATACCGCTATTATAGTGCACCGGAGAGATCGCGTCGCGTAGAGCAAAGTTTTTTGCGTTTTCATAATGTATGTCCGCAGCTGCCCTATGGCCTGATAGCCAGGCGTTATGTCCTTTGTTGATTTCAGTCCAATAAGAGGCACCGTTATAGAGCACGTCACGATTTACATAATCTTCCTTTTGAGAGGGAAGAAGATTTTTTATTACATATTCGAAATAATTACTATAAAGGGCACGGTCTTTCTGAGGGATCTCAGCAGGAAGTGGCATCGGGACTAAAAATTCATCAAAAAAATTGCCGAAATACGGTTTATGTGCAGCGTCGCAGAGGTGACGTAATTCAAAATAAGCAGGTTGGCCTTTTTGTATTTTTTCACACATATCAGAAATAGTTTCGGTAAGGAATTCATCTGATCGATCAAAGGCTTTTTTGAGGAAGTGAGCAGCCTGGGAGAAGTGTTTTTGTTTAAAAGAACAAATCGATAGATAATAAAAGCAATCTAACCGTGGCTCTCTTGTCGTGCAATAGAGCAGGAGCTCTTGCGCGAGGTCCCACATCTCACAGAGCGCACAGGCATGCGCTAGTTCAATATGATGTGCTATGTCGTAGGGCTGAAGGCGAACGCGCAGAAGGGATAGATTGACCCTTCTTTCCCTATCAGGAAATTTCACACTAGCGGATGATAGTCGCTTTTGGGCGGTATTTATAAGATCATAAATGATCGCCGGGGGCGATATTGATAATGTTGTAATGGCATGTTGATGAGGAGAGGAAAGAAACAGCGTGTCTCCAGTATGTTGTATCTGGAGGCCATTAATTTTCCAGCGATGCGCGTGTAAGGAAATTTGATGCTCTGCGATGTTGAAGAATGCAGGGGCTTCATGGCCGATGCGTAACGCGTATGACCGAGCCTTATGCACCATAAGGAGTTGATTGAAGCTTATAGGGAGAAAATATTCCCATTCTTTAGCATTGGGCACGAGCTGCAGTTCAGCTTCATTACGGCTTGAGAGAAAAAATCCATCAATGGAGAGGGTACAAACGGTGCCGCTTGAAGGAAATTCCAGAAAATTTTGTGTGATATGATACGCCACTGATGTGTGAAGTTCTTCAGATAAGAGCGGCTGTGATGATCCAGATATAATATTTTCGATGGGGGCTTGGGTAAGAAAAGGGCCATCAATGGTAAGGATTGAACCATGCCATGAAAGAAAGAGTGTTTTCATGTCATCACGTTAAGAAGAGAAGGGTCGTATGGCAAGGTTGCTCATTTTTCGATGAGGTTCGTTAATCAATAACGATTGATAGAATAATGTATTTTCTTATGCGTCTATTGGCGAGTTTATTTAAAAATTTCTTTATTAAAAGATGTTAGTTAATGAATAAAAATCATGTTTTTGAGGTAAGGTAACGATGCTTATCGTTGTAAGAGGTCAGCGCTTGAGAAGATCAAGGGCATAGTGGGTTCTTTGTCAATGATGTGCATTTAAAGACAAGTGGGATAATTGCCATGAAAAAAGAACCTTCAACCGGACAAGATAGATCCTCCTCTTCATATACAAAAAAGTTATTTTCCCCTCATTTGAAGAAACGAGGCCATCAACGCAGCATGACCATGGAGGAGTATAGAGCGCTCTGTGCCCATGCTCAGGATCATGCGGTAGAATTCTGGGGTGAATTAGCGCAGCGTAACCTTGAATGGGAACGTCCTTTCACACGTGTTTTCAATGATCAGCGCCCCCCGTTTTACCGCTGGTTTGAGGATGGTGTGTTGAATGCCAGCGTCAATTGCTTGGACTGTCATATAGGGACGGACATTGAGCATAAAGTGGCCTTTCATTTTGAAGCAGAGGATGGGGCGCCGGGCCAAGTAACCTATCGAGAGTTGTTGGATCGTGTCTGCCGTGTTGCTAATGCGCTGAAGGCCTTGGGCGTTAAAAAGGGTGACAGGGTCGTTATTTATCTTCCCATGGGGGTAGAAGGTGTGGTGGCGATGCTGGCTTGTGCCCGTATTGGTGCCATTCATGTTGTTGTTTTCGCTGGTTTTTCTGCTAAGGCGTTGCATGAACGTATAAGGGATACAGAAGCTGTTATGGTCATAACAGCGAATGTACAATGCCGAGCCGGGCGGCAGCTCCCGCTTAAGGCAATCGTTGATGGTGCGCTCGACATGGGCGGGTGTGATCATGTGGCGCATGTTTTAGTCCATGAACGGACATCAGAGCCTTGGAACTCTGTTGATGGGCGTGATGGCTCCTATAAGGAGTATGTTGATGGGCAGTCTTCATTCTGTGCACCAGAAATGGTGGAGGCAGAGCATCCACTTTTTATTCTGTATACTTCGGGCTCAACTGGGCAGCCGAAGGGTTTGGTACACGCGACAGCAGGGTACTTATTGTGGGCGAAACAGACCATGCAATGGTCGTATGACATTCATCCTGATGATGTCTTTTGGTGTACGGCGGATATTGGTTGGGTCACAGGGCACACCTATGTGACCTATGGGCCCTTAGCGGCTGGCGCAACACAGGTCATCTTGGAGGGAACACCGCTCTATCCCAATGCTGGGCGTGTTTGGCAGGTAATACAAAAATATGCCGTAAGCATTTTCTATACGGCACCAACATTGATCAGAGCCCTGATTAAAGCAGCAGGGCAGGATAAAGATTATGCGCCCGAGGGATATGACCTGTCATCGCTTCGGATATTAAGCAGCGTTGGAGAGCCCATTGATCCGACGTCATGGATGTGGTTCTACCAAAAAGTCGGCCATGAGAACTGTCCCTATATTGATACGTTTTTTCAATCGGAGACGGGGGGTCATATGATCGCGCCCATCCCTGGTGTAACGCCGTTACTTCCTGGTTCGTGCACCTTACCTCTTCCTGGGATTGCCGCGGCTATTGTAGATGAAAGCGCTGAAGAGCTCCCCAATGGGAAAGGCGGGATGTTGGTTATTAAACGACCCTGGCCCGCATTAGCTCGGACTATTTGGGGCGATGACCAAAGATATCGGGAAAGTTATTTTCCAGAAGAACTGGGTGGGACGCTCTATTTAGCGGGTGATGGGGCCATCCGTGATGAGGAAACCGGGTATTTTCATATCACAGGGCGTATTGATGATGTTCTGAATGTTTCGGGACATCGCTTGGGAACAGTGGAAATTGAAACAGCGTTGATAGGTTGGGAGGAGATGGTTGCTGAGGCCGCTGTTATCGGCCGACCTGATGAAAACACGGGGGAGGCGGTGTGTGCGTTTGTCGTGTTAAAGCACCCTATCCCGACACGAGAAGAGGCTGAGAAAATCGCTCATGTTTTGAGACAGCGCGTTGCACGTGACATTAGCCCAATTGCGAAACCAAAAGATATTCGTTTTGGGCAAGGCCTTCCGAAGACGCGCAGTGGTAAGGTGATGCGTCGCCTGTTACGTTCGATTGTGCGGGGGGAGGCTCTTACTCAAGATATGAGCACGTTGGAGGACCCTTCGATTCTTGAACAATTCATGACGACTCTTTAGCGGGTTATCGAGAAGAGGTTGGTAAAAATTGTCGAAACTGTCCTATCAAGGCATTATTTGGGGCTTCTGAAGTTTTTTTTATATTCACCGGAGTTGAGCTTTCTTAATGCGAGTTAATCAACAAGACACGCTTTGTTACGCTTTTCCTGAAGGGCAGGGTTGCTCTCTTTTGGTGGAGTTTTCCACTGATAATGCAGAAGGGTGGCTTGCCCAAAACGTCATCCCTTGGCAGGGATAAGGACATGAGACCGCCTGTTTCCTTTTGCCGTCTTGCATCAGTGGGTATTCCGCTGCTGCTCGCAGCTGATCTATTGATTGATGCTTCTCCTGCTAAGGGGGAAGAGCAGGTGGCGCCTCATAAATCTGCGCATCATAGTCATCATCACAAGAAAGCAAGTTCAGCGCATCACCATGAAGATGGGGGTGATACTGCGCTGGAGGAGCGGCATGCTCATCGGCATCATGGAGCACACAAAGGTGAGCATCATGGTGAGAGTGGGCATCACGCTGAGACACCACAGAAGGATGCGACTGCGGGATCAACAGCACCCGTGACAGCGCCGACGCCGGTACCGGCACAACAAGCAGCCGATAAAGGATCAGAGACGGGATTACCGTTGCCCCGTTTTGCCGCTTTGCGTGCTGACCGCGTTTATATGCGGCGTGGTCCTGGGGAACGTTACCCGATTGAATGGGTTTATCGTCGTCGCAATTATCCTGTGATGATTGAACGAGAGTTTGGTCTCTGGCGTCTTGTTGAAGACGTAGACGGCCAGAAAGGTTGGGTACATCAGGTGACACTACGTGGTGGTCGATCCTTTGTTATACCTGGTCCTTCAGCATCAAATGGAGATGCTACAAAGCTTCCGACTACGCAACATGCGGATCCGCGTATTATCGCTTATGTGCGCGCGCAGGATCCCTCGGTGCTTGGTCAGAATCGTGATGTACCGTTGATGAGTTCAGAGGGGGCAGATCGTAAGGTCATTGCTGTGCTGCAACCCGGCACAGTGGGCACGATCAAAGCCTGCCCTCAGGGGTCATCATGGTGTCATGTCACAGTCAGGGGCTACGATGGGTGGCTTGAGCGCCAACTATTGTGGGGGGTACAACCCGGTGAAATCATTCAGCCTGACTGAAACAGAAAGTCGAGGAATGTTATGACAGCCAACATCCATAATCGCCGCACACGGATTGTTGCGACCCTAGGGCCTGCTTCATCAACACCGGAGCAGGTTCTTAATCTAGCTGAGACGGGTGTAAACGTTTTTCGTTTGAATTTCTCTCATGGTTCACACGAGGAGCATGCTGCGCGTCACAAAGCCGTTCGTGCGGCAGAGGCTAAGCTTGGTCGTCCACTTGCTGTTCTAGCTGATTTCCAGGGACCTAAATTGCGTGTTGGCGTGTTTAAAAACGGGCCAATTATGCTTAAAGTAGGGGCACATTTCCGCCTAGACCTTGATAAGGCTCCAGGTGATGAGAAACGTGTTAACCTTCCACATCCAGAAATCATTTCAGTCATTGACGTTGGTCATCGTCTGTTGCTTGATGATGGTAAGCTTGCTCTTAAAGTAATCTCTAAGACAAAAGATGCCCTTGAGACAGAAGTTTTGGTTGGCGGAAAATTGTCTGAGCGTAAAGGGGTGAACGTCCCTGATGTGGCTCTGCCAATCCCAGCTTTGACGGAAAAAGATCGTAAAGATTTTGATTTCGCTCTGTCTCTTGGTGTTGATATCGTTGCCCTTTCCTTCGTGCAGAAGCCAGAGGATGTTCAGGAAGCACGCGATATCGCTAAAGGTCGTGCTTGGATTGTTACGAAGCTTGAGAAGCCACAGGCTGTTGATAAGCTTGAGGAAATCATTCGTCTTTCTGATGCATTGATGGTTGCTCGTGGTGACCTCGGTGTTGAATTGCCAGCGGAAGAAGTTCCTGTTGTGCAAAAGCGCGCAATTAAAGAGGCACGCCGTCAGGGACGTCCAGTTATTGTGGCAACACAGATGCTGGAAAGCATGATCGAAAGTCCAGCACCAACACGTGCTGAAGTTTCCGATGTTGCGAACGCTGTTTATGACGGTGCAGATGCCGTCATGCTTTCTGCTGAAAGTGCCGCTGGTAGCTTCGGCCTAGAAGCGGTGAGTGTTATGGTTCGCACGGTGTCTCGTGTCGAACGTGATGCTGACTGGCGTGCTCGTATGGACAATATGCGTCCAGCCGCTGAGTCTACCATTCAGGGAGCTCAGGCAAAATCAGCTGGTGATGTTGCCCGTGCAGCAAAGGCTGAGGCTCTCGCTGTCCAGACAGAAGATGGCCGCACCGCTGTTCTTATCTCTCGTGAGCGCCCACATCAGCCGATCGTTGCGCTGACAAATGAGACAACAGCACGTCGTCTCTGTGTGGCATGGGGTGTTTTCCCGAAAGCTGTAAGCGATAAAAATGATATCGCAGGGGCTGCTGGATCCTTGGTGAAAAAGGGTGACCATGTTGTATTGCTCGATAGCTCTAAGGCATTGAGTGTTGTAAAGGTTTAATAACTTTTACGGATTCCCCACCGTTTTTATAGACGGTGGGTATAAAAACCGCCTGGAGCTTGTTCTCCAGGCGGTTTTTTGTATCTGATGTAGAAACGTCTATTAGTTTTGCTGATTAGCGATAAGACCTTGCCGGATATGGCGGCCTCGCTTGATACGATCAATAATTTCCTCGGTATTATTCGTACGAATGGCTTCAGCCATTTTATTGGTTTCGTTTTGGAAACGTTCTAGTGTCTGTAAGAGAATATCTTGGTTAGCGAGGAAGATATCACGCCACATGATGGGGTCGGATGCCGCTATACGGGTAAAGTCACGAAACCCAGAAGCGGCATATTCGAGGACATCAGAACGCAAGTCAGAAGATAAACGGTCTGCCGTGTCACAAATAGTGAAGGCAAGAAGGTGGGGTAGGTGACTGACCATCGCGCAAATTTGGTCATGATACTGCTCATCAACTTGTCGTGTTTTGGCGCCGCATTGCTGCCAAAACTGTTCTACCCGTGTGATGGCTGCTGGTTGTGTCCCTTCTGGTGGAATAAGCAAGCACCAGCGATTTTCGAATAATGTACTGAAACCCGCGTCAGGACCAGAATATTCTGTGCCCGCCATAGGGTGAGCGGGCACGAAAGAAATATCTCGGGAAAGGTGCGGGACAATCTGTTGCGCGAGCGAATGGCGGACTGAAGCAACATCGCTTAGTATACTGCTAGCTTTCATATGGGGAATAATATGTTTGGCAACAGAAGCGACAGCCCCTGTGGGAATGCATAAAATAACGAAATCAGCTTCTTTAACCCCATTGATAAGAGATGAGGTTGCATGGTCTGCGATGCCTAAGTGACGTACGCGTTCGATGACATTGGGAGAGTGATCAATGGCGATGAGGCGGCGGGCTAATGTTTGTGTTTGCTGGGCTCTCCGTAGAATAGAGGAGCCAATGAGCCCAGGGCCTATGACCGCCAACGTATTAAAAAGAGGGGCATCATGCATGATCAAACGCTCGCTCATAGGAGTCATGAAGAAGAGTGGGAGTTGCTATGACGTAGGCGGCGAAGCTCATAGAACTGCCACAGAAGAAGGACAGGCACGCCAATAATAATGTCACGTCCACGACGGAGTAAGGAAATACTGAGAGAAATATCTGCAGGCAGACCAAAAATAAGACCTAAGGTAACATAGGCCCCCTCTTGAATGCCAAGCGCCCCAGGAACAAGGAATCCTACAGACATAATGGCGCATACGACACCTTCAATCGCAACGGCATTGAGAAAAAAGAGCGTTGTGGCTCCTAATAGATGAGCAGAAAACCATGTTATGCCAGCGCTTGCGAGCCAGCAAATGAAATGAAGGAATGCACCACAGAGCATACGGAGTGGGCGATTCCATGAAGCTTCCATATAAGCCTGGAAATCATCAGAGCCGCCCGTGAGGGAAGCATGTCGTTCCGCGCTGAGCTGTCCAGCCATAAATTGGATGATTCGCTTGAGGATATTACCGCCACGTTGTTGGGTCCAAATGAAGCCAATAGCAGCGATAGTAAGCACGATGATCCCGATTATGACGGGCCAAATAAAACGATCAGCGTCCTGGTAGCCGATGAGGCACAGAAGGGACAGGAAAATAAAGGCGACTTGCCCGAGAAGCTCCGTCGTTACATCAATAACGTTCGCAGCAACGCCTTCTGGCCACCCCAGAGGAGAGCCATTTGTTGTGCGCCGTGGGTGACCAGCGACAAGAGACCGGATCCCAATAAAGATCCCTCCAAGTTGAGAGAAGGGTAAGCAGCTATTCGCAGCATCACGGACGGCGCGTGATGCTGTAAGGCGAGAGAGGCTGATATCGGCAATACTGGCTTTCCAAGCGAGGCCGAGTACTAAATTGACAATAAGTTGGCACAGGATCAGCGCGACAAAACCGCCAATTCCCACTTTGGCGAGGGAAAGGAGAATCGAATGAAGGCCCGTCCGTAATGTTAGAAAACAAAAAAGAACAATACCGATAAATGTTAAGATGAAGGGAATGGTTTTCTTCAAGAGTGACCGCCATATGCAGCAAAAAAGAGAGTGGGTCCTTTTAGGCTACTCCCAGCGTGTCGTCCAATAGGGGTACTTTCCCATTCGAAAGAGGCTCATTATACCGTTAGCAGAGTTTGGATCTATGGAAGGAAATAACGTTGTGGCAGCAGAGATAACCCTGATTACGGGTGCTACGGGTTTCGTTGGATCTTCTGTGGCCCGTGTACTGCTGGCACGTGGGCATCGTTTGCGCGTACTTGTGCGTCCAACATCTGATCGAAGTAATTTGGAGGGGCTTCCTGTCGAATTTGTCGAAGGAGATCTTTCAGACCCGCAGACACTCAAAAATATTTTTGAAAATGTGAAGTATCTTTTTCATGTCGCGGCGGATTATCGTTTGTGGGTGCCAGACCCTGAGACCATGATGCAAGCCAATGTTGAAGGAACACGCCATCTGATGGTGTCAGCCCAACAGGCTGGGGTTGAGAAGATTGTTTATTGCTCATCCGTAGCCGCACTGGCCACGGCGCATCATGGTGTGCCTGCAACAGAAGATGATCCTATTACGGAAGATCAAATTGTTGGGGTGTATAAACGGTCGAAATATCGAGCTGAACAAGAGGTGCTGCGTCTTGTAAGGGAGAACCAACTTCCAGCCGTTATTGTGAATCCCTCAACGCCGATTGGGCCCCGTGATATTAAGCCAACGCCAACAGGGCAAGTTATTCTTGATTGCGTTAAGGGGCGTATGCCAGCCTATGTTGATACAGGGCTCAATCTTGTTCATGTTGATGATGTCGCAGAGGGGCATGCTTTAGCTCTCGAGAAAGGCGTGATTGGAGAGAAATATATTCTTGGTGGTGAGAATATGATGCTTGAGGATATGTTTAGGCTTGTCGCGCATATTTCAGGCAGGAAGGCTCCGACAATCAAATTAAAGCAGTCATGGCTCTATCCTGTTGCGGTTATCTCTGAGCTTTTAGCTCAGAGATGGGGGATCGAACCGCGCGTTACGCGTGAAATGCTTGCTATGTCTAAAAAGCTTATGTTTTTCTCTTCGGCTAAGGCTGAGAGGGAGTTGGGATACACCCCGCGTCCAGCGGTGCAGGCTTTAGAAGACGCTGTGATGTGGTTCAAATACAATAAACGCTTTGCATGATGTGACGGGAGATCGGCATAAGGCATGCTTAGCGGGTTGGAGATAGTACTCTGACTTTTATGGATATGAATCTATGTCATGGCCAGCTGGGATGATTCCTCGTGATGGTGGGCATGCAGACGTTATATTGAGGGCAAAGAATGGCATCGGAGAAACAGGTCATACATGATGACAGCGTATGGGGCGTGACGGACGTTACGTCTTCCAAAGGTAAAGACAATGAAAATTTTCCAGTTGGTTCTTTGCTAATCGCACAATCTCTGCGGCCTGTTGTCCATGCCTATTACCAGTTTGCGCGCACGGCAGATGATATGGTGGATAACCCATTTCTTTCATCTGAGCAGAAAATTGCACGATTACAGGCATTGCGCGAAGTACTACACGGAGAGCGGAAAGCCCCTAATCGTGAAGATGCTCAAACGGCGGTTCGTTTACGTGCGCTTTTGCTCGAGCGTGAGATCCCGCTGGAAACAGCGTCTGATTTGATTGTCGCTTTTTGTTGGGATGCAGAGAAAAATCGTTATCAAAGCTGGGAAGAGTTGCTTAAATACTGCCGTTATTCCGCTAATCCAGTAGGACGATTTTTGTTAGCATTGCATCATGAGACAGAGGAAAGCTGGAAAGCGTCTGATGCATTATGTACTGCGTTGCAGGTTGTTAATCATCTGCAAGATGTCAGCGCTGATCTAAGAACGTTAGACCGTTGCTACGTGCCGATGCCTTGGTTGGAAGAGGCGGGTGTTCGCATTGAGGATTTGGCACTTGGTCGGAGTAAGCCAGGCGTGAGGCGTGTCTTTGATCGTATATTAACCGAAGTGGAAAAACTGAACGATCAGGCAGCGCTTTTACCGTCTTTCATTCGTGATCGTCGGATGCGGTTGGAAGCGGTCGTCATTGTTCAGCTGTGCCACCGATTAACGGAACGGCTGCGCTATCAAGATCCTATCGCTGAGCGTGTTGCATTGAGCAAGGCTGATGGTATGAGAGCTCTTCTCCATGCATCACGTTTTGTTTTTTAAGGGATTTTCCTGAGATCATTTTGTCATAAAACATGCAGCCCTAGCAGGGCAGGCTTTTAATCTATAGGGCTTAGCCGGTAAGAGAGGTATATTATGGGATTGAATAACAAGTCGCTGGGGTTGGTATGTGCTCCGTCAGATCTTCGTTATGTTGAAGAGATTGTAGCACGTTCTGGGACATCATTTGGACGTGGAATGAAGATTTTGCCGCAGGCCCGTCGTGAAGGGATGTATGCGGTCTATGCTTTTTGCCGTGTCGTTGATGATATTGCTGACGGCGATACATCGCATGCTGATCCGTTGAAAGCCCTTAAGGAATGGCGGGAGCGTGTAGCGGGCCTTTATGAAGGAAAGACATCAGACGCATTAGACCGTGCCCTTTTGGCGACGATTGAGCGCTATCACCTTCGGCGTGATGACTTCTATGCTATTATTGATGGGATGGCTATGGATTGTGAAGCGCCGATTGTGGCTCCAGATGAAAATACGCTTGATATTTATTGTGATCGAGTAGCCTCGGCGGTTGGTCGTTTATCTGCCCGTATTTTTGGTATGCCCTTAGATAAGGGGGATAGGCTCGCTTACCATTTAGGACGGGCTCTACAGTTGACGAATATTTTGCGTGATGTTGCTGAAGATGCCCATCGTGGGCGGATCTATTTGCCTAAAGAGTTACTTGAGCGCTTTTCGGTTCCTGAAGACCCTAAAGAGATCCTTTATGCGCGTGGACTAGATGGGCTTGGGCGTGTTTTGGCGGCGAGAGCACAAGACCATTTTCGGCGTGCGGAAAAGATTATGAAGCAATGTCCGAAAGAAACCGTACGGCCTGCGCGTATTATGGCGGCGGCTTATAAGGTGACGTTAGCGGCTTTGCAAAAGCGTGGCTGGCAGCATCCAGAGACGCCTCTTCGTGTGTGTCAAGTTCGCAAAAAGGGGAAAATGCTTCTGGCTAGTCTTGGGGTATCTCTGTGAGTCGTGTCCATGTAATTGGTGGTGGATTGGCGGGTCTGTCTGCGGCTGTTGAATTAGCTCCGCAGGCTTCTGTGACGCTTTATGAAGCAGGGCCAGTATGTGGCGGACGGGCACGCTCTTTCTACGACAAAGCATTGGATACAGAAATTGATAATGGCAACCATATGCTGTTATCCGCCAATCCTTATACGTTTCGCTATTTAGACCTTCTGGGGGCACGCTCTACGCTAAAAGGGCCGGGTGGGCCGCTTTTCCCTTGGTTTGACTTGGTCGACAATAAGGCATGGAGCTTACGGCTTTCTCCTGGCCGTATTCCTTTTTGGCTGTTGAACACGCAGCGACGCGTCCCAGGGATGACCTTAAAAGAGGTGTGGGCACTGCAACGCCTTATGAAAGCAGATGATGATGCTACCGTGGCAGAGTGTTTGTCTGGTGGGGCATTCTCTCGGCGTCTTTTAGAGCCTCTGGCCGTGTCAGCGCTTAATACAGATGTCGCACATGGCAGTGCTCATCTTTTGGGTAATGTGGTACGGCGTACATTGGCTCAAGGTGGGCGTGCATGCTGCCCTTGGATGGCAGCCCACGGTCTTTCAGAAAGTTTTGTGGCACCGGCGCTGCGTTTTCTGGAGATGTATCATGCGTCTATTCGAACGGGGACACGTGTCTCAGCTTTGAAGCAAGAGGCAGGACGCGTGGTTGGAATTGAGACATCCTCCGGCGCTGTTGAATTAGGGCGTGAGGATTTTGTTATTCTTGCCGTTCCCGCTCCGGTAGCGGCCTCTCTTTTGCCAGGCCTTGAGACGCCAGACCAATTTGAGAGCATTGCTAATGCTCATTATCGTGTAACATCCGGCATCAAGCCTCGTGGTGTAGTGGCCGAAGCGGGATTTGTTGGTCTTGTTGGTGGTGTGGCGGAGTGGGTTTTTCTCCATGATACAGTGTTATCGGTTACCGTGAGTGCGGCTAATCGCTATAACGAGCGATCACAAGAGGAGATGCTGGCAACAATTTGGGGTGAGGTCCGCCGTGCTTTGGACCCTATTTTAGAGGTTCCATTGCCGAAAGAAATGCCCCCGGCACGTTTGATTAGAGAAAAAAGAGCCACATTTGCGGCAACACCTGAACAAAATCGTAAGCGCCCGGGGGCTGCGACATCGTGTATTAATCTTGCACTTTCAGGAGATTGGACAGATACAGGATTGCCTGCAACGATTGAGGGCGCCATTCAGTCCGGTTTGACGGCTGTGTCAGCGTTAGGGTTTCGTTCTGCTGTTGCAGAGAGCGTATAAGCACCAACAGTTATTCCTCTTATGTAAAGAGGCTTATTGGTAAAGCATGACAGGGAAAAGGAGAGTCTAGTGAGTGAGACAACGTTTCATCAAAGAAAGATGATGGGGGCTGCCGTTGTCGAGCAGGCGATCACAGGGGCTCACGCTGCACTTGACAAGTTACAAAAGGACGATGGGCATTGGGTTTTCGAATTAGAAGCTGATGCAACCATCCCGGCAGAATATATTATCCTCGAACATTTCCTTGACCGGATTAACCCAACCGTCCAGCAGAAAATGGCGGTATATCTAAGACGTATCCAAGGGGATCATGGTGGGTGGCCGCTCTACCATGATGGTGGCTTTGATATGTCTGCAACCGTTAAGGCATATTTTGCTCTCAAAGCAGTGGGGGATGATCCAGAGGAACCTCACATGCGCCGGGCGCGGGCTGCTGTTTTGCAGCATGGTGGGGCCGAGCGTAGCAACGTGTTTACACGTATTACACTTGCAACCTTTGGTGAAGTTCCTTGGAAAGCTGTCCCTGTTATGCCGGTGGAGCTTGTTTTGCTTCCACGTAAGGCGCTTTTCTCCATTTGGAACATGTCCTACTGGTCCCGTACCGTTGTTACGCCATTGCTCGTGCTAGGCGCGCGCAAAGCACTGGCGAAAAACCCTAAAAAGATTCATGTTCAAGAGCTTTTTGTAACGCCTCCTGCGAAGATTAAAGATTGGATCCGGGGGCCATATCGTTCCGTTTGGGGATGTTTGTTTAAATATCTCGATAGTTTCTTGCGGCCTATTGTCCCTCATTTTCCGAAGACGTTACATGAAAAGGCCATTCGTCAGGCTGTATCATTCACAGAAGAGCGTTTGAGTGCAGGGGGACTAGGGGCCATTTTCCCGGCGATGGCGGGTGTTATGATGATGTATCGTACGCTCGGTGTGTCGGATGATAACCCTAAAGTAAAAGAAGCGTGGCAAGCTCTTCAGGATCTTATCGTTGAGAAGGGTGATGAGATGTATTGCCAACCATGTGTTTCCCCCGTGTGGGATACAGGGTTGGCTGGTCTTGCGATGATAGAGGCGGCTTCTGGGCCACAGGCTACGAAACGAGAAGAGACGATGGCGGCGCTGAAGAAAACGGCGTCTTGGCTACGGGACCATCAAATTCTTGATGTTAAGGGCGATTGGGCAGTTAACGCTCCAAACCTAAGACCTGGTGGTTGGGCATTCCAATATGAGAATGATTACTATCCAGATGTTGATGATACCGCAGTCGTTGGGATGTTGCTTCACCGCATTGATCCCGTAGAAAACCACAAAGCGATTGAGCGGGCGCGGGAATGGATTATTGGGATGCAAAGCTCCAACGGTGGTTGGGGAGCTTTTGACATTGATAATGATCTTGAAGCCTTGAATCATATCCCTTTTGCAGACCATGGGGCCTTGTTAGATCCGCCAACGGCAGATGTGTCCGCACGGTGTATTTCGTTCCTTGCACAGTTAGGTCATCCTGAAGATCGCCCTGTCATTGAGCGAGGACTGGCTTATTTGCGGTCTGAGCAGGAAGCCGATGGAAGCTGGTTTGGCCGGTGGGGAACAAATTATATCTACGGGACATGGTCTGTTCTTTGCGCGCTTAATATTGCAGGCGTGCCGCATAATGACCCTATGATTAAGCGTGCCGCTGACTGGTTGGAGAGTGTGCAGAATGCGGATGGCGGCTGGGGTGAGGATTGTGCCAGCTACGAGGGGGCAACACCTGGACGGTATAAAGAGAGTCTACCGACACAAGCTGCTTGGGCAGTTCTGGGGCTAATGGCCGTGGGACGGCGCGATAGTGAGGCGGTGAAGAAGGGGATAGAGTATCTCGTTAAAACGCAGGATGAAAATGGCGAGTGGCATGAGGAGCCTTTTAATGCTGTTGGTTTCCCGAAAGTATTTTACCTGCATTATCATGGCTATAGGCAGTTCTTCCCGCTAACGGCTTTGTCACGCTACCGTAACCTGGGGGCAAGTAACTCTGGACGCGTGGAATACGGGTTCTGATGTTGGGTGTTGTTACAGGTTTGCAGCAAGAAGCACGTTTGATTACGCGCGTGATGCCAGGTGTGCCTCTTGTGCTGAGTCATGCAGATGAGGAACGGGCCTATGCCGGTGTACAGCGTTTGCGTGAAGAAGGTGTTACGGAGCTCCTGTCTTTTGGCTATGCTGGAGGGCTAGCGCCGTCGCTACATCCGGGGATGGTGATCGTCGCGAACCGTGTATGCCAAGATGGGCATTTTTTCCCAACCGATGAGGCTTTAAGTAAAAAATTTGGAGCTTTGGGGGCGATAAGGGGGGACATTCTGCATAGTCCCTCTATCGTAGGAAAGGCGTGGGAAAAGCGACATCTCTATCAGGAAACCGGATGTATCGCGGTAGATATGGAGAGTGGTGTCGTGGCACAGTCAGGGCTGCCTTTCGCCGTGCTCCGTGTGGTGTGTGACGACGCTGGGCGTGATTTACCTCCTGCTGCTTCGGAATGTTTAAAAGATGGGCGTGTGCAAGCTGGTGCTTTATTACGGTCGCTTTTGAAACATCCAGGACAAATTTCTTCTCTTGTCGGCATGGGGCGTGATTCCGCCCTGGCACGCCAGGCGATGGAGACATTTCTAGATGATACCTTGATGTAAGAGGGCTTGTTTTTTTGCTCCCTCTTTCTTAGATAGAGCAGGTCCTCTCTGAATAGAGGGTATTTCGCACGCACGGTCCGGCTATCCTGGTGTCCTCGTCTGCTTGCAGAAGGGCGTTACCGTGCGGAGGATAGAACCAGAGAAAAAAGGTTGCTTTATTATGGCAATGCCTCAATTTACAATGCGTCAGCTGCTCGAAGCTGGGGTACATTTCGGTCACCATACACGTCGTTGGAATCCAGCGATGGCGCCTTACCTTTTTGGTGTCCGTAACCAGGTTCACATTATCGATCTTCAGCAGACCGTTCCTTTGTTGGATCGCGCTCTGAACCAGGTTCGTAACACGGTTGCTGCTGGCGGGCGTGTTCTTTTCGTCGGGACTAAGCGCGCTGCTGCTGAACATGTGGCTGAGGCTGCTCAGCGTTGTGGTCAGTACTATGTGAATCACCGTTGGCTCGGTGGTATGCTCACCAACTGGAAGACCATTACGGGGTCCATCAAGCGTCTGCGTGGCATTGATGAGATGCTGGCTGGTGATACGGCGGGTCTGACCAAGAAAGAGATTCTTGATATCACGAGAGATCGTGAAAAGCTTGAGCGTTCCCTGGGCGGAATCAAAGACATGGGTGGCTTGCCAGATCTTCTGTTTGTCATTGATACAAACAAAGAGAAGTTGGCCGTTGAAGAAGCAAACAAGCTTGGCATTCCAGTCATTGCTGTTCTGGATAGCAACTCTGATCCAAAGGGTGTGACGTTCCCAATCCCAGGGAATGATGACGCTATTCGCGCTATTACGACCTATTGTGATCTTGTTTCTGCAGCTGTTCTGGATGGTATTTCAGCAGAATTGGCAGCATCTGGCCAAGATATCGGTGCTTCTGAAGAGATTCCTGCGGAGGGCATCCCTGCAGAAGGTGAAGCTGAGAAAGCTCAAGCAGAAGCTGCCCCTGCAGCGGGCTAACATATCGCCTTCTGAGCTCTTTGTCTGACAAGATTGAGAGCGTGGCTATATAGTAAAATACGCATGCGGTCAGGGGTAGTGCCTGGCCGCATGGATTTTTAGAGGGTTACGAAAATGGCAGAGATCACAGCAGCACTTGTGCGCGAATTGCGTGAAGCAACGGGCGCGGGAATGATGGACTGCAAAAAGGCACTGACAGAAGCAAACGGCGATAAAGAAGCTGCGGTTGATTGGTTGCGTAAGAAAGGTCTTTCTCAGGCAGCGAAAAAATCTGGCCGTGTTGCTGCTGAAGGTCTCGTTGCTGTGGCTTCTGAGAAGAACAAGGCAGCCGTTGTTGAAGTCAATGCAGAGACGGACTTTGTTGCACGTAATGAGGCGTTCCAAACTGCCGTCGAGCAGATCGCTCAAGCTGCTTTGAAGGTAGGGGATGACCTGGAGACCTTAAAGGCTGCTAAGCTTCCTTCAGGCCGCACAGTTGCTGATGAGTTGACCCATTTAGTGGCAACAATCGGTGAGAACATGTCACTGCGTCGTGCACGTGTACTGAGCGTTTCATCTGGTGTTGTTGCAAGCTATGTGCATGGTGCGTTGCGTCCAGGCGTTGGTCGTATTGGTGTGCTGGCTGCCATTGAAGCTCCTTCAGAGAATGAAGCATTGCTAGCTCTGGGTCGCCAGGTAGGTATGCATGTTGCGGCAACGCGTCCTGCAGCTCTTACTGTAGATGATGTGGATGCAAGCGCGTTAGAGCGTGAGCGTTCCGTATTGGTCGAGCAAGCACGTGCTTCCGGTAAGCCTGAGGCGATTATCGAGAAGATGGTCGATGGCCGTATCCGTAAGTTCTACGAAGAAGTGGTTCTTTTGGAGCAGGTTTGGGTTCATGACGGTGAAAGCCGCGTGAAGAAAGTTCTCGAAAAAGAGGGCGGTAAGCTCGTGGCATTCGAGCGCTTCCAACTTGGGGAAGGTATCGAGAAGGAAGAGAACGATTTTGCTGCTGAAGTTGCGAAGGTTGCAGGTAAGTAAGACCTTTAGCCTTTGAGTTGAGTGAAAAGCCCTCGTTGTGACGGGGGCTTTTTTCGTTGGAGTCATAGTATGGTGGAGTGGGAAGAACCAGCAATTGTCCTTCGTACAACAATGTATGGAGAAACCGGATTGTTGGTCTATCTGCTGACACAAGAACAAGGAGTGTGTCGAGGTTTGGTGAAAGGGGGAATGTCACGTCGGCAGAGGGCAACGTGGCAGGTTGGAACCCTTATTGTCGCACGATGGCGGGCGCGTCTTCCTGAGCAGCTTGGTGCTTTAAGTGGTGAAGTTGTACGGCATTGTGCCGCACCCTTATTGTATTCAGCATTAGGCTTGGGGCTGCTCAGCAGTGCGTGCACCCTTTGTGCCGAAGCTCTTCCCGAGAAGGAAGCCTATCCTGCTCTTTTTACGGAGATGGTTCGCTTTTTAAGCGTGCTCAGTGTTTCACCAGAGAACCCACCTATTGCAGATTATGCACGATGGGAGTGCTTTCTTTTAAAAGAGCTTGGTTACGGACTGGATTTGAGCCGTTGTGCTGTAACAGGACATGAAAATGGTTTATGCTACGTCTCACCGCGTACAGGACGGGCCGTCAGTGATGAAGGAGCAGGGGAGTGGCGAGATCGTCTTTTACCCTTACCTTCATTTCTGTTCGATGAAACGGATGGCACACCATCAGGGTGGCAGGATGCCTTAACGTTAACAGGGTATTTTTTACGTCGGGCTGTTTTTGCTGCGCATCATCGGCCTCTTCCTGCAGCGCGTCAGCGTTTAGCGGATATGGTACGGGATTATAGTGGGGCGATAGAAAAGCTGGACAGTTCTTTCTAGGGCATGGATAAATTGCAGTACGTTATAAGAGGGGAATAGGAGAGGCTATGGCGGGTGATCAGGCTGGGCATATTGAAGATACACGTTTAGTAGAGGCATTGAGTGAACGGTATGTTGCCTATGCTATGTCAACGATTACATCGCGTTCTTTGCCAGATGTGCGTGATGGCCTGAAACCCGTTCATCGTCGTTTACTCTATGCCATGCAGCAGTTGCGGTTGGATCCAACATCAGGATTTAAAAAATGCGCACGTGTTGTTGGTGATGTGATTGGTAAATTCCATCCTCATGGTGATGCCTCTGTTTATGATGCGCTTGTGCGCCTCGCCCAAGATTTTGCCGTGCGTTATCCCCTCGTTGAAGGGCAAGGTAATTTTGGTTCCGTCGATGGTGATGGTGCCGCGGCGATGCGGTATACGGAAAGCCGTTTAACAGAAACAGCTAAAATTATGTTGGAAGGGATCAACGATAATGCCGTTGATTTCCGTGCAACCTACGATAATGAAGATCATGAACCCGTTGTTCTTCCGGGGTTGTTCCCTAATCTTTTGGCAAATGGTGCGGCTGGTATTGCGGTAGGGATGGCCACAAATATCCCTCCTCATAATGCTTCAGAAATTTATCGTGCGGCACGATTGCTGATTGAGAAGCCAGAGAGTGATACAAAAGCGCTTGTTGCGCTCATGCCAGGTCCTGATTTTCCTACGGGAGGGATTTTGGTTGAGGATCGTCAGGCAGTTCTCAATGCTTATGAGACAGGACGTGGTTCTTTTAGGGTTCGTGCGCGGTGGACGGTTGAGAAAGGTCGTGCAGGCACGTGGGCTATTGTCGTGCATGAAATCCCTTATCAAGTTCAAAAAGGTAAATTGATTGAGCAGATTGCCAATGCGATGGAGCAGCGCAAGCTACCGTTGCTTGCGGATGTACGTGATGAAAGTACGACCGATATCCGTCTTATTTTAGAACCAAGAAGTAAGACGACAGATCCAGAAGTGTTGATGGAGACACTGTTTCGGAACACACTGCTAGAAAATCGTTTCAGCCTTAATATGAATGTTCTGGATCAGGGGCGTGTTCCAGGTGTCATGTCGCTCAAAAGGGTGATCCAGGCATGGCTCAATCATATTCATGATGTTCTTGTTAGACGAACGCAACATCGACTTGAGGCTGTTCAACGGCGTTTGGAAATTTTAGATGGCTTTCTGAAGGTTTATCTCAATCTTGATGAAGTCATACGGATCATTCGTGAAGAAGATGAGGCCAAGGCAGCGCTGATGAAAGCTTTTGAACTCAGCGATCTTCAGGCTGAATATGTATTGAATATGCGGTTGCGGTCTTTGCGTCGCTTAGAGGAAATGGAACTGCGTCGAGAGCACGATACTTTAGGGAAAGAGCAGGCTTCTTTGGAGCGTTTACTTGGATCAGAAAAGCGTCGTTGGACGCGGATCAGTGACGACCTGCAAAAAATGGAAACCCTTTTTGCCAAAGGAACGCTAGGCGCACGGCGAACGCTGATTGCAGAAGCGCCTGCGGAGATTGATACATCAGAGGCTTTGGAAGTAGAACGCGAGCCACTGACCGTTTTATTGTCACAAGAGGGATGGATCCGCGCCGTCAAAGGACATGGTTTAGACCCAGAAGCACATCGTTTTAAGGAAGGTGATGGAGCAGGGTTAACGGTTGAATGTCAAAGCACAGATCGCCTTTGCCTCATGGCCAGTGGTGGCCGTGCTTTCACATTGAAGGTCTCTGATCTGCCACGAGGGCGTGGTTTGGGACAGCCTGTGCGGACAATGGCTGATGTTCCGCAAGAGGATCAACCAATTGCATTATTCGTGGTTGGTGATGAGCAAGAAAGACGTTTGATTGTCAGTTCTGATGGGCGTGGCATGCAAATGGTCATGAAAAGCCTTATGGCGGAGCGTCGGACAGGGCGGCAGGTGTTTAACCTTAAAGCGGGGGCGCAGATTCAATTTTGTCTTCCCGTAGAGGGGACGCATGTCTTGTGTCTCAGTGAGCAGAAACGCGCTCTTATTTTCCCTTTAGAAGAAATTCCAGAGATGAGTCGTGGCGGTGGCGTTGCTTTGCAAAGACTGAATAATAGTGCGTTGCGTGACATACGTCTGTTCAATTTGGAAGCGGGGCTTATGTGGCGTGATGGGCAACGTATCAGACCGAAGAGTGATCTGGAGGTCTTTATGGCTCGGCGTGGTGCTGTGGGACGTGCTGCACCGCAATGGATGTTGCGGAAGTAGTTTTTGATCATTCAAGAATTGAGTGGAAGGGGGGATATGCAGCATTTATCTTCCATCGCATTTTTATTTGCCGCTTTACATATTCTCCTCTCCATTACGGTAACGGTTCATGTTCTTTTAACTAAACGTGAAACAACGGCTGCGACGGGATGGATCGGCATTTGCTGGTTTATGCCTTATGTAGGTTCTCTGCTTTATCTTTTTTTTGGGATTAATCGGGTCAGACGGCGTGCTCAAAAATTAATGGATGATGAGCCGCCAGAATTTTCTAATCATCATCTGATTAATTTGGAAAGCAAGGGATTAGAAAATCTTCGACCTCTCGGGTTGATGTTGGACCAATTGTCTGAGCAGCCCCTTTTGGGGGGGAATAGTGTTACCTGCTTACATGATGGAGATAATGTTTATCCACTTATGTTAGAGGCTATTGCTCAGGCGCAGCGTTCTATCCTTTTATGTTCATATATTTTCCGAAATGATACGGTTGGTGAAAAATTTGTTCAGGCGCTTGTTGCGGCACAACAGCGCGGCGTAGAAATACGTGTTCTCGTTGATGGTGTTGGCAATGGTTATTTCTATAGTGGGATTCAAAGCCGCCTTCGAAGAGAAGGAATTATGTGTGCACGTTTTATGCACTCATTTTTGCCGTGGCGAATGCCTTTTGTAAATTTACGCAATCACCGAAAAATTTTGGTTGTTGATGGGCTCATTGGGTTTATGGGAGGGCTCAATATCGGGGCGGAAAATATTCTAGCGCAGCATGATGACGCGCGGAGAATGCCCGTTTCAGATACCCATTTTTGTTTAAAAGGGCCTATTGTTCGGCAGTTAGCAGAAACATTCGTGCATGACTGGTTTTTCACGACGGATGAGAGTTTGGAAGGAGAACGTTACTTTCCTGTTCCAAAATTATGTGGGAATGTTCCCGCACGTGTCGTAACCTCTGGACCAGATGCAGATGTAGAAAAAATTGAATATACCATTCTACAGGCAATTATTTTAGCGCGGCGTCATGTCTGCTTCATGACGCCGTATTTTTTACCCGATAATCGTTTGGCGACAGAACTAGGCTTGGCGGCATTGCGGGGGATACGCATCGATGTCGTCGTGCCGCGCCGGAGTAATCATGCGCCTATTGATCATGCACGAGATGCTGGGCTTTACCGTCTTGTTGAAGTTGGATGTCATGTATGGATGGGGAATCCACCTTTTAATCACTCGAAACTTATGACGGTTGATGGAGAATGGAGTTTCGTTGGCAGTGCTAATCTTGATCGGCGGTCTTTACGTCTTAATTTTGAGGTTAACGTTGAGCTGCATGATAAGGAAACAGCGACGCACTTAGAAGAATTTATGAAACAGCACTGGCACCATGAGGTGACGTTGGTGGAGTTAGTGTCGTTACCTTTATGGAAGAAGCTACGAAACGCAGCCCTTCGTTTGTTCTTACCGTATCTCTAATAGTCTAAGGCGCTCGGAATAAGTGTGACAGCGATGGGGTAATGATCCGATCCGAAGCGTGGGTAGACGCGTGCGCCGAGCGAAGAAAAGCCATGGACGAGGCACCGGTCAAGACGGAAAGGGACGTGGTTTAACATGCGATGTGTTGTCTCTCGTGGTCCGACATCGTGAAAATTAGGCAAGAGGGCGGGGCCGACGATGTTAAAATCTCCCATAATGATGGCACGTTTATCAAGTGAATTACGAATAAGGCGAAGTTGGCGGCGGTTGAGGACCTGCCCGTGAGAAAGATGAACATTCGCAACAGAGAATGGTCCACTTTCTATTTCAAACTTCAAGAGTTGTGCGAAGCGGCGGACAATAAGACCTGGAGGTAAGGGATAAAGTTGAGGTTCAGCGGCAAAGGGGAGACGACTCCAGCACGCTGTCCCATGGACCCGGCCGGGAAGCGTGACGCGATTATAATATCCTCCAATAAGGTCAGGAAGGCGATTAATCATAGTACGCGCTTCCTGCATGAGCAGAATATCCGGTCGTGTCATTTGCATGAGAAGACGGATATCCTCTAACGTGGCTCCATCTTCGTGAAAGAGGTTCCAACTGACGATACGCAGTGCCGATGCCGGGGTAGGGGCGATACTAGGTAAAAGCTGCTGCATAGGAAGTGAGTTGGCCTGTTGCGAGAGTAAAAACGGCACGTTATCGAAACATATAGTGTTTCTTCGCAAGATAAAATTATCGGATAGATAAATCACCACATGAGAGGCCCGTGTCAATGGCAAAAGAGCATAGTCCTTGGGACGCAAAGCAAAAGGATGTCCTTCAAGATGTGGGGCGTGGATGGCATCGCTTATCGACGTTTCTAACGCATGTAGGGCGTCCTACGCCTCATTCTGACGGTGTGTTTGTTAATCACTCTGTTGCGCGTGGATCGACGGTACTGTTCCCGAGCATTTCTGAGATGAATGCCGATGGAGAAAAAGCCTATCAGCATCAATTAGTTTATGGTGCGATGGGTAACCCAGTGCAGCATGAACTTGAAAAGGTACTCACGGCTCTAGAAGAAGGTTTGCATACACAGGTTGTCAGCTCGGGCTTAGCGGCCTGTACAGTGGCGTTGCTTGCTTTTCTGGGGAGTGGGGATCATCTCCTATTGCCAGACTCAGTCTACGGCCCAACACGACGTTTTGCGATGCGGTTTCTAACGCGGTTTGGCGTGGAAACCAGTTTCTATCCTCCTATGGCAGAGGAGGATCAGATCCGCGCGTTGATCCAGCCTAATACACGCGTCATTTTTGCTGAAAGCCCAGGAAGCCATACATTTGAGGTGCAGGATATTCCTATGCTTGCGCGTGTGGCGCAGACTCATGGTGCACGACTTTTGTTGGATAACACATGGGGGATTGGCGCCTTTAAGCCTTTTGATCATGGTGTTGATGTGTCTATCCAAGCATTGACGAAATATCCCTCTGGTCATGCAGACGTTGTTATTGGGGCGATTATCGTTTCACGTGAAGATGATTGGAAACGTCTGCGCAGTGCGGCGATTGAAATGGGAGAATGTGCGGGGGCAGATGATTGTTGGCTGACGTTACGCGGGTTGCGGACTATGGCCGTACGTTTGGAGCAGCAGTCACGTTCGGCATTATCTTTAGCACGATGGTTGAAAGAGCGTCCTGAAGTAGCGCGTGTGCGTCATCCAGCTCTCCCAGATTGCCCAGGTCATCATTTTTGGAAACGTGATTTTATTGGAGCAAGCGGGTTATTCGGTGTTGAGCTGAAGCCAGAATTCTCTGCTTCTATGATGGAACGTATGTTGGATAGTTTTCATTTATTCGGCATTGGTGCCAGCTGGGGGAGTTTTGAAAGTTTGGTGCTCCCAACAACAGGCGGTGTGACGCGGACACATCCAGACGGTTTTGAAGGCCCAGCCTTTCGAGTCAGCGTTGGGTTGGAGGATGTGCAGGATCTGAAGGAAGATTTTGTGCACGCTTTTCGAAAACTTATGGAGTAACGCGCTACTCATCTTGTTCATTATGTGCTGATGGTGCTGGGGGAAGGTGATTATTGATCCACTTGACAGCCAGCCGTAAAACCGTATTGGCGGTTAGAATAAAGAAAGTGAGCAGACCGGCCTCGGCAATCATGTCAGACCCAGCACAAGCCCCGATGGCGGCGGAACACCATAATGTCGCGGCTGTGTTAAGGCCGCGTACGTTAGGGCCATCCTTCATGATAACGCCTGCACCAAGGAAGCCGACGCCAGACACAACATAAGCGATGACTCTAACCGATGAAGCGCTGCCATCAATACGTTGGGCGAGATCAACAAAAGCGGAGGCACCCAAAGCGACGAGCGCGTTGGTGCGTAGCCCTGCGGTGCGTTGTCTGAATTGGCGTTCAGCTCCGATAAGGGCCCCGAAAATAAACGCCGAGAGATAGCTTCCAAAGGTATCTAAAAAGGATTGGAAGTCGAATGTATGCAGGAAATGCATAGGGAGATTCCTCGTGCAAAGGTCTCAGTATTTAGCGTGGGTTTTATACGCGATAACTCAGTGCCTCGGCTATGTGATGGCGTTGGACGGTGTTGCTTTCAGCAAGATCAGCAATGGTGCGGGACACACGAAGCAGGCGTGTCATCCCCCGGTTGGATAGTCTCAGGCGTGTCGCCGCTTGTTCCGCAAAAGAAAGCGCAGCTTCCTCAATATTAAAATGTTCTGGAGAGGCCTGCGCATTGCAACACTCTTGACGCATAAGCTGGCGTTGCCGTGCCGTTTCGACACGCGTTCGAACATTCTCGCTGTTTTCTCCCCGTGGAGCGCGGCTTAATTCAATGGGAGAGAGTGGGGTGATCTCGACTTTTAGGTCAATACGATCGAGCATCGGGCCTGAAATACGCGATGTATAATCTTCTGCGCAGCGAGGAGCTTTACGGCAGCTTCGTTCACTATCGCCCAGATAGCCGCAGCGGCAAGGATTCATTGCCGCAATGAATTGGAAGCGTGCAGGATATTGCGTGTGACGTGCAGCGCGAGAGATTGTGATGGTTCCGGTTTCAAGTGGCTGGCGTAAGGCTTCAAGACACGAACGTGAAAATTCAGGAAGTTCATCAAGAAACAACACACCATGATGAGCGAGACTCACTTCGCCGGGCTTCGCTTTACTGCCGCCTCCAACCATGGCGGGAAGGCTCGCGCTGTGATGAGGGGCACGATAGGGAGGGCGTGAGATAAGACGTCCTGATGTGAGAAGGCCACTGATGCTGTGGATTTGACTCGCCTCAAGTATTTCTTCGCGTGTGAGGTTAGGAAGAATACTTGGGAGACGGCTGGCTAACATGGATTTACCAGAGCCAGGAGGGCCGCTCATGAGGAGGGAGTGCCCTCCAGCTGCGATAATTTCGAGCACGCGTCGTCCTATGACCATGCCTTTAACATCGGCGAGGTCAGGCCCGTAGTCAGGGGATTGGACTGTCGGTTCGGGTACGGAAGGAAGAACCTGATCACCACGGAAATGGGCAATAAGGGCGTTAAGAGAGGGTGGTGCGAGGATATTAAGGTCAGGGTGGCCCCATCGGGCTTCCGCCCCTTGTGACAGGGGGCAGATAAGACCGAGCTCCAAAGAAGCCGCTCCGATGGCCGCACATAGAACGCCACTCACAGGATTGATATTCCCATCCAGTGAGATTTCACCCAAAGCGGCATAAGAAAGAATGCTATCGGAGGGAATGATTCCCATAGCAACAAGAAGACCTATGGCAATGGGGAGATCAAAATGTGCGCCTTCTTTGGGTAAGTCAGCGGGTGTTAAATTGATAAGAATGCGTTTGGGTGGAAGAGACAGTCCCATGGCAGCCAGTGCGGCTCTCACGCGTTCACGGGCTTCTCCGACCGCTTTATCAGCCATGCCGACAATAAGAAAAGAAGGAAGGCCACTCGAGAGCTGCACTTCCACCATGACGGGGATGGCCTCAATGCCCGAAAAAGCGAAGCTTTGAATACGGGCAAGGCTCGGTGCATAGACGGTGGGTGCAGGAGAGGCAGACATTCTTCTGTAACATCCTTTTGAGGCGGACGAAGAGAAGCATCATCCGACGATAACAATTTTCTCGTCGGATGATGAGCTGCTCTTAACCCTGTGAAACAGGGTGTATCAGACGGGCACGCAGTGTGCCATCAAGAGCACGAAGCTTCCTTAAAAGGTCTTGCTCAAGCTCAGTCGCATTGCTTCCCTGATTCGGGGTGGCTTCGACGACGACGTAACCAAGTTCACCATCTGTCTGTAAAAACTGAGAGGTGAGGTTACACTCAGCAGCGGCAAAGATATCGTTAATTTGTTTGATAATGCCGGGCTGATTGGAGTGAACATGCATAAACCGCATGCCACGAGGGCCTTCAGAGAGCTGAACTTGTGGGAAGTTAACAGCACCGATGGTCGAGCCCACGTCAGAATATTCGACGAGCTTGCTAGCTACTTCGACACCGATACGCTCTTGCGCCTCCATGGTCGACCCTCCGATATGAGGGGTGAGGAGAACATTTTCGATCCCTTGAAGAGGCGAAACGAAACGTTCTTGTGCACTTTTGGGCTCTACGGGGAAGACGTCAATCGCGGCTCCCATAAGGTGACCGTCCCGAAGGGCACGTGCAAGAGCTTCAAGATCCACCACTGTTCCGCGTGCGTTATTGAGGAGAATGGAATTCGGCTTCATGGCACGAATTTCTGCTTCCCCAATCAAATTACGGGTGTCGGGTGTTTCAGGAACGTGCAGTGTCACAATGTCAGATTGAGAGAGAAGGTCGTTGAGCGTCTCTGTTGCAATCGCGTTCCCGTGTGGAAGGCGAGGGGCTATATCATAATAGAGGACACGCAGTCCGAAGCTTTCTGCCAGAACAGAGAGCTGAGAACCAATTGATCCATATCCGACGATACCGATCGTTTTACCACGTACTTCCCAGGCGTTGGAGGCTGATTTCTCCCAGTCACCACGATGGCAGGCTTCCGAGCGGGAAGGAATGCGGCGAAGCAGCATCACAATCTCACCCATAACCAATTCGGCTACGGAACGTGTATTGCTAAAGGGAGCATTAAAAACAGGGATACCTGCCATCCGAGCGGCTGGGAGATCCACTTGGTTTGTGCCAATGCAGAAACAGCCAATAGCCATAAGGCGATTAGCGGACTGAATAATATCGGCAGTAAGTTGGGTTCGGCTACGAATTCCGACGATATGCACACCCTGTAGCGCCTCTTTGAGGGCATCGCCTTCCAGAGCGCCTTTCAGGCGTTTTACTTCAAGATAGCCTTGATTCTTGAGGTAATTTACAGCGCTATCATGGATGCCTTCTAAGAGCAGAATACGAATTTTGTGTTTGGGAAGAGAAAGCCGTTGGGAAGAGCTCATACTACAATATCCTCGTCAGGGCCCGGGTAGCCCATCTGGTCTCGTGGAGGTTTCATCGATCTGTAACGAATGCAGCGGGATCAGGAAAGGGTCTCGATGATATGAGGTAAGAGGGTAGGGTTTCCGCAAGCGAGTACAGTTCCGTCACTTTCTAAGTGTAAGGGCTGACCTTTCCAATCGGTAATGGTGCCACCAGCCCCTTCAATGACGGGAACGAGAGCCGCCCAATCCCATGGCTTCATCGTATCTTCGGCGATGATATCGATCTGTCCTAATGAGAGAAGACCAAAAGCATAAGCGTCTCCTCCCCAAGAGGTGCGCCGTGTTGCTTTCTGCAGAGCATGAAAGCCCGCTTTTTTTTCTGGGCGAAGGATATCGGGAGAGGTACAGGAAAGCTCTGCGTCACGTAGAGCGGTATGTTTTCGTGTTCCGATTTTCCCTGCAAGACGTGGTGAATGATAGCGGCTTGGTTGCCCTTTTATGCCTGTCCAGCGTTCTTCTGTGACAGGTTGATCAATAAGGCCAAGCACCGGGCGCCCGTAATGGAACAAAGAAATTAAGGTGCAAAAACTTGGGCGACCTGTGACGAAAGAGCGGGTCCCATCAATAGGATCAATGACCCATAACCACTCAGCATCCATTGTGCCTTCTTGGCCACCTTCCTCGCCCCACATGCTGTGATGGGGATAATGTTTTTTAATGAGGGTGCGCATAACGTCTTCAGCCTGACGATCAGCCAGGGTTACAGGACTATCATCGCTTTTCGAAAGTGTTTCTAGCCCCATACGGAAATGGGGAAGGACAGCCTGACGAGCCGCGTCTGCACATTGATGGGCAACGGTAAGGAAGTGATCAAAAGAGGCTTCAGTCATGGAGAGTATTTCGATCCTTTTGTAAGGCTTCTGATTGACGCTTAGAAGGAGGAGCGGCATCAAGGGGGGATGATGCATCCTGTTATTGTCATTCCTGCTAGACTTGCCTCCACGCGCTTACCACGCAAGGCCTTAGCTGATATTGGTGGTGTGCCAATGATTGTACGCGTGGCCCAACAAGCGTTAAAGGCTGATATCGGGCCTGTCTACGTTGCTGCGGGTGATCAAGAAATTTATGATTGTGTGTCAGATGTTTCTGGCGTGAAGACTGTGTTAACGGACCCGACTCTTCCCAGTGGGTCTGATCGTGTCAATGCCGCGTTAGGGGTTATTGACCCGCAAGGTGTGTATGATTGTGTCATTAATGTTCAGGGGGATTTGCCTCTTATAGAGCCGCAGCAGATAAGAGCAGTTCTACAGCCATTGCATGAACATCAATGGGATATTGGTACGTTGGTGACGCAAATTCAAAGTGATGAGGAAAGAGCAGCGGAATCGGTCGTAAAGGCTGTATGTGCCTTTGGGGATGGGCGTTCTGTCACGCGTGCTTTGTATTTTTCGCGTCAAGCCGTTCCTTGGGGAGAGGGGCCTTTGTGGCATCATGTGGGGCTTTATGCTTGGCGCCGTGAAGCCTTGCAGCATTTTGTCTCTTTACCGCCGTCATTGTTAGAGCAGCGTGAGAAATTGGAACAATTGAGGGCTTTGGAAGCCGGTATGAGCATTGGATGTAGTCGAATCGATAAAGCACCTCTTGGCGTTGATACGCCGGCAGATCTAGAAGAGGTGAGGAGAATGCTATGCCGGTGATTGCCTTTCAGGGACGTCCAGGCGCTTATTCAGACCTTGCTTGTCGGGCGGTCCGACCAGGGTGGGAGACGCTGCCATGTCGTTCTTTTGCAGAGACAATTGATGCTGTTCGCGATGGTCAGGCGGATGAGGGGCTCTTGCCTTGTGAGAATTCTCTTGCCGGACGTGTCGCCGAGATTCATGCGCTTTTACCGCATGCCGGACTTAAAATCGTAGGGGAACATTTCCAGCGTGTTGAACATTGCTTGTTGGGCGTGAAGGGGGCGACCATAGGCGATATTCGACGGGTTCATACGCATCCTGTTGCAATGGCACAGGTAAGGAATCTTCTTCGGGAGTATGGATTTGAGGGAATTACGGAGTTTGATACGGCCGGTGCGGCTGAAATGGTTGCACGATGGGGAAATCCTGAGGACGCTGCGGTTGCGTCGTCTTTAGCAGGGGAGCTCAATGGTCTTGAGGTTCTTAAATCTAATGTAGAAGATGCCACTCATAACACGACCCGTTTTTATCGTGTGACACGGCAGGAAAAGCCAGAGGAAAATCTCAGGGCCGTCCCAACGATGACGACCATGTTGGTGCATGTTCAGAATATCCCTGGATCTCTTTACGAAGTCTTGGGGTGTTTTTCCCGTTATGGGGTCAACATGACGCGTATTGAGAGCTATATGCTTGGGGGCTCTTTTGCAGCAACGCAGTTTTTGGTGGATGTTGAAGGACATCCTGAAGAAGAAAGGTTGCGAAAAGCTCTTGAGGCATTAGCTCAAGAGAAACATAATTATCGCATTCTAGGTGTTTACCAACGTAGTGAATTTCGTGAGGCTTTATCGAAAGATCATCTCCCATAATTAAAGGAGGTGATGAGGTTGATATGGTACAGGCTAGAGCGAAGAGAGATAGGGCGAGGATGACGAATGGCGCACACAATTAATAATGTTTATCGCGGCTCACTAACTGCCCTGGTAACGCCTATGAATAGGGATGGTAGTGTTGATGAGCGTGCTGCCACAGATTTGATTGAACGGCAGATTCAGGGTGGGACAACAGGTCTTATTCCTTCTGGGACGACGGGTGAAAGTCCAACATTGACCCATCATGAACATGGTCAGGTTGTTGAACATTGCGTGAAGGCTGCCAATGGTCGGGTGAAGGTCATGGCGGGGGCTGGTTCCAACAGCACGCGTGAAGCTGTCGAAATGGCGCGTCATGCTCATGATGTTGGTGCGGATTCTGTTCTCGTTGTTGTGCCTTACTATAACAAACCAACCCAAGAAGGGTTATACCGCCACTTTATGAGTGTTGCAGATGCGACGCCTTTGCCGGTTTGGCTTTATTGTATTCCAGGTCGTTCTGTTGTGGATTTAACGCCCGAGACATTGGGAAAACTTGCGAAGCATCCCAATATTGTCGGAACGAAGGATGCAACAGCTAATTTGAGCCGTCCGATTGAGGTGCGGCGTGTTGCTGGGGCGGAGTTTAATCAGCTTTCTGGTGAAGATGGTACGGTTCTTCCTTTCCTCGCAGCCGGTGGGCATGGTTGCATCAGTGTGACGTCTAACGTTGCTCCTGAGCTCTGCGCTAAGATGCATCGTCTTTGGCAGGAGGGAAAAGTAGCTGAGGCTATAGCTTTGCAGGACCGTCTCATGCCTTTGCATGATGCTTTGTTCTCGGAGACGAGCCCTGGTCCTGTAAAATACGCGCTTTCCCGTTTGGGGCTGTGCACGTCGACATTGCGCTTGCCGCTTGTAGAGCCGCGTGAGGAAACAAAGAAAAAGGTCGATGCTGCGCTTCGGTCCGTAGGGCTTTTGGGCTAAATAACGCATTATGGCAGCTAAAAAAGCAAAAACCGGTATGATCTCGCATGGGATCGCCGCTCAAAACCGTAAGGGGCGCTTTGACTACACCATTAAGGAAACTGTTGAGGCTGGGATCGTTCTGAAGGGCGCAGAGGTAAAAAGTCTGCGCTTGGGACGGGCTGCTTTGACAGAGGCCTATGCGATTGAGCGCGATGGTGAGTTGTGGCTTCTTAATTCCTATATTCCGGAATATCAGGGCGGTGTTCTGTCGCGGTTTGATACACGTGCGCCGCGTAAACTTCTTCTGCATCGCAAGCAAATTCGTCATTTTATCGGGGCGATTACACGTTCTGGTGCGACTTTGGTCCCGTTAGACATCCATTTTAATGCCCGCGGTGTCGCGAAAGTTACGCTTGGTTTGGGGCAGGGCCGTAAGAAGGTGGACAAGCGTCATGCCATTGCTGACCGGGATTGGCAGCGAGATAAGGCACGTTTGATACGCAATAAAGGCGCTGATTACTGATTGTTAGGAAAGGGAGCGTCTTTCTGGAGAGATAACGTTCTTAAGGGGAAGGCCCCATCAACAAAAAAGCCCCGCAGATTTCTGCGGGGCTTTTCGTGTTACCAACTGAAATTAATCTGTTGTAACTTCTACGGCTTCAGGACCTTTGCGTCCCTGAATAACCTTCATGCCAATAGCTTGCCCATCAGCAAGGGTCTCAATACCAGAGCGCCCCAGAGCGGAAGCATGAACAAAGATATCCTTCCCGCCATCGTCAGGCGTAATGAAGCCAAACCCTTTGGTGCCGTTGTACCATTTTACGATACCACGAACGTCCTCAGCGGAAGACATATCAGGCGCTGCTGAAAAGCGTGGCTGCTGCGCTGGGCGCGGAGCACGTGGCGCAGGCATTGTCTCGGCTGTGCTGGCATCAAGCGAAACGATTTCAGCTACTTGGCGGCCTTTAGGGCCCTGACCAATGCGGACAACCAAGGTCGTGCCAGGAGCGGGGTCAGCGTAACCAGCGTCATTCAGCGTGTTGGCATGGAGGAAGATATCACCACTGCCATCACTCAAACCGACAAAGCCGAAACCACGTTCCGTGTTGAACCACTTAACTGTGGCACCAACTTCGGGTCCGGTTGGGGTAACTTGTGGGCCACCACGTCCGCCACTTGAGCGACGTGGCGCACCGCCACCAAATCCACCACCACCGCTACTGCGTGGCGCGTTATAGCCACCACTGTTACGGTCGTCATAATAAGAGGGCTGGCTCATAAAGTCGCGGTCAAATCCGCCTCCGCCGCGGCGTGAAGAGAAGGAGCTGCGGTCGGTTCTGTTATTTCTCAACGGTCTAGGTCCCGGAAAACTGGGTCAAATAGAAGGGCGCGGCACATAGTCCACGGCCTCCGGGTCATCACTAGGCGGGATGCAAGGCAACCGCCTATAAGGACCGTAACACGGATTCTTTTAAAATAGCCAGAAGAAAAATAACGAAAGTGATATATTCTCAAAGTGATTATTTTTATTGTCGAAACCCTATAGACATTATCTATGGTGAAATAAACAGGAAATGTCATTATTTGTTCATATTTCTTTAACCGGATATGAGGAGCCGCTCAGGGCTTGCACGATCAAAGAGGTACAAAAGCGCTTGTAATGCAGCCCCTCTTGGCCCGGTGAGTTGTGGGTTTTGTATGAGCTCACGTTGCGTGTCATGGGACATTGTATGTGCGAGGAGGGCAAGACGTGTTTCTCCCGTAAGGCGGAAACCAGGCAGGCCCGATTGGCGATTGCCAGCCAAGTCGCCACCGCCACGAATACGAAAATCCTCATCTGCGATGAGAAAGCCATCTTCCGTTTCGCGGAGAAGGCTGAGGCGTCGCTTCCCTGTTAGAGTGGTTTCTTCGCTATGGAGCAGTAAGCAGTAGGAACGCTCACTGCCGCGGCCAACACGTCCACGGAGCTGATGGAGTTGTGCGAGCCCAAAACGTTCTGCTTGCTCGATGAGCATAATCGTCGCGTTAGGAATATCGACTCCAACTTCAATGACGGTTGTCGCAACAAGGAGGCGTGTTTTCCCGTCACGAAAATCATCTAACGCCTTTTGACGCGTTGTTATATCCTGCTTTCCATGGGCGAGTCCGATAATAGGGCCGAAGCGTTTTGTGAGAGTTGCCCAGCGTTCTTCTGCTGCCGCTGCACTTTGTGTCTCGCTATTTTCGATAAGAGGGCAAACCCAGAAAATTTGCTTCCCATTTTTTAAGGCGCGTTCAATCCCTGCGAGAATATCCTCGAACATAGCCATGTCATGGACAGTGGTGTGGATTGGTTGCCGTCCCTTGGGTTTGCTATCGAGCCGGCTAACGCCCATTTCTCCCCATTCCATCAGTTGAAGGGTTCGGGGGATGGGGGTTGCGGTCATAATTAACAGGTCGGTTGCTGCTCCTTTATTACTGAGTTTCATCCGTTGTTCGACACCGAAACGATGTTGTTCATCAATGACGGCTAGTCCGAGATTGGCAAAGGTAACGCCTTCTTGAAAAAGAGCGTGCGTGCCGATGATGATTTTGGCGGATCCTTCTGCAATGCGCATGAGGGCATATTGTCGGGCTTTGCCTTTGATGCTTCCACTCAGAAACACACTGGAGACAGGGGCCAAGCGTGCAAATGTTTCGGCATGTTGTTGGGCAAGAATTTCTGTTGGCGCCATCAGAGCGGCTTGGGCACCCGCTTCGACCGCTTGTAGCATTGCCATCAGCGCAACAAAGGTTTTTCCTGATCCGACATCGCCTTGCAATAAACGAACCATAGGCGATGGTTTTTCCATGTCCGCGGAAATTTCAGCAATGGCGCGCTCTTGCGCTTGCGTCGGTGGGAAGCCGAAGCGTTCTCGTGCTTGTATTTGAAGGGTTCCATCCCCGCGAAGCGACCGGCCCGGGCGTTGTTGGGCTTGATTGCGGGCGAGACCGAGACACAGTTGGTCAGCGAGCACTTCATCCGCCGCAAGGCGCGCGCGGGCACGTTCTAAAAAGGGGGCAGGGTCTTTTCCTTCCGAAAGCTCAGAAAGGAGAGAGGCGGGTTGATGCATCCATGTGAGTGCTTCTTTAAAACTCGGCCATGTGTTCTTCGTGACGAAAGCTGGATCATGCCATTCTGGTAAGTCAGGAAGGGCGTCAAGCGCACTGCTCATGGCGCGTCTTACCGTGGAGGGGAAAAGCCCTGCCGTAAGGGGCCAAACAGGTTCCAGCCATGGGAATGTTTGGCGTTTTCCCCAGGGGTGGAGATGGTCAGGGCGGGAGAGGGTGAGGCGGTCCTGAAAAAATGTGACTTTGCCTGACACAAGGAGTTCGGTCCCTTGAGTAGGGAGCGGAAATTTCCCCTTTTGGAAAAAGGCAATATCCAGAGAGCCTGTTTCATCCTCCGTGACGAGAACCGTTGGTTGGGAAGGACGGCTAGGGCGTCGGATAGCGGTGACGCGAACACGGGATGTCAGAATATCGCCGTGAGCAAGGTTCCGTCCTTCAGCAATGCTTATGAGATGTCGGCGATCAATGAGTTTTTCTGGTAATGTAAAAAGTAGGTCAATAACGCGTCGGCCTTCGCTGATTTTTTCAAGCAAAGAGGCATGGCGTGGTCCAACGCCTGGAAGCGTTTTAAGAGGCGCTAAAAGTGGGGTGAGCACGCTAGACGGCGGAAGAATGGACATAAACGTTCTGACCAAGGCCTTTGGGCTGACAGAGTGAGACGAGATGGCTATAGAGTAACTTCATTATAACTCAACACGGAACTCTTGCCTAAGAGGGGCTTGCCCATGCCAGCTGATACATCCCTTATCGCGTCTTTTGGTCCGACGGTGTGGGGGGTGCCAGAAGGGTCTGTCGCTTTTTTGTTACGACAGCGTTTGGCGGAACATCAAGGGCCATTACTGCATGTTGCGCGTGATGATGCGTCTATGGCTTCTTTGGCAGATATGCTGGCGTGGCTTGTGCCTGAGGTTGAGGTGTTGCGTTTTCCCGCGTGGGATTGCTTGCCTTATGACCGTGTTTCGCCGAACCCAGCATTGGTCGCTGAACGCGCAGCAACATTGAGCCGGTTGTTAGAGCCTGCACCTAAAGCAGGGCGTATTGTGCTCACAACCGTTCATTCCTTGCTGCAACGGGTACCGCCGAGAGCTGTTTTCGAAGGGCAGTCCATTCATATCCGCGTTGGGGAGATATTGGATGCCTCTATGTTAGCTGAGCTGCTTATAGGGCACGGTTATACGCGGGTCGATACGGTGATGGATCGCGGTGAGTTTGCAACGCGTGGGGGGATATTTGATCTGTTCCCAGCAGATGCAGGAGAGCCCGTTCGATTAGATTTATTTGGCGATGAAGTCGAAAATATCCGGGCCTTTGATGCCGCGTCACAACGGTCAACGTCTGAGCTAAAAGAGTTTCGTCTCTCGCCTGTCTCTGAATATGCGTTAGATGCTGCCAGCATCAGCCGGTTTCAGACAGGGTGGCGTGATGCTTTTGGGGCGGGTGCCTTGCAAGATGTTCTGTATCGGCAGCTTTCAGAGGGGCGCCGTGCTGCAGGGGCGGAGCATTATCTTCCACTTTTTCATGATGGTGATGGCCATCATATGGAAACGCTGCTGGATTATTTGCCTCAAGTCGCGCTGAGTTTTGAGCGTGATACGCCAGAGATTCTCGCCAATCGTTTAGAAATGATTGCGGACCATTATCAGGCACGATGTGCGGCAAAGCTGGAAGGAGAAATGCCTTATCGTCCCTTGCCGCCACATCGCTTATATTTGAATCAACATGGTTGGGGTAGCATGTTGAAAGACCGTCCTGCGGTGATTTTAGCCCCATTTGCTCAGCCTGATGAGGGGCAAGGCCTTGATGCAGGATATCGACCAGGTCCTGTTTTTGCGAGTCTTGGTGGCGCGGCACGAGAAGGTGTTTTTGAGGCCTTTGGCCGTCAGGTAGAAGAGTGGGCTAAAGCGGGGCGACGCACATATGTAACGGCTTGGAGCCGTGGCTCACAGGAGCGCATTGCGCATTTGTTGCAAGAGCATGGTGTTAAGGCGGTTCAATTTCACAATTGGGCAAAAGCCGCGGGAATGCCCAAAGGCGAGGTTGGGCTTGTTGTTCTAGGATTAGAACGTGGTTTTGTTGCGGATCGACAGGTTTTTGTTTCTGAACAAGATCTTTTAGGGGAGCGTATTTCCCGCCCGCCACGTCGCCGGCGCAAAACAAGTGATTTTATTACACAGATTGGCGAAATCTCCGATGGCGACCTGGTGGTGCATGAGGAATATGGCATTGGGCGCTACGTGGGGTTAGAGACGGTTACGGAAGGCCGTGTTGCGCATGACTATCTCTCTATTCTCTATGATGGAGAGCAGCGCCTTCTTCTCCCGGTAGAAAATATTGATCTCTTAAGTCGTTTTGGGTCAGATCACGAGACAGCGCAGCTTGACCGCCTAGGGGGGACGGCATGGCAAGCGCGTAAAGCGAAGATGAAAACGCGTTTGCGCGAGATGGCGAGTGAGCTGATTCGCACAGCTGCCGCGCGCGCCATGAAGCAAGCGCCGCTCATGGTCCCGGAAGAGGGATTATGGGACGAATTTTGCGCACGTTTCCCCTATGTCGAGACGGATGATCAATCGCGCGCTATTGCTGATGTTCTCGAGGATATGAATAGCGGCCGCCCGATGGATCGCCTCGTCTGTGGTGACGTTGGGTTTGGAAAAACAGAAGTGGCGCTAAGGGCGGCTTTCGTGGCGGCTCTATCGGGTATGCAGGTTGCGTTGGTTGTCCCGACGACATTGTTGGCTCGCCAGCATTATCAAGGTTTCAAACAGCGTTTTGAAGGGATGCCGGTCAAGATAGCCCAGCTCTCACGTATGGTAACGGCTAAAGAAGCGACAAAAGTAAAGGAAGGGCTGGCCGACGGGTCAGTTGATATTGTGATCGGAACGCATGCTCTTTTGGCAAAGAGCGTTTCTTTTAACCGCCTTGGGATGCTGATCATTGATGAAGAGCAGCATTTTGGCGTGTCGCATAAAGAAAAGCTTAAGGCATTACGAGAGGATGTGCATGTTCTAACGCTTTCAGCGACACCTCTGCCGCGCACCTTACAGCTCTCACTCACGGGTGTGCGTGAGATGAGCTTGATTGCTACCCCGCCGACGGACCGCTTATCGGTTAGAACATTTATAACCCCCTTTGATCGTGTGATGATCCGTGAGGCCATTCAGCGTGAACGTTTTCGAGGAGGGCAGATTTTCTGCGTGGTGCCGCGTCTGACAGATATGCGGCATATGGCAGAGCGCCTGAAGGAGATTGTGCCGGATGCTAAAATTACAGAAGCACATGGGCGCCTAACGCCGACAGAACTTGAAAATGTCATGACGGAATTTTCTGAAGGAAAATACGATATCCTTCTTTCCACCAATATTGTGGAAAGTGGGTTGGATATGCCGGCGGTGAATACCATTATCATTCACCGTGCGGATATGTTTGGGCTTGGGCAGCTTTATCAGTTACGTGGGCGTGTAGGGCGTGGCAAACAACGTGGTTATGCGTACCTCACATGGCCACAGGCGCATGTCTTGTCGGCGTCATCCATCAAGCGGCTTGAAATTATGCAGACGCTTGATTCATTGGGGGCTGGGTTTACGCTCGCGTCTCATGATTTGGATCTTCGTGGTGCTGGGAATCTACTAGGGGAAGAGCAGTCAGGGCATATTCGTGAGGTCGGCATTGAGCTGTACCAGCAAATGTTGCAGGAGGCTGTGACAGATCTTCGCAATAGTCGCGGGAAGGAACTGTTAGAGGATGAAAGTTGGACGCCAACGATCATTCTTGGTTTGCCTGTGCTGTTGCCAGAAAGCTATGTGAAGGATCTTTCAGTACGTCTGGGGTTATATCGCCGTATTGCGAACCTGAAAGATGAAGCTGATGTTGATGCAATGCGCGTTGAGCTGGTGGATCGCTTTGGGTCCTTGCCTGAAGAAGTTCAGAACCTGCTTGATGTTGTGATGATTAAGAAAATGTGTCGCGAAGTAGGGGTGGAACGCGTAGAGGCTGGACCGAAGGGAATGGTGCTTCAGTTTCGAGGGAATCACTTTGCGAATGCGGATGGGCTTATCCGCTGGGCCGCCAGAAATCAGCGTGCTGGTGTGAAGATCCGTCCTGATCAAAAATTGGCTATTGTAAGGGAAATGACGAATGCCGTGCGGATCAGTATGGCTCGTAAAATACTGACGTCATTACAGAAGCTTCTTCAAAAAGGGGCGGAGAAAAAGCGTGAAGCAGCATAGAACTTCTATGCTGCTTTGGAGGCTCCTCGGCTCCTGAATATGGAGAGAAAATTTGTGACAGAATGACGCACAAAGACGCGCAAAATGTATAATTATGTACAATGCGTTAATGTGATTTCGTCAATGCACCCAAGAGAAAAAATCTATAGGCGAAGGGGGCGGCATGTGATGAGGTGCCTAGGTGCAGCGATTTTGTCCGTTACAGGGGGAGGGGCGCACAGTGCGACTGACACTTCATACCGACTATGCCTTTAGGACATTGATCTATCTTGAGACACAGAAAGATCGTCTTGTTTCGATTAGCGAAATCGCCCGTCTTTATCAGATTTCAGAGAGCCATTTGATAAAGGTCGTTCATCGCTTGAGCAAGCGGGGGGTTGTGCAGGCCTTTCGGGGACGCAAGGGTGGAGTCCGTCTCGCTCGACCGGCCCATGAGATCTATTTGGGTGATGTGATCCGTTGTATAGAGGATGATCTCCCGCCTGCAGCGTGTTTGCAAGCGCAAGAACTACCTAAAGGGTGTTTGCTCGTAGGTGGATGTCGCCTCAAACAAACCCTTATCAAGGCGCAACATGCCTTTATGGATGTGTTAGACGAGGTAACATTGGCAGATGTTACTGCCCGGCATGAACGGACTGTGTTAATGCAGACCGTTCATGCCATGCAGGAAGATTTGATGATGCCGTCTTTAATGGATTAATCGATATTTTCGCCGTGGAATCCTTGCGCGACCACGTAAAGTTCACTTGACTCTTTACGAGAGGCAGGGGGTTTTACGTGGTGAACGGTTTTAAAATTTCGCTTCATAATCGTGAGCATGTCTTTTTCTGACCCACCCTGAAACACTTTGGCAATAAACGTACCATTGGGGGCGAGAATTTTCAGCGCAAAATCAAGAGCATTCTCTGCTAGGCTGACAATCCGAATATGATCTGTTGCTGCGTGGCCTGTTGTATTAGGGGCCATGTCAGACATGACAATATCCGCTGCGCCACCAAGCATCTCTTGTAGTCGCTGTGGCATAGCATCATCCATAAAATCCCCTTCGATGATTTCTGCACCATCAACAGGATCTACAGGTAAGAGATCAACACCAACAACAATACCTGCTTGTCGTTTAACGGCAATTTGCGCCCATCCGCCGGGGGCAGCCCCTAAATCAATAACACGACAACCGGGGGAAAAAATGTGGAAGCGATCATCTATTTCAATCAGCTTAAAGGCGGCACGTGAGCGCCAGCCATGCTGGCGCGCGGCAACAACATAGGGATCATTCAGTTGCCGGTTGAGCCAACGTTGTTGGGCCGGTGTACGACCGCGTGCTTTTTTGAGCCTGACGCTGGGGTTGCGTAGTTGCTTGGATGAGGCTGAATCATCTTTCGGGTCGCGCGTGCCCGGCGTGCGTGACTGGCGGAGCGGCTTCCCTGGAATGCGCGGTGGGGAAGAAGAGGGGCCACGTGATGATGGAGGGGTCTTTTTTGACGAACTCATGATGGAACAGCAAAAGCTCCTGGGGGTAAATAGGAAGAAGAAGGGCGACGATGACGTCGCGATGTTTTCCGGCGTTGTTCACGGGCCATACGCACCACCATACCATCACGCAACCCACGGTCAGCAATCATGATACGATCGGTTGGCCATAGAGATTGAATAGCATCGAAAATGGCACATCCGAAGAGTACCATGCTCGACCGACGTCGGCCTATGCAGGGATGGCGTGCAATGAGGTCGAGGGGCATATCATATAATTTTTTGAGGGCATGCACTAATGTTTGTCGGCCAAGGGAAAGACCGTCAATAAGGGAGCGGTCATAATGACCCAACTCCAGGGCGACGCTGGCTAAAGTTGTCACCGTGCCAGACGTGCCGATCATGCGGACGTTTCCTTTTTCAATATCCCGGCGAATACAGTGTACATCTTCGAAAGCGCGTAATGTTTGCGTTGCTTGTTGGAAAGCAGCTTTATAAGCGTCCTGTATAGGGAGATGTGCAAAACGCTCCGCAAAAGAGGCTGCACCAAGTTTAATGCTGGTTGTGCCAATGAGGTAATGGCGAGAGGATGCGTGATCAAGGCGTATCCATGAGAGCTCTGTGGAGCCACCACCAATATCGAAAAGCAAGGCGCGGTTTGGTAAAAATCCTTCTCCATTGACCACAGCCATAGGAAGCCATGGGTCTATAAAACGAGGGTGGACACCTAGGAGCGGAGAGCAGCTTTCAAGGGCGAGTTCTGCTTCTTCACGACTGCTGATGATCCGGAGGGCAAGACCTGTCTCACGTCGTGCTCGTTCAATAAAATCATGCGCATTGGCTGCGCGACGGCATGCTTCTGTTGTAACGGCGCGTATTCCGGCAATGGGCCAGCGTTTCAAACGTTGTACATAACGCTTCAGTGTTGCTAGAGTACGGGACATGGCTTCCTCGGTAAGGAAGCCATTGTGGTTAAGACCTTCCCCTAGCTGGACGGGCCGACTACAGCGTTCTAAAACGTGAACTTTATTATGAGAGTAGCGCGCTACCAGCAGACGACAGCTGGTCGTTCCAAGGTCAATAGCGGCATAAATGGCTGAAGAGGAAGCGCGTGTAAAAGAGGGCAACGCTTTCTGAGAATGAACATTTCGTATGTGAGGGGGCATGTGGGAAGTTACCTTTCGCCCATTAGTGAGCAGGCAGAATGGAATGGTATGGTGCTGTATGTAAAGAAAAATCCAAAACTATGAAAAAACATTTCATGCTCCCTCTTGCATTATAGGCATCCTCTCGATAGAAATCCCGAGCATACCGACTTTGGGAGATAGTTTAGCGGTAGAACTACCGGCTCTGACCCGGTCAGCCCTGGTTCGAATCCAGGTCTCCCAGCCATTTTGACATGGTCGAGATTACGATCTCGGATTGTAGGCTGTAGGAAGTCGCTATGATGGGAGATAGTTTAGCGGTAGAACTACCGGCTCTGACCCGGTCAGCCCTGGTTCGAATCCAGGTCTCCCAGCCATTTCTTTAATCTTCAGAAAATTAATAATCTTCCTCTTCCCATGAGGGGGTGTGCTGCGTTATAAAGCCCCGCCAACGGCCAGAGCGCCTTGGCCTCTGGTTTATTTATCGTCATCGCGAGATGTGTGAACAGGGGGCAAGGGAATGACCGATTTCAAAAATAACAATCCACTCTACGGGCGTGTGCGGGATGCGTTGGCTTTTGATGATGTTCTCGTCCAGCCTGCTGCGTCATCTGTTCTTCCCGCGCAAGTGTCCACCCAGACACGTTTAACACGCAAATTGGGGCTCAATATTCCTTTGCTTTCTTCCGCTATGGATACGGTGACGGAAGAGGGCATGGCTATCGCCATGGCGCAGCAAGGTGGCTTGGGTGTTATTCATAAAAATTTGAGCGTTAAAGAGCAGGCTGAGCAGGTCCGGCGTGTTAAACGTTTCGAAGCGGGTATGGTGGTTAATCCTGTGACGGTTGGCCCGGATCAAACACTCGCTGAAGTGAACGCGATCATGAAGCGCTACGGTTTTTCTGGTCTTCCTGTTGTCGCAGAAAAAGGTCATTTGGTTGGAATTTTGACCAATCGTGACATGCGTTTTGCCAGCGATCCTCATCAGCGCGTGCGTGAATTGATGACGCATGAGAAGCTGGTAACAGTGCAGAATGGTGCATCCCCTGAAGAGGCTCGGGAGTTGCTCCATCGTCATCGGATTGAAAAACTTCTCGTCGTTGATGATGAAGGCCGTTGCGTTGGTTTGATTACGGTGAAGGATATGGACAAAGCGACGGCTTATCCATTGGCCGTGAAAGATGCCAAGGGAAGTTTGCTCTGTGCCGCGGCTATTGGTGTCGGTGCAGATGGATCGAGACGTGCTGAAGCTTTGGTGAATGCGGGGGTAGATGTTCTCGTGATTGATACAGCGCATGGTCATTCACAAGGTGTATTGAAGACGATTGCTCAGTTGCGTGAGCGTTATCAGGATGTTCAGTTGATTGCTGGCAATGTGGCCACACCTGAGGGGGCGCAAGCCTTGATTAAGGCGGGTGCTGATTGCGTAAAGGTTGGTATTGGTCCTGGTTCTATTTGTACGACACGTGTTGTGGCAGGGGGTGGTGTTCCTCAGTTCTCCGCTGTTTTGGAAACAGCGGCGGCTTGTCATGAGCTAGATATTCCTGCGATTGCTGATGGTGGTATCCGTACGTCTGGCGATATCGTGAAAGCGATTGGCGCAGGGGCTGATGCTGTCATGGTAGGATCATTGCTTGCAGGGTGTGAAGAAAGCCCTGGTGAGACCTTCTTGTATCAGGGCCGTTCGTACAAAGCCTATCGTGGAATGGGCTCCATGGGCGCGATGGCAAATGGTTCTGCCGATCGGTACTTCCAGGCGGAAGTTCGTGATACGTTGAAGCTTGTTCCAGAAGGTATTGAAGGACAAGTCCCTTATAAGGGTCACATGGCGGCTGTTGTTCATCAATTGGTCGGCGGTCTGCGCGCGGGAATGGGGTATACGGGGTCGGCTGGAATAGCGGATCTTCAAACAAATGCTCAGTTCCGTCGTATTACCAATGCAGGTTTGCGTGAGAGCCATGTTCATGATGTGACAATTACGCGTGAGGCTCCAAACTATCATCTTGATTAAGGGAGCTTAAGGCTTCCGAGCCGTTTGTAGAGAGAAGAAGTTTTTTGTCCCTTCGGGCTTTCCCTCTTTTCTCTGCTGACGAAACCGGGTAGGCGGGGGACATGACCCCCGCTGCTCGTCTTTCTGGTGCGATTGATCTGCTTTGTGCGATTCAAAATGCGCCCCATCGTCCCGCTGATGCGGTTGCTAACAGTTTTTTTCGTGAACGCCGCTACATTGGCGGTGGTGACCGTCGCGCAATTTCTAATATAACGTGGGATGTATTGCGCTCTTGGCGCCGTCTGCATTGGCATTTACGTGCAGATGTGAAGGAGCGCCATAGTGACGTGTCACCGCGTCTTCTGTGCGGTGGTATGGTTCTTTTTTCGGGGAAAAGCCTGCGAGATGTGCAGGAGCTCTTTAGTGGCGAGCGTTATGCCCCTTCGGTTCTCACGCAACGTGAAATAGTCATGTTGCAAGGGCTTGAGGGAGAGGCGTTGACCGTAGAGAGGCAGCCTCTTGCGGTTCGTTTGGAAATTCCTGATTGGATTATGCCTTATCTGCAAGCTGACTTTGGTGATCGGCTTGAGGAAGAAATGGCTGCGTTGCTTGAATCTCCTTCGCTGGATTTACGCGTGAATCTTCTCAAGTCTTCCCGTGCGGGGGCTATGAAAGCATTGCAGCGTGAAGGCTTCGATGTTGAGGAGACACGTTATTCTCCTTGGGGTATGCGCCTAGAAGGACGCCAGCCTGTGACATCGTCACAGACATTTCGTGATGGTGTGGTCGAAATTCAGGATGAAGGAAGTCAGCTTATTGCTGCGGCGATAGGTGCACAGCCAGGACAGCGCATTCTGGATTACTGTGCTGGTGCTGGGGGGAAAACACTTGCACTGGCGATGACAATGGAAAATCGTGGGCAAATCGTTGCCTGTGACGTGTCACGTGTGCGTCTTGATGGTGCCGTAAAAAGATTACGGCGTGCAGGGGTGCATAATGTGATGCGTCACTTGCTCGTGTCAGGTGATAAGTGGGCGAAGCGTCGTGAAAAGAGCTTCGATACGGTTCTAGTGGATGCACCATGTTCTGGTACGGGGACATGGCGGCGTAACCCGGACGCGCGTTTACGCCTGACAGAGCAAGATATTCAGGAATTATGTGTCAAACAGGCGCATATTATAGAGATTGCTGCGCGACTTGTGCGCCCAGGTGGGCGGTTGATTTACGCAACATGCTCCTTATTGAGTGTTGAAAATTATAAGCAAGTTTCAGCTTTTCTAGAGAAGCATCCAGACTATCAATGGCTGTCTCCTGAACAAGGGTCTGCTTTGTTACCAGAAGCGTTACGTCAAAAAGCACATTTTGCTTTAACGCCCTATCAGCATGGTACGGATGGATTTTTTGTCTCTATTCTCCAGAAGCAATCGCCATAATTCTGATGAAATAGGGTGATCTAACTCGGTACTACTCTTTGGGTATTCGATAGCAGCAGAGGAGCTATCGGAGACAATAGTCTCCTGCTATGTTATAAGCGCATATCAGGATATAATTCGATGTACAATGTCGATCGTGATGGTTAAGGTCTCCTGGTCGACAGGATGGCGAGACGATGTGTGCCGCGGAATAAGCACCTAAAGAGTGATTCTGGCCGAAAGGGGGACAGCGCACCTATATGCAATACGATATTCTTCTCGGTGTAGTGACAACATTTGGTGCGGGGATGCTCGCGCAATGGGTGGCATGGCGCTTTAAGCTGCCAGCGATTGTTCTTTTATTCGCTTTAGGTCTGCTTTTTGGTCCCGTCATGGGATGGCTCCATCCTTCAGAAGCTCTGGGGGGAGCATTCCGCCCGATGGTATCAATGCTGGTGGCATTGATCGTGTTTGAAGGTGGGATGGCCCTTGATATCCGTCAGCTTCGTGAGGCAGGCGAAGGTGTTGCGCGCCTCACGATGCTTGCTTTGCCGATCAATTGGATTCTTGGGGCTCTCGCGGCACATTATATTGCCCACCTTGAATGGGGAATTTCGTTTTTATTTGGTGCGATTGTTGTCGTAACTGGCCCTACAGTTGTGTTGCCTTTGTTGCGAAGTGCAAAATTGAAGCCACGGGTGGCGGCATTCTTGCGGTGGGAAGCAATTGTTAATGACCCGTTGGGAGCCATTCTTGCCGCAGTTGTGATGCAGGTCTTGATTCTGCATGTTGATTTTCAAAATGGGCTCTTTTTTACAAAAACACTGCCAAACATCTTGATTGCGGGAGCCATTTCGATCGCAGCAGGTATTTTACCAGCTTATTTGATGCGGTTTCTCTTCACCCGGGATCTGATGCCGGAGCTTTTGAAAGCGCCCGTATTGCTGTCGATGGCATTGGTGATTTTTGAGCTTTGCACGCTTGAGATAGAAGGAGCAGGCCTCATTGCCGTAACGGTGTTTGGGATGGCATTAACCAACCTGCACATTCCGGGTATGAACGAGTTGCGGCGTATCAAAGAGTCTCTTGTTGTTCTTATGGTCTCTGTGCTGTTTATTCTATTAACAGCTGATCTGCATCGTGATGTTTTAGCACGGTTGTCTGTGCCGATCGTTTTATTGACGCTTGCCGTTATGTTTGTTGTGCGTCCATTGGGTATTTTCCTCTCCACACTCGGTGGGACGGCCACGACGTGGCAGGAGCGTCTTTTTGTTGGGTGGATTGCCCCACGTGGGATTGTGGCTGCGGCCGTGGCCGGGGCTGCGGGTATTCGCCTGAGTGAGGCGGGCTATGCATCAGCAGACCTTGTCATGCCTGCTGTGTTTGCTGTCATTGCGGCGACGATGCTGTGCCATGGTTTTTCCTTAGTGCCGCTTGCACGTGCTTTAAAACTGACCTTGGTCAATGAATCAGCCATAGCTATTTTGGGAAGTAGTACGTGGTCGGCGAATTTGGCGCTGTGTTTGCGTAAAGCAAAGGTGCCGGTGCTGCTTATTGATAATAATGCACGTGACCTTATGAAGGCCGCCCGTGATGGTGTTCCCGTGCTCAAAGCGGAGTTGCTTTCTGACCATGGGCAGGAATCTTTGGAAGAACGTCCTGTTGACTATCTTATCGCAACCACGGGTGATGGGATTTATAATGGGATGGTGTGCGGGCATTTAGCCCCACATATGGGCCGTCAGCGTGTGTTTCAAATTAGCCCTGGCGTGGCACGTCTTGATTTGTATCGTGGGCTTTCAAGGGATGCCCGCGGAAGAGTTTTGGGCGAGCCATCGTGGAGCTATTCATTTTTTGACACACTCTTTAGTCGGGGATGGCGCTTTGTTAGCCGTTCTATGACAGAGGAAGATGTTCAGAATTTTAAGCAGGATGAAAACCGTCTTGATATTCTTTTAGTCAGGCGAGGAACCGGCATTCTCATTCGTTCTGCTGAAGATTCGATCCATATTACGCCAATGGCAGGAGATATCATGGTGTCTATGGTGCAAGAAGTGGAAGCGCCTGTGGAGAAAAAGGAGACGGTAAGCCTCCCTTCCGAAGCATTGTCGGGCTAGGTTCAAAAAAGTTCCACATCGTGTATGACTTGTAGGCTTTTGATAAAGAGATAAAGTCATACTGCGATGTGTGAGGCCAGGGGGAGATATGAGTAGTCGTCATTTTGTATTTATTGTGAATAGTGACGATACATTAAGGCTCCAACTGAAGGAGTATATCTGTCAGGAAGAGAGCCTAGAAGTCTTTAGTGTTGCGACCTGTGAAGAAGTGAGACAAATTTTTGCAGATGGTGAGCAGCGCGTTGATCTCCTTTTGATGGCGGATACGCTTTCCGATGGAGATGGTATTGAATTCTGTCAGGAGTTACGCCTGATTGGTGTAAAAATTCCCATCGTTATGATGACGGATTCATATGACGAAGAACATATCGTCAAAGGGTTGGATTCCGGTGCGAATGACTATGTTATTAAACCCTTTCATTTCAAAGAATTACTGGCACGTTTGAGAGCTCAATTGCGTGCTTTTGATACAAGTGAAAATGTTGTTTTTGATATAGGTCCCTACATCTTTAGGCCATCATTCAAGCAATTAATTGACCCAAACAAAGGGTACCGTATTCATTTGACAGAGAAAGAAACGGCGATCCTGAAATATTTATCCCGAGCGGGGCATCAGCCTGTTAGCCGTCAAATATTATTGGATAAAGTGTGGGGCTATAATGCGACTGTGACAACCCACACATTAGAGACCCATATTTATCGGCTGCGCCAGAAAATAGAGCCGGATGCGACACGGACGTCGTTACTCATGACAGAAGGCGGAGGTTATCGCCTAAAAATGGATTAACGCTGAGAGCGGGCGATATATTCTGTAGGTCAAGGGGCGCAGTAATGGCGCCCCCTTTTGTATTAAAGTTCAAGATCGAGAAGCACAGGAACATGGTCGGAAGGACTGTTCCAATCGCGTATATCCTTCAGCACATCAATGGATTTGAGGGCAGGTAAAAGGTCAGGCGTGAGCCAGACATGGTCCAGTCTACGTCCTCTATTAGATTTTTTCCAATCCCGATTGCGGTAAGACCACCATGTATAGAGCTTTTCAGTCGCTGGGATGACATGACGCATCGCATCTTCAAAACCGGTTTCGAGCCATTTTTGTAAGCGTTCGGTCTCTGGTGGTGTGTGGCTGACAATTTTGAGAAGCTGGCGGTGACTCCAAACGTCATTTTCAAGGGGAGCGATATTGAGGTCACCAACAAGAATACTGCGCGTTGGAGGGTTTTTCTGAAACCAGTGTGTGACTTCTTCAATAAAAGAAAGCTTATGCGCGAATTTGTCATTCACATGAGGGTCAGGGATATCGCCTCCAGCGGGAACATAGAAATTGTGAAGCTGAAGCGGTTTTTGATGTGTTTCAACAAACGCAGCAATATGGCGGCAATCTTCTTTATGACACCAAGTTGGCGTTGTTTCGACGAGCTCTAGTGGCAAGCGTGAGAGGATGGTTACCCCATTATAGCTTTTCATGCCGCGATAAAGCTGATGGGTATAGCCAAGCTCTTTGAGGGCTTCGAAGGGAAAGAGAGGGTCGGGAACCTTCGTTTCCTGCAAACAGAGTATGTCAGGGCTGTATTCATCCACAAGACGCTGGACAAGAGGAAGCCGCAAGCGAAGAGAATTAATATTCCATGTAAGAAGACGCATGGGCTTCTGATGCCCTGAATCTCTTTTTTGATGCAAGGGGGTTGTGAGATTGTATGAGGGGCGCAATGTAGAAAAGACACAGTGTGAGGAATTTTATGACACAGCCGCCTCTTACCGCCTTTGATACGCATATTGATATTCCATGGCCAGAACGGACAGCTGACGGATTGCCAGCATGGGAAGGTGGAGCACGAGAGGATGTGTGGTCTGTGGAAACAGCGCGTCGTTTCACGGTTCCTAAAGCGCGACAAGGACAGGTGGGGGCGGTGTGCCTGGCGGCTTATATTCCTCAAGCTACTTTAAATACGGCAGGCATAGAGGCAGCCTGGCGACGGACACAGGCTATGTTGGATGTTATTCATCAGATTTCGTCTGGAGGGCAGGCTGAAGACGTTCGTCTTTGTCGTACAGCAACAGAGATTCGATCCGCCATTGAGGGCGGTGCGTTGGCCATTGTACCTGTTGTTGAGAATGGCTATGGTATTGGGGATCATCCAGAGCGTGTTGCCTATTTGGCGCAGCATTACGGTATTCGGTACATTACGTTGACGCATAATGGTCATAACCAGTTGGCCGATGCTGCCGTTGCGCGTGGTGAGGATGCACGGAAGTATGGTGGCTTATCGGATTGTGGTCGCGCTGTTATTGTTGAAATGAATCGCCATGGTGTTCTTGTGGATGTGTCTCATGCGTCCAAAGAAACCATGATGCAGGCGAGTGAGCTCTCTTCGACACCGGTTTTTGCGAGCCATTCATGTGCTAGAGCGTTATGTGACCATCCGCGTAATCTTGATGATGAGCAGTTGGATCGTTTGCGTGAAACGGGAGGGGTTATTCAGGTGACGGCTATGGCTCCTTTCCTCCGTCGGGGGGGGGGTGGAACGTTAGAGGATCTTGTGCGCCACATAACTTATATTGCGGGGCGTATTGGTGTGGAGCATGTTGGCTTTTCATCAGACTTTGATGGTGGCGGTGGGATTGAAGGATGGCAGGATGCGAGCCAAACCCATCACGTGATGCGAGCCTTACAGGAGGCTGGTTTTAGTCGAAATGAGTGTTACGCCTTATCAGGAGGTAACATGCTACGTCTTCTAGAAAAGTCCGAGGAAGTGGCAGATGGTATTGTGTCAAGGGGGAGTAACGGCCTTTTCACGTAAGATCCTTAAAAATTGTCCACTATTTTTTTCGTGAATGGGATTGACATGAATAGGAAGAGGAGAAGGAATCAGAAAAGAGTGATGGAAAGAGAATTGGAGTAAGAATTGTTTATTTTCATAGAGTTAAGTCTTTTGATTAAAAATTAGGCAATCTGAAGCCGAGAAAGAAAAAGCCTGCCTTGTGTGAATCTGCCCTGAGAGTATTCACAGGGTTGTCCACAGGAATAGTGGATGAGTGGCGTAGGGCGCCCTGTGTTAGGTTCGTGATGATATGGAAGAGAGAGGCACAACCATAGAGGAGCAAGAGAGAAAGCATGGGGTGGCGGTTATTAAAGAGCAGCTCCGCCATATTCCAGAAAGCCCAGGGGTTTACCGTATGCTTGGGGCTAAAGGAGAGGTGCTCTATGTTGGAAAGGCTCTAAGTCTTAAAAAGAGAGTAGCATCCTATACACGCATAGGACGTTTAGAAGAGCGTATTCGTCTTATGGTCTCCCTTACGGCCGATATGGAAATCGTCGTTACCAGGACCGAGGCTGAGGCTCTTCTTTTAGAAGCGAACTACATTAAAAGGATGAAGCCTCGTTTTAATATTCTGCTGCGTGACGATAAAAGTTACCCGTGGCTTGTGTTGACGGGGGGGCATCCTTTTCCCCGTCTCATGAGGCAGCGTGGTAAACCGCTTAAGGGGGCAACCTATTGGGGGCCTTTTGCATCCTCTTGGGCTGTTGATCAGACGATACAGGTGATCCAGCGTTCTTTCTTATTAAGGACATGCACGGATACTGTGTTTTCATCACGGAGTCGTCCGTGTCTTTTATATCAAATCAAGCGTTGTTCAGCGCCATGTGTAGAGCGTGTTTCAGCTTCTGAGTATGAGGCGTTGGTGAAGCAAACACGAGCGTTTTTGGGGGGCGGGGGACGAGAGCTTCAGCAGCAATTAACGCGTGAAATGGAAAAGGCCTCTGAGGCCATGGCGTATGAGCAAGCTGCATTGATTCGCGATAGAATCCGTGCCTTTGCGAGTTTGCGTGCGTCTAATGCGATTAACCCAACGACGATTGATGAAGCGGATGTTGTGGCCTTATGGCAGGCGGCTGGTCAGACTGGGATACAGGTATTTTTCATCCGAGGAGGACGAAATAACGGGAACCGTGCCTTTTATCCTCTTCATGATACGAACGAATCAGCGACATCGGTGTTAAGTGCTTTTTTGTTGCAATTTTATGATGATAAGCAGCCGCCAGCTCAGATTGTCACAAATATTAAACTTGCTGAGCATGAGCTTCTTGAAGAGGCGCTGTCTCTCAGAAAGGGGCGGAAAGTAGAGATCATTTATCCTCAGCGTGGGGATAAAAAAGAAGTTCTAGATCATGCTGTTTTAAATGCGCGCGAGGCATTAGAGCGTAAATTGGCCGAAAATGCTGGTCAGAAACAACTTCTGGAGGGTGTTGCGCAGCTCTTTCATCTTCATAAGATTCCTTCTCGGATAGAGGTGTATGATAACTCCCATTTAATGGGGCAAGCGCCTTATGGTGTGATGATTGTGGCGGGGGCTGAAGGCTTCATAAAGCGCGCCTATCGTAAATATTCCATTCGTGGCCCTGTGGCGCCAGGGGACGACTTTGGAATGATGAAAGAAGTGATGATGCGCCGTTTTGCCGTGACAGCAAAAGTAGAAGATAATGTTTCGACCCCAGAAAATAGGCCTGATCTTTTGTTGATTGACGGAGGGAAGGGACAAGTCAGCGCTGTAACGCAGATGCTTGCAGAAATGGGAGTAGAAGGAATCCCAATTGTTGGGATAGCAAAAGGGGTTGATCGTAATGCTGGGCGTGAATGGTTCTTTGCTCCTGGGCAGGAGCCCTTTCAGCTGCCGCAACGAGATCCCGTATTATACTATCTTCAGCGATTACGTGATGAAGCGCATCGTTTCGCCATTACAACCCACCGGACGGGGCGTTCTAAGCTGCTTACGCGTTCTGGCTTAGATGATGTGCCTGGGATTGGACCGATCAGAAAGAAGGCGCTTTTGACGCGGTTTGGGTCTGTTAAAAATGTGATTCAAGCCACAATAGAGGAGTTGAGTCACGTACCAGGTATTAATCGAGAGCTTGCAGAGAGTCTTTATGGCCATTTTCATCCAGAATGGGTAAGAAAGGGGGGTGCCCTTGTTGATCAACATAAAAGAGATGAGGCATGATACTTCTTGGAAAAAATTAGATAATTTTCATACATAGCCCCCTGGATAAAAGTGGATGCTGACAGACCTTCCGAATATTTTGACGCTTTTACGTATTGCGGCCATCCCTGTTCTTATTGGGTTGGTTGCAAACCAGTCGGGTGGGATGGATGTCCTGGCTTGGGGGGTCTACATTGTTGCTTGTGTAACGGACTATCTTGATGGAGCCTTGGCGCGTAGCCGTGGCCAAATGTCGGATTTAGGGCGTATGATGGACCCGATTGCTGACAAGATGTTGGTTGGGGCTCTATTGCTTATGCTGGCCGGGATAGGGCAGCTTCGCCTTTTTTCTCTCTATGCGGCGATCATAATTATGCTACGAGAGATTGCGATTAGCGGGCTGCGGGAATACATGGCGACATGTAATGAGAAGGTGCCTTCCACACAGTTAGCCAAATGGAAAACGGCGATACAAATGTTTGCCATTGGCTTCTTAGTGCTTGGAGATAAAGGCGCAGCAATACTCAATCTTTCCTTTATTCCATGCGTTTATATTGGAAGTGTTTTGCTGTGGCTGTCTGTTATTCCAACAGTTCTAAGTGGATGGGGATATTTACGGGCTGGTTTTACGCGTATGAATGTGTAAAATCACATTGATTACGTTTTATATTGATATAAAAACAATGGCTTCCAGATAATGGTGGAGTTGTTGTTTTTTTGATACCAGTAGTGGTATCTTTCGCGAAACGACTTGGGGCAAAAGAGAGGTGGAATGAAGAAGGTCGCCGTCCTGATGCTGTGTCTTGCGGCGAGCGGGTGTTCGGGCCTCGGAAAGCATATTGGGGATACCTCCTGGATATTTGGTGGTGATCCTAATATGCCCCATGGCGACAGTGAGACGTTTCGCCGCGTACGGGGTGAGGCGGTCACGGAAACACCGCTCATGGCGCAGAAGGACGATATATGGCCTGGTCAGCCTGACGCTGTGCCAACGATTCAGGATGTTAACAATCCGAACAGTCACTTCAGTCATTTGTTTCGTAACTCTCTTGGTGATCTTAATGAGGACCTCGATGAGCAGTTATTGGCGAATGGTGAAGCACTTTCTATGGGAGAAAGTGTAGAGACGCGCCATGGTGTTCAGAGGCGGAGTACGGCAATCGGCCCGGCTCTTCCTTCTCATGTGACGGATCATGCCCCCAATTATCTAGAGGGGCCTAATCGCGATACGGTGGCTATTCCTAACGGGGATGGTACGACGACACTTGTCGCGCCTAATGGTTCTGTTCGTGTTGTAAGAGGCGATCCATCACTTATTGCCAAACACAATAAATTGGCCACGGCTTCTAGAAAAAGACGGGCGAAACGGGCATATCGCCAGGTGACGCCAGAAGAGAACATGCCAGAGGAGGCAACTAAGACAGAGATAGCACGTCCTCATAAGCATAGGCATCATCACCATCGGGTAAAGCAAGAGAGCCCATTGGAGGAGAAGCCTGTCACAGAGACAGAGGGAGTGTCTCCGCATCATAAACATCATCATCACCGTCATCATCGGATTAAACATCGGGACCATAGTTCTGATGGGGATCTGTATTATCGTGAAACAACGCTGTGATAGTGGGGTTTTTAGTCTCTTGAGGTAAGATATAGGGCAGGGAGGACGTTTCTTAGGCGAGAAAGACTTGACCTTGAGAGCACAACGCATCATTCTCCCCTCCCAAACAGTGGATGTCCTGCTTGAGCGAGAATGAAGCGGCATCCTTAATGCGGCAGTAGTTCGAGGGTATTATGGCCAAGACAAATGTTATCCAGATCCGTCTCGTTTCATCAGCGGAGACAGGTTACTTCTACGTGACGAAGAAGAATGCACGTTCTGCTACAGGTAAGATGGAAGTACGTAAGTATGACCCTGTTGTGCGGAAGCACGTTGTTTTCCGTGAGGCGAAAATTAAGTAATTTCGCCTTGTTTCGTTAGAAAAAGCGGCCATATAGGCCGCTTTTTTTGTATTAAATTCAAATTGTTTTACTCGTTTTTAATAGAGACGGTCATGCTCGCCGTAGGGAACGATAATATCGCCTTCTTGAGCACTGTTAAGCATGGCTCGGCTGCGTTCATCAAGCATGTCCGAATCAAGGGCGTTCTCCCCTAAAGCCGCGACACGCCGGTGCCAAATATCTTGTTCTTGATGCGCGTCGTGGAGGGCTAATTCTGCTTGGTCGCGGAGTTTTAGCTGACTCTGATAGGCTTTAACACCATGGGCACCATTAAGCGTATTCCAGATAAAATAACCTGTTAGGAATAGGAAAATGGCAGGGGGGAGGATATTCCGTATTCCCTGCCTAAGAACCATGAAAGCATTCATTTATCAGAATCCTCTGAGTGCAGCGCCTTGAACCCTTTTATAAGCTCTACAGAGGATAATGGTAAAAAAAAAGCCCCTGCATTAAGCAGGGGCTCCACTCACCGTATTGATAGAGTGATGACTCTACTTAGTGATGAGTTTTTAGGATGCTACGGCCAGCGTATTTAGCGCTCGCACCGAGTTGTTGCTCAATGCGGATAAGCTGGTTGTATTTTGCCATACGGTCAGAACGAGACATGGAGCCTGTTTTGATTTGCCCTGTGTTCACAGCAACAGCAAGATCCGCGATTGTGGAGTCTTCTGTTTCACCAGAACGATGGCTCATCACTGTTGTGTAACCAGCGCGCTGTGCCATTTGAACAGCATGCAACGTCTCAGAAAGTGAGCCAATCTGGTTCACCTTAACGAGAAGTGAGTTAGCAACGTGTTTCTTGATACCTTCTTCTAGACGAAGTGGGTTTGTGACGAAAAGATCATCACCAACCAGCTGGAGGCGGTGGCCAAGGCGCTTTGTAAGCTCTGCCCAACCTTCCCAGTCATCTTCAGCCAAACCATCTTCGATAGAAACGATTGGGAAGCGGTTGCTGAGGTCTTCAAGGTAAGACACCATCTCGCTGGAAGAGAAGCTCTTGCCTTCACCCTTCATTTCATAACGACCGTTCTTGTAGAACTCGCTAGAAGCGCAATCCAGGGCAAAAGTAATATCTTCACCGAGGCGATAACCAGCGTCTTTAACAGCCTTAGAAATGTATTCCAGGCCTTCCTGCGTTGATTTCAGGTTAGGTGCGAAACCACCCTCATCACCAACCGCTGTATTCAAACCGTTGGCAGCAAGATCTTTCTTCAGGTGATGGAAGATCTCAGACCCCATACGGATTGCTTCAGCAATAGAAGACGCACCGACAGGCTGGATCATGAACTCCTGAAAATCGATGCTGTTGTCAGCATGCTCACCACCGTTGATGATGTTCATCATAGGAACAGGCATCACGTGAGCAAAAGTGCCACCGACATAGCGATACAGAGGAAGGTCAAGCTCTTCTGCTGTAGCGCGGGCAACAGCAAGAGAAACGCCCAGGATGGCGTTGGCACCTAAACGGCTTTTATTTGGTGTGCCATCTAGGTCAATCATTGCTTGGTCGATAGCGAGCTGATTTTCAGACTCGAAACCACGAAGCTTCTCAACGATTTCCGTGTTGACGGCGTTAACAGCTTTTAGAACCCCTTTGCCGAGGAAGCGTTTCTTATCACCGTCGCGAAGTTCAACTGCTTCGTGAGCACCGGTGGATGCGCCTGAAGGAACAGCAGCGCGACCAACGACACCAGAGGCAAGTTCAACATCTACCTCAACAGTCGGGTTGCCACGGCTGTCCAGGATTTCACGGGCGGTAATATCAATAATGGCGCTCAAGGGAACTCTCCTGACTCTATACGGCGAGGTCAGCCCGGCCTATGATCAGCCCGGGTCACCCCGCTAACGTCTTATTTCAGTCTCAAAATCGGCGCCCGAGGTCAATTGACATGAAGCCTTTTCCTGTCACAGCAGCCATGTTTCTTTTGCTTGGCGGTCTTTTTGGTTTATCTATGGGAGGATGGCTCTTCTTGGCCGGTGTCCTCACATCGTTGCCACATCTGAGCTTGATATTGCTGGCTTATGGGGGCTGTTTCTTGGCTTTTCAGGGGGCAATCCATTGGGGGTTAACCGCCGAAAATCCAGATATTATTCCTCCGCAAGGAATGGGGCCTATTGAGCGGAAAAGGATTCTTTTAGGCAGCATATTTTTCCTATGGGGATGGGTCTCGTTGTGCGTTGGTTTGCTCTATACCCCGCAAAGTGGCTACTGCATGGAAATTGTTGGGTTTGTTGGTGGTTATGCATTGGAACGAGTCGCTGCGCGGCGTGGGCAATTATTGTCACAGGGGCTTCTGCTCATAAAAGCCGTATTTTCTTTTCTGATGGTGCTTGGGCTCATATTCGCTCTTATATCGCCGCAGGGGCGCTTTTAACGCTTACGTCACATCATCCAGGCTATGAACGGGTAAAGCGCGCCCTAGCCCTCTTGCGGGTCTTAGCAAGAAGGTCAAAGAGTTTGTGGGCATGACGATTCTTTTTAAATCTTATCTCGGAGATGGAGATTCTTTTACGAAATCATCTAGTGCTTTGAGACGTTGGAGAAGGGCGCGCATATGCTCCAACGGGATCATGGTTGGCCCATCGCTCGGTGCATTGTCGGGGTCTTGATGTGTTTCAATGAACAAAGCGGAGACGCCCACAGCGAGGGCTGCACGCGCGAGGGGCTCAACGAAAGAGCGTTGTCCTCCTGTTGCTGTCCCCAATTTCCCTGGTTCCTGCACGGAGTGCGTCGCATCGAACACGACAGGAAAGCCTGTGGCGGCCATAATCGGCAACGCACGCATATCATTGATGAGATTGCCATACCCAAAGCTTGTGCCACGCTCACATAAAAGGATGCGCTTATTTCCCGTGGAGGTGAGCTTCTCAACGATATTTTTCATATCGTGCGGGGCAAGAAACTGACCTTTTTTGACATTAATGGCACGTCCTGTCTGTGCTGCGGCGAGTAGAAGGTCAGTTTGGCGGCATAAAAACGCGGGAATTTGCAAAACATCGACGGATTCAGCCGTTTGAGCGCATTGCTCCGCTGTGTGGACATCCGTCAGGACGGGCACAGAAAAGCGCTGACGTATCTCTGAGAGGATCGCAAGGCCCTTCTCCATCCCAACCCCTCGAGCCCCCTGGAGAGAGCTACGATTGGCCTTATCGAAACTGCTTTTATAAATCAGGGGAACATTAAGTTCATGGCAAAGGCTGGTGAGAGCCTCTGCCATGAAAAGAGCATGGTCACGCGACTCGATTTGGCACGGGCCTGCGATAAGCGTGAAAGGCTGATGCGGGCCTATGGTGAGCGAGCCGAGTTGGAATGTCACGATGACTGACCTTGCGCTGTTTGCCGTTTGAGGCGGTTTTGCTTTGCTGCTTCCACAAAACTCACAAAGAGGGGATGGGGGTCGAAGGGTTTTGAAAGCAGTTCAGGATGGTACTGCACGCCGATGAACCAGGGATGATCCGCGTATTCCACAACTTCAGGGAGTACACCATCAGGGGACATGCCTGAGAAATGGAGAGACGCTTTTTCCAACACATCACGATAATGAAGGTTAACTTCCCAGCGGTGACGATGGCGCTCACGCACTTCTGTGCGGCCGTAAATCTGGGCGACGCGTGATCCTTCTGCGAGCTTCGCCGTGTAAGCCCCTAGACGCATCGTTCCACCGAGATCTCCACCTTCGCGGCGACGCAACAGCTCGGTGCCTTGTGCCCATTCTGTCATAAGGCCAACAAGTGGTTCGCTGGTTGGACCAAATTCCGTTGACGATGCTTTACTGAGGCCTGCCAAAGAACGCGCACACTCAATGACAGCCATTTGCATCCCGAAGCAAATGCCGAGGAATGGAATTCCATTTTCACGAGCATGGCGGACCGCGTTGATTTTTCCTTCAGAGCCGCGTGCTCCGAATCCACCTGGAACCAGGACGGCGTCTGCACCCTGCAGGAGCGCTTCAACATGCTCTGGCTTATCAAGCTCCTCAGAATCGACCCAATCCATGCGCACACGAACGTTTTGCGCGATTCCTCCGTGCAACAAAGCTTCGGCGAGTGATTTGTAGCTATCAAGGAGGGCGGTATATTTACCCACGATGGCGATTCTTACTTCGCCTTTCGGTTCTCTAATGCCCCGTACGATACGTTCCCAGCGTGACAGATCTGGAGACTCTTCATGCGGTAAACCGAAATAGCGGAGGACTTCACGGTCCATTCCCTGCTGATGGTATGCAATTGGGCAGGCGTAAATGGTATCAACGTCTAAAGCAGCAATAACAGATTCTGGGCGAACATTGCAGAAATTAGCAATTTTCTGGCGTTCATTTTGGGGGATGGGTCGGTCTGACCGACACAGGAGAATCTGTGGCTGTAGCCCAACATTCTGTAATTCTTTGACGGAATGTTGCGTTGGTTTGGTTTTTAACTCACCCGCAGAGGGGATGTAGGGAAGAAGGGTCAGATGCACGCACATGGTCTGGTCGTAGCCGAGATCATTGCGGAGCTGGCGAATCGCTTCCAGGAAGGGAAGACTCTCGATATCTCCGACCGTTCCCCCAATTTCAACGATGACAAAGTCATAACCATCTGTGCCAGAGACAACGGCCTCTTTGATGGCGTCTGTAATATGGGGGATGACCTGCACGGTGGCACCCAGATAATCACCACGCCGCTCTCTGGCGATGACATCTGAGTAAATACGCCCAGTCGTAGCGTTATCAGACCGTCGGGCATGAACACCTGTGAAACGTTCATAATGGCCAAGGTCAAGGTCAGTTTCAGCACCATCGTCGGTGATGAAAACTTCACCATGCTGATACGGACTCATCGTACCTGGATCAACGTTCAGGTAGGGGTCGAGCTTCCGCATGCGGACCTTATGCCCACGGGCTTGGAGGAGGGCAGCTAATGCTGCCGAGGCGATACCTTTACCGAGGGAGGAAACAACCCCGCCGGTGACAAATACAAAGCGCGTCATGGGAGGTCTTTATATACTGAAGACAGGGGCAGGGGGAAGCAGCAAGTCATGCTGATTCCCACAAATTCCTACAAATGATGAATTAATGTTTTTGCTCAGGTGCAGGTGCAGGTGCAGGTGCTGCTGGAGCTGTTGGCGTGTTGTTACTTGCTTGTGGTGCTGTCTGTGAGGACGCCGCTACTGGTGGGTGTGCCAGAATATCGCGTGCACCAGAGGAAGCCCCACGGTTGAGGATAGCCAGAATAAGGCAAAGAACCATGAATAACCCGGCCAAAATCCCCGTGCTGCGGGTGAGTAATGTGGCCGTGCCGCGTCCGGTCATGAAGGCCCCTACACCTTGGCCGCTGCCAATTCCCAGCCCCCCTCCTTCGCTACGCTGAATCAGGATAACGCCGATCAGGGCCAAGGCAACGATAACCGTGACGATGAGCAGAAAAGTGGTCATGGGTGTTAAAAGATCCAAATAGTTATGAAGGCGATGACGATAGGCTCTCTGTAGCAGCACGAATAATGTCTAGAAAGCTTTTTGCTTCCAGACTGGCGCTCCCCACAAGAACACCATCCAGGCCTTTTATGGAGAAAAGAGATGAGGTTTGGGCCGCCGTAACGGAGCCACCATAGAGGACTGGAACACGAAAGTCATCTACCATAAGGCGCATGGGGAGTAAGGCATGGATAACGTTCAGCTTACGCTGCAATTCTTCGCGGGAAGGTGTAATACCGCTACCAATGGCCCATACGGGTTCATAGGCGACGATTCCTCTGAAGCCACGAGTGAGAGACCCTTCTATTTGGCGCGCTAGAACGCTTGCCGCACGTCCTTCATTTCGTTCAGCCAAATGTTCACCAATACAGACAATAGGGATAAGGCCAGCGGCTGTTGCGGCTTTGACTTTTTGACGAATGGCTGCGTCCGTCTCTCCATGGTTTTGCCGACGCTCTGAATGCCCAAGAATGACGTAGGTGACCCCGAGATCAACGAGCATTTTCGCAGAAATATCGCCCGTGAAAGGACCAGAAGGCGCAGGGTAACAGTCTTGTGCCCCTAAAGCCGGACATGAGGGGGATTCATGATGCGCAAGGTTTTTATGGATTTCCGAGAGCTGAGTATAAGGCGGGCAGATAACGGTCTTGATAAAGGGTGGGGGAGGAGCTTGCTCTAAATTTTCCGTCACTTCACGAGCAAGTTTTAAGCCGTGGTCGTGGCGGGCTTGCATCTTCCAATTCCCAATGACGTACTTATTGGATGCAATGCTCATTCTGCTCTCTCCGTCGACATACCGCATTACGTGATAGAAAATGATTCTGAAGATGTGCGGTGCTAGTCAATTTGTCTCGGCATCAGTATGCTGCTTTCCACTCTAACCGGGTTTACCCGTTAATGCCATCCTCTCCTCTGGATAAGTGACATTCGTTTCTATGATTACTGCTCTGCGTCATTTCGTTGTTGACACCTGGATTGGCCGGGTTATCGCTCTTGTATTATTTCTAGCGTTTGTCGGTTTAGGGGGTAGCTTTGTCGGGCTGTCAGGTGGCTTTGGTGGGCTAACGCCTCAAGATGTGACGCAGGTTGGGCCTTATAAAGTCACAGTGGATGATGTCGAGCGAGAAATTCAAAAGCGCTTAAATTATCTGCAGCAGAGTGGGGTCTCTCCAGAAGCGCTGCGTGGACCAGGGGTTGCAGAAGACTTAACGCAAGAGAGTTTGCGGGACGTCGTTGTTGCTAAAGCGGCTCAGGCTGTCGGGGAAAAGAGTGGGATTAACCCAAGTGATGCTCTTGTTCGGCAGACTGTTTTTTCGATGCCTGAATTTGCTGATGCCCAAGGGCAATTCAGTGCACAAAAAATGGACCAATTGCTTACCCAGAGCGGGATGTCCCATCAGGATCTTGTTAACCAGGTTCAGCAAACCTTGATGATGCGGACGATGATGTTCGGGTTTGGGCAGGCCCCACAGGTTCCGTCTGCTGAAATTGAGCAGATCGTGCAATTCTATACACGTGCTCGAAAGGTCGATATTGCGCGTTTTCCTTTCTCAGAGGGGCAGGTTAGTGGGAATCCTACAGAACAACAGTTGCATCGTTTTTACGACAACCATCCGTGGATGTTTCGAACAGCCGAGTTTCGGCATGTGAAAATTGTTACACTTTTGCCAGACTCTGTTGCGGCGTCCATTGAGGTTCCTGACGATGTCTTGCAGAAACTCTATAAGGAGCGTGGACGGGACTATAATTTACCGGAGTTACGTACAGTTCAAGTGCTTGGCTTTGCGGATATGAAGTCAGCTGAAGATGCTGCACAAGCATGGCGTTCTGGCGCACGATGGGAAGATGTGCAAAAGCAGTTCCCCAGCGCTATCCCGGCTTCTCTGTCGGACGCTCGCCAAGGGGATTTTCCAGACCCAGCCTTAGGGAAGGCCGTTTTTTCTGCTAGTGCTCAGAGTATCGTAGGGCCTGTGAAAACAGCCGCTGGGTGGAGTGTGATCCATGTTGTTACCGTGACACCGGCGCATGTCGTAACATTTGAGCAAGCACGTGATGGGATGCGATCCGAAATTCGACATGCTGAGACAGCAACGCGTTTAGGGCAGGTCATGAAGCCTTTTGAAGAGGCAGTCGCAGGATCAACCGAGCTTGATAAAATTCCTACAAATTTGGGAGCGGTACCTGGGGCTGGGACACTTGATGAAAGAGGGATGACCCCCGAGGGTGAGGCGGCACCTTTGCCAGGGGATGAGGCAACGCGCAAAGCGATTCTTCATCAGATTTTTCTACAGAAAAAAGGTGAGCTTCCTCATGTCGTGTCGCTTCCTAACGGAGGAGCTTTCGCTGTTCTGGTCGATCAAGTGAAACCAGGTCATGTAAAAGCCTTTAATGATGCTCGTGCCGATGTTGTGACGGCTTGGCAAGACGAGCAGAAAAAACATGCCCAAGATACTCGCGTAACCTCTCTTTATCAGGACGCTAAGAAGAATGGGCTGCGTGCGATATTCAAGGCTCAGCAAGAGAAAACAGTCCTGCAAAAGGATGAGATATTCTCACGTTTGCATCCACGCAATGATGTGCCAGAGCTGATCACACGTGCTGCGTTTGATCAGAAAATAGGTCAGACGGTGATGCTTGAGGTGGGAGATGCCTATTGGCTCGTCCAGGTTACGGGTGAGCAAGAGGCTGAGCCCTCTGAAGAAAATATGCTGCGTCAGAAAGTGGGGCAGCAACTCCAGCAGGAATATGCAGGTGATTTGCCAGAGGCTCTGGGAATGGCGTACCTTCACCAAGTTCCGGTGCATCGCCAAAATTATGATATAATTCATCAAATTACGACGCAATTACAGCAGCGTATGTCAGGTAATGTAAGGTAGAAATAAAAGTGAGTGATATTCTTCATACTATTGAGGCAGCGGATCTTTTAACGCCTCTTTCTGTATTTTTACGTCTTAAAGAATTAGCAGATGACCCATATCGTCTGTTTTTCGAAAGTGTCGAAGGTGGGGAGACACGGGGGCGTTACTCAATTATCGCCCTCATGCCGGATACGGTTTGGATTTGTAAGGATGGGAAGGCCACACGAGATGGTGTGGTGCAACCAGAAGGGCCGCTGCCTTCGCTTAATAAATTAATTGAAGAAAGTCAGATTGATCTGCCTGAAGAGTTACCTTCAATGATTGGAGGTGTCTTCGGTGTGTTAGGGTATGACATGGTCAGGCAAATGGAAGTTTTGCCGCATGCTCCGAAGAATGATCTCGACTTGCCTGAAGGGGTGATGATTCGTCCCCGTTTATTTGCCGTATTTGATACGGTTAAAGATGAGCTTATTCTGGCCGCTCCTGTACGGCATGAAGACGGGTATCACGAGGCAAAACGTTTATTACAACAAGCTCGGGAGGCTTTGCGTAAGCCGTTGGTTGATGAGATCAACCGCCTACCAGAAGGCACGGTGTTGCAAGAACCTACCGCGAATATGTCGCATGAACGTTTTCTTGAGAATGTCGTGCGCATTAAGGAGTATATTTCGGCGGGGGATGCGTTTCAGGTTGTTCCAAGTCAGCGTTTTCAAACACCGTTTCCGCTTTCTGCTTTAGCGTTGTATCGTAGCTTGCGGCGGGTGAACCCGGCTCCTTTCCTGTTCTTGATGGAATTGGATGGGTTTACTCTGGTTGGCTCTTCTCCAGAAATTCTTGTGCGATTGAATCGCGGGGAAATGACGGTACGTCCCTTGGCAGGGACCCGTCCACGGGGGAGAGATCGAGAGCATGATTTGGCATTAGAAAAAGAATTGCTCGCTGATGGGAAGGAATTGGCGGAGCATCTGATGCTTATTGATTTGGGACGAAATGACGTGGGGCGTGTTTCGCAGCCTGGGTCCGTTGCTGTTCCGGATCGTTTTGTGATTGAGCGCTATAGCCATGTTATGCATATCTCATCGACAGTGACCGGGCAGGTTCGCCCTGAGTTAAGCATGCTTGATGTATTGTCGGCTGGTTTCCCAGCGGGAACCCTCTCAGGGGCGCCGAAAATTCGTAGTATGGAAATCATTGATGAATTGGAGCCAACTCGACGAGGACCTTATGCTGGATGTGTAGGGTATTTCGGCGCGAATGGTGACATGGACACATGTATTGGTTTGCGTATGGCTGTGTTAAAGGACGGTCAAATGTACGTGCAAGCCGGCTGCGGTGTTGTGGCTGATTCGGACCCAGAAACGGAATATGAGGAGACGCGGGCGAAGGCGCGTGCTCTTTTTAAAGCGGCTGAAATGGCTGTGCGTCATGCCGCGACCTCTAGAAAAGGCACGCTCTCATCCTTATCTGACTCAGCGGTGAGTCACGAGAAAGAAGGGAATACGCTGTGATTTTGCTAATCGATAATTACGATAGTTTTACCTTCAATCTCGTCCATCATTTTGGGGCGCTTGGGGTTGAATGTGTTGTTAAACGTAATGATGCTCTCAGTGTGGAGGAGGCGCTTGCCTTAAAGCCTTCTGCCATTGTGCTCTCTCCTGGGCCATGCTCGCCTAATGAAGCGGGCATTTGCTGTGACCTCGTGCGGGAAGCCGCGGGGAAAATACCGGTGTTAGGGGTCTGTTTGGGGCACCAGGCCATAGGGCAAGTTTTTGGGGCAAAAGTGGTTCGTGCACCTGTACCAATGCATGGCAAAATTAGTGAAATTTTGCATGATGGGACGGGAGTATTTGAAGGGCTTCCGGAGCCTGTCGGTATGGTGCGGTATCATAGCTTGACGGTTGCTCCAGAGACGATCCCTGATGATCTTATCGTGAATGCACGGACAGAAGATGGTGTCATTATGGGATTGCGTCATAGGGCGTACCCCATACATGGCGTTCAGTTTCATCCAGAAAGTATTGCGTCTGAGTCTGGGCGTCAGCTTTTGGAGAATTTTCTGAAATCCGTCGCCGTGGAAGCTGCTTAATGGCGGCGTCAATGGCTGGAGGGTTTCCGGTTTTTCTTCGCATGGTTGCTGAAGGAAAGGTGCTTTCATCGAAGGATGCTGAAAGTGCCTTTGAGGCGATTATGGGGGGAGATGTCTCTGAGGTGCAGTTGGCGGCTTTTCTAACAGCTTTGCATGTGCGTGGGGAGACGCCAGAAGAGTTGTTAGGTGCTGTTCGGGCTGTACGTCGTCACATGCTGAAGCTTTCTCATGTGCCGCCTCATGCCATTGATGTTTGCGGGACAGGGGGGGACGGCCTGAAAACACTCAATGTGTCGACAGCGACGGCGTTTGTTTTGGCTGGGCTTGGAGTTGATGTGGCCAAGCATGGGGGGCGTGCTCTGTCATCTCGTACGGGCGCGACGGATGTTCTAGAAGCTTTGGGCATTCCTGCCGATGGCAATATAGAGAAGCAAGAAGAGCGATTACTTACGCAGCATCTTGCTTTTTTAGCCGCACCTTTGCATCACCCAGCTATGAAGGTCGCTGGTTCGGTTAGGAAAGCGCTTGGTTTCAGGACATTATTTAATTTGCTCGGGCCGTTATGTAATCCGGCTGGGGTGAGACGTCAGCTTGTTGGTGTGTTTTCTAGCCAGTGGTGTGCCCCTGTTGCGCGTGTTTTGGGCGAGCTTGGTGGTGTGTCATGTTGGGCGGTGCAGGGGGAAACGGATGAAGGCCCGATTGATGAGTTAACGCTTGCTGGCCCAACAAAAATTACAGCTTGGGAAAAAGGCAAGCTTTTGCAGCTGGACATAACGCCTGAAATGGCTGGGTTACCTTCTATGCCAGTGAGTGAGCTGCGTGGAGGTGATGCTGTGGAAAATGCACAATGCATGAAAGCCCTTTTCGAAGGAGAAAAAGGGTGTTACCGCGACACGGTTTTGTTAAATGCAGCCGTGGCTCTCCATGTGGCTGGTCGCGGTTCTATTCTGACAGAGGGACGCGTTTCATCGCAGGCGTTGAAGGAAAATCTTGCTATGGCAATGCATTCATTAGAGAGTGGTCTTGCTTTAGGGGCTTTGACACAGGCGCAAAGAGGTGTAAGCCCTCTGTCAAGCGGTGACGCCGCTTTACCTATTCTAAGTTAGAGTTTCGGGACGATCATGATATTTTTGCCACAACGGCCGATGGTTGCCTTTGCTCCCCCAGAGAGTGACGGGCCGTCCCCGGCTTCGGATATGGCTTCCGAACAGACACCTGAAGTCGGAAAAGCTGATGTGTCGAAATCAGGTGGCGCGATTTCGATGACGGAAGCGGAAAATGAGAGTGAAAAAGGTGCAGACGTGCTTGAGCGTATCTGTGCCCGTACGCGTCTTGATGTTGAGCAGCGTATGCAGGTGATGCCCTTAAAGGATATTGCTGCGAAAGCGCGTGAGGTGACGATCCCGACACGGGGATTTGGCCAGGCTCTGCAGCATATTACGGCTGACCGCAGGGTTGGGCTGATTGCTGAAGTAAAGAAAGCGTCACCTTCAGCGGGGATTATCCGTCCTGATTATGATCCAGCAGGGATTGCGAAATCCTATCAAACAGCTGGAGCTAGCTGTATTTCTGTGCTGACAGAAGGATCGTGCTTTCATGGGAGCACGGATGACCTGGAAGCGGTACGTGCTGCGTGTAGTCTGCCGATTTTGCGGAAGGATTTTATCCTCCATCCTTGGCAGGTACATGAAAGCCGCATAGTCGGGGCTGACTGTATTCTGCTCATTATGGCGGCTTTGGAAGAAAATCAGGCAGCAGAGCTGATTGCTTTGGCCCGTGGGTATGGCATGGATGTTCTGCTTGAGGTTCATAATGAGGAAGAGCTTAATCGCGCTTTGGCTTATGAGAGCTTCCTTATTGGCATCAATAATCGTGATTTGAAGACACTCAAAACCGATTTGCAGACGACTGTTGACCTTGCACCGTCTGTTCCTCCGGATCGGCTTGTGATTTCGGAGAGTGGAATTCGTGTCCCAGCTGACCTTGAAAAAGTAGGTGAGGCAGGGTGCAGCGCGGTTTTGGTTGGTGAATCTCTTCTAAAAGAGCCAGATCCGGGTTTAGCGGCGCGTCGTTTGCTCGGCTTCTAATTCATATGACAGAGAGGGAACCAGTGGGACGGGAAGGGGATGTTTTTCCCTTTTCTTGTAGTGAATCTGGTTTCTATTAAAGTTTTAATAATCCCCAGGAGACTGCCATGGGTATCACGGTGGATGCGTCGTCCCCACAGAATGGTCCGGTATTATCAAAAGAGCAGATGGAACGTGCCTATCGGGACATGGTCCTTGTTCGTCGTTTTGAAGAAAAGTCCGGACAGCTTTACGGTATGGGAAAGATTGGTGGTTTTTGCCATCTTTATATCGGCCAAGAGGCGGTTGTTGCTGGGATAGGCCTAGCGATGAAGAAAGGGGACCGCTCCATTACGTCTTACCGTGATCATGGTCAGATGCTCGTAGCTGGGATGACGTCACGTGGCGTCATGGCTGAGCTGACAGGACGATCGGGTGGCTACTCCCGTGGTAAAGGTGGCTCCATGCATATGTTCTCGCGTGAGCAAGAGTTTTACGGGGGACATGGCATTGTTGGGGCACAGGTCGCGTTAGGTACGGGCCTGGGTTTTGCGAGTGCTTATCGCGATGAGGGGCGTGCCTCTATCGTGTATCTAGGTGATGGTGCGATTAACCAAGGTCAGGTTTATGAGAGCTTTAATCTAGCGGCTCTTTTTAAACTCCCATGTCTCTATGTGGTTGAAAATAACCGCTATGGGATGGGGACCGCTATTGACCGTGTGTCCGCCTCCAAAGATCTGTCGAAAAACGGGGCTCCGTGGGGAATTCCATCGCGTAAAGTTGACGGGATGGATGTCGTAGCGGTGTATCATGCAGCTCAAGAAGCGCTTGAGCATTGTCGCTCTGGGAAAGGGCCTTTCCTCCTTGAAATGGAAACGTATCGTTATCGTGGGCACTCTATGTCAGACCCCGCGAAATATCGTCAGCGTTCCGAAGTAGAGGAAATGCGTCAAACGCGTGACCCTATTGAAACGCTCAAAGCTGAGATGAAGCGGCAGGGCGTGGAGGAGAGTTTCTTCAAGGCTGTGGATGCTGACGTCAAAGATATTGTGAAAGACGCTGCAGAATTCGCACAAACAAGTCCTGAGCCTGATGAGTCAGAGTTGTGGACTGACGTTTTGGTGGAGGTGTAACCATGGCTTCTCCAATTCTTATGCCGGCTCTTTCTCCGACGATGACCGAAGGCACAGTGGCGCGGTGGCTCAAGAAAGAGGGGGATCGCGTCACTTCTGGTGAAGTGGTGGCTGAAATCGAGACTGATAAAGCCACGATGGAACTTGAGGCTGTTGATGAGGGTGTTTTAGGGCGTATCCTTGTGCAGGATGGCGCTGAGCATATTGCGGTGAATACACCTCTTGCTATCTTGCTTGAGGAGGGGGATGACGCCTCGGTTCTGGAGACCTTTGATCTCAAAGGTGATGAAAAACCGTCATCGGAAGCTGTACAACCCTCTTCAGAAAAAAACGTTCCAGCCGCGCCAGCAGCGGCGTCCCAAAGTTTGGTTGAGCCAGAGTGGGGTGAGACGGTCGAGATCACCGTGCGTGAAGCGCTTCGTGAGGCGATGCGTGCTGAGATGCAGCGTGATGAAGAAGTCTTTCTCCTCGGTGAAGAAGTAGCCGAGTATCAAGGGGCTTATAAGGTCAGCCAAGGGCTTCTTGATGAGTTTGGTAAAAAGCGTGTTATTGATACGCCGATTGCCGAGCATGGTTTTACAGGGATGGCCGTGGGGGCTGCTCTTGCAGGGTTGAAGCCAATTGTTGAATTCATGACAATGAATTTTTCCATGCAGGCGATCGATCATATTATCAATTCTGCCGCAAAAACGCGTTATATGTCGGGTGGTCAAATGTCTTGCCCGATTGTGTTTCGTGGGCCCAATGGGGCTGCAGCTCGTGTCGGGGCTCAGCACTCTCAGTGTTATGCGAGCTGGTATGCTCACGTGCCAGGGTTAAAGGTTGTCGCACCATGGTCTTCTGCTGATGCAAAAGGGCTTTTGCGGGCGGCTATTCGTGATCCTAATCCAGTTGTCGTTCTGGAGAATGAAATTTTATACGGGCAAAAATTTCCTTGCCCCGTAGCGGATGATTTCGTTCTTCCTATTGGGAAAGCTCGTATTGAGAGAGAGGGGCGTGACGTGACGCTTGTTGCTTTCTCTATTATGGTCGGTGTGGCCCTTGAGGCTGCTGAACAATTGGCAAAGCAGGGGATCGATGCAGAAGTGATTAATCTGCGTTCTCTCCGTCCACTTGATACAGAAACGATTATCAAAAGTGTTAAGAAAACCAGCCGAATCGTTTCTGTAGAAGAAGGGTGGCCGGTTGCTGGGATCGGTGCTGAAATTTGCACGGTCGCTGTTGAGCAAGCCTTCGATTGGCTCGATGCGCCGCCAGCGCGTGTCTGTGGGCTTGATATTCCGCTACCCTATGCCGCTAATCTTGAAAAATTAGCTCTTCCGAAGCCCGAATGGGTGGTGGATGCTGTGCGCAAGCAGTTTGGAGATTAAGATCCATGGCCACTGATATTTTAATGCCAGCTTTATCACCAACCATGAAAACCGGCACGTTGGCTCGGTGGTTGAAAAAAGAAGGCGATAAGGTTCTTTCAGGCGACTTATTGGCAGAGATTGAAACCGATAAGGCCACAATGGAATTTGAGGCAGTTGATGAGGGAATTCTGGGGCGTATTTTGGTCCCAGAGGGAACAGCAGATATTCCGGTCAATACGCCTATCGCAATCTTGGTGGAAGAAGGTGAAGCGGTGCCGGAGGCTCCAGCCAGCGTGCCTTCAGGAGAGAAAGAGGGCGGTGGGGCGTCTGCTGACAAAGCTTCAGTAGCGGCTGCGCCAACATCTTCTTCTAAAGAAAGTAAGGGTAGCGGAACGAAAGAGGAAAGAATATTTATCTCTCCTCTCGCGCGCCGTTTGGCGAAAGAGCATGGTCTCGATATTGCATCGCTGAAAGGAACGGGCCCGAACGGCCGTATTTTGAAGCGTGATATTGAGGCGGGATTAAAAGCGGCATCGGGTCAGAAGGAAGAATCGACTTCCGGAGAGAGTGTCGCTGAGCAAGCAGGCTCTATTGAACGTGTTCCACACTCGACGATGCGGAAAGTTATTGCGCGCCGTTTAACAGAGTCAAAAACACAGGTGCCGCATTTCTATGTCTCGGTTGATATTGAGCTTGATGCGCTTTTGGCTTTGCGGAGTAAATTAAATGCTTCGTTGGTCGATGAGGGGGTTAAGATCTCTGTCAACGATATGATGATCCGGGCTGTCGCGTTGGCGCTGAAGAAGAGGCCGGGCTTAAATGTCCAGTTCACTGAAACGGAGATGTTGCATTTTAGTGATGTTGACATCGCTATGGCTGTTTCAATTCCGGATGGGTTAATTACGCCGATCATTCGTAAGGCAGATCAAAAAACGTTACGGCAGATTAGTGCGGAAGCGCGTGATTTGGCGATACGGGCCCGTAAAGGGAAGTTGAAGCCTGAAGAATTCCAAGGTGGGACGTTCTCAATTTCTAATATGGGAATGTTTGGCGTGAAAGATTTTGCCGCGATTATTAATCCACCTCAGGCGGCTATTTTGGCCATTGCGGCTGGTGAGAAACGCCCTGTTATTCGTGATGGCGAAGTGCGTGCAGCAACGATGATGACGGCGACGTTGTCTGTGGATCATCGTGCTATTGATGGCGCATTGGGCGCACAATGGCTCAACATGCTGCGTGATCTTGTCCAGAACCCTTATTCTCTGGTGATCTGACCGATGTCTAATCTATTTGACCTTATTGTAATTGGTGGTGGCCCAGGGGGCTATGTGGCAGCGCTACGGGCGAGCCAGCTTGGTATGAATGTAGCGCTCGTTGAGGATGCGCAGTTAGGAGGGGTGTGCCTTAATTGGGGGTGCATTCCCACCAAAGCTTTACTGCGTTCCGCTGAAGTTTATCAGTCTCTATACAAGCTGAAAGAATACGGATTATCGGCTGAGAATCCGTCTTTTGATCTCCCAAGTGTTGTGAAACGTTCACGCGATATCGCGGCTCGTATGGGGCGCGGTGTGGCGCATCTTTTAAAGAAAGCAAAGGTGAAGACCGTCGAAGGGCGTGCTCAACTGGCTGGGCGTTCTGGTGATGTGCATACCGTGTCCGTGTTGAAAGGTGGGCAGGAGACGACGCGCCTTCAGGCTCCCCATGTTATTCTGGCAACAGGTGCACGGGCCCGTCAGCTTCCAGGTCTGGAGACGGACGGTAAGCTTGTATGGGGTGCGCGTGAAGCGATGACGCCTGACATGTTGCCAAAGCGGCTTTTGGTTATTGGCTCCGGGGCGATTGGGGTCGAGTTTGCTTCTTTCTATCGCGATATGGGATGTGAGGTCACAATCGCTGAAGTTGCGGACCGTATTTTGGTGGCAGAAGATGCTGAGATCAGCATGCAAGCACGTAAGGCCTTTGAAAAACGCGGGATTGTGATCCATACCAGCGCGAAAGTGGGCTCTCTACAAAAAGGGGATGATCACGTTTCAACAATCCTTGAGACACCTAAAGGGACTGTTGAGCTGACGGTTGATCGTGTCATTTGTGCGGTTGGTATCACCGGGAATGTAGAAAATCTTGGCCTTGAGCAAACCCGCGCTCAGGTTGAGCGTGGTCATATCATTGTCGATGAGTTTTGCCGCACGGATGAGCCTGGTTTATATGCGATTGGCGATGTGGCTGGGGCTCCATGGCTCGCTCATAAAGCAAGCCATGAAGGCGTGCTGTGTGTCGAGAAAATTAGTGGGCGTTCTCCAGAGCCTCTGCATCCACGGAATATTCCAGGATGCACGTATTCTCATCCACAAATTGCATCAGTGGGTTTGACAGAAGAAAAAGCAAAAGAAGCGGGTTACCGTATCAAAGTCGGGAAGTTCCCTTTCTTGGCGAATGGGAAAGCTGTTGCTCTTGGTGAGACCGAGGGTATGACGAAAACCATTTTCGATGCGGAGACAGGAGAGCTTCTTGGGGCCCATATGATCGGGGCTGAAGTTACCGAAATGATCCAGGGTTATGTGATTGTCCGAACCGGGGAGTTGACCGAGGCGGAACTGAGTGAAACAGTCTTCCCGCATCCGACGATTTCTGAGACGATGCATGAATCTGTCTTGGCTGCTTTTGAGGGTGCTTTGCACATCTGATTTTTATGTCCCAGCATATCGTGATCAATCATCAACAATCTCGGATGGCAGGGCTGCGTCATCCTGAAAAGGCGCACCGGCCTGATAACCCGATCCAAAGGAAGCCATCATGGATACGGGTGAAGGCCCCTGGGGCGCATCCTGGTTATCACGAGACACGGGAGTTGATGCGTAAAAATAAGTTAACGACCGTTTGTGAAGAGGCTGCGTGTCCTAACATTGGTGAATGTTGGTCGCAGCGTCATGCAACCATGATGATTATGGGGGAGATCTGCACGCGTGCTTGCGCTTTTTGCAATGTCGCGACGGGTCTTCCTTTGCCACTTGATCGCGATGAGCCTAGTCGTGTCGCAGATGCTGTTGCGACTTTGGGACTGAAACATGTGGTGCTGACATCGGTTGATCGAGATGATCTTCCCGATGGAGGGGCGCAGCATTTCGCAGAGGTTATCCTTGCGATTCGTGCTTCATCCCCAGAGACGACGATTGAAGTATTAACGCCCGATTTTTTACGGAAAGACGGGGCGCTTGAAGTTGTGGTTCAGGCCCGCCCTGATGTGTTCAATCATAATATTGAGACGGTGCCTCGCCTTTACCCTGGGATTCGTCCAGGGGCACGTTACTATCAATCTATTCGTCTATTAGATGAGGCGAAACGTCTTGATCCATCACTCTTTACCAAATCGGGTCTCATGTTGGGGCTGGGAGAGGAAAAGGCTGAAGTAGGGCAAGTGATGGATGATTTTCGCATTGCCGATGTCGATTTCTTGACGTTGGGGCAGTATTTACAGCCAAGCGTTAAGCATGCGCCGGTGAAGCGTTTCGTAACACCGGACGAGTTTTCGGATTATGCTGCATGGGCGCGTGTTAAGGGGTTTTTGCAGGTAAGTTCTTCTCCCTTAACACGTTCTTCTTACCATGCGGATCGTGATTTTGCAGAGTTACGGGCCAAACGTGTCCGCCGTCTGAAAGGACAAGGTTAATGCCATCTCACACTGAGAAGCGCATCATCCCTTACACACCGGAGCAGCTTTTTGATCTTGTGGCCGATGTCGGTCGTTATCCAGAGTTCTTGCCGTGGTGCAAACGCGCTGTTGTTCGCTCTCGTAATGACAATGAGCTGTTAGCGGATTTGACTGTAGGGTTTGGTCCGTTTTCAGAGACATATACGAGTCGTATTATATTGGAGCGAGCGCGCCGTATTGTTGTCACGCACGAGCGCGGGCCGTTTAAGTATTTGACGAATCGATGGATTTTCACGCCTGATGAACGTGGGTGCGTGGTCGATTTTTATGTTGATTTTGAATTTCGGTCACGTTTGTTGAGCAATGCGATTGGCGTTGTCTTCAACGAAGGGGTGCGCCGTATGGTGAAAGCCTTCACGGCGAGGGCAAACCGAGTGTATGGTCCCGCAGTGTTGCAAAAGAAACAAAACACAAATTCTTAATGAAGCCTAAATGAAACATGTCGAGGATGTAATACTTTAGGTTATTGTTTTGTATATATCTTCGTCGTAGGATACGAGCTGTATCGTCTTAAAGATGAAGGAGGGTTTTTTATGAAGAAATTATCTCTTGTTGCTGTTGCTTTGGCTGGCCTGACAGTCGCTTCTGCTCCTGCTTTCGCTGCACATCATGGTCATCACCATGGACACCATCATGGTAAGAAGTGCGCTATGAAGAAGGGTGACAAGAAGGCAGCTCCTGCTTCAGGTGAGGAGAAGGGCGCTTCTGATGACTTGAACGCATCTTCTTTGCAGAAAGCTCAGACGCCAGTGGCTCCAAGTGCACCGGCTGCTCCTGCTGCACCAGCAGCTCCTGGCAATATGCCAGCACCACAGAGCAACTAATTACTGTTTAAATACAGTGGTGGAAGCGGCCCCGTTATTCGGGGCCGTTTTTTTTTGCTTCACTGTTTGGCTGCCATCGAGGCATAGAGAGACATGTCTGTTTCGATTTGTTCAATGTAATGACGTGTCTCGTGGTAAGGGATAAGAATAATCCAGTGTAATATCTGGTCGTCATCAGACATTGTGATGGGTGATGCTGGAAGAAATTCTGAGAAATTATTGCGCCATCTCTGTGCCTTTGCAGGCCCAGCATTATAACCCGCTAATGCGTAGGGAATGACTTGGTTAAAGCGAGATAAAAGATCTTGTAAGTAAAATGAACCAATATGAATATTAATATTGGGGTCTGTTAATGCTTGTGGTGTCAGCGACCGTGCGGATAGGCCATGGCGTTGTGCTGTTATTTTAGCCGTGGGATATAGGAGCTGCGCCATGCCGATAGCGTGTCGTGGGCTTATGGCATAACGGTCAGTACTACTCTCCTGTCGAATAAGAGCTTGTAGCAAGCCGGAGGGGAGAGATGGGAGCGCGGAATCCTGTATCTGTACAGGGACGGGGTACCCTTCTGGATAAAGAACAAGCCCGTGCTTAGCGAGGGTACGAGCGGCCATCACAGCGGCTTTGGGAAGGTTAAGGCGTGTTGCAAGATTTGCGACACTTTGTTGCGCTGCGATATTGCCAGTATGTGCTTGTAGGAAAGAGAGAAATAGAGTGGCGTCTTTATCGTCTCCTTGGCTTTGTAGAATTTGAGCCGCTTCCACAAGATCTTGCCGAAAAATCGGCGTTCCAGGCGGTAATGAGGGTAGGGCGTTGAGGCGATGTTGTAAGGCTATTAAAAAATTGGTTGGTCGTTGACTCTGACTGAGCAGGGAGGTGTGTGTAAGGTGAGCAAGGGCAAGTTGGCCGTAAAATGTTGTCGGATATTGGCTTGCTTTTTGGTAGAGGTTCGTGGCTTGCGAGACATTATGCTCGGCCTCGGCACACCGTGCGCTCCAGTAGAAACTGGCTGCATGGGGTGATAAAGAAAGATTGTGCGTTAGAGGAGCAAAACTCTCCTCTGCTTTGTTGGCATTCCCCAGATAAGTTAACCAGACATAGCCATTAAGAATTTGCTCATCTTGTCGTAGGGGGGATGATTCGGGGAGGGTTCGCCCGCTTGTGAGGACAATAATACGTTGAGCGGTTTGGGTATTGTTGGGTTGACGTAAGAGCAGGCGTGCAAGGGAGAGACGTTCTGTCGTCCAGAGTTGTGGACGAGGTGAGTTGGCTGTTTGCTCCGCAGCCAAGCCGTGTTGCTGCCAAAGTTGATAGGCCTCGTCTAGAGAGTTGTGTTCTCTAAGCCATTTAAGACGATAGAGTAATATAGTTGGGTCTTGGAGCGATACTTGTTGAGCGTCAGGTGTATCGGCATCAGGCGCATTAAAATAATAATCCCAGCGTATTTGGGCACGTGACTGTTCGTCTGGAGTCAGACGATGGATTTGCCGTAATGCGGCGCTTTTATTGCGTTGCTGTTCAAGAAGAATGTAACGATTCCATTGATCGTCTTTTGTAAGGGAGGATTGGAAGTTCTGCAGAAAGAGGGCTTCATCCCCTGGCGTTGTGAGGTTCTCGACCCAGAAGTGGCGTATTTTCTTTCTAGAGATTGATGTGGTGGAGGTGCATGTCAGGAGAGCGGAAAGCTGTGTGAGAGGGTATTTAGGGCAAAGAGCGCGCAGTGTATCGGAGTTTGTTTCTTGGGCGAGGGCGTTTTGATATCGCCATTCGATTCTATGTTGAAGCGGCCATGAGGGAGATTGCTTTAGGAAGTCGGCATAACGTTGAGCTGGGAAAGAAAGTGCGTTTGGGGCTGTCAGTGCTTTCCACTCTGTAAGCCGTTCCGCGACGGGAGAAGGATTATCGTCAGGGGTCGCGGCTAGTCCGAGAGGGGTAGAGAAGAGTAAAAACCCAAAAAATGACGGATAAAGTGCTGCACTGAGATTAATGCGCAAAAAAGAGCCAAGCATTGTAACCGCCTTGAATAATGAGCCTAAGACTTACTGCAAAAATGAGAATGAGACCACTCCAGGCAAGCCATCGGAAGCGTTTTAGTAGACGCACGGCAATCAGAGATGCGGTGACGGTTAAAATAACGGAGGCGATAAGCCCCAGCAGAATAATGATAGGGTGGGAGGTGGCGGCACCACCGACGGCGATGACATTATCAAAACTCATGGCGATATCGGCGATGATGATTTTGATAATGGCTTCCCCCACATAAGTAGAGCGTTCTGGGGATTCAGCGGGATGACGGTTGAGGGAGTTGGGTAAGCTTTTCCAGCAGACCCAAAGAAGTAAGATGCCGCCAAAAAAAGTTAGCCCGACGATATCTAAAATATGACTTGCGATTAAGGTCATCCCGATACGCAATAAGGCAGAAAATCCCGTACCGTAGATGATTGCTGAGCGCCGTTGTTTCTCTGTGAGTCCCTGGGCTGACATAGAAATAACGACGGCGTTATTGGCGGCTAACGTAACGTCAATGAGGATAACAGCAATGAGGATCAGGGTATCCTGTAGAAACATGAAGAGGCTCATAGGCATGTTCCCTTCTAAAAACCTGCCCTCTTGCTGGACGAGAATGACACGGCAGCTCTGGGCAAAAGAGTGTTATTTGTCTAATCAGGCAATCATCGTATTTTCTGCCGGAGTTACGTCATGGTTCCCCGTTACTCTCGTCCTCGAATGACGGCTATATGGTCTCCCGTCAATCGTTACCGTATTTGGTTCGAGATTGAAGCCCTTGCTTGTGAGGCTCTTGCGCGCCGAGGTGATATCCCTCAAGAAGCGGCGCGTGTCATCCGTACCAAAGGTGATGCTGCAATGGCAGCGTTTTCAGATGCTGATTTAGCTCGTATTGATGAGATCGAAGCTGAAACGCGTCACGATGTTATTGCCTTTTTGACGTGGCTGGCAGAGAAGATTGGTCCTGAAAGCCGTTTTGTTCATTTAGGTATGACGTCTTCCGACGTTCTTGATAGTTGCTTAGCAGTACAATTAACGCAAGCGGCTGATTTGCTATTGGAAGATATGGATGCAGTTCTTGCTGCCTTGAAAAAACGTGCTTACGAGCACCGTGAAACAGTTACCATTGGCCGAAGCCATGGTATTCATGCTGAACCAACAAGTTTTGGTTTGAAATTGGCGGGTCATTACGCTGAATTTGCGCGTAATCGTCGCCGGTTGGAAACAGCACGTGAAGAGATTGCCGTTTGTGCGATTTCTGGTGCCGTTGGAACATATGCACATATTGACCCAGAAATTGAACTTTATGTTGCAGAACATCTGGGTGTTAAGGCTGAAACAATCTCATCTCAGGTGATCCCGCGGGATCGTCATGCTGCGTTCTTCTGCACATTGGGTGTGATTGCGAGCAGTATTGAACGTTTGGCGGTTGAAGTTCGTCATCTACAGCGTTCTGAAGTGCGTGAGGCTGAGGAGTTCTTCCATGCTGGGCAGAAGGGCAGCTCAGCAATGCCGCATAAGCGTAATCCCGTTCTATCTGAAAATTTGACAGGGTTGGCACGCTTGGTGCGTTCTTATGTCATTCCAGCATTAGAGAATGTTGCGCTATGGCATGAGAGAGATATCAGCCACTCATCCGTTGAGCGGAATATTTGCCCTGATGGCACCATCGTTCTGGATTTTGCTCTTGGGCGTCTAGCCTCCATGATGGAGAAGCTGGTTATCTATCCAGACCAGATGCTTGCCAATGTCGAAAGTCTTGGTGGCGTGGTACATTCAGGCGAAGTCTTGTTGACGCTGGCACGTGCGGGCATTTCGCGTGAAGATTCGTATAAGATCGTACAGCGTGCCGCGATGGCAACATGGACGAAGCTTGGCCAAAAAGAGGGGCGTACCTTCCGTGAAAATCTGGAAAATGATCCAGATGTTTCAGGGCGAATTGACAAGGCTGTTATTGATGATGCGCTGGATCCTGCTCGGCATCTGCGCGCTGTGGACACGATCTTCAAACGTGTTTTTGAAGAATAAGAGCATCCAATTTACTGATTGTTTCGATTCTCGCATGGTTGGCGTGACCCGTGTAAAAGATACATGGGCACGTCAGTGTTTGGCCGTGCATGAGTAAGGATAGAGTTATGGCCCGCCGTCGTCAGATTTATGAGGGGAAAGCGAAGATTATCTTCGAAGGTCCCGAGCCAGGAACGGTTGTACAATATTTTAAGGATGATGCTACCGCCGGTAATGGTGCGAAAAGTGGTATTATCACCGGAAAAGGCGTGCTCAATAACCGCATTAGTGAATATCTAATGCTTCGTTTACAGGATATGGGGATCCCGACCCATTTTATCCGTCGCCTTAATATGCGTGAGCAGTTGGTGAAAGAAGTTGAGATCGTGCCATTGGAAGTGGTGGTGCGTAATGTTGTCGCTGGCTCTCTTTCCAAACGTTTTGGTCTGCCAGAAGGGGAGCGTTTACCACGCGCCTTGGTAGAATATTATTACAAAAATGACGCGTTGAATGATCCGCTTGTCTCGGAAAATCATATAACAACGTTCCAATGGGCACATCCTCAAGAGCTTGAGGATATGGAAACATTGGCCCTTCGTGTGAATGATTTCTTGAGTGGGTTGTTGGCAGGGGTTGGCATTACGCTTGTTGATTTTAAATTAGAGTTTGGTCGCTTGTGGGAAGGCGATGAAATGCGCCTTGTCTTAGCAGATGAGATATCGCCGGATAATTGCCGTTTATGGGATATCCGCACGAATGAGAAAATGGATAAAGACCGTTTCCGTCGTGATTTAGGGCGCGTTGAAGAGGCTTATCAGGAAGTGGCACGTCGCCTTGGTATTCTGCCAGAGAGCGGAAAAGGTGATAACATGACAGCGGAGAATGAGCAGTGAAAGTTCGGGTTTTCGTTTCTCTCAAAGAGGGTGTGCTTGACCCACAAGGGAAAGCAGTGGGGCATGCTTTGGCGGCGTTAGGTTTTAAAGGGGTGGGCGAAGTGCGCATTGGTCGTGTGGTCGACTTGGATGTGGCTGCTAAGACAGCTGATGAAGCCCGTAAAGAAGGGGAAGCTATGGCGAAAGCTCTCCTCGCAAATGAAGTCATTGAAGACTTTCATGTGGAGGTCGTTGCATGAAAAAGATGACACGTGTTGGTATGTTGGCTGTGGTCGGTCTTGGGGTTCTCTCCTTAGGACAAGCGGCACAAGCGCAGCGTGATTCCTCTATAACAGGGAAAGCTTTAGGGGCGATGTGCACCCAGAAAAACGGCGTAAAAATGTGCGACGCTTACCTGTCTGGCGTGATCGATGGTGAAGCGTATTCCCATGAATACGGGGAATTGTTGCACGATAATACGCCGGTCGCTTTTTGTGTGCCAGATGGGCAGAAGATGCTACAAATACGTAATGTTGTTGTAGCATGGCTGGCAGCCCATACAGACGCTTTGTCTCAGCCTGCGGGTAAGGGCGTGTATCGCGCTTTACATGAAAACTATCCATGTGGCTCAACATTGAAGACAGCGAGCCCAGCTGCGCCGTCAGGGGGAAGCAAATGAAGGTAGGGATCGTTGTTTTCCCGGGGACCAACCGGGAACGCGACATGGTCCAGGCACTGACCTTGGCAACCGGTCGGGCGCCCAAACTCGTGTGGCATCAGGAAGAGAGTGTCACAGGCTTGGATCTTGTTGTTCTCCCAGGCGGGTTTAGCTTTGGGGATTATTTGCGTAGTGGCGCCATGGCCGCACATTCACCCATCATGACAGCGGTTCGTCGTTTTGCTGAGCAAGGTGGGTATGTCCTGGGCGTGTGCAATGGGTTCCAAATTCTGACAGAAGCTCAGCTGCTACCAGGGGCTTTGTTGCGGAATGCTGGGATGCGCTTTCTTTCCCAAGACTGTCATTTAAAGGTTGAGGGAAAGGAGAACATTTTCACCCATGGGTGGGCAAAAGGGGATGTCTTTCGGGCGCCTCTGGCACATGGTGATGGGAACTATACCGCAGCTCCAGAGATGTTAGATCGCCTCGAAGGTGAGGGACGTGTGGCGTTCCGTTATTGTCGAGATGATGGGTATATTCAGCATGATGATGCCCAGATCAACCTGAACGGTAGTGCACGCTCTATTGCCGGTGTGCTGAGTGAAAACCGCCGTGTCTGTGGCATGATGCCGCATCCTGAAAATCTCACTGACCCGGCCCTCGGAGGGACGGATGGAATGCCGCTCTTTAAAGGGATTGTGGAGAGTCTCAGCACATGAGTTTGAAAGTTGATGGAGATCTGGCACGCTCTTTTGGGCTGACAGATGATGAATATGGCAAGGTGCTGGCCATTATGGGGCGGACACCGAGCTTAACGGAATTGGGTATTTTTTCGGTGATGTGGTCGGAGCATTGCTCCTACAAATCATCGCGGATGCATTTGAGAACACTGCCAACGAAAGCGCCATGGGTTATTCATGGGCCAGGCGAAAATGCGGGTGTGATCGATATTGGTGATGGTCTTGCCGCTGTCTTCAAGATGGAGAGCCATAATCACCCATCCTTTATCGAGCCCTATCAAGGGGCCGCGACGGGTGTCGGTGGAATTTTGCGTGATGTGTTTACAATGGGCGCACGGCCTGTTGCGAACTTGAACGCATTGCGCTTTGGCTCCCCCAAAAATGCGGATACGCGCCGTGTTGTTGATGGCGTTGTGCGTGGTATCGGTGGGTATGGGAACTGCATTGGCGTACCAACCGTTGGCGGGGAAGTAAATTTCCATCCATCGTTTAATGGAAATCCCCTCGTCAATGCCATGACCGTTGGGATTGCACAGAAGGACCGTATCTTCCTCTCCGCTGCCGCTGGCGTGGGAAATCCCGTTGTGTATGTCGGCTCTAAGACAGGGCGCGATGGTATCCATGGTGCGACCATGTCCTCTGCTGAGTTTGATGAAGAATCAAGCTCCAAGCGGCCGACGGTCCAGGTTGGAGACCCCTTTACGGAGAAGCTTCTGGTAGAGGCTTGTCTTGAGTTGATGGCGACTGATGCGGTCATTTCGATCCAAGATATGGGGGCTGCCGGTCTGACGTCGTCTGCTGTTGAGATGGCGAGCAAGGGAGAGGTTGGGATTGATCTTGATCTTGACCATGTGCCGCAGCGTGAAGCGAATATGTTGGCTTATGAGATGATGCTCTCAGAAAGCCAGGAACGTATGCTGATGGTGCTGCGCCCTGATCGCACAGAGGTGGCGCGCAAGATCTTCGAGAAATGGGAACTGGATTTCGCTATTGTTGGTCATCTGACTGATAGTGGGCGGATTACGGTGCGCCATAATGGGAGAGTAGAAGCTGATATTCCGCTGGGACCATTGGCAGATGAAGCTCCTGTTTATGATCGACCAACAGTGTATGAAGAACCTCCTGCGCTTTTAACGGCACCTTCTGATCCAGCAGGAATTGAAGGGGCTTTACGCACTCTGATTGCCTCACCAGATCTCGCCTCACGTGCATGGATTTGGAACCAGTATGACAGTAGCGTTGGTGGCCAGACGTTAAAACATCCTGGTGCTGCTGATGCTGCTATTATTCGTGTTGAGGGAACAAAACGTGGGCTTGCGATGACCACGGATTGTACGCCGCGTTATGGCCAAGCTGACCCTTATGTGGGTGGATTGCAGGCGGTTGTTGAGGCCTGGCGCAATCTGACAGCGACAGGCGCCAAGCCCTTGGCGATGACCGATAACCTTAATTTCGGCAGCCCAGAAAATCCGCGTATTATGGGGCAATTCGTCCGGGTGATTAAAGGGCTCGGGGACGCTGGTCGCGCATTAGACTTCCCAATTGTGAGCGGGAATGTTTCTCTTTATAACGAGACACGTTCTGACACGGGGTTAACGACGGCTATTCAACCTTCTCCTGTTATTGGTGGGGTGGGTGTTCTCGACGATATTGCAACAGCTGTTGGGATGGCGATGCCTGAACAAGGTGAGCTTTTGCTGATTGGTGAAACCTGGGGCGAGCTTGGCCAGTCTCTGTGGTTGCGCGAGGTTTGTGGGCGTGAAGAAGGCGCTCCACCACGCGTGGATCTTGCCGCAGAAAAGCGCAATGGCGACTTTATTCGTGAACATATCCAGAAGGGTGTTGTTGCGGCATGTCATGATGTTTCTGACGGTGGACTTCTTGTTGCAGTGGCTGAAATGGCCATGGTCAGTGGTGTTGGATGCCGTTTGGAAGCGAATCCAAGCGGAGTATCTCCGCATGCTTATTGGTTTGGAGAGGATCAAGCCCGTTATGTCGTTGCGACAACACAGGCGGATCATCTCCTAAAAGCCGCAGAAGATGCAGGGGTGCCGGTGCGTCGCCTTGGCCAGATTGGTGGTGAGCAGATTCACATCCCAGTCGGAATGCAGCTTGACGTGAAGGAGCTTCGTGAGCTTAACAGCGCGTTCTTTCCAGATTTGATGGGAGAAGGCTGATTATGCCCATGTCAGCGACTGAGATTGAGCGTACCATCCGTGAAGCTTTTCCTGATGCGCAGATTACAGTGCAGGATTTAGCAGGGGATGGCGATCACTATGCGTGCGAAGTAGTGAGTGAATCCTTCCGTGGTGTACCGCGTGTTCGGCAGCACCAAATGGTTTATAATGCTTTTGGAGGGCGTGTTGGTACAGAGCTCCATGCGCTCGCTGTGAAGACACGAACCCCTTGAAAATGAGAAAGCGGCACGGCCTGGGACTTGACTTTGGTTGTGTCGCTTCCATGTTCAGAAAACAGCCCTCATACGTGCTCGATCAGCTTAGAGCACAGTAAGGAATTTAGTTGAATGAGTGATTCGGTTTTTCAGACCATTCAGAACATGATTGATACCCATCCTGTCATGCTCTTCATGAAGGGAGATAAGCTTTTCCCTCAATGTGGGTTTTCCGCACGTGTTGTGCAGATTCTCACACATTTAGATACTCCTTTTGAAACAGCAAACGTCCTAGAAAGCCCTGAGCTACGTCAGGGAATCAAAGATTTTTCTCAGTGGCCGACCGTTCCTCAGCTTTATGTCAAAGGTGAGTTCATTGGCGGATGTGATATCGTCACTGATATGTATCAGAGCGGTGAATTAGAGACTCTTTTGGTTGAAAAGGGTATTGTAAAAGCCTCTGACTAATATTTCAGAGCGTTGGGAAGGGGTATACCTATAAGGATGCCCCTTTTTTTATTGGTTACGGTTTTTATCTCTGTCCTTCTGCGGAAAATCCTGTTTTTATGTCCTATCATTAAAGATAACGGGCCGAGCTTAGTTGCTATACCGCTGGAGAATATTACATGGTGCGTCGCTTAAAGGGTAAACTTGTTCTTGGAATGATTGGGGCGAGTTGTCTGATGGGGTCTTCTGCTCATGCAGATCGTGTTTTAACGGACTATGAAGCGCGTAAGTTGACATTCAGCGCCCTTATTGCGCCACCTGTTCGGCATCATCATGTTGCGCGTTCTTACCTGGCTCGTTTGCATTCACACGCGTCGCATCCGGTTCGTCTTGCAAGCAACAGGGTAGCGCATCACGGGATGGTTGTCAGGAACGTAACGTATCGTGGCCATGTCGTATCGCCACATAGCCGGAATACCCATCACCGTCACGGTTGAGTTTTAGAGGAGGCGTAACGCGTCTTCTACTTTGTGGCATAAGCCACTGGCATCGACGAGTACAACATCAAAGCGTGTATTCGGTTGATGCCATTCTGGGTGCATTTCTAATACTAAATGAAAAGCAGATAGAAGCCGCTGGCTTTGACGAGATGAAAGCGCATAGAGGCTTTCATTAAGGCTGCGGCGTTGTTTCACTTCTACCGCGACGATCCAGCCTGGAGATGTGACAATGAGGTCAATTTCTCCAAGGGGCGTGCGCAGGCGGTGCGCGAGCACGGTATATCCTTCCTTCTCAAGAAAAGCGATGGCGCGGTGCTCTGCGTCTAAGCCCTCATGATAAGCCCGTGTCCCCCGCCTTTGACGAGACGGGGATGGTGGTGTGGGGGCTTTCAAGAGTGTTCTTTAATGAGACGGGCCGCTTCCACAGCAAAATAGGTGAGGACTCCGTTACATCCAGCCCGTTTAAAGGCCATAAGGCTTTCCAGGATGGTCTTATCACGATCAAGCAGACCATGTTGCATGGCCATGGCGAGCATCGCATATTCTCCAGAAACCTGGTACGCGAAGGTCGGCATAGAAAATTCGCGGCGTACACGAGAGATAATATCGAGATAGGGCATCCCTGGTTTTACCATGACCATATCGGCCCCCTCCATGATGTCGAGAGCGACTTCACGTAAGGCCTCATCAGAATTGCTGGCATCCATCTGATAGGTCTTTTTATCACCACTCAATAATGCATTAGATCCTAATGCATCGCGGAACGGCCCATAAAAAGCAGAAGCATATTTCGCCGCATAAGACATGATACGCGTTGTTTGGAAACCATGCTGATCAAGTGCTTCTCTAATCGCGCGGACACGTCCATCCATCATGTCGGAAGGAGCGATGATATCAATGCCTGCCTTTGCTTGATTGACCGCTTGCTGCGTTAAAATGGCGACGGTCTCATCATTGAGAATATGACCATTTTGGACCAAGCCGTCGTGCCCATGGTCGGTATAAGGGTCAAGCGCAACATCGCCGATGAGCCCTAACTCAGGAAAAGCTTCTTTGAGAAGCCGTGCTGCCTGACAAATGAGATTATTAGGGTTGAGCGCTTCTTTCCCGTCAGACTGTCGTAAGGAAAGCGGTGTAACAGGGAAAAGAGCAATGGCCGGGATGCCCAGCTCTACAGCGGGTCGGACATGCTCAACCACATTATCGAGACTGACGCGCATGACCCCAGGCATAGCCTTAACGGGCTGCTTCTGGTTATGCCCATCGCAGACGAAGATAGGCCAGATAAGGTCGTCAACATGCAGCCTATTTTCAGCGACAAGCCGACGCGTGAAGCTGTCGTGGCGATTACGACGGAGGCGGGTATGAGGGTAAGATGCATTTATCATACCCGCCATCATGACTCTTATTATTTTCGTTGGCTAGAAAATTTACATATTCTGGTGGAGCTTACTGTGACGGCGGCTATAGCCAAAATAAATCACGGCACCAATGATGAGCCAAATAATCAAACGCAACCATGTGACGATATCCATAGATAGCATAACGATGGTGCAAGAGATGGCGCCAAGAGCAGGAATAATTATGCCTTTTCCTGGTACACGGAAGCGGCGAGGCGCATCAGGGGCTCTCCAGCGAAGAACCATGACACCAACGCATACGATAACAAAGGCGAGCAGCGTGCCAATAGAGGTCATCGCGCCGAGCATGCTGATAGGGAAACAAGCGGCGAGAAAGGAGCTCATTATTGCGGTTAAAATATGTGAAGACCATGGTGTTTTACGGGTTGGATGAAGCTTAGCAAAAATGGAGGGGATAAGCCCATCATGCGACATTGCCATGGCAACACGACTTTGACCCAGCAACATGCCGTAAATAACGGACATATAGCCTAGAGCAATTCCCAATTTGATGAGAGCGGATAGCGTTGGCATATGAATGCTATCCATCACGGTGGCTACGGGGTTTGGATCATTAGCAAGGTCATGATAATTGACGACGCCGACTAAGACCGATGAAAAGACGACATAAATAACGGCACAGATAAGAAGGCTTCCGACGAGGCTGAAAGGAAGGTCTCGTTGGGGAGAGTGTGAATCTTGTGCGGCGGTTGAAACGGTATCAAAGCCAACATAGGCAAAAAAGATCATGCTGGCTGCTTGCATGACGCCACTAAAGCCGAAGTGACCAAACTCTCCTGTATTTTTGGGCATAAAGGGGTGAAAATTGGCCATATTGACGTGCGGAATACATACAGCGATCACAACAGCTACGATCAAGAGCTTGATAGCAACGATCGCTGCATTGATTTTGCTTGATTCCCCCGTGCTGCGCATCAAAAGCGCTGTAACGATCCAGATGATGAAAACACTTGGCGCGTTAAACCACGCATGTACCACTGTCCCATCCGCTAACGTAACGGGTGTCATAGGCGGGGCGAGGAGGCGTGGGTCTAGAGTAATCCCCCATCCTCGTAGGAGAGAGAAAAAATAACCTGACCAACTGGAGGCAACGGTTGCGGCAGCAACGGTATATTCTAGGATGAGATCCCAACCGATAATCCATGCGACAATCTCGCCCATGGAGCTATAGGCATAGGAATAGGCTGACCCTGCAACAGGGAGCATCCCAGCGAGTTCGGCATAACACAAGCCTGCAAACCCACAGGCAATGGCAGCGATTAAAAATGAAATGACAACGGCAGGGCCCGCATGTTGCCCGGCGGCAACGCCTGTGAGGGAGAAAAGCCCAGCGCCAACCGTGACGCCAATACCAAGGGCCATAAGCTGCCAGGGCCCCATAACGCGTTTTAAATGAGAAGGTTTTTGACGTTCTTCGACAATAGGTTTGATTCGTAAAAAGGATGTGGCCATAGGGCTGTCTCCACCAGAAGGAAATCTAAAAAGACATAATCAAATGCAAACGAGGCATGTCAGGTAACACTCTGACGCATAATACCATTTTTGTGAAATATTTTTTTCCTCTCCATACAAGGAGAGGAACGGTAGAAAATAACTCGGGGAGGGGAACTGCCTTATTCGGAGGTGGAGGAGGTATTTAATGTGCTGCGGTGAATGCCGTAGCAAAAATAGATGATAATCCCGATCACAAGCCAGCAGATGAGGCGGATCCAGGTTGTAATATCCAATGATGCGATGACGACACCACAAGAGAGTATGCCAAGGAGCGGGATGGCGAAAGCACCGCCAGGCATGCGAAAACGACGTTGTGCGTTAGGCGCTTTAAACCGTAGAATCATGACACCTGCACAGACAATAATGAAAGCAAGCAGGGTGCCGATAGAGGTCATTGCCCCTAATATATCAATGGGGAGACAGGCGGAGAGGAGACTGCCCACAATAGCTGTGATGATGTGAGAGATCCAAGGCGTTTTAGAGCGTGGATTGAGGCGTTTAAAATAATCGGGCAGGAGGCCATCTTGAGCCATAGCGAGTGAAACACGGCTTTGCCCCATGAGAAGCCCATAAATAACGGATAGATAACCGATGGTAATGCCTAGCTTAATGATGCTCGAAAACCATGGGAGATGAAGCGTATCAATCACCGTGGCCACGGGGTTGGGGTCGTGTGCCATATGGTGATAATTGACCATGCCGACGATAACGAATGAGAAAATTGCATAGATAGCAGCGCAAATCGCCAAGCTGCCTAAAATGCCGACAGGAATGTTCTTTTGAGGGTTTTCGCTATCTTGTGCGGCTGTTGAGACAATATCAAAGCCGATATAGGCAAAGAAAATCATTCCTGCGGCGCGCATGACACCACTAAAACCAAAATGGCCAAATTCTCCTGTATTGGGTGGAATAAGCGGATGAAAATTAGCCATGCCGATATGGGGAATGCAGATAATGGTTACGCTTGCGATAATGAGGAGTTTCAAAGCAACAATCACAGCATTGATCTTGCTGGACTCACGAGTGCCGCGCATAAGGAGCAGCGTAACAGCGAATATGATAAAGATGCTGGGGAGATTGAACCATGCGTGGGTCTGATGCCCATCAGGCATTGTCACGAGTGTTGAGGGCGCAGCAAGTAAGCGAGGGTCGATAAAAATGCCCCAACCTTGCAACAAAGATGTAAAATAGCCGGACCAACTGGAGGCAACGGCCGAGGCATTCACTGTATATTCTAAGATAAGGTCCCAACCGATAATCCAAGCGACAATCTCGCCCATGGCGGTATAGGCGTAGGTGTAAGCTGAACCAGCCGTTGGCATCATACCAGCAAGCTCAGCATAGCATAAGCCAGCAAAAGCGCAGGCAAGAGCCGCAATGACAAAAGAGATAACAACGGCAGGGCCAGCATATTGGCCAGCGGCAACGCCCGTGATGGAGAAAAGCCCAGCGCCAATGGTCACACCAATACCGAGAGCAATAAGCTGCCACGGTCCTAAAACACGTCGTAATTCTGTTTGCTTCGGGGTATTCGATGTGATCGGTTTGGTGCGCCATATAGGCATGGTCATCGTGTCATCTCCATGATGGTTTATTGGAGGGTTTGGATGTAGGCATTAGTGCTGAGAGCGGGTTTTTCTCAAAAGACTATGGCGTACGCTATAGGTGAAATAGATCACAAAGCCGAGTGCGAGCCAGAGGATAAGCCGCAGCCATGTGACATGCCCCATTGAAAGCATAACGCTCCCACACGCAAGGATGCCTAAACAGGGAATAAGAAAATTTCCACCAGGCACACGAAAATGACGTGGGGCGTGAGGGGCTTTATAGCGTAGCGCCGTAACACCTATGCAGACGATGATGAAAGCAAGGAGTGTCCCGATAGAAGCCATATCGGCTAAGAGGCCGATCGGCAGGCAAGCCGCCATGAGTGAACTCACAATAAATGTCATTAGATGCGTTATATTTGGCGTTGAGGAGCGTTTCCCTAAGCGGCCTAGTAGGGAGGGTAATAGACCGTCATGCGACATAGTCATGACGATACGGCTTTGTCCCATGAGAAGACCATAGATGACCGCAATATAGCCAAGAGTAATCCCCATTTTGACGACGGAACCAAGCCAAGGCACATGCACAGCATCCATTGCTGTGGCGACAGGGCTTGGATCATTTGCAAGCTTATGGAAGTCTACCACTCCGACTAAGACAGCGGAAAAGATGACGTATATAATCGCACAGATGGTCTGGCTACCTAGAATGCACAGGGGCATCGTGCGCTGAGGGTTCTTAGTATCTTGCGCTGCTGTTGAAACGATGTCGAAGCCGATATAGGCCATGAAGGCCAGTCCTGCGGCGCGCATCACACCGCTAAAGCCAAACTGACCAAATTGTCCCTGATTTTGGGGGATAAAAGGATGGAAATGGGCGCGCTGTATAAAAGGAATACACGCAATAATCATCCCGCTAATGACAAGGACTTTGATCAACACAACAATGGTGTTGATACGGGATGATTCACTCATACCACGCATAAGCAGAGCGGTAACAAGACCAATAATGACAATGCTTGGCGCATTAAACCAAGCATGAGCCATAGTGCCATCAGGCATTGTTACGGGAGTGAGTGGAGGGGCGAGGAGGCGCGGGTCTAGCTTGATCCCCCAGTCATGCAGAAGCGAGGTAACATAGCCGGACCAACTGGAAGCAACGGCGGCGGCCCCGACGGTGTATTCTAAAATGAGGTCCCAGCCGATAATCCAGGCGACGCCTTCGCCTAAGCCAGCATAGGCGTAGGAATAAGCTGACCCGCCTGTCGGGATCATGCCAGCAAGTTCAGCATAGCATAAGCCAGCAAAGCTTGCGGCGATGGCGGCGATGAGAAAGGAAAGCGTTACCGCTGGGCCGGCATGTTGACCAGCGGCAATGCCGGTTAATGAAAAAAGACCTGCGCCGATCGTAACACCAACGCCCATGGCAATGAGTTGCCATGGGCCGAAGACACGTTTGAGCTCAGATTTTGGGTTACTCTCTGAAGAGACAGGTTTTGTGCGCCAAAGAGGCGAAGTCATGGAAAATGTCCGTTTGTGGCTTCAGGAATTATGACGGGAAGGCGTGTTGTGAAGGTGACTATGCTTGATGCTGTATGTGAAGTAGATCACGAGCCCCAGAACAAGCCAGATAAGAAGACGTACCCATGTCATGGTTCCGATAGAGGCCATTACAACACCGCATGAAAGAATGCCCAACGCGGGAACCAGGAATGGCCCACCAGGAACACGGAAGCGGCGTGGAACATCAGGGTTACGCAACCGCAGAGCCGTCACACCGGCACACACAATGACGAAGGCAAGAAGTGTGCCAATAGCCGTCATGGCTCCAAGCGCACCAATGGGCAAACAGGCAGCAAGAATACTGCTGGCGATAGCGGTGAGGATATGAGCGGTCCAGGGTGTTTGGCTTCGTTTGTTGAGGCGTCCAAACGCTGGAGGGATCAGGCCGTCACGCGCCATGTTAAGGGCAATGCGACTTTGGCCGATGAGAAGGCCATACATGCCAGAGATATAGCCAAGTGTGACACCAATTTTTACGATGGCGGCAAGCCATGGCATATGCACAGTGTCCATCGCAGTGGCGACAGGGCTTGGGTCATTGGCTAATGTGTGGAAGTCCACAACGCCAACCAGCATGGTTGAGAAGATGATATAAATGACAGCACATGCAGCAAGGCTACCAAGAATACCAATAGGCATATTGCGTTGGGGGTCTCGGGTGTCTTGCGCGGCGGTTGAGACGATATCAATTCCGATATAAGCGAAGAAGGCCATCCCTGCCGCACGAAGGATTCCACTGGGGCCAAAATGCCCAAATTCGCCTTGGTTAGGTGGAATGAAGGGATGAAAATGGCTCAGTTGAATGAAGGGAACGCAGGCAACAACCATACTCGTGATCACGAGGATCTTCAGCATGACAACTAACGTGTTAAACCGCGCTGATTCACTCGTGCCGCGCATGAGAAGAGCGGTAATGGCGCAAATGATGATGATACTCGGTGCATTGAACCACGCATGAGCGGTGCTACCATCGGGCATAGTAACAGGCGTGGAGGGAGGCGCGAGGAGACGTGGATCAATAATGATTCCCCATCCTCTCAGAAGTGATGCTAGATAGCTGGACCAACTAGAAGCGACAGCGGCAGCCCCAACAGTATATTCTAAGATGAGATCCCACCCAATGATCCACGCCGTGCCTTCACCGAGGCCTGCATAGGCATAGGCATAGGCGGACCCACCTGCCGGGATCATCCCAGAGAGTTCAGCGTAACATAAGCCCGCAAAGCTGGCTGCAATTGCCGCGATTAAGAAAGAAAGGGTTACCGCTGGCCCGGCATTTTGACCCGCGACAACGCCGGTAAGGGAAAAGAGGCCTGCCCCAACCGTAACACCAACCCCCATGGCAATAAGACGCCATGGGCCAAAAACGCGTTTAAGACCATCTTGTTGGTCTGTGTGAGGAGCAATGGGTTTTGTTCGCCATAGTGGCATGGACATCGATGGGCCTCTTAAACCTGACTATTATTCTAGAAATGAACGTAAGATGACCTCCTTATAGGGAGTGTATTCGTATAAAAGAAGGAGCTTTTCTCGTTAGAGGGTTAATAATGTGAGATGATAGGAGGGTCTATGATGAAATTTTCTTTCGTTTCCTTCGTATTGGGAGACTTTATCCTACAATATGCGGCGTTTTTTGCCTCTGACACAGTATGATATTTTTCCCATAGAGGAAGGAGTATCCATTCTCGCTAGAAGAAAGAAATTTAGTAAAAATGATTAAATTGACGGAATAAGTATTGCAGCCCATAGTGCGAGACTGTCTGTATTATGATTTTATTACAAGAAAGGTAGAGAGAGTTGTCCTTCCCATTTGCTGTGAATATGAAATTATTCTCGCTGTTGATGGCAATGGCCATCACCCCTAGTGATCATATTAGTGATAACGCGAGGACGTTTAAGGAGGCTTTAAAAGAAGCTGTTCCGCTGGCGGTTAGTACGAACTCGTCCACGATGAGTGGAATAGGGCCGTCCAATTTATCAGCCGTTGCTCCTGCCGTATCTGGAGCTGTCGCCGCATTGGATAAGACAGATTTTAATAAGACTTGGAGTGCTCAAGCATCAAGCAAACAGGCGGCTCTCTTAAGGGAAACTAAAACAAATCTTGATTATCTGCATATAGACTCAAAAATTTCGCCTCCTGATAGCGCGTATCAAGCCGAACATTCCCCAACGATAGCGCAGCTTTTAAATGCAGCGAACGCGGCTTACACGTTGGACCCTGCGGCTCCTAAAGGTTTGCATCCTTTTATTGCGAAGGGCGACCACCAGCAGTTGGCTGTTGTGAACCAAGTAGCAGGAATGTCCGCGCGTGTTTGGTTAAGTGATAAACGGCAAGTGATTATTGCGTATTCAGGAACGTTTGGTGGCGATACACGAACCGTCAATATTGATCAGTGTCTTGGCCAGGTTATGGCTGATCTACCTTCTTTGGCAGGTCAGGTCGCGCAAGTGCAGAAAGATGCTGTCCGGTTTGCTGAATATGTTGTGCAACAGGCGCAACAGCAGGGGATTAGCTCTAATGATGTGTTTGTAACAGGGCATTCATTAGGTGGAGGGCAGGCTCAATACGTAGCACAGCAGACAGGGCTAGGTGGTGCTTCTTTTGATGGTATTGGTATTCCCACATCAGATACGGCTGTCGGTCATGGCGATAATTTCATTAGCTTTGATGTTTATGGTGATGTCTGGGGAAGTTACTCATCAGACGTTCAGGCTGATCAGCCTGTAGCACCTAATTTTACGCTAAAAGGTGGGGAGCTTCATCATTGGGGTCACCTCATTATGATTGGGGACCCGAAGGATCAGGTTGCGCTGCATCAGGACATATCAGCTACGGCAAGCAAAGGTGCTGGGGCTATTTTGGATAACTTCACCAAACATGCGCCAGAGTTTCATTATCCTGGAAACCAGGCGAAGGACTTGAATGTTGCGCTCTTCCCATGGTCTCAGGACCAGGACGCAGGTGGGAAGCTTCGCGGTAAGGTTTTTGACGTTGCGCAAAAGTCCATTGCACAGGCGATCAAAGCAGATCAGGAGAGGAAAGAATATCATTCCTCAGCCCTGCTGCCCTAAGAGCGGTTATTCTTTTAGGTGGTGAGTGATGGATATCACTTGCCACCAGCAGAAATTGTCACGAGAGCACCTTTTTCTGTGCTTGTTTCAGCAAGAGCATTAATGAATTGGAGCATTGAGAAAGCTACTTTGCTTTGGAGGTCTTTCTTTGCAACCCAATACCAATAACCTTCATATTTGATGGATACATAAACATTTGTTGGTTCAGCGGTGCTACAATGGATGATGATGGCAGGCCGGTCATTTGAATGGGTTGTGGTCGGAGCAACGACCCCCTGATCAACGAGTTTTTGAGGGACTTCCATAGAGCCTGCAATATCTTGCCAGATAGCGAGCATGGAACGCGTGATCATAGCGACTTGCCCAGGCTTTGAGGCTGTCTGACCGTAGACAATCTCAGCTTGTTCCGTGTTCGGAGGGATTTGGAGAGATTGTCTTACTTGGTCTTGTATTGATTTCAGCTCTGTATTGGCCGTTTTGGGCAGAAGCAAGAATGACCGTGCTGGTACGGCAGGCTTCGTTTTGCTTGCGGGTTCAGGAGGGAGTGTGAGGATGCTGAGGGCATTGTTTTTCTGTAATTCTTTAAGGGCCCGTAAGAGATACGTGAATCGTACGCTCGCTTGATGGGCATCATCTCCCCCCAGACTGCTTGTCGTGTTGCTTGCTCCTCCCATTGATTGCATGGTGAGCTGTAGAAGCGCGTCGACTGGGAGACCGCTCAGGATGAGAGGGAAGAGAACCGCCGGTGTGATAGGGCGTAGCACGTTATTGGCAAATTGTACCCCAGAGTAAGGCTGATATGTGACGGTGGGGTTATCAGAGTACGATAAACCGACAGAGCCTCCAATAAAGCTACTGGCTCCTGCACCGTTCCATGGTGTCCCGCTAATATTGGCGGAGGCGTTACGAGAGAAAGAATAGCCAGAGATAATTTGTGATGTTTGTAATAATGTTGGGGACATTGAATATCGTAATTGGACGATATTAAAGAGCATTTCTTGATTTTGTTGTTTCCCAATTTCTTTTTCATAATCCAGCCGATCACGCCGCATATTATGAGGGCCAACAGAAGACGAGCAGGATGCGAGTAAAACTGTAAGAAATATCCAGCCTGACGTGGATTTTTTGCGCTTGATGGGGGGAAGCATTGTCCGTGTAAGCCTTAGTGATTGATGGTGTGCGAGGACGTTTGAGTAAAAGAAAAGCGGCTTGGGTTATGATAACCTAAATGAGTCGATAACATGCGTTGCGTTTGCTGTCGGGTTAACATTTACCTGAGCGCGATCCGTTCATTGTTACAGGGGGTTCAGCACTGCCGTTCATTCTCACCTGTCTAAGGTTTGCAAGGCCAAATGTCACCCTATGTCTGGTTCAATAATAATCATGTTATGATAATAGGTCAGAAAAGGGTGGTTTTTTTGTAAGATGAGCCTCGCTTGGTTGGTGATGCGCCATGTGCGGCGTTAGCGACCAGGCCTTTCGCTATATTGCAACATAAGGATTTCATTGTGGCTGAACAAATTTCTCAAGAGACGATTAACAAAGCCCTTTGGAATGCGTGTGATACGTTTCGTGGCACTGTCAGCTCTGACACCTATCGTGATTATGTGTTGACGATGCTGTTTCTAAAATACATTTCCGATGTGTGGCAGGATCATTATGACAATTATCAAAAAGAATATGGTGATAATCCTGAACTGATAGAGGCGATGCTTCATCAGGAGCGTTTTGTTCTGCCCAAAGGGGCGGATTTCTACACGCTTTATAAAGAACGTAACGCCCCTGGTAATGGTGAGCGGATTGATAAAGCTCTTCACGCTATTGAGGAAGCAAACGGGACCAAATTAAAGGATGCAGGGAAAAGCGTCTTCCAAGATATCAGTTTTAATTCTGATAAGCTGGGGGATGAAAAGCAGAAGAACATTATTCTGCGCCATTTGTTGGAAGATTTTTACAAAACCGAGCTGAATTTACGCCCTTCGCGCGTGGGGAATTTGGATGTCATCGGTAATGGCTATGAATATCTTATCGGGAAATTTGCCGCATATGGTGGGCAGAAGGCCGGGGAGTTCTATACGCCAGCCGAAGTAAGTGACGTGCTCTCCCGTCTGTTAGCGCCCCAGCCGGGAGAGATGATTTGTGACCCTACCTGTGGGTCGGCCTCTTTGCTGATGAAATGCGGTCGATATGTCACGAATCATTATAACCACAGCAAAGATTATGCTTTGTTCGGTCAGGAGGCGATTGGCTCCACATGGTCTTACGCCAAGATGAATATGTTCCTGCATGGGGAGGATAATCATCGCATTGAATGGGGCGACACGATACGCAACCCTAAATTATTGGATGACCAGGGCCATCTCATGCGTTTTGATGTGGTGACGGCTAACCCGCCCTTTAGTCTTGATAAATGGGGGCATGAGGAGGCGGAGCATGATCTTTTTCATCGCTTCTCGCGAGGGATCCCACCCAAAACGAAAGGGGATTATGCTTTCATTTTGCATATGATTGCGACGATGAAAGAACGTACGGGCCGGATGGGGATCATCGTGCCGCATGGCGTTTTGTTTCGCGGGAGTTCGGAAGGTAAAATTCGTCGAAAATTGATTGAAGAAAATTTATTGGATGCGGTGATAGGCCTGCCGGAAAAACTGTTCTTCGGCACGGGCATTCCGGCGGCGATTTTAGTGTTCCGCAAAGACCGTAAAACAAAGAATGTTCTGTTTATTGATGCCAGCCGGGAGTTTAAGGCGGGGAAAAACCATAATTTATTAACCGAAGAAAATATTACGAAAATTGTGGATACGTATCGTGCACGGAAAGATGTGGAGAAATATGCTCATCTTGCTACGTGCGAAGAGATTAAAGAGAATGATTACAATCTGAATATTCCGCGTTACGTTGATACATTCGAGGCAGAGGAAGACATTGACCTGAACGCCGTGCGTGCTGAACGGGCCGAGATCAAGGCAGAACTGGCAACGTTAGAAGCGCAGATGGAGGCTTATTTGAAGGAGTTGGGTTATGCTTCCTGAGGGGTGGAAACTAACGAGTGCAGGACGAGAATGTTTTTCTATAGTCTCGGGGCGTAATAAACCGCAAGAATTCTCAGGTAATATTCCATGGATTACCCTTCCTGAAATTGCTGGATGTTATGTGCCATCATACAAACAGACCAAATATATTTCAAAAGATACTATACAAAAATCAGGAGCAAAGTTGGTACCGCAAGGTAGTGTCGTAATATCTATAGCTGGGGAACTAGGATTAGTAGCGATTGCAAAATCTAGCGTAACATTAAATCAGCAATTGCATGCTTTTGTTTGTAAAAAAAGTATAAACAACGAATTTTTTGCACAGTATATTAGGATGCAGAAGAATTTTCTGTATCAAAGAGCTTCAAAGACTACCATCCCATATCTTAATAAAGAAAATTGTGAGTCTATACCTATTCTTCTCCCCCCTCTTCCTGAACAAAAGAAGATAGCGGCGATCCTTTCGACGTGGGATCGGGCGATTGAGGGGACGGAAAGGCTTCTGGCCAACAGCCAAAAGCAGAAGAAAGCCCTCATGCAGCAACTTCTCACCGGCAAAAAACGTCTGCCTGATTTTGCTGGGGAGTGGGCAATTAAAAAGCTCGACGATATTGCCAATATTCAAACAGGAAGTTCCAATCGCCAAGATGCGTCTTCTAATGGAATATATACTTTCTTTGATCGTTCTGAGGAGATTAGAAAAAGCAACAGATATCTATTTGACTGCGAAGCAGTCATCGTTCCTGGGGAAGGACAGAATTTCATACCTAAATATTTTTTTGGAAAATTTGATCTTCATCAAAGAACTTATGCTATTTCAGGCTTCCGTGAATGCGATGGGAAGTTTATTTTCTATTTAATTAGCCATAATAAGGCATATTTTCTCGCACAAGCTGTGGGTTCGACTGTTAAATCATTACGCTTACCAATGTTTCAAAAAATGACTTTGGAGTTTCCCCCCCTCCCAGAACAAAAAGCCATAGCCGCCGTTCTCACCACAGCAGATAATGAAATCACAACCATTGAGGTTGATCTTGCGCGTTTACGCCAAGAGAAAAAGGCGCTGATGCAGCAGCTTTTGACGGGTAAACGTCGAGTGACGATTGACTAGCGCTTTTTAATGTTAGGATAGTGATCCCTTATGTCCTCCGCTCCACGGTTTCAGGAAGAATATAGCGCCAAATTGCCCGCTCTGGCGTTGCTGAGCACGCTTGGCTGGCATTTTTTACCGCCTTCTGAAGCCTTGGCCTTGCGTGGGGGAGATCAAGGGGCGGTGGTGCTGGGCTCGCTTTTGAGGGAAGAACTTCAGAAGCGTCGCTTTGTCTTTGAGGGGCGCGCGCATGCTTTGTCGGACCAAGCGATAAATCGCCTCATCTCCATTGTCTCCCAGCCGGACTTTGTGTCTGGCTTGCGGGATGCGAATGAGAAAATGACCACGCATCTGCTCTACGGCATTGCCGTGACAGAGTTTATTGATGGCCGTAAAGCGACCCCGACCATTGAGTTGATTGACTGGCATAATCCAGATCAAAATAGTTTTACCTTTACGGAAGAATTCAGCGTTACCCGTACAGACCAAACGCAAACCCGCCGGCCGGATATTGTGTGTTTCGTCAATGGGATTCCCTTGGCAGTGATTGAGGCGAAACGCCCAGATGGTCAGCCGGGGAAGGGGCCAACGGTTGAGGCGGGTATCTCTCAAACTCTGCGGAATCAGCGAAAAGATGAAATTCCACAGCTTTTTGCTTATAGCCAGTTGCTGCTGTCCATCACGGGTTATGAGGGACGTTATGGCACCTGTGGCACCCCACTAAAATTTTGGGCCTCATGGACGGAGGAAGATATTCCAGAAAGAGAGATGGAGCGCCTTAAAAACACACCACTCTCTACAGCACAAAAAGATATACTTTTTCGAGAGCGTAAAAAACTGATCGTGCATGGTTTGATACTTGGTCTTCTCGCCCCTTAGTCGTGACGCATCAAGACCGGCTTTTGATCGGGTTGCTCTCACCTCAACGTTTATTGGAGATGACGCGGTTTTTCACGCTGGTAGACCGCAAAAACGGCAAGATCATCGCTCGATATCAGCAGGTTTTTGGCATTAAGCGTTTGTTGGAGCGTATTAAGTCCCGCCGTCATGATGGTGGGCGTGAGGGCGGGGTTGTTTGGCATACAACGGGGTCTGGTAAGTCCTTCACGATGGTGTTCCTCAGCCGTGCGCTTATTTTGGACGAGGCGTTGAAGCAATGCCGTATTTTAGTGGTGACGGACCGTAAAGATTTGGAGCGCCAACTCAGTACGACGTTTTCGACAGGCGGGGAGTTGGCCGATAAAAAAGATAAGCAAGAGGCGTTAGCTACGTCGGGCCGGCGTTTGGCACAGCAGATTGGGCATGGGAATGAGCGTATTATCTTCTCGCTCATCAATAAATTTCATACCGCTACAGGGTATCCCGAATGCCATAATGACAGTGCGGATATTATTGTGTTGGTGGATGAGGGCCATCGTAGCCAGGGCGGTGAAAATCATGCCCGCATGAAACATGCTTTGCCGAATGCTGCTTTTATCGCTTTTACTGGTACGCCTTTATTGAAAGGTAGCGCGACGACGAGCCGTTTTGGCAAACTTATTCATTCTTATACCATGCAGCAGGCTGTGGCGGATGGCACCGTTACCCCGTTGTTATATGAGGAACGTAGGCCGGATTTAGAGGTGAATGACCGCGCTATTGATGCCTGGTTTGAGCGCATCACACAGGGGTTAACAGAGCCGCAAGTGACGGACCTTAAAAAGCGTTTTGCTCGGGCCAATCAGCTCTATAAAGCAGATGATCGCATCCGATTGATTGCGATGGATCTGGCGACGCATTTTGACAATAATATTGATAAAGATCTCAAAGGGATGCTGGCGTGTGACAGTAAGCTCTCCGCTATTCGATACAAGCAATATCTTGATGATGTCGGGTTGTTTGAAAGCGCTATTGTGATGAGCCCCCCTGATACACGTGAAGGGCATACGGAGGTTGATGAGTGCAAACAACCCGAGATTCAACGTTGGTGGAAGGAGAATGTGGGAGACCAGAATGAGGATGACTATACGCGGGATGTTATTGAGCGTTTTGAAAAAGACCCCAATCTGAAATTAATTATTGTTGTTGATAAATTATTGACGGGTTTTGATGAACCTAAGAATACTGTGCTGTATATCGATAAGCCTTTGAAACAGCATAACCTGCTGCAAGCTATTGCCCGTGTGAACCGTTTGCATGACCAAAAGAAGCATGGAGTGCTGATTGATTATCGCGGTATTTTAGCGGAGCTTGATACAACCTTGGCGAAATATGAGGAGCTCGCCGCAAAAAATGTTGGTGGGTATGACCCCAATGATCTCGCTGGGTTATATCGTCAAATGGGTGTGGAATATCGCGAACTCCCGGCTTTATATAAGGCGCTCTGGGATGTATTCGATGGTGTGAAGAATACAAGCGACTTTCAGCAGCTGCGGTCTGTGTTGGTTCCTCGTATGGAAGAGGAGCATGGCCAGATGGTGGATGTTAATCTGAAACGGCGTGATGATTTCTATGAAGTATTGGCAAAGTTTGCTGCTTGTTTAAAAGTTGCGTTGCAATCTGTTGCTTTCTTTGAGGATACGAGTTTCACGGAGGAGGACCGTCGTAATTACAAAGAGACGTTAAAGCAGATGACCAGTCTGCGTCAGATGATCTTACAAGATACAGGCGAGACGATCGATTTTGATCATTATGCCGAGCAGGTGAAGAAGCTGCTTGATCGGCATGTGGCGGGTGTGACAGTTCATGACTCTGAAGGGGTCTATGCGGTTGGCCGTATGGGGCAGAGACCAGAGGATGCGCCAGTAGAAAATTGGAGCGAAGAAAAAACGCGCAATGAGGCTGATCTCATTCGTTCTCGTGTGACGAAAGTCATTGAATATGACATGCAAGATGACCCTTATGCACAGGAAGCTTTCTCCAGCTTATTACGAAAAGTTATTGAAGAAACAGAAAGCCTATTTGACCATCCCTTAAAACAATTCATGCTTTTTAAAGAGTTTGAAGAGCAGGTTGAGCAGCGAAAATTGGATGATATTCCTTCTGTTTTTGATGGGCACCGTCATGCGCAATCTTATTACGGGGTGTTAATAAGAGCGCTTCCCGATATTTTCAATCATAAGCGAACGGAGGCTGAACAGCAGTCTTGGATTGATTTGGCCTTTAAGATGGATCGCATTGTCGATAAGGCTGTTCGAGAAAATTCGCTTAATCGTACGGATATGGAAAGAACAGTACGCAAAGAGCTGCTTCCTTTATTATTTACAATGGGGCAGAAGGTGGGTTTTGGGGTGGATAAGGCCCAAGAGATACTTGAACAGGTGATACAAATCATGCGCGTGGGTTCCATGGAGGCACCATAAGGTTGAGCAGGATGGAACGAGTATTATTCTATGGTGGAGAACCTATCCGTATCACACTCATACCGTGCACGCGCTTACGCACAAAGTTGCGTATTAAAGTCCAGCCAGATCTGAGTGTTCAGGTTATTGTTCCAGAAGGTACATCGGAGGTCGATTTAGAGCATGCGTTACGCCAAAAAACGCGGTGGATTTGGCAGAAATTACAGGGTTTCAAGTCTGTTCAAGAACATGTGATCCCGCGTGATTATGTTAGCGGAGAAAGCCATTTCTATCTCTGGCGGCGGCATGTTTTAAAAATATATCATCTGCCTGATGCTCCTGAGAGAGTGAGGATGTTCCGCAGTCAAATAGAAATATCAGTCCAGAAGCGTCATGCTTTACGCATCCAAAAGCTGTTGGAATTATGGTATTTTACACGGGCACAAGAGGTATTTCGTGCACGTCTGAATGTATTTCTCCCGTCAATGCGTTGGGTCATACGTTCCCCTGAGTTGAAATTACAGGTCATGCGGATGCAGTGGGGAAATTGCTCGCCAGAAGGTGATATCATTACCCTTAACCCATATTTGGTAAAAGCCCCGCGTGATTGTATTGATTACGTCATTTTACATGAGATGTGCCATTTAAAGGAACATAACCATGGTCCTGGTTTTTGGCAGCTTCTCGGGTATGTCATGCCAGATTGGAAGCGCCATAAAGCACGACTGGATGAGATGGCTGAATTACTCCTAGGGAGCCATAGTTTTTTACGCTGATGCAGCGTTGGATTATTCTCTCTGTCTCATGTTCGGCGTATAAAATGCCGCCATGGTGAAAACGGCCACTATGATATGATTTAAGTGCGATATAGTAACGAAATCACGAAAATATGATTGGCGACTCTTTCCAAAAAATGCCCTTCTTTATTTAAGGATCTTTAAGAGGGGCGCCGCTATGTTACGTCGCGTATTTCCACTTACGAGGGGGCGTGTTGTTGGGTTTTCTTTCCTTGTAGGGCTTGCCATTGTTTCTCTCATGGTGGTGCTTCCTGGGAATGGGGCGGCAGATACGGCATCATCAAAAACGATCACACCGACGGTTATTCTCGTTCATGGTGCGTTTGCTGATGGGTCTAGTTGGAGCGGGGTTATCCAGCGTCTCGAGAGAGCGGGTATTCGGTCCGTAGCGGTGCAAAACCCCTTAACGTCGTTGGATGATGATGTTGCTGTAACGAAGCGTGCCATTGCGCAAGCCCCAGGGCCGGTTGTGTTGGTGGGGCATAGTTGGGCGGGTATGGTGATTACCCAAGCAGGGGATGACCCTAAAGTGAAGGCACTGGTTTATGTGGCGGCCTTTGCGCCGGATAAGGGTGAAAATGTCGTTGCGATTGAAAAGAGAGGCCCGAAAGGTCTGGGTAATCCCCAGATTGTGAAAGATGATTTCAATTTCCTTCATTTGACATCAGATAGTTTTGTGCGGGACTTTGCGGCGGATATTCCACAAGAGCAAGCGAGAGTTCTTTCTGCTGTTCAGGGACCATGGGCCGAAAAAGCGCTCTTGCAGCCTGTAACATACGCAGCGTGGGAAACTAAGCCTTCGTGGGATATCGTTACGGAAGACGACCATATGATTTCGCCACTTTTACAGGAGACGATGGCTGCGCATATTAAGGCCCATACGTTACGGATTAAATCGAGCCACGTGGTCATGATAAGCCATCCTCGTGAGGTGACGGCAGAGATTATGAATGCCGTAGCGTATGTTAAAACGCACTGAATGCAAGGCTGAGAGTAGGGTATCGGGGACGTTCTTTTGCAAGGTAGTGATAGACGTTTTTCGGTGGTGCCTTTATAAGGAAAGTGAGTAATTTCCGGAGACAGGGACGACGATGCCTGAACATACCAGCCAGACTGATCTAAAATCTTTCTTTCATAGCCCGCTGAAAGAACGTGATCCAGCCGTTAGTGCGTTGCTCAATAGTGAGCTAAAACGCCAACAAGATGGGATTGAGCTGATTGCCTCAGAGAACATGACGTCTTTTGCCGTTATGGAAGCGCAAGGATCTGTCTTAACGAACAAATACGCTGAGGGTCGCCCTGGACGTCGTTATTATGGCGGGTGTATTGAGGTTGATAAGGTTGAAAGCCTAGCGATCGAGCGTGTTACCAAGCTCTTTGGCGCTGAGTTTGCGAATGTTCAGCCACATTCTGGCGCTAATGCTAACCAAGCGGCTTTTATGGCGCTGGGCAAACCAGGTGATACCATCCTGGGGATGAGCCTGGCCGCTGGTGGGCATCTTACCCATGGTGCCGCGCCAAACTATTCAGGTAAATGGTTCAACGCTGTGCAATATGGTGTGCGCGGGGAAGATGGTTTGCTCGATTATGAAGAAATGGAGCGCCTGGCCCGTGAACATAAGCCACGTATCATCGTAGCGGGTGGCTCAGCGTATCCACGTCATATCGACTTCGCACGTTTTCGTCGTATTGCGGATGAGGTTGGGGCCTCTTTGATGGTGGATATGGCCCATTATGCAGGGTTGGTTGCGGCTGGTCTTTATCCAAGCCCAGTTCCTTATGCAGATATCACAACGTCAACGACGCACAAGACACTGCAAGGCCCTCGCGGGGGGATCATCCTGACGAATGATGCTGAGTTGTTCAAAAAAATTAACTCTGCTGTGTTCCCAGGGCTTCAAGGTGGCCCGCTTATGCATGTGATCGCTGGTAAGGCGGTGGCTTTTGGTGATGCGTTGAAGGATCACTTCAAGGTTTACCAGCAGAACGTTCTTAAAAATGCTCGTGCATTGGCTGATGAGCTGTCATCACGTGGTTTCAATATCGTGACTGGTGGGACGGATAGTCACATCGTGCTCGTTGACCTTCGCCCAAAGAAGGTGACGGGGAAGAAAGCTGAAGAGCTGATGGAACGCGCAGGAATTACGGCGAATAAGAATGCTATTCCGTTCGATCCAGAAAAACCTTTCGTGACGTCTGGGGTACGTTTGGGCAGCCCAGCGGCAACGGCACGTGGTTTCGGTGAAGCAGAATTCCGCGAAATTGGTCGTATGATTGACGAAGTGCTGAGCGCTGGGGAAGACGATACAGCGACAATCGAGCGTATCCATAAGGAAGTGCTTGAATTGTGCCATCGTTTCCCAATTTACGATCGCGCATCAGCGTAAGATGTCTCGTTCCAGCGTTGGCCGTTCTGTCAACGCTGGAGTGTATCGTGTGTGACGATACGAATGCGGTGATTAATATGCCGCTCAATCTCTCTCAATAGCCCTCTTTCAGTCACAGAGATGAAAGAAAGGGCGCGGCCGCTGCGGCCCGCGCGCGCGGTACGCCCGATGCGGTGTACATAAGTGTCCGGTTTGGGGGGGAGATCCACATTGATGACAAGTTGAATATCCTCGATATCAAGCCCGCGCGCTGCGATGTCTGTGGTGACAAGTATGTTCTGTGTGTCGCTCTGGAAACGGGCAAGAGCTTGTTTGCGTTCTCCGGGTGTTTGTCCGCCATGAAGGGCAAGGGCGTTGAAGCCTTTCCTCCGTAATAGACGTGCGAGCGCGTCCGCACGGTGTTTCGTCTTGACGAAAAGAATGCTTCTTCCTTGAGGAAGGCTTTGCGTAAAGAAGGTGAGAAGCGTTTTCTCTTTCTCATGTTCTTCAATAAAGAGGGCGCGTTGGCGGAGACGGCGGGGTGTAACGCTTTCTTCTGGAAGAAGAATACGCACCGGGTCATGTGTCACCTTACGGGCCAATGCCATGACGGGCTCAGGGAGGGTGGCAGAGCAGAAGACTGTTTGAGGGCGATCAGCCATATAGGGCACAAGGGCCGTCATGCTTTCTGAAAATTCTTCATCCAAAAGGCGGTCAGCTTCATCGAGTACGAGATAGATGAGTTCGCTCAGGATAAGCTCTCCATTATCGACAAGCTCTAAAAGCCGACCATGCGTGGCAACGATAATATCCGCGCCCTCTGCGAGGGCACGTGTCTGTTGAGCGCGCGGGACACCTCCACAAATAACGCGTGTCCGGACAGAAAGTTGGCGCCCTAATTGCCGGCAAATACCCGCCGTTTGCATGGCAAGGTCGCGTGTCGGTTCAAGAATGAGGATACGTGGTGTTGAGAAGTCCTCAGTTCCTTCCTTCTCTTTGATATGAGCGAGTTTTTGTAGGGCAGGGAGAACAAAGGCTGCGGTTTTGCCTGTTCCTGTCTGGCTGGGGAGGAGAACATCGCGCCCTTGTAAGAGGGCGGGAATGCCTTCTTGCTGGATCGGTGTCGGGCGTTTCATCCCTAAGGTCCGTGCGGTTTGGCAAAGAACAGGAAGAAGGCCAAGGCTCTCGAAGTCTGTTTGTGATGAGGGGGAAGGAGGGGATGAGGGGGCCATGATGAATGTTCTTGTCAGATGGAAGTGAATTCGAGAGATAGAGAGTTGTTATCCCTGACGGAGCCTGCCGATGCATGCAACACTTATAGCAGAAAATTTTGTTGGAATGTGGTCTCAGGCGAGAGGTTTAGCAGAGAGAGCCGGTTTTCGACACAGTCAGCAGCCCATCATAAAACGTGAGACTATCTGGAAACGGCTCCCATCACGATTATGGGTGCGCCCGTTGAGCGTGATTGAACCGATACAGCTTTCTCCTGAAACACGGCTGATCATGAGTGTTGGCGGTTGCGGTGCGGTGGTTGGGGCTGCGTTAGGGAAGCGTTATGGTCTTCCTGTTGTGCAGATTCAAAATCCACGGACGTCTCTTCACCCCTATGCTCTCGTGGTTGCGAATACGCATGATCGTTTAAAGGGAGAGAATGTGTGCGTGGCAAGGACGGCCATGCATGGCGTGACGGAGGATTTTCTACAGCAGGCACGGCAGCGCTGGGCCTCTATCATACGATGTGATGATAAGCCCGTTTTAGGTGTATTGCTGGGGGGATCTAACGGTCGGTATCGTTTTGGGGAGCTGGAGGCACAGATCATTGCTGATAAAATGGAGGCCTTCATCAAACAGCATCAGGTGCATTGTGTTGTGACCTCGTCACGGCGGACAAGTGAGCGAGCGGTGGCTCTTCTTAAAAAGCGGCTTGAGCCTTACGGAGCATGTTTTAGGGGGGGGGAGGGGGAAGAGAATCCTTATGCCGGTATTTTGGCGTGTTCGGATTGTCTGGCTGTGACAACTGATAGTGTGTCAATGATTTCTGAAGCCGTGGCGACGACACAACCTGTTGGTATTTTGCCTTTAACGGGGCATTCCACACGTATAGGAGAATTTATTGATCTCCTGATGAGGGTTGGGCGCGTACAGTCTTTTGATGTTAATATGGCGCGTCAGCCGGTAGAAAAACTTGACGATACTACGCGAGCGGCAGAAGAAATACATCGTCGCATTATGCTCTGAACAGAGAAGGCAGGTTTATGCTCAATGTCTGTACGTTTGGCCCTCAAGGGGGCAATGTCTTGTATAAAGCATTGTCTCATCCCTTGGTGGTGGATGTCTTGCGAGCGTTAGAACGTGAATTGTCTGGTCGGTTTTTTGCGATCTATGACCCAGAAGGGTATCTCCCAACGCTTATAGGGCTGAACCCCGCATTGAAGCCCAGCGTGGTGTTGACCCATGACACAGAGCAGGTTGGGAAGCCTGATGGTTTAGGAGGAACACTGAAAGCCCTCGTGGAGCTTCCGGCCGTTGAGGTAGAGTGTGTTCTGGTGGCGTCGTTTGAGCATGCCAAGATGCAGGCACGTCTAGAGGGGCTTTTAAATGGGCGTCCTCTCTATAGTTTGGAAAAAGCGCGCCTTCCATCGTCATTCCTTCCTTATAAACGACGTTATTTAGATAAACTTAATTTTGCGACGAATTTTGCTTTCTTTCGCGATCATGAAGAATTTTCAACGCGTTTGGTTACGGCCAATTATTGGTCAAATTATGGGGCAGAAAAACTCATCTATTGGTTCCGTCTTTTTGATCAAAATGGGCATGTTCTGGCGGAGTGGGAGCACAGCCTGACGGAGGCGAATGCGAGCGTTGTGGTGGATAGTCGTGAGGTGCGACAGCGCTTTAACCTTCCTCCCTTTACCGGACAGCTCTTTGTGCATGTTATTGGGGCGAAGGGGCATGATGTTGTTAAATATGCGCTTGATACGTTTGGCCGAAACGGAAACCCGAGCCTCTCGGTAACGCACGACGCTAATTCTTGGCCATCAATGCGTTTTGCTACGCTACCAGCGCCCGACCGAGATGAAATCGTCACGGTTTGGTTACAGAATAGCCATGGCACATCCATTCCTGAGGGGGCGATTACCTTTAATCCGATGGGGGAGGAGGATCATCGCTCCATAGTGCGGGAGATTAGGCCTTACGAGACGGTAGCTGTGGATGTTGGCACGCTTTTCCCTGAGCTCACATGGCCAGCACAGTTGGAGCTCCGTTCAGGGCAACATGTTGTCCGGCCGCGCTACGAGATTAAACAACGCGGGCGGACGCGGATTGCGCATCTTAATGTTGAGCGGCGTGATTTAACACCAGACCCTGCGATCAAAGCTTTCCCAGCCTCTCTGGGGCGTGGTTTTGTTTTACCGTTCCCTGTTTTGGACCCTCAACGGTTTGAGAGCATCGTGCAGCCTAACCCGATGTCAGAGGCGGTTAAAACATTACCTCTTCGTATTGATATTTTTGACGAAGAAGGGCGTGAGGTTGGTTCTCATTTTTTAGGAAATTTACCACGACATCATCGTAAAGCTCTCGCCTTGCATGAGTTAACAGACCAGGCAGGCCATGCGGATCTCGTTTATGATTTTCGTGACGGAGGGGAGGCTGACGGGTGGTTACATGCTTTGATGCGTTATCGCGACCGGCAAAGTGACCACGCGGCTGAAACGAGTTTTGGGGGGCATATTTTCAACACGGTGATGACCTGGCGCTCAGAACCGCAATCATATTCAGGGCCACCACCCGGCTTGACGACGCGTCTGTTTCTCAAGCTTGGGCAGAATGATGAAAATATGTCCTTCTGGAGCTTTTGTTGCCTCATTTATCCAACGTCAGTCGCTGGGCGTAAACCATCCGAAACGGATTTGCATCTCTATCGTGCGGATGGTGGAAAGGTCGCGCAGACACGGATAAGCCTGCAGCCTTCTGGCTCCTTCATTGTACGCCCATATCAGCTCTTCCCAGAAGACGCGTTGCAAGAGGCTGGGGAAGGCGGGTATGTGCTGATCCGTGATTTAACCTGCCGTTTATTTGGGTATCATGGATTGGATAACGGCCAAGGGGCATTCTCTTTAGACCATATGTTTGGCTTTTAAAAAGGCGTTAGGTGATGGGGAGGCTCTTGTCAGTGAGCCTCTTGGCTGGTAGAAAGCCGCTCATTACATCATGGGTGCGTAGCTCAGCGGTAGAGCACTGCCTTCACACGGCAGGGGTCACAGGTTCAATCCCTGTCGTACCCACCATGATCAAAAACCATTCCCCCCAGAAAATAGCCAGTTTTCGTTTGTTTTTGTGCATGTAGCCGTAGTGTTGTGCGTTCACGGAAGTTCATCGGAATGCACGATTCATCGTTATAATTGACACGGCGGTTTAGCCGTGAGGATAGCTCGGGCCTGCTAAGACAGCGCGGCATTCAGCACGCACATTCCCATAATCCCGCATCATTGTAGGAAGTTCTTCCAAGTCAGTATAAGCCTGCAATTCATGTGCTATTCCGGCGCAGTATATCGTCTGGTGCTGTCACATTAATTTTTGCGTGTTAGATGAGGACATGAGCAAGCCTACAGTGAGTTACAAACGGTATCGATTTCCGCGTGTTCTGATGGTTTCCCATCAGAGAACATGAAATATTGAAGCGGTAAACCACGCAGTTAAGAACGCAACTAAGAGCGAAGGTATAAAACTTATTAATGTCACTATCCATAAAATAGTGTTTATTGGGCGGCGACGTATTAGCTCCACAGACACCAATAAGAAATTAATAACAACGAAGAGCGGCATTGCTTGGAAAAGAAGAGTTAGGGAACATAGAAAAAAAAACGCCCCCGAGTTTCTGCTGGGTGGCATGTCCCATAAAAAAAGTGAGCATACTGCCACTGCGAGGGAAGGGTATGCAGCACAGACGTCTGTGAGCAGCATGATAAGTAAGAGAATTGTTTTCCGTCGAGACAAAATGTCCATCCTACACTGATTATAAATTTTGAATCCTTCACCTATAAATGTGTAACATAGTGGTGACCTCCTATCGTTTTTTTCGTTACTCCTCGATGCGGCCAGGAAGCTTGGGCCAATGGCCGTAGATTATTTTTGTGTTGGCGAGGCGTTCGATTTCAGCGAGATAAGTTTGGGTTTTGGGGCCGCCGCGTGCTTTGTAATCGACCATGCCCTGTTGGGTCTTAATATGATCTGCTGTAGCGGCGATGAGGACAATAGAGAGGAAGGATGATGCTGTTTTTTCATAGCGTGTTGTGACAGCCCGCCATGTTGTGATGTGCCTCTTCCTTTTTGTTGACCTAGCGTGGGATAGTATCTGCAATATTAGATATCGTATAAGGTAGGAAAAATTATCGTTAATGGGCCGTATCGTATCCCGAGAAAAACAGGCGTTAGGTTCGCGGTCCCCAGTGTAAGCTGGATGTGCTTCTGAACGAGAAATGGGCTTCTTTCTTATTGTCGCCCCAGTCGGTATCATTGCCTCAAAACATGACCCTTAGGAGCGTATTTTGAGCATTGAGAAAACCTTGTTTGCTGCAGCTAACAAAATGCGTGGGGCTATGGATGCTGGGGAGTATAAGCATATTGCCCTTGGCTTGTTGTTTTTACGCTATGTCTCAGAAGCGTTCGTTCGTCAGAGAGAGGTGATTGTTTCTGAAGGGGGAGACCCAGAGGATCGCGACGAATATCTGGCTGAAAGTGTCTTTTTTGTTCCCCAAGTTGCGCGATGGGAGACATTGAAGGCAGAGGCGAAAGATACGCAAATCGGCATCAAAATTGATGAGGCGATGCGCAAGATTGAGGCTGAAAACCCGATCTTGAAAGGGGCTCTTCCTAAAGGGTTTGGGCGTGAGAGTATCGCGCCGACCTTACTCAGTGGGTTGATTGATTTATTTTCTAACAAGCTGCCCTTGAATGGCACTCAAGCAGACTTTGACCTGATCGGTCGGGTTTATGAATATTGTATTGGTGAGTTTGCCGGAGAAGAGGGCAAGCGGGGTGGAGAATTCTACACGCCAAAATCCATTGTTGAGACGTTGATTGAAATGATCGAGCCGACTCATGGGCGCGTCTATGACCCGTGCTGCGGGACGGGAGGCTTCTTTGTTCAGTCAGAAAAGTTCATAACTGCCCACCAAGGGCGACGCGATGATATCGCTATTTACGGGCAGGAGAGGAACCATACGACGTTTGGGCTTGCCCGGATGAATCTTGCGATCCGTAGTATCTTTGCTGATGTACGCTGGAATTCAGAGGGTACTTTGCTGCGTGATGAGTTCTCTGATGAACGGTTCGATTATATCCTCGCAAATCCGCCCTTTAATATTAAAGACTGGTCGGGAAAGCTGTTGCGAGAAGACCAGCGCTGGCGGTTTGGAGTGCCACCTGTTGGTAATGCGAACTTTGCGTGGATCCAGCATATCTATGCTCACCTATCGGCCAGAGGAATTGGCGGTGTTGTCATGGCGAATGGTTCCATGTCGTCCATGTCCGGTGGGGAAGGAGAGATACGCGAGGCTTTGGTAAAAGGTGAGGCCATTGATTGCATGGTCGCTCTCCCGGGTCAGCTCTTTTACGGCACACAGATTCCGGCGTGTTTGTGGATTTTGGCCAAAGACAAATCCAACGGTCTCGCTATGGATGAGAAACTGCGTGATCGACGTGGCGAGGTGCTTTTTATTGATGCGCGAAAGATGGGGGCTCTTGTTCCTGGTTCTCGCAAGCAAAAGGAACTTTCAGCAGAGGAAGTGCACCATATCGCGGCTACCTATCACGCATGGCGTGGCGAAACGCGTGATGGTGCGTATGAGGGTGTCCCCGGCTTCTGTAAGTCAGCGACCACAGAAGAGATTGCCGCTAATGGGTTTGTCCTCACGCCCGGCCGTTATGTAGGCGCTGAGGCGGTTGAAGAAGATGACGAACCCTTTGAGGAAAAATTCTCCCGCTTGAAAGCGATATTGCAGAAGCAGTTCGCTGAAGGTCGCCGGTTAGAGGCTGAGATTGAGAAGCGGTTGGGAGAGTTGGGATGAAGGGGTGGAAAACTCGTAAACTGGGCGATTTGATAGAATTAAAACGTGGCTATGATCTTCCATACTCCAAGCGGGAGAAGGGAGATTTTCCGATTATATCATCTTCGGGATTAAGTGGTTATCATTCGGCTTACAAAGTAAAAGGACCGGGTGTTATTGCTGGACGATATGGTACAGTTGGACAGATATTTTTCTGTAGACACCCTTTTTGGCCATTAAATACGTCATTGTATATAGTTGATTTTCGAGAAAACTTTCCTAGATTCTGTTATTATTTCTTAAAAACGTTGGACTGGCACCAATTTAATGACAAGAGTGGCGTCCCTGGTGTCAATCGCAATGATGTTCATCAAGAGAGAGTAAAGTTCCCCCCACTCGCCGAACAAAAAGAAATAGCGGCTGTTCTGGGAGCGTTAGACGACAAGATAGAAAATAATCGCAAGACAGCAGCAACATTGGAGGAAATGGCGCGGGCATTGTATCGTTCGTGGTTTGTTGATTTTGATCCCGTTCATGCGCGCGCGGCAGGTCGTGCTCCTGCTCATATGGATGCGGCTACGGCTGCCCTTTTCCCTGATCGTTTCGGGGAAGATGGGCTGCCGGAGGGGTGGCATATATGTCATATAGGAGATGAATTAGAAATTTTTGATTCAAAACGGAGACCATTATCAAAGGCCCAGCGGTTGAAAAAAAATGGGAGTATTCCGTACTATGGAGCAACTTCTGTGATGGATTATGTAGATGAGTTTCTTTTTGATGAGGAGTTGTTACTGCTTGGAGAGGACGGATCAGTTATCCAAGAGAGTGGGAGGCCGTTTACCCAATATATATGGGGGCCGGCCTGGGTGAATAACCATGCTCATGTATTAAAAGGTAAGAATATTTCAATTCCTCATTTAAAATGTTTCTTTGATCAAGTGGATATTTCAGGTTTTGTAAATGGAGCTGTTCAAATGAAGTTAAATCAGAGTAACTTAAAAAAAATTCCCTTTTTGAAGGCATCTTTAATAGTACAGAAAAAGTTTGATAGTATTGTAACCATGTGGTTCCAATATATTCGTTCTCTAAGAGAACAATCCCAAACCCTCACTACCCTACGTGACACACTTCTCCCTCGTCTCATGTCGGGAGAGCTAAGGGTGGGGAAAGCGAAAGAAATGGTCGAGGAGGTTCTTTGACATCATGGCATGGGTGAGTGAAGCAGAGCTGGAAACACATTTCATGGAAAGCCTTGTGCCGTTGGGTTATAGACTGGCGCAGGGCAGGGATGTGTCCCCAGAACATCGCTCACCATTACGGGAAAGCTTTCGTGATGCCATTCTCACTTCGGTTTTTTCAGAGAGCTTAAAACGCCTTAACCCGACTTTTCCGGCCTCAGCGTTAAAAGAAGCGGCGCGACGGGTGCTGAATACTGTCTTTACGACAGATATTTTACAAGAAAATCGCCGCCTGCATGAGCTGATGGTCGGTGGCGTGCCAGTTACATTTACGTCGCCTGATGAACAAGAAGAACGGCATGAACGCGTTCGGCTTGTTGACTGGACAAACCAAGCCAATGATTGGTTGGCTGTGCGCCAGTTCGATATAGCTGGGGCAACGGTGCGTATTCCTGACGTTGTGCTCTTCCTAAACGGCTTACCGCTGGTTGTGGTGGAGCTTAAGACAATCACAGGGGCGGATATTAAGGCCGCATGGAACCAAATTGCGACCTACAAGCATGATATTCCTGAGCTTTTCCGTACCAATCTCTTTACGATTATTTCAGATGGAATGCAGGCTCGCTATGGATCACTCTCGGCAGAGTTTGATCGATATATGGGGTGGCGAACCGTTGATGGACATACGCTTGTTCCTCATGGCTCCACGCTAGAGCTCGCGACATTGGCAGAGGGGCTTCTGGCCCCAGCAATTATGCTGGATATGTTGCGTTGGTTTACCGTGTTTGAGGATGATGGCCGTGGGTTGAGCAAGAAAATAGCAGGATATCATCAGTTCCATGCTGTGCAGAAAGCTCATAGTTCCATAATGGTAGCACAAGAGCGGGACGGCAAAGCAGGGGTGATTTGGCATACGCAGGGCTCTGGAAAAAGTCTTCTGATGGCTTTCCTCTCTGGTCGTGTCATGCGCGACCCTGCCATGAAAAACCCCACTCTCCTTGTGCTGACAGATCGGAATGACCTGGATAATCAGCTTTTCGCAACGTTTGCGCGGTGTAAGGGGATTTTGGGTGAAGAGCCCATACAGATTGATAGCATACAGGATTTGAAACAGACATTAAGCCGTGAGAGTGGGGGAGTTATCTTCTCGACGATCCAAAAATTCCGGCCAGATGGAGGCGAAGACTTCCCGGAGCTTACTGATCGTTCAAACGTGATTGTGTTGGTCGATGAAGCTCATCGCACACAATATAATTTGGAAGAAAAGATCGATAGAAAGACAGGTCAGATTAAAAAAGGCTTAGCCTTCCATCTTCGGCGTGCTTTGCCTCATGCCGTGTATGTTGCCTTTACAGGCACTCCAGTTGAGTTGGTTGGGGCTGATACGCGCGGTGTGTTTGGTGATTATATCGATATCTATGATATTGCACAGGCTGTTGCAGATCGCGCTACGGTGCCGATTTATTATGAATCCCGCGTCGTGAAAATTGACCTGGATGAAGAGATTACAGCCATCCTTGATGATGAGTTCAGTGAAGCTACCGAAGCCTTACCAGAAGACCAAGTAACGGCTAAAGCACGGAAATGGGCCCGCGTGGAAGCGTTAGTGGGGGCAGACAAGCGGCTTGATATGGTCGTTGCTGATATTCTGGATCATTTCAACGCGCGTTTACAGGCGATGAATGGGAAAGCCATGATCGTCTGTATGAGCCGTCGTATTTGCGTGGAAGTGTATAAACGCATTATCGCGGCATACCCTGAATGGGGCGGCGAAACGGATGATACGGGCTGTGTAAAGGTCGTTATGACAGGCTCTGCGACTGACCCGCAAGAATTCAAGCCTCATATACGGTCCAAAGCGCGGCAGGAAATAATCCGTAAGCGTTTTAAAGATGCAAAAGACCCGCTAAAATTGGTGATCGTCCGCGATATGTGGCTTACAGGCTTTGATGCGCCCTGTATGCATACGCTGTATGTTGACAAACCTATGCGTGGTCATGGGCTGATGCAGGCCATCGCACGGGTTAACCGCGTGTTTGAGGACAAGCCTGCGGGCCTTGTTGTCGATTACATTGGGATTGCCGCTGAGTTGAAGGCTGCTTTAGCGCATTATTCCAAGACGGATCAGGATGAAACAGGCATTGATGAAGGGGAGGCGGTTGCGGCGTTCCTCGATGCGCTCGATGTTTCACGTGCACAGTTCCATGGGTTTGATTACAGCAAAGCTTTGGATGGTACGCCAGGGGAACGCTTAGCTATTTTACCGAATGCCCTTGAGTATCTTTTAGAGAAAGATCGTGAGAGCGATAAAGAAACAAAACGTTTTCGACATGCCGTAGCGGCGTTGGTGAAGGGGTATAAGCTCGCTTCTGGTAATGCGCGTGTGAGAGAGTATGCGACGGAGGTTGCCTTTTTTGTTGCTGTGCGCTCCAGCTTGGACAAGCTTGATGCGGGAGGGGGGAACCGTACGCATGACGACCGTGATGTTGCTATTCAGCAGCTCGTTAATAAGGCTGTGACGTCCACAGAAGTAATCGATATCTTGTCTGTTTGCGGCATTAAACGGCCCGATATTAGCGTTCTCTCCGAAGAGTTTCTGTTAGAGCTGCAAGGGATGAAGCAACGCAATCTTGCAGTTGAAGCGTTAAAGAAACTGCTTGACGGGCAGATTAAGGCGCGAACACGAACAAATGTTGTTCAGCAGGAGGCTTTCTCGACACGCCTTAAGGAAGCCATAGCGCGGTATCACAATCGTAGTGTAACAGCCGTGCAGGTTCTGCAAGAACTGATTAATCTTGCAAAAGATGTGCAAAATGAGCCTCAGGACGGTTACAGTAAAGAAGAGCGCGCTTTTTACGATGCGCTGGCACAAAATAAGAGTGCTGTGGAGCTAATGAGCAATCAGGAGCTCCGTGTTATCGCTACAAAATTGGTGCTGACTGTGCGTAATAACGCAGGTGTGGATTGGTGGAAACGTGACGATGTGCGTGCCAAAATGAGGGTGGCAATCAAGCGCATTCTTAAACATTATGGTTATCCACCCGATATGACATCAAATGCGGTTAAGCTTGTGTTGAAGCAGGCAGAAGCTTTGGCTGTGGGGTAATAAAGGGCGAAGCAGGATGGAAATGTTTGAGGCTCGGAGCGTAGAGTGGGGTTAAGGGCTAGACCCATTTCCAATTGAGCAATATTCCTTCCTATCGACTTTACTAGCATGCCCTTCTTTTGCGTTACATATAATAGTAAGAAAGAGAGGAGAATGTCTGCTGGGAAAAGTATTTCATAATTTTAAGAGGTTGTCATTTATCGTGATTATGCGTGTTAGGTGATGGCTTTTAGGGTCTGGAGTGAAACTTTTTTCCAGATGTAGTTACTAAAATATTGACCCAGATTTATGTATTTTCTCGTCCTTTCAATCATAATGTATTTGTTTTTAGAATTGGCTATAAGGCTAAAGAAAATAAGTTTTTTTAACAGGGAAGAGACTTTCAAGCTCGCTTTCACACGACAGGGGTTACAGGTTTTATTCCTGTCGTAACCATTATGATTAAAAGCTGTTTCCCCAGAAATAGCCAGTTTTTGCGTGAGTGTTCCGTAAAATAGAAATTTTCCATTCCTCGTCTTAATCCTTTTTTCCTGTTTTTTCCACGCGAGTCTTTAGAATTTACTGGCAAGTTTTTGCACAGTCCTTGCAGAGTTAGGGAGGCTCCTAAACTTCAGTGGTTTTGACAACGGCCTGCATTAAGCTTGCTACCGACAAGCGTAAAAAGACAGGAAATCGTATCAAACCTTCATGACGGTATGTCTAAAGCGAGCAGGAAGAGAAATCATGAAATATGCCTACCCGGTTGATTTTGAAGGAAACTCCGATGGAATCATAACAGCCGCCTTTGCCGGGCTTCCTAGTGCGACAAGACGGCCGTAAGAGTCAGGAATGCTTAAAAGAAGCGTCTGACCTGTTAGTGGCCGCCTTATCTTTTTATTCGGAAGATGGTCTGCCACTGTTCAAACCAACACCAGCATACGGACGCCCGCTTGTCTATGTGCCTGTATTAGAGTCTATGAAATTTGCGCTGCGTGAAGCGATGATTGAGCAGAAACTGATAAACGGCGCCCTTGGTGAACGTCTAGGCGTCTCTGAAGTGATCATCCGCCGCTTGCATGAAAGCAAAGTAAGTCGTGTAGAGGAAGCCTTAAAGGTTGTAGGGTTACAACCCGCAATCAATGTAAGCCCAGCAATGGAGATCGTAGCATAATGTCAGGTCAAGAGAAACAAGATGTCGTCACAAGGTTAAAGGTAGTGTTCATTACAATATTATGGTCAGTACTCATTAGTGTGGGGGGGGGCACTCTTTATCTTTCTCTGGGTAGCCACATGGTATGGACTCTTGGAGTTTTCAATTAATGACCAGACAAAAACCGCGTTACTAAAGATGGATCTTTATCAAGCATAGCGAGCAATACCATGGCCGGGCCTGTAGGGGATCGCCGCCTTTGCTCCCAATTTTGGAAAGTTCCTTTCACAACGCCAATGGTCTTAGAAAATTCAGCTTGTGACAGGCCAGCCCTGGCACGAATATGTTCAATATCGACGCGGGGAACAGACACTTCAGGACGAGGGCACTTCCATCTTTCCCGTGAGCAAAATCAGGTGCTTCTTTCAGTCCAAGCAAAACACTTTCACCGGCCTTAACCAGCATAAAGGTGCTCGGTTGTGTATGCGCCCATATCAGGGGCCATGAAATTCGCTTTGCATGACAAATGAGCAAAAGATGCGTAAAGTGTTTCCTGGACAGTCCAGTGACATAGGCATTTGTGCGTATGATAGTGATTTAAAATAGGAATGATAAGCCCATGAAGCTCCTTCGTCTTTTCTCTCTCATCGTGGGAGCAACATTGGCTTATGGTTCTGCGCAAGCGGCGGATGAAACGCCGAGCGATTTCTCACCGTCAGAAATGGGAAACCTTAAGTGTAGTGTGTATAATGCATATCAAGGCCGGACGAGCCATTTTTTTATGCTTTCATGGGTGCAGGGCTATTTGTCGGGTACAGATACTATCCGAGTAGTTATATTTAAACAAAAAAGTATTCTCAGTGCAGTGAAAGATAATAACGGCATTATTCCAATGCTTAATACTAATTGCTCTAAAGAGAGTGATAATACATTGTTGCAAGTCTCTATGATTATGTTTTTGAATTTTAATTCAGATTCACAAAAAGAAAAGTTCAGCGACGGGCAGGGAGACCAAAAAACTTACTTAGATTTAGGAGTTGGGCATAAGACATGCGATTTCTTCAACCTTCACCAGAAGGATAAGATGGGTCTTCTTGCTCTGTCATGGTTTCAAGGTCAACTAGTAGGGATGGATAACGCCTTAGCTTTTGGCACGTTGGGAGACAGTTTTCTTGGTAAGGTTAGCGATAGAAATGAGCTCAATGAGGCCTTCGTTCAATCATGCAGAGCGAACCCATCTCAACTGATATCAACTGTTGGAGGTAGGGTATTTCTTAATGCTGCAAAAAAAATGCGGGCTAAAAGCCAATAAGGCCAGGAATTACGAGAAAGCACGAGACATTCGCCCATTTTTAAGCGGACGATGGGCGCTTTTGGAGAGAGCCTATTCTAAGCGAAAACTTAACGAAGTTCAGCTCTTACCTCTTCTTTAGAGTATATTGATGGCGCGATGAATGTGAGGTGCTGGCGTGACGAAACGAATAGAAACCTCCTTTCCGGTCGCCTAAGCAATGCGCTCGAGCATTTTAACCGTTGGAGAGCGCTCTCCTGCTTCTAAGCGAGCGATGCTTGATTGAGTGGTGCCAAGCCTTTCGGCAAGTTCGGTTTGCGTTAACTCGGCTTTCTTTCTCATGGTGACGATGGCTTTAACCAAATCATAGTTTGCCTTAGAGGCTTTATAAGCCTTGGAAAACCATCGTCTTTCATGAAGTATTTCTTGAGGGTGCTGGGCTTAGTCATGATTTCTGATCAGAAATAACGCTTTTCATCATACTTATCTCTTTCATATGGGAAGAAACGTTATTCTTTAAATTCTAAAAAACTCTAGTAAGCGTTAAAGAACTATTCCTGCTCACACACATAAAAACAATTGAGTCCTCCAATGGGGCCTCAATTGTTTTTATTGATTCACAATTTTTGCTGTATTTATTTGTGATTAAATCCTACGACCATTCTACCGCGGATTTTTCCTGCTTCCATTTCCTCGACGATCTCTTGAACTTCGTCAAGTTTCCGCATAGTCACCTTGGGGACGACTTTTCCTTCTGCTGCAAATTGGAAGGCTTCCGCCAAGTCACTGCGTGTGCCTACAAGAGAGCCGACGACCTCAATGCCATCAAGAACAAGACGGGGAATGCTGAGATCCATCTTTTCAGGGGGTAGGCCAACCGCCACAACACGACCACCTGCACGGACCGCATCAACCGCAGAGTTAAAGGCCAGTCGCGAGACAGCAGTGACAACAGATGCGTGTGCGCCGCCACATTTTTCCTGAATAATAGCGGGGACATCATCCGTTTTTGGGTTAAGCGTTAAAGTTGCGCCGAGCGAACGGGAAAATTCAAGCTGAGCATCATTGATATCAATGGCGATGACTTTGGCATTAAAGACATTATGGGCATATTGCAGAGCGAGGTTTCCAAGCCCTCCAAGACCATAAATGGCAATCCATTGGCCCGGTCTAATACCCGATACTTTGACGGCTTTATAGGTTGTTACTCCGGCGCATGTAATGCTGCTGGCGGCGGCTGAATCAAGACCATCTGGCACTTTGACAGCATAGTCGGCAGGGACAATGCATTTTTCTGCCATAGCGCCGTCTACCGTATAGCCCGCATTTTTGACATTACGGCATAGTGTTTCGCGGCCTGTTGTACAATATTCACAATGGCCACATCCGCTATAAAACCACGCAACACTCGCACGATCACCCACTTTGAGGGCCGTAACATCTGGCCCTACTTCCGTAACGATACCAATGCCCTCATGCCCGATGATGACGCCTGTTTTATCGCCGAAGTCACCTTTCAAAACATGGATATCGGTATGGCAGACGCCGCAACATTCCATTGTAAGCAGGGCCTCACCATGGCCTGGAGCACGGATCTCGCGTTCTACGATTTCAGCTTTACGGTTCTTCCCAACGACAGCAGCTCTCATGACAATCCCTCCGGATCGTAAATTTTTTTTCACAAGAGTGAGCCTAGCGCATCTCTGTTGTTTTCAGCCGATAGATCTCTGCAGGGCGAATATGCAGTGGTGGGATGGCTGGGACGTTCACATAAGAAAGGGGAGGAGGTTTTTGAGAGTAGGCTCTCTGCCCTTCTTCATGGGGATTTGGGCGTGCAGGACCTTACCTTATTGGTGGGCTGTGTCTCTGAATGTGTGTCCACCATTTGCGCGATTCATTGCACGGCAGCAAAAATAATCGCGTTGACGTGGCTCTAGGGATCGTAAAGTTATAATCCACAATTGATGCAAGCTTAACAGACCCTAATCCATCTCAACAAATATCAGATGTTGGGGCTGTTATGTTTCTGAAGCTTGCCCAAAAATTCGTGTTAAATAACCAGTGACTACACTTCATTGACCACGCCACAGGGATATCCACTGAATTTCAGTAAATGTCCCTGCTGTGTTGCTTCCCAAATGCTTTGTTATCTTACGCATTTAAAGAGCAGCGTATAAAAGATGGGAAGAAATGAGGTGTGTGGTGTTTGATAAGGTGATCAATATTCATCTAAAGCGCTGAGAACCATGTCAGCGGCGAGTGCACTGCTATGTTGTTGCTGGCCTGTAATGAGACGACCGTCACGGATGGCAAAAGCTTCATTTGGGCCACGACATACAAAAGTTGTGCCAGAAATTTTAGTGGCTTCATCTTGGATAGTGTACGTATTCAACTTTGTGCCGAAAGCGGTATTGATTTCTTCTTCCTCTTCGTCAGTGAATCCTGTCCATTTTTTCCCATCGGCTAACAACCGACCATCGGAAAGCTTTGTCCAAAGCAGAAGAGAGGAACCGTGGCAAATTGTCGCAACAATCTTACCTTTTTCGTAAAAGGAGGCGATTAATGCGTGGAGTGCCGTGTCATCTTTAAAGGTGAGGAGTGGCCCACCGCCGCCAGCAACCCAGACAGCATCGTAATCGTCCACATTGATGGAACTGATCGACAATGTATTTTTCAGCATCGCTGCGAATTTCGCATGATGCACGAAGCCAAGCGTAATAAGGTCATCGGCATAAGCACCGTTAAGTGTGCGTGGGTCGCTATGGGTGTCGATCAAGACTTCCCCACCTTTGGGAGAGGCTAAATCCACGTGATGGCCAGCTTCTATGAAGGATAGGAAAGCACGCGTCATTTCTTCACCAAAGAACCCAACTGGAAACCCTTTGAGATCAGCAGTATTGGACACAATTGATAGAATGCGACGTGGTTTATGCTTTACGCCGAAACGGCTTTCAAATTTGATATCAGATGCAGTAGACATGGTGGGCTCTCGATCAGTGGTGTAACAGCGCTAAATGTTTAGGGATATCCAAGGAACTTCTTCCCTTTATACAATCCGGCCATGCTGTTGACCATATCTGTTTGGATCAACCAGGTAAAGTGATGGTCTGTTTAATCTCTAATTTTTCATTCGTCTGGGAGTGTAAAGAGGGAGTAATGAGATAAGCGATGGATCTGTTGCAACGTTTTAGGTGCGCTGAAAAACAATAAGTCAGGAGATTCTCAGCTCATTCAAAACTCTGCAGCAAAGTTGCTTTACGAAACAAAAATTCTCCCGTACAAAATGTTACGAATTATAAATGAATTGATATCTATTTAGCGAGGGGAGGTCGGGAAATCGTTTTATTCAGCCGACGAAGGCTCTCCGCACTATGTGTCGCACCGCTGTTGGCAATGGCGGTGTTGAAGCAAAAACAGACTCAATCAGGGAAAAGCTTCATGTCGGCACGCAGGTTCGTATCCATCCCGCTCAACCAGCCTTGCCAGGCTTTGGCAGTTTCCCGCCGCGGCGATATGATCGCAGCGTATAAAAATTTTGGCGGCCTGATCTCCGTCTATGATGTCTCAGGCAAGCTTCTGGCCGCCGTCGAGCGGACCGGACCGGATGTGAGCAAGGAGATCTACTTCACAGACAACGATCTGGTGATTTCCGATCCGAGAGACCCGTATAGAGAAACGTGCTCCTTTCAGGCGATCGATATGAAACGCTCGGGAGAGGTCTCGTTTTCTGCGGCCCTGAGCGAGCGGCCCCGCTTCAAGTGGCAGGCTGGGCAGATCGCTTTGTCTGAAACGGGACGTCACATCCTTACCAACCCTAATACTGGGACGGCCGAAGACATTACACTTTATGACAGTCATGCAATCGAAACCTGCCGTTTCCCAAATAGGGTGATTAAAGTGCTCGCGAGGGCGATCGCCATCCATGAGGGAACGGATCGCATCGCATTGGCGACATCACGGGAGGGAATCAATCTCCTGTCGATCAGCACGGGAGAGATCGTCCGGACCCTCGAAGGCTTATTCGGTGATTTTATACCGGCAGAGAGAATGGCTTTCTCAAGCTGCGGTCGGTTCCTCGCTGTCAGTCGTACCATTTCGAGTTCAGTACTGCAGCGCGCCTATGTCGGTGGCCTCCGCATCTATGACGCGGCAAGCGGCGCGCTCCTGCATGAGTCCGACACCCATGGCGAGTGTCCGGACCGTCTCGAATGGTGGGAACACATGCGCTCCTTCAACGCGCAAGTCAACGACGACTACATCATCATCCGCGAACGTAACGGCCAGTTTACGGCCAGCACGCGGACTATTCCCGGCCTGATCGACGCTGTGGCGATCCCGGGCACCAGCACGATCGCCTACATGCGTTGCGGTCTCCTGCGTTCGAGCAAGATCGAATTTCTGGACCTGGGAGCGTAAAGGGCCCTGTTGCAAAGTTTGGGCTGATATCTGAAACCATTGTCGGCTTTGAAGCGGAGCTGTTGGGATGAGTGATTTCAAAGGGCGTTATTTTCGAGGCGAAGTGATCTTGTGGGCGGTTCGTTGGTATTGCCGCTACGGGCTCAGCTACCGTGACCTTAAAACCAGGCTGGCCGAGCGTGGTGTGAGCGTTGATCATTCAACGATTTACCGTTGGGTTCAGCGCTATGCGCCCGAAATGGAGAAACACTTGTGCGCTGGTATTGGAAACGCCCGGGCTTCGTGCGCAGTTGACGGGTTGATGAGACCTACATCAGGGTCAAAGGAAAGTGGACGTATTTGTATAGGGCCGTCGACAAAGACGGGTGATACGATTGATCGTTATCTGTCTCCGACCCGGAATGCCAAAGTGGCCAAGGCGCTGAACGGTCTGAAAGACTGGGAGAAGCCCGAGATGATCAACATGGACAAGGCCTCGACCTACGGCATTGCGATCAGCGAACTCAAGAAAGACGGAAAACTTCCGGATACGGTGAAACACCGTCAGGTGAAGTATCTGAATAACGTGATTGAATCTGATCATGGCAAGCTCAAGCAGCTCATCAAGCCGGTTCGTGGGTTCAACACCCTAAAAACAGCCTACGCGACGATCAAGGGTTTTGAGGTTATGCACGCCCTTAAAAAAGGACAGGCCTCACTCTGGCAATATCAGAAAGGCCTCATGGGAGAAGCACGTCTGGTCGAAAGACAATTCGGCGTTTACACCGTTTGAAATGCAAAATAAATTAAGTGGTTGCGTCCTTAACCTAACTTTGCAACAGGGCATTGCAATTACCTATTAGATCAGCCTTACATCATCACCAATTAGTACTCTCAAGCCGATACTCAAATTTTGAAAAGGGCTTGCTGTAAACGGTAATTTTATTTCATAATTGTAATCAATTTAGTCCTATCTAGGAATGTGTCCGCATGCAAAAAGGGGGATGTTATGCACGTTGTTATGTTGCTGTATCCGGGGTTTGACCAACTCGATTTAACAGGACCATTTGAAGTGATGGGGCGTTTCCCAGAAATGGACATACATTTGGTTTGGAAAAACTTGGATCTCGTAAAGGACAATTTAGGTCTTCAATTAAGTCCAACAAAAACATTTTTCGACTGTCCGCAGGCTGATATTTTATTTGTGCCTGGAGGGCCAGGGCAGTTGTCCTTAATACAAGATCAAGATGTTTTGGATTTTCTGTCCAAACAAGCCGCTGGAGCGTCATGGGTAACGTCAGTTTGTACGGGTTCTCTTGTTCTGGCAGCCGCTGGGTTATTAAGTGGCTATCGGGCGACATGTCATTGGTTGTCGATTAACCAGCTTTCTTTGTTTGGCGCTATCCCAGTGTCGGAGAGGGTTGTTCGTGATCGGAATCGTGTCACAGGTGCGGGAGTGACATCAGGTATTGATTTTGCTCTGACATTTTGCGCAGAACTTTTTGGAGAGGATCGCGCCCGACGGGTTCAACTGGCAATGGAATATGATCCTGCTGCTCCCTTTCATGATGGTAGCCCTGCAAGGGCAGATCCACATATCGTGGAAGCTGTTCGAGAGGCTTCAAAAGAATTTCAAAAGCTTCGGGAGGAGGTGGCGTTGTCGGTGAGTAAAAAGATCAAAGCACGTCAGAAGCTGTAGAATTAAGAGTTAGAATTCTCTTTTTCTACGAAGAAGATAGGGTGTTTCTACCGTCACTTTGCAACCATTTAGTAAGGTGAGATAATATACTGTGTATATCCTTCTTGAAGGAATAAAAGTTTTTGTTTGGTTTTAACGTATTAAGATTAAGATAGCATTGCCGATTAATCTCAATTTGAAGAGTATGTTGTTTCTGTGCGCGTTGACTGTAGTGGTTGGTGATATAACCGCCAGCATAGGGTGTATTACGTTGGACGTGATACCCTCTCTGAGAAAAAGCATTATCGATGAAATCAATTAAGACAGGAGCGCAAGACTGTCCGTGTACGTCACCGAGGACAATATCGCATGGGCGTTGTTGGGCTAAAGGTGGCATTGAGTGAATATCAAGAAGAACCGAGAACCCGAATGTCTCAGTAAGTTGTTTCTGCGTATCTTTTAAAAGTTTATGATAGGGAACCCAACAGGCAAGAAGACGTTTCTCGGCTTCGGCAGCGGGTAGGCAATAACGGTAAATGGCACGTCCCGGAGAGATACATCGGGGGATGACACCATATCCAGCGCTTACTTTAGAGCTGTGGGTGAGGTCCTCTTGGTTGAGAGGAGGAGAGAACATGGAAATATCCAGTTCTTTCCAATCACGATTTACATCACAGAAGCTGCGAGGAAAGAGGGCTTGAATCACGCTAATATGTTGTAATGAGGCTCCATCAAGCAGTTTATCGATAAAACGATCTTCCATTTTTTGCAGTTCATGAAGTGGAAGTTTGGTCGTGCTGAGAAAATCTTGCGTGTACTGCCGGCCTGCATGTGGTGAGGAGAGAAGCAGGGGAGACAGCAGGTGAGGTTTTGGTGTGTGGCATGATACAGGATCCCCTGAATGATCAGGAGAAAGAAGGGCTGGCCAGACAGAAGAGAAGAATTTTTGAATTTTTTTCACGTTTATGCCTTGCCACAACTCCGTAGCTTAGGTAAATACCCAACCACCGGACGGGGGCGCATAGCTCAGCGGTAGAGCACTACCTTGACATGGTAGGGGTCACAGGTTCAATCCCTGTTGCGCCCACCACCCCGACCGGATAAAATCCCCAGAAAATAGCTGTTTTTTAGCCCTCTTCGTGCGTATGCTGGTAGCGTTGGTCGTTCACGAAAGTTCGCAAAAAGTCACGATTCCTCATCATAATTGACACGAAATTGACACGGCAGTTTATCCGTAAGGATAGTTCAGGCTTCCTAGGATAGAGCACGGCACTCAGCACGCACATTCCCATAATCCCGCATCATAACTGGTAGTTCCTGCATGTCGGGATGAGCCCGCAATTCACGCGCTGCCTGTTGTTGTTCTTGCAAGCTGTAATGCACCAGAGGTGGGCAGAGCGGTTTAAGGCGAACAGGGGCGCATGACGTGACAAGTAGTAGGGCAAGGCAGACGACAGCACGCATTAGAAGTCTCCCTTACGCAGCACATCAAGAAGTTGATTATTGCTTCTGATGCCGTTTGTTTGGGCCTCATTCATCCGCCGGGCCGCTAGGGCTGTTTGTTCGTCAAGAGAGGCGTCACGTTCGCTCTCTTTGAGTTTGGCCGTGTGGATACCCGCACGATATGCGAAGGTGAACAGCCCGACGAGAACTGCCGTGATAAACATAGCAGCCCCGACGATTAGATAGATGCTCATGCGTTACTATGCGGCGGCTTGTTGGAGGCTGCTGTCTCCTGATGCCTTCGTTCCAGTTCACTGATGATCATCGGAGCGACCGTCTGACCGATCTTCTGAGAAGTGGAGTTGTCGGGCAGGAGGGAGGGTAACGCTGCCAAGACGAGCGTTGTGCTCATTTCTTGAGACAAAGCCCCGGTAAATGCGCCCGCGATCCCTGCAACGAGGAGAGAGAACCCGGTAAGGGTTGTTGGCTGCTGCATCCATTGGCGAAGCTTTGTGAAGAGTGAAAACATAAAACCTCTGATATAAAAAAACCGCCGTAAAAGGCGGGTTTAGGTTGCTAATTTGTTGACTTATGCACGCATTATGCGTATATAAGACTTGTCGCGGCAATTGGGCTCGACACTTAGTGAAAGGTTCCTTTCATGAGCGATAAATCCGAAAAACGTGCTCACCTGACATTCATCATGACCATCGTGCAGACAATCTGCGCTGTGGTATCGGTGTTGATGGCTTTGGGGGCTGTAATCGGTCACTATGTCAGTCGTTCCTGACATGGTGGGGAGGGAGGGGTGACCCTCTCTCCTAATAAAAGGAGAAAGAAGATGACTTGGCTTTTTGAAACATCCAAAGGACTGATAACGTTATTTTCTGTTCTTGGCGTTGTGTCCCTGATGATTGGTGTTGTGATCGGCTATACATGGTAGGAGAAAGACAAATGACACCGGAGCGCTTCCGTGAGTGCCTCTTGCTCATGCATTGGTCCCAGCGTGGCTTTGCTCGTATTGTTGATAGGGCAGAAGCGACAGTCAGACAGTGGGCGAGAGGGAAGGTCACCATTCCTTCCGATGTGGCAGAATGGCTCGAAAAGGGAGCGTCCTTTATCGAGAGCAATCCGCCGCCCGTTCGCCTTCCTAAGCCCTAATGGCGTCGGCAAAATGGGGAATGTTAGCGACTTCATCAGCCGCGCCGCCTTGTGTGTTGTACCAACGCTTATGATAAGAACTCAGATCGATAGCGTCTTGAGCGCTGGGCAATGGTGCCGGGGCGCGAAGATACTTCACTCGGGCCATGGCGCAGGCATATCGTAAGTTGCTGACGAGTTGGCCGCTTGGTGTTTGGTCGTGGCTTTGCATCGCAAGAATGGCATCTGCAAGGCTGTGATGAGCTGGGAATTTCAGAAAATTCTGCCAACAATCATCATGGGTGAAGGGCTCCATTTGCCACAAGCCAAGCGCTGGGCCAGAACCGAGTTGACGAAGATAAACGCCGCCGCTTTCAACGAGGGCCGTTCCCGTTAAGAGGTTCTCCGCAGCGAGAGACCATAACCCGATCGCTTTAAGAGTAGGGCGCACAATCTCCGCTTTCAGTTGGGAGAGATCTAAACCAGCCATATCACCCTCCCAAATAGTGCTTAAAGAGGGAGAACAAGCCAACGGCAACGCCACCACCTGCGCCGCCGCCGATAGTCAGAAGCATGGCTTTCCGGCTGTTGAGTTGTGTCATTTGGTGGGAGATATCGGTAAATCCTTTGCTCATTTGACTAGAAAGAAGACTTACTTTGTCAGACAGTGATTGAATGCTTTCTTGAGCGTGCTGCTGCTTGGTTTCTAATGTGACAATCCGTTCGCGCATTTCATTAACCTCGCTTCGCTTCACGAGATCGGTTTCTGTCATGTTTATTTTCCCTATAAAAAAACCGCCTCAAAGGGCGGTATATTAATCGTCAAGCGAAGCTGGTTTTGGCGGAAGGTTGCCCCAGGCTAGCTGGGCATTTGCGATATATTTCAGACCTTCATAGTAGGCGAGGGTCTTAGGCCCACAAAGACGCTTAATCATGTGAAGTTCGAGCTGCTCTCGAAGATCATTAAGATCGTTTTGTGCAACGGTAGAAAGCATATTCTCCATATTGAAACGCGGGTCTGAATTGTCAGGGTCACCAAAATCATGACCGCCGAATATTTGATCTGCCATGGTTCGTCCTTTCGTGTTTTAGGAAGATGTGGGAACACCCCAAATGATGAAGGTTGTGACTTCCGAGGCAAATCCCGGCCAGCCTGTAGGGTGTTGGAAAACAAACTCTTTAGCCCCAACTGAGATAATACGTGGGCCGTTTGTGCCTGCAGCTTGTCCCATTTCACTCATGACGGTTACTTGTTCTCCATTCCACGGGCTGCGATAGATATGCGTTACAGCCTGGACAAAAGGTGGGAACTGATACGATACCCCGTTGGGGTAGGAGAGCGTTTCAAGATTGCCCGCGCCACCGTCACGATAGATATGGAGATAGGAGCAGGTTACGCCGTCTGTGGTGGTGAGGCGTGGGGCGATGAGGGAGACTTGGGGGCCAGGGTTACCACGCGGCCCGACAAGACTTTTCAGCCAGTCTTGCTCTGATCCTTGGAAGCCTTGTTGTAAGGCGATGTTGTAGGCGTTGTCTCCCGGATCGCCCTTTGGTCCGATGAGGCTTTTCAACCAGTCCGCTTTGGTCCCTTGGAATCCCTGTTGGACTGCAACTTGGTAGGCATTATCTCCTGGGTTGCCTTGGTCTCCTTTGGGACCGATAAGGCTTTGGAGCCATTCTTGTTCGGTGCCTTGGAACCCCTGCTGGACCGCGACTTCGTAAGCGTTTTCGCCTGGGTCGCCTCTGTCCCCTTTTGGGCCAACGAGACTTTTAAGCCACTCTTCTTGCGTTCCTTGGAACCCCTGCTGAACAGCAAGTTGATAGGCGTCTTGCCCCGTGTCTCCCTTAGGGCCGATGAGGCTATGAAGCCAGTCTTGCCGTGTTCCCTGGAAGCCTTGTTGGACGGCGACTTCGTAGGCGTCCTGTCCCGGTGGCCCTGGCACCCCACGAATAGACGCCAACCAATCATCGAGCGAGCCGGTATAGCCTTGCAGGACAGCCAGTTGATAGGCGTTTAAACCTGGGTCACCTTTCTTGCCTCCTTGGAGGACATGGCGCGGGATCAGCACGGCGCGAGGCGTGGGGTCGGTCGCTGTTTGGACAAGCCCAAGCACTGCATCCTCTTCGGAGGGGGTGTCATAACGCGGGAGGGTGCTGAGCGGCGTGGTCTGGGGCGGGGGTAGTGTGCAATCGGTCATGGTTTTTCTTACATGGTGAGAGGGGCGCCATTGGGGAGGGTGAGAATGGCGCTCTGATCAGAAAGGCTTGTGGGCGGGATGCAATAGCCGCCGGGCAGAAGAGGCGGCGTTGGCGCGGGGATAAGGGGCGTGTCCGCTTGAATGGTGAGCGTCACAACCGCCACATAACGCCGCCCAGCATTGGTTGTGAGGGTGACGTTGATGAGGGTGGCGCCAGGATTGCCGCCCGCTAAGGCGAGGGCTGCTTTCCCGTTGATGAGGCTCCACCACAACAGAACAAGGCCGCTCTCTGGGGGGATGATGACGCTCATAGTGGTGAGAGTGTCGCCCCCATCTTTCAGCCATAAGGCCGGATCAAGGGCGTAATCGAGGATGTCGCTTTGATATTTATCCGGCCATTGCAACGGGCAATCGGGAAGAAGCGACAAGGGCACGGTGCGCGCCCGTGTTAAGTAAGACATAGAGGAACGTCCTTTTAGGACGCGAGGCGTCCCGTGGCGACAAAGCGGTAAAAAGCCCCGGCGGCCCCGTGGAAAGTAAAGCTTGTGCAGGTGCCGTCTTCATTCGCAATTGGCAGGCACAAGACCGGCTGAAGCCGACCAACAAGCCCGGCATCAATAGGGTAGGCGTCAATGGTGATTTTGGTATCGGCGAAGGCTCCAGCGGGTCCAATATCGTTATAGATGGTCATGGTCTCACCATCATTGCCAACGCGGGCGTCCCATTGTTTTCGCCCAAAGCCTGCCGTGCCTTGCAGCACGCCTTTTGTGGTTGTCAGTGCACCCCAACTGAGAAGTGGGTTTGACGGGTCAAAGCTGTTGGGGTCAGCCTCAGCCGCATAGAGAGCCTCAGTACCATCAGCCGAGAGGAAAAGACTATAGAAAGGCTTTTGCCCTTGGGCGGTATTGCACCCAAATTGTCCACTAATGGCGTTTTCAGTGACGCCGTGGAAGGTGCCGTTTGTGTCGGTCAAATAGAGCTGATCGCGGCGGTTTTGCTGGCTTCTTACCCCCGTTTTGGTGATGGGTGTGTCATGATAAATATCAGACGGGCTAGAGATGAAGTGATATTGGGGCCTGCCGTTATTCTCTGTGGTATAGCCAAGCTCCCCATTCTGCGTGAAGGTTAGGTAAAGATCAGGGTTGGCCTGTGGATTGCTGGCTTGTTGGGCGGGTTTGAGATGGATGTAAGACCAGCTCGGCCCTTGCCCGTAATTATCGCCTACCCCAAGAGCGGTTGTGATCCCTCCCGCATAGTTCAGTGACCCTTTCGCCACATCGCCATCATTAGTATGGCCTTGCGTATTCCAGCCAGGGGCAAGAGGAACATCGATTACTTGGCCTGCCCCAGACGGGCCGGGGTCGCCTTTGGGACCGACAAGGCTTTTTAACCAATCCGCTTTAGTTCCCTGGAACCCCTGTTGGACCGCGACTTCATAAGCGGTTTCGCCTGGGTCGCCTCTGTCTCCTTTGGGGCCAACGAGACTTTTAAGCCACTCTTGTTCGGTGCCTTGGAAGCCTTGCTGAACAGCAAGTTGATAGGCGTCTTTTCCTGGGTCGCCTGGGGGGCCAGGAGGGCCGACATCATCGTCGGACGTGTCGAGTGGGAAGAGGTAATAAGAGGTTTCGCCATGCTCATCGGTTTGTGTGCCGAGGAGGCGATTAAGCGGGCGCCCCGCCTTCGCTAAAGGAAGGTCAGCGGGGTTATTGAGGTCAGACATAGTATGGAGGTCCTAGAGCTTAGGAGGAGCGTACGGGAGTTTTGATTTTTTAGGCGGGCCCTACCGCCATGATGATGACGCGTTGTGGTCGGCTTGCGTCGTTCTGGGCGTAATCGGTAACGGTGAAGCCCTCAGCCGTCCATGTCCCCAGTGCCGCAGCGCAGTCCCAGTCATTTTCTTGGGCGTTCATAAGGATGGCGATAGGCGGCCCTGAGAAAGGCGTGGGGAATGTTACCTTTGAGCCATTGTCAGCGATTGTCGTGAAGGCTTCGAGGCGCATAGGCTGCCCTCCTTGGGAGGGAACCTCAAGAAACGGGTTTCCCCGTTGTGAAACGAGATTGCCGGTTGAGGTGACATTGATAAAATGGTGAATTCCTCCTGAAGCGTCTCGGAAGACGATCGAGGCTGGAATAGTGCCGTCAGAGGTTTTGCTTAACTCTAAGTAAATCTGCGCGTTATCAAGTTGAGCCCCAAGAGGGAATGTGCTTTTCCCACCGTTCGCGTCATACAAACCCGTCGAGAAGAGCGCGCCCGTCATGGTGTCGCCTGAGCGGCTGACCTTGTTTCTCTCTAGGTCATTAATCTCGTTTTGAAGTTGATTATCGGCCTGTTTTCTTAAGGCTGCCTCATTGTCAATTTCGCTTTGAAGTTGTTTATCCGCTTGTGCTCTCAAAGAAGCTTCATTGTTAATTCCGTCTTCAAAATTATTCTGCAAAGCCGCTTCGGAGTTTTGCCGGTCTTTCTTTTCGGTATCTAAGGCTCCTGCATCGGCATAGTTCCCGCCTGCGGTGAGATGAATCCATGCTCCATCTTGGTCGGAAGGCGATGATTTGTTGCCGTCTTTGGTGCTGACCCAGAGTAGGCCGGGCGTATCGGGGTCGCAAACAATGGCGTTCTTCTGATAGCCGTTGATGGTGTTGGCAATGGTGGGGTCAAAGACGCCCATATAGCCCGCTTGAGGGAAGAGCGCATACACACCTGCCGTCATGTTGAGCGAGGCGACATCCCCACTGGAGAAGGATTGTGCTGTCGTATTATCCTGCCCACGAATGACAGTGACACGGTCGCCTTGCCGCCCGATCACAATACAGACCTCAAATTGATCGGGATTTGAAACCGAGGTGAGGGTTAGGGCGAAGCGGTCCGTCGGCTGCTGGAGGGCCGGGAAAGCGTCCCCTGTTCCAGGAATCAGCGTGATAATCGTATCGCGTGGGGTGATGCTTTGCGCAAGCTGAGCGGTGGCGCGGTTGGTGTAACGGTAGGTCATAGAGAGGTGCGGTCCTGGGAATAAGCCATAAAAAAACCGCCTCAGAGGGCGGCGCTTTTGGAGGTTTTGACCATAAAGGTAAACATGGGCGGCACGTTCAAAATGCCATTTGTCAGGATGCGGCTGAGGATAATCACCAGATCATGAGACCACGGCCCGGTGTCCGGGGTGATGATGACCTTACGACCCTCAAGGCGGACACTCACAGGGTCGGTGCTGTTGAAGCGCCACGCATGGCCATCATCGCCCGTTAAAAAGCGCATAATCCGTCGCTTCAGCCACGGGATCGAGAAGTTAAGACCATCTCCCTTATAGAAGTTCCATGTCAGGATGCGTTTAAAGAGATCGTCGCTAATGGAGTTTCCGATATAGCGTTTATCGATGACGGTTTCATCAACGGAGAGACGGTTAATGGTGGTGGTATCAATCGCCCCCGTAACACTGCGAAGCTCAACGTAACTGATCCGGTAGCGGAATTGGCCATAGAGGCAAAGCGCGCAATAAGACAGTAAATTACCCGTTAAGGCCGGCCCGATATAAAGTGCCATCGGATGCCCCACCATCCAGAGGATAATCTCTTGCATGAGGGCATTATACGCCTCGAAAAAGGCGATGATGTCCGCATCATCGGAGAATTGCTGATAGGGCGTGGCTGGGGCGAGGAGGGGTGTTTGCATTATCCACGCTCCAAACGAATATGATCAGAAGATGTGACGAAATAGCTTTCTGGATCGCCCAGAATAACGGTGCTTTGTCCTTCTGGTGGGGTCAGGATGCCGTCAATATACACATCAAAATGAAGCCGCGTGATTTGATTGCTGGGAATGAGTTCCAGCAAGGACGATTCAAAAACTGCGTTTAATTGCAGGATATTGATCGGCTCATTAACGGCGAGGTTATTGATATAGTCGGCCAATTGCGGTGCGATGACATCCCCTGCGGCCTCATTATCGAGAATATTGACCGCGGATGTCTGCCAGAAAATGACGAGGCGGACATTTTGCTGAAGCGGGCGGACAAAGGTAATGGGGTAACTATCCGCGCCATCTTGAACCGTTGCCATGATGTTACGGTCATTGGTCAGGAGCACACCGCCGCCGCTATAAGGCGCTGAAGAACGCGTATCAACAGGGATGGTAAAGCGGTAAGCGTCCAAGACCGTAGCGGTAAATTCCCCATTGATCGCGGTCATGCCGGTAGCACCGTCAATGCTGACCGTCTGGCCAGAGGTGAGGCCGTGGGTCAGGGTGGTGGTGATGGTGCAGGGGTCATCTTGTGTCGCAGATCCCAGTGCGTTGACGCTACCTTGCAGGGTGAGCAAATCAAAACAGCTTTCATAGATCGCCCCAGCAATTTGCTGTGGGTCGCCACCATCAGCCGTTACGCGATAAGCGAGCGGGATATTCGCGTTATCGGTGATAATGGGGACGGACACAGAGCGAGGAATCACATTCGGCACGGCCTGAATGCAGGTTTTGATAAAGTTTGGTGTGCCCTGCGTTGTGGCTTGTCCAGCTTGTAAAATACGAGCGCGGGAAGAGGAATCACTTTCGGGATCGCTGCCCACGGTTGCGGGCTGGGGGTTCGTTACCGTCAGAGAGGCGTTATTCTGATAGTTGCTGACAATTTGGGTAATGCTGTGGGCGGGCGTGACATATTTTCCAGGCTGAACGGCCAGCACATAAACGTCCCCGAGTGTCCCATCGCTAGGCAGGGTGACATTCTTCTGCGTCTCGTAAATATGCGTGCCGTCACTGACCTGGAAGCCTTTCCCCAGAAAGAGGCCCGGCGTGCCGATGAAGGTGACATAGGCCGATGGATTGGCGCCGGCTCCACGTTTGACACCGTAGATCTCGCCAAATTGATCCAGCCAGGCCGCATTTGCATTGAGCGGGGAGACGGAATTGATCTGATCTACCTTCATTTGATCGGCTTGAGCGAGCGCCCCTACAGCGGTTGAGGCCATATCCTCAATGAGTGTGCCGGGGAGATTAGCGGTCAGGCCCGGTGCGCGGGCTGTGGCGCGATTAATCAGCTCATTACGAAGATCATCCGGGGCCGTGGGTTGCACGCCACTATTGAGGAGGGTGGAGAAAAGGCCCGGATATTGGCTTTCTAGGGCGGAGAGGAGGTCATCCGAAATGTTAAGAAGTGCCATTAATACGGCCCCGTTTGACTGAAGGATTGGTTGAACTTGTTCTTCCCGCTCTGCCATGTCGTGCCATCGGGAAGGATGGCATTGATACGATAGGCGGGGTTGTCGCTTTGAGGTTCGCGAATGATGGTGAGGGAGGCGAAATACCCCGCAAAGCGTTGTTGCGTCATGGTGGTGTAGTAATCAGGCCAAACCTGAGTGAGCAGTGTTTGCGTGATGGGAATGCCCCAATCGACCCAAAAGGGAGACTCTCCCAATTGCAGCAACAGGGCATTTTGCAGCCACGCGATAATGGCTTGATCACCATCCACCGCCACCCAATGGCGCGAGCCATCCGGCTGATGTTGGCGCGTCCAAACTCTCATGAGAAAGGCTCCTTCATTTTGGGCATAAAAAAAACCTCCCGGATAGGGAGGGTGATAAATTATTATTGCGTTATCATATTAATCAGATAGCCTGATTGGGTTTTTATTGTAATTTAGGAATCGTTATTATGAAGTATTATGTATATATGCTGTCGCTGATATGCATGTTGTTTTTCTCACAATATTCATATGCCAATGAGGAAAAGAGAACATTAAATCTAGGAGCTCTTTCATGCCAGGAATGGGTGGATGTCCCTGATCATTCACTTAAGGGAGTTTTTATAGAAGAATGGATATCAGGAAAAATAAACGGAATAGATCTTTTGTGTTTTTTAGAAAAAAGTGGGAAATGTATTAGTAATTATATCGATAGTTCATACAAGGGTAGAATAGATCAGGTTTTTACATCAGCAAAGAAGTGGTGTAAATCACATCCAGATGCAACCGTATCGTCAGCAACAACCTATGCATGGGAACATTTATTCGATGATTTACCTAATATTTCAAGTGAAGATATATACTTAACTGGATTCGGAAAGGCTACTTGTTCTACTATAGTGAGTAAAATAAAAACAGATATTGGAGTTTCGGCAGTCCTATTTTTTTCAGATGGAGAGTTTAATGGGTTAGAGGAAAAATGTCAGAAGGATAATAAAAGTTTTTGCGTTGGGGGCGATACCCTTGCGAAGGCTGATGATAATTATATGTCTCTACTATTTGGAAAGGCAGTGGTTCATTGCACCAAGAATCACGATGATCACTTTGGGGCGGTCATCTTTGATGTTTGGAGCGATCTTAGACATAAAGCCCATATCCATCATAAAGAGGAAGAGTAAAACTCTTAAAGAAGAAAAAACGGCTGCCACACTTTCCTCGTTAATAGCGGGGAAGTGTATCAGGTCGAGAAAAATATGAGAGGAGTAACGAGCTCTCTTGATTTTCGTTCAGGTCTTTCATGGGCTAGAGCCCTAGCCTTCATCAAGAAGAAAGGGCGCTTTCCCACGAGGGAGAAGGGCAAAGAAAAGTGGCCCCAAAGAGGCGCTTCCCATAGAATCATGACGACACTTGGCTAGAAACCTCAGCCACCTTTGTAGAATCAGGAGAGATGTTTATCGCCTTCATGTGGTGAGACTTTTTTTGTATGTTCGGGAAAAGGGTTAGCTCTCATGACTAATACGGATAGCCCAATTAAAAGAGCCGTAGAGCCTAAAATACCAGCCATGTAGGGATGATCTGTTACCGCTAAATAGTAAGAGCCCAGAAGACATGTCAGACCAAAAATGAGCCCGACCACCGTCTTGGATATATCACTAATAAAAGTAAACCATTGTGCACGTAATGCTGTTTTATTCTGAGTGTCGTTATTCTTTTTAGCCATATCTAAAATTAGGCGAAGAACCTCACCATCTTTCCCAATCTTAGAGTATTCTTCCAGGTCTTTCGCTGCTGGCAGGGGGCCAACATGCAATGACATTTTGCCGACACGCAAGCTTTGCTTTGCTGTAGGCAGATCGCTAGAATGAAGATAGGTGTGATTTGTCTTCAATCCATATACATTTGGGTGATGTTCCTCAGATTTGTTCATTTTTAATGAGTTGAGCGTCTGCTTCTTCTAGAGCCACACGCAAAGACCGACCTGCTTGTCGCCATGCTGCGTTGGTTAGGGAATGAGCTGATACGGAACTATAGATCGTGGGGGGACCGCCGAGTGAGTACAGGGCGGTGAAAACACTTACAAAATTTTGGAGAATATGTCTTGCCGTACGCATTTTCTTCCCCTCCTTAATATTGAGCATAGAACTGCTCCTCCTTCTACTTAGAGAGAAAATTTCCCCATTACAAGGTGTTACAAAATTTTCTAGAAGTATCGTTGATGGAAAGGATCTCCCCAATATGGCCTTTCAAGATTAAATTGTCCATTGCAATTTGTTGACTGACTCGTGCTCTTTATAGCAAATGCGGTCGTGGATTGCCTCCCTGAAAACCATAATAACATGCTGGTCTTTTGTTCTAGCATGAGAGCTCGCTTCGTTTAGATCTTTCACTCAATAACCCCACCCGTTGGCGAGCCTTGGTTTCCGTTGGTGTGTGTGTGGTCTTTATAGGCTTTGCCGTTGATGGTGAGCTTGCCGACTATATTAACGTTATCGCCTGCAAGGGTGATGGTCGCGCCGCCGGTGGTGAGGGTGACGGTGTTTTGAGAAAGCACGGCCTTCGTTAGCCTTTGCGTGAGGGTGATGCTGTCCCCTGATAGAACGGCCTTTGTCATCTCGCCTTGTGAGATCGTCGCTTTGTCTTTTGTAAGCTCAACGCGTGTAGAGCCTTTGAGGCGGTCAGTGATCTCAACGCCATCAATGCCGTAAAGATTGAGGCGTTTCCCGTCTAACTGCGCCCAGTCTTTTTCAGAAATCGGGATGAAGACGCATCCTGTAAGAGTGTTTTTTCTGTCATTAATATCGGGGCGGCGGCTATCAAGGCCCGCTAGAAAGGCAGTGCTTGCATGTGTCCCGATAATGACCCCTTTGCAGCCTGGTTGCAGCGGCGTGCGGACATATTCGCTTTCCATGAGGGGAATGGTTAGTAGCGGTAGAGGAATGTCACTATTGGCCTCTATTTGAACCGTCACAATCCGCCCCTCAATACTTACAATAGAGGCTGGGAACGTGCGAGGCGTGCGGTCGGCAACGCGGCGCGTAACGGCTTTTGATGAACGGCTTAGGGATGGCGATTGCGGAATTTTTCGGAAAAGATCAGTCATAGTTATCAACTTACAGTGGGGTAGCAATCAATGGCCGTCATCCATTGTTGACCATCAGCAGAGCGAAATTGTCCGAGATGATTGACATGCAGGACAGTAAATTTGCCGCTGAAAAGGGAAGCTCTCTTTTTGGGCGGAGAGAAGGATAAAGCTGATTGCGGATGAATAGCCCCGATAGCGCCGGCTTCATCAGGAAGCGTAATGATATCCCCCACTGAAATATCCGCTCTGAGAGGACAGCAAATCGTAATGCTGGCCACATTGTTCCATGTGGGTTGTCCGATCAGCTCTTCAATTGCGATAGGAATAGCCTGCTGGTCAGGATGTGGTTCTTTACAGAAGAATTTTCCATCCCGCGGGGTAATCGTAATGCGTGATTGTTTGTTGGTGGCAATTTCCCAGGAATCGGCTAACGCTTCAAAAAGTCCATGATCTGTATGGTAAACACCCTGGATATCGCCCGTTGCTACGGGGTCGTTCGCTGTTTGGAAGATGACCTCCACATTCGGGCTTACTTGCCGAATAGACGCTTTAATAGCCTCTTTGAGAGAGGCTCCGCGCTTGCACTGATACGTATAGGTGGGCACTTTTGGAGGCTGATTGGGCTTTGTGTTTTCGCTGGTTGTTGCGTGCCCGTTATAAGGCAGAACGAAAAGAGTAAGAGATAGATCCTCGCCCTCCCAATTGCCGACAGGTGACCAGATTTGACCGTAAAGGACAACCCCGGCTTGTTCAGGCTTGGCAAGCGGGTATCCATGCCCCATTCCCGCACTCAGGCGGAGTGTTGCTCCTTGAAGGCTGGACGCTTGGCCTATTGTTGCGGGGTCAATACCGCGAATGGTGATGCTGGCCCCCTCGGCCCCACCGATAGGGCTTGCGTAATCAATGACGCTAATCTGAAAATCAATATCCAACGCCCCGGGGTCAAACACGCCTGTTTGCGGCATCCCTCCTGGACTATAAGTTTGGTTTAGTTTGTCGTGGATTAAATAGCTGGAGAGATGTAGGAGGTTTCCCGTGCCAATCGCAAGAGATCCTCCATTAGTAGGCTGCGATCCCTCAAATTTGTGTGTTCTATTAATTTTCTTAATTTCATCTTGGCTCTTGGGGCGCCATATTCTCAAATCATAATAACGCATACATAGTTATTCCAATAGTCTCAACGAGGATGAAAAGCTGTTCCGTTTCGGAGCGCTTAAGAAAAGGCGGAGGCATCACATGAGTGCAGGAACTGTCGCATTAGTATTTGTGACAATCGCAAGCTTACCCACGAGCACGGGTACGCCAACGACCTATGAAAGACATATCATCCCAGCGGGTGCGAGTACAGAGCCAGTTGCTGAAGCCCCTGGGGTAAATTCAGAGGTCGCCTGGGCATTTCAGAAAATTGTGAGGTCAAGCAATCGGTCAGGCTATCTCACGGATAATGATCTCGCTAAGGCCCCCATGAAGAACACCTTAGCAAGCTGTAATGCCTATGCTCGCCAGAAAATTCCTCTCTTTGAGGAAGCGGCGGAGCAGCAGGAAGGAACAACCATCGCAGATTACAGATGTTTATATATTCCTGCTGGTTATAAGCTCATTGATTATTCAAGACCTTACGACATGAGCAATATTAGGCACATCGTTCCGTTGAATCCTTACCGGATGGAAAAGATACCTGAAGCCCCCGTAGAGCCGCCACATACTGGGCCTGAATGCCTCTATGTAAGGCCACAATATCCCCAAGACGCCCAAGAAGAAGACAGAGAAGGAAGAGTGGACGCTTATTGTGATAGCGTCAAAGGTCCTGATAACTATTATTACCCTAAAAACTGTCAAATTGTGAAAGAAAAAGGGGGGAAAGACTTTGGCCCCATGGCACTTGAGTTCTGGCAAGATGGAGGAGGCTGTAGCGCTAAGTTGCCGCCCCCAGCACCGGTTCCTGGTAAATATGTTTATTATGTTGATTACATATTGAGCTACAACTAAAGCGGAACCGCCCCTTCTGGGGGCGGCTCCTTTATAGGGTTAGGCAGCTTGTTTCTCGTGGAGATAAAGCTTCATATTCACCTTGTCTATCGTGTTGGCGACCTCCTCAAAGTGAGGGATAAGCCACTTGATCGAACCGCCCAACGGTGTTGCGCCATCGCCCGCCATCAGATTGAGGATTTGCGTGAGGTCCTGAAGGTCCATCATCGCTTTATTGAGCATCTTTTCCGTCTCTGCCTGGGTCATGCTGCGGCTCCTTTTTCCCCTTGATAAAGAAGATGAGCCAGTTTTTTCATTCCCTGCGAGGTAATGCGGACTTGCTCACGGATAACCTCAGAACCATCAGGCTTATGCTCAGCATTCACCTTATGTTCTAAATCACCCACATTGCAGCGCGTGTTACTGAAGAAGAAACGCAGCGTATTGATGCTTGGGCTGCTGAGCATGGCATCAATCGTGCCGAAGCGATCCGCCGCTTGATTCAAAAAGGCCTGGAAGCTGAGGAGCCGGTCACAAAAAAAGCGCCCTAAGGCGCTGTTGTTTTGAATAGAGAGAAGCTACCCCTTCTTTTGGGCGGTCTTTCTTATAATTAAACGACGCCTTTATCGATAGAGGTAGAGAGGCCTAGCTTATCGCGATAAATTTTTATGCGCTTTTCAGCTTTATCAATAACATCATCATATAAAAGTATTTCTTGATATAGAGAGCCAAGATTTGCTTGTGTTCTTGAATCTTTTAATGCGGCCGAACGGAAGAACCCATTCCCCGTTGGGAAGGGTGTAAAAACACTCCCATCAATTGAATCTGGATTAATAGTATCTCCAATGAGATAGGCATAGAACTTCTTTAACTTTCCTTGTGAGTGGGAAGCAAGGGCAAGAGCATAAAAATAAAGTTCTTGTTGATGGTCATCTAACGAAACTCCTGGGGCTTTCAGCTCGATGATGATGACTGAACCTTCGTCGCTAAATATAGCGATATCAGGCCGTTTATATTTATTAGCCTCAGCACGATTTTTTAAGATCAGCCTAGAATCATTATCTAAATTTGAATTAAATAAATTATCCCTACCTTTCCACTTTATTTTCGATAGTGGCAAGTCAGATGATATGTAGTCGAAGTATAAATATTCTTCTCCGAGTATCCATATGTCATGATTTTTTTCTTTAAGACTATCTGTTCTCATAGGGAAAAGAATATTATGAATAAATGCCTCATCATTCCGTCTTGTTCCATTGTTCTGTAAATTTAGCTCTCGGTTGCAAACTTGTCTAAGAACATCAATGATCGTGCTACGCCATACGACAAGTTGTGTTAAGCTAACAATATCAAGAGTCTTTAAAGAAGACGTTTGTTTCCACGATAAATGTTCGAGTTTTTCTCTAAAATTAGCATCATTTGGAGAGAGTTTTTTTATCTCTTCTTTTAGGGAAAGTATCTCTTCGGTATTTTTAATGTTTTGTTCTTGATATTTTTTTAGAACACGAGTTGCCAGGGTTCCTGCGGTATCTCCTGTACGAATATGAATTTTTACATCATCAATCATCTGTTTACTAATAGAGTATGATTGGTTTATTTCTTTAAGGACGTCATCTCTATTCCAATCTGCAGAAGATATTTTTTTATATATTATATCATCTACATTATCATAAATACCGTTATAAGATATATTTCCTGTCATAAACATATCTTCGTTTGGTATATCTTCAGGAATATTAATAAAATCGTCTCTTTGCACATTAACATGCGCATCTAGATACGGACTTTCGATTAAAATAATATGATAAAATCCATCTTGTGGCTGTGTTTGTTCTTTCTTTGTACGAAGATACCTTGTTGTAATATTTTTCACGGGAGATGATTTAGCACAGAACGCAATAATATTTTGGGGTAGATTATATGTTTTAGCATCTAAGCGATAATGAGAAATTTGGAAAGCCTGATAATTTCCGGGAAGGGGTTGTCCTGTTCTAGGATCGAGCTCTTGAATTGAAATTGATTCTTCATCTGCTAATGCAGGTAAATCATTATGATTTATCTCTTCTTTCGTAAAAGAAGCGTTCTCTTTGCATATAATGTCAATGGAAAAATTTCCTATTTTCTCTTTGAGAGTAATCAATCTTTGGATTTGAGAAATAAGTATTTCATTTTTTAGTTGTAGAGCAGAGAATTTTTCTTTGAGGGTAGTTCCCTGATAGAGACGTTCCCGCGCTGCTTTCCTTAAACCATCCATAGAAATAAGGGTTCCTACCTTCACTGGGGGAGATAGGTGGATTTTTGTGAAACTCTCTCTTTTTATGAGCTTTTCTGGATGATTATAAAGCATTTCTACCTCGAATGCTTCATTGGCGTCTTGATAAACGCTCTTTACAGATACTTGAGAGAAATAATGGAAGAATTGCATTCTTCCCGCTCCTCTGCACTGCCCAATACCTGTTATGTTCAAGTCGTCTTTATACGAGGTGTCTTTTGTTAAGAAAGCATCAAGTTGGTCTGGCCCAAAGCCACATCCATTATCCTGACATGATATCTTCGCAGTAAGGGATTTATCATCTATTGACAAATCGTCATTGTAAAAATCTACCTCAAGAATAATTTTCATATCCAGGGGTGAGGTAGAAAAATTCTCCCTGATTAAGAAGGCATCAATAGCATTGGAAACCAACTCTTCAAACACAACATAGGGGTTGGAGCTTAGCCTGGTGTTTTTCAAGCCTCCTCTAATATCGAGAACCATTTTCGTGCTCGCCCTTGTTACGTTCATGGGGTGACTGTCCTGAGGTGTACGAGGGTTCATTGGAATATTCAATTCCCATGTCAGTCGATGGTCTCAATTTAATTCAAAAAAGCATTCGAGACAGATCAGTAGAAGGAGAGCTTCCTTTGCTCATGATGGCTTCTCCTACACCGTCACCTCAAAGACCTGATTAGCTTCGCGATAGATCAGAGAAGAGCTTGAGATGGAGCGGATCAGGTTAATGTCATAACCCACGGGGGAAGCGATAAGGGGGGCGTAGAGCAGGGTGGTGCCGGTGCTGTCTTGGATGTTCATATACCAGCGCTCGCCTGCGGCATTCCAATAAAAAGACAAGCTCCGCAACCCTTCCGCAAAGCTGGTTTGAAATTGGAAGGGTGGGAGGCTTTGCGGGTCGGGTTGGAAGGTAAAAAGATCAGCCATTAAAGAGTCCTATCCCATTAAAAACACTTTCCAGCGGGTTCCCACTCCCCACAAAGCCTAGGCCGGGCATGCCGCCGCTGAGTTTCTTCATTAGCGTACTTTGCTTTTGGACATTTTCGCTTTTCTGGGTGAGCGGGCGGGTGAAGTCGAATTGGAATTGACTAGCCGCCGCTGCGGTTGGGTTGGGGGTTGTGTCCGAGACGCGGGTCAGGAGCATACCGGTATAGACCTGCCCCGGTGTGATCACGATATAGGCACCGCCAAGCTGGGCGTGTTTGTTCAAAATCACTTGCAGCGATTGCAATGTGGCCAGCTTGGTCGCCATTGCTCCCGCGCCAGAAGGCGGACAAATCATCTGCATGGAGAGGGTGAGCGGGTTGACCACCATCGCATTCGCCGCCACGGACTGGTTGGCGTAAGGATATTCGGCGATGCTGTTATCGACGAGGGTTGCACCACTCATAGGCGACCAATGGCACCACATGGAATCCAGGTCATAGCCTTCCAGCTTGCCGCTGATTCCCCCGGCGACCAACCCATTGAGCAGGGCGACGGCTTGGGTATAGACGATGATTGGCACCGCCCCGCCCATCTTTTCAGCCACGCCTCCGGTGAGGATCAGCGGGCTGATTTGATAGCCGAGCTTAAACGTGGTGCGCCCAACGTTATCAAGAATGCTTGAGAGGCTCATGCGACTGCTCCGGTGGAGTTTTGACGGGATGAGACGGACACACTCATACCGGTACGATTATCAATCCGAACGACATGATGCGTTCTGATATTATTCGTCACGTGCGCGATATAATCCCGCGTTTCTTTATGCAGATAATCCCGCCAATGATCGCCGTTTCTCCTGATGTCGTCATCAAGATTGCCGCGGCCCCAATTATAGGCGGCTTCTGTTTTTTCTAGATCCCCGTGATAATGCTTACGTAAGGATTTCAATTCGGCCATCCCGGCATTCCATGACTGCCAGGCATCAAAAGGATTTGTGACGCCATGCGCACGGGCGGTCGCGTCTATAAGCTGCATTAACCCTTTTGCGCGGCCATAGCGGGTCATCGGGCCAATAGCGTTCGAGTTCCCGCCACTTTCCTGCATAGCAACAGCGCCGGCGAGGAGATCATCAGAGATGTTCTCTTGCTGTCCCTGGCCATTATCGTTCTGCTCTGATCCCGTGAGGGAGGGAGGCGGGGGAGCATCATAACGGGTTTGGGTCAGTGTTGTGGGAGAAGGAGAATTCCCTCCACCTCCATTGGTCGCGTTGTTCTGTTGCTTTTGGTCTGCATGAGAGGCTTTTGAGGATGAGCAACAACATGTGGGAGGGCGTGGGGGGCAGAGGCATTCATGAAGCTTCTTCATATCATCTGTCGACCATGACCCCGTACTGTCTTGGTAATGGGCGTTAAGTTGTTTCTGCTCTTTCCCTGGCTGGTCATCCTTTTTAGACGGCGGGTCATCATCGCCTGTAAAAAAGGACCAAAGCTTACTAAATAAGCCACTTTTATACGCGGCATAGGCGGCGGCCCCGACCCCTAAAGCAGCGAGAACGCCGCCAATAACGGCGGTTACCGTGCCCCCCGCAAAAACAGCCCCCAAGGCAACAGGGATGAGAGAAATAAGAGTTGGGGCAAGGAGAGCCGCGCCTCCCACTGCCAGCATACCGCCCGGGCCGAGCTGATTAGCGACTTGCATCAGCTTCGTAGCAGCATCGTCCAACTTACCAGCCGCCTCGTTGGAGACCTGGCTCATGGTGCCGATCGTCTTCTCTGTCGCCAGGAAGAGGTCTTTTTGCCGTGTAGCCTGCCATACGTCACTTGTGCGCTGGGCATCATTAAATGTTTTTAGAGTGCTGTCCGGAAGCTTTAATCTTGTTTCATTCCGTTTTTCACTCTCAAGAAGAGTGGATCGTTCTTGAGCTTGAAGACGTGGGAAATTGGCGGCGTCTTCTGCAAGATTGCCTAACTGCATACCATTAAGAACAGGCGTGAGATTTTTCCCGTATTTTTGAGATAATTCCGCTTCTCGGGCGAGCGCTTCACGACCAATTTCAGTGACGTTTCCGCGATTAATCGTTTCTCCTCTAACGCCTAAATTAAGAAGTTTTCCTCTTGCTTCGGGATCAGTCAGCGATTGGCTGGCCAGGGCGAGAGTATTATTGAATCCGCCGTAGGATTTGAAGGTTGATTGCCAGGCGAGCAATTGGCCCGGCGTCACTCCCGTGATGCGTGCGTTGGTCCGAATGTCACTCCCTGATTGTGTCAAGCGATGCGCCAAATTGAGCATCGACATGAGACCTTTACCGATCCCAGAGATTCCTCCCAGTAATGTTGCCTTCCCGACGGGTGAGCGGGCGAAGTTTTTGGCCTGCCCAATCATATCATTTTGATGGGTGGAGTTTTTCCGCAGCAGCAGCTCTTGCTCGCGGAGTAAGCGGTTACGTTCGCGCTCGCTTAAATTGCCCTTATCATTAGCGGCGTTAAGCTGTTGAGTGATAACGAGCAGGCGGCTTTGTGTGCTGACACGCTGCTGCCCATCATCTTTCCCGCTTGTCAGCGTGGTCGCGCTTTGAAGGAGAGCGGCACTTTCTTTGAGGAGTTCGTTATAGTCTCGAACGCTATTGAGGTAATTTTGAAATTCCTCATCCTCAACGCCAATCGTCCAAATGGATTCAGGCATCTCCGAAAATCCTTTCTCTCTCGCTTTTGAGGCGTTCAAAGCGCTGTAGGCTGTCAATCCAGTCCAGAGGCGCTATGTGGGCCATCCAGTCGAAGAGATCAGCGATTATGCCGCCGCCGTCTCGCCAGAAGGCGCGTTTGTTGTTGACTTCTGCAAAGAACCGGCAAATTCCGTAGCGTTCAATGAGGTCATTTCCGCACCGCGCAACACAGGCAGAAAGCGAAAAATGAAGCTTTTTCGTTGTTTGGGCAGAACCCGCGAGGCGAGCGTAAAAAAAACAAGGCCGTTGAGAACCTCGTCGAGATCATCCTCATCAATCCAGCCTTTATTGATGGCGGAGGCGAGAGGAACGGGGATATAGCCTTCTTGTGAAGGGCGAATAAAATTGGCCGTGCGTTTAATCTCAGCAAAGAGGGCGCTCGCTTTAGACGCTTCTTGGTCACCGCTCTCTTGGTCTGCTTGCTTGAGCGCCTTTGCAGCCACGGCTGGGGCGGCCGTTACGCCAATTTCATCGCCTTCAAGCAGCGACCAAGTTTTCGCAAAAAGCCGCCAATTCAAATCAAATACATCGCGTGAGAGTGGCGCGCTATGCACGATAGTGTCCTCACCAATGGGAAGAACAAGATTAAGCTGCGCGTTAATACGGATGTCACTCATC